>JAQWTL010000035.1 GCA_029242715.1 Phycisphaerales bacterium
ATTGCGACGAGTTGTCTTGAGTTGCTTGATCCTGGTCTGCAGGGCTTCTTCATCAAGGGCGTCAAGTTGTTCCTGTGAGAGGATGGGCGGAATGCCATCAGCCTGGGTCTCGGTGACCGAGTCATAGCCTGGCGGCTTGGGGGCAGGTTGATAGCCGCATCCCGTGTTAATGATTGCAGGGGTCATAATCAGAATGATGAGGCGTTTGATCATTTCAATTTTGCCGTTGAGATAAGCCAAGCGGTGTCAAACTAATACATCATTTCTTGGCTGAAGTACATAATGAAGACCAAGATGTAGCCCATGCTGAACAAGCCGCCCATGATCAAGCCAAATGTAGCGCGGCCTCGTCCTTGCATCTCAGGTCGTCTACGGAAGTCATAGAAAGCAATGAGGCTGATAATGACTGCAAAGAAACACACGAATGGAAGCAGTGAGAGTAGGCCTAAATAACCAGCGGCAATAGACCAGCCGCTGCGATTGATTGGGATGAGCAGCCCCATTCCTGGATCGGCGCCTTGGGCCATTTGTACCGGTGCAGGAGGTGGGGGTGGAGGTGGCGAAGCAGAGATACGTTCGTCATGGCTCTGGGGAATGGTATTGCCCTGAGCAGCATTTGCTTCGGCTGGTTGAGTCTGAGCCGTTGATATTTCAGTATCTTCAAAGAGGCCTTTTACTTTCGAAGCTGGTATCCATCGATCTGTACCGACTTTTAAAATTTCATCGTCAAGTTTAATAATGCCTGTGCGAGCCAGCTCTTTGAGCTGATTGACGTCCAGAGATTCATATAACTCACCTTGGTGGGTGCGTACGTTGAACTGTGCCATGTTATAAGGACCCCGTTGATGTAGCCCAAATCAATAAAGTATTGAGTCTTCAGAGCTGCAATAGCTCCCCCCGATTTGAATGAATGGAATTGTATCTTAATAGCTGGTATAATTTTGGTGCATCAAGAGCAGGGCTGACGCCCTCGCCAACCTGCCTGCCCGGGCAAGGTGGCCACCGGAAGCGGTTTCCGGGATGCGGTCCAGGGATTCACTGAATCCCGACAACAAAGCGGGCGTGCCCTGTTTTTGGGGCGATTCGTTTTGACGGGCCGAGCAGCGTCAGTTCTCCAAGCAGAGATGCAAGGAGAACACAATGACTGGACGACAGGTATCCGTTGAACGTGATGTGCTGGGAGGCGCCGCTGGCGTACTCGAGGCCATCGGAGGCAACGATCTGGCACTGGCCCTGGGACGGGCTGGGCACGGACATCCATATTCACCACTGGCCAAGGAACTGGTTGTCGCTGCGCTGCGACGACTACGGTCTGAAAGTGGTGGGGAATGGGGTCAACAACAGGAAATCGCAGGACGTATCCGCGCTGAACTGGCGGCCAGGCCGACGGTTCACGTGGATGTCGGTGGCGGGGCGGCTCTGTTGATGGAAATTTCACCTGGCAGGAGCGTGTTGTGATGATGAAACCAAGTTACATCCCAAAAAACGAATACTACGAACCGAAATTTGCGCGTGGCAACAACGGCGAATTGATGCGGATGGATTATGACGGGTACGGAGTCTGGACCATTTCACAGCGTGATGAGACCTACATCTCAGGCTGGAAGCATGTGGTCCGCGGAGATCCGACGGAGCTGGCCTATTGGGCACGAAAGATGCGAGAGAAACGCAAAGGCAAGATTCCGAAGCAGTTCGGTATCCGGATCGCCGGCCGTCTTGATCATCAGGTTCGATCGATCCGTCCCGAGCTGCAGTTGATGGCTCATGGCAGCACGATCTTCACCTTCCCGGACAAGCGGGAGTTTCCCAGTCGTTGTCTCGTATGGGCCGAGGCGGACTACATGGCCGGTATCACCGTCTGGGTCACCCACAATGTCCAGATGGGCGGTCAACATGTGGAGACTCTGGCTCGAGGTCTGTGGAGCGTGAAGGAGATCATGAACGCTCCCAAGAGTCTGACGGCCAGGCTGCGGAAAACCCATCTGCAAATGGAAGACCGCATGGCCATGTGTCCCCGGAACTACATTGTTTCATTAGTCAACCTGGTCACCACGACCCGTGGATACAACCGGCAAGGATCCAGAAAGTATCTCATTGTGCGTTGATGTCTCGAAGATTGCCTCAAACCAACTTCTTTGAGAACAGCAATGACATCAGATAAGGAATTGCCTATGAGTGAACACGAAGCAGTACTAGCAGCCGTCATCCGCGTCAGCGGTAGGCTGGAATCGATTGAAATCAGAGACCATCGGGACATGGATGGCGCGGTCGGGGGTTACCTCGACCGCGTCGACCCGGTGGAACTGTACCTGGCAGATCCGCTGTCACCGCACGAGGGTGCCTTTGAGGTCTGGATCAATGAGGCGGGCATGCGGGATGAGCTCCCGCTGAACCTGCCGGTCTCCTTATCCATGGGTCTGCTGGTCCATGGTGATGTCCTGGTGACCGGGGTCCATGACGAACAGGACAGGCTCACAGGCCTGCCCACCGTGGTGTGGCATGAGCTGCCGAGGATGCTGCGAAGTATCAAGCTGGAGAAGGAGAGGGCGTATGGGGGGTCATGATGCCATCTTCTGGATTGGTGCGAACTGTGGCAGGTATCCGAGAAGCATGATATGGATCTGTGGGGAGAGTGCTTAAATTGACCCGGCTTCAATGTTCAGAGCAAAGGACACAAAGATGAAATGGACTCTTGCCATCGTTCTCATGCTGGTCACAGCGAGTAGTGCTTCGGCCGATTACTTTGCTTTCTTCACCAGGGTGAGTGTTGAGCCGGAACTGGGTCGTATCTCAGTGACTCGGGAGTTGGTTCGATCCGAGAAGTACGTTGACTGGATGCATGAGAATGCCGAGGCGCTGGCCAAGAAAGGGATCTTCGTCGATCCTGAACCGGGAGAAGGCCCAATCACCAGAGTTCGTCGGGTCACAATGGATGGCCAGGCGTTCGAGTTCGCCGTCACATCCGATCATCGGTCCAGGAGGGGCATGGGGAGTGCCTTGCCGGATGTTGGACTCAGGGTCAAGATCGATGGTGAATTGCGTTGGGATACGGCCTTCGGGGAATTTCGTGGCATGACCGATCTGCAGAAGGTGGTCTTTTTTCCTGCAGACAAACTCATCAAGGTTGAGGCGATGCAATACAGCGTCGAGGACGGTTGGCAGGGAGTCCCAGAAACCTCTTTCTTATATGAGTATTGGCCTGAGGACAAGGTTTTTACGGGCAAGCATCTTTGGAATTGATGGTGGCCAGGATATTCCTGGTGGATTGCCCACGATTGTTCACTCGCAGCTTGATTCAATCACGAAATCATCAAACAGGATGGACTCATCCTTGGTGGTTGACCAGCTTGAGCTGCCGCCTCCGAAGAAGGTGCTGAAGTACATCCCGTCGATGGCGAAATCATCGACATCCCGGAATCGCATGTCGGCTCGTTCCAGGACAAGCTCGCCATCAAGCCAGCAGGTAATGCTGCCGTCATTGAGTCCTGGCGTGTTCATCTGGATTTCATGGATGACTTCATACCATTGGCCAGGGATGAACTGGAGCTGTTGGCCATCAGATTCCCAGGGCATGTCTTCGCCATAGGTCTCTGGCTGATCCGGGTGATAGACATACTGCACGATGTCGCCGTCAGTGCGCCACATCATCCTCGCACTCCAGCCATCAGTGCCGTCTGGAATGCCGCCGCCCGTATTGCCCTCGCCACCAATCAGACCAGGGAGCTTGCCGCCCTTGACGAAATCAAATGGTGACATGAACTGCAGGCGATAGGAAAGATGAACACAGTCATGGGAGTCCTCGAACAACAACTTCCACTGGGCCCCAGTGGCAGAGGTCCCATACTCGCCCTCCGGATAGAGGACTGCCAGGGCGAGGTTCTCGCCTCCGTCTGTTTCCACGATGCTCACTCGCCCGTCGTCAATGCCCTGGGACCACGTGGGCTGGTTCCAATCCTCATCGAGCATGTCTTCGTCGTAGAGGCCAGGTTCGTGCTGCTCAAAATCAAGCTCGAAGATCACTTCTGGCGGAGTCGTCTCGCACTCGCCCCAGGAATCGATGATGGCCAGGATGTCGATGACATCCACAGCCCCTGATTCGTCAGTGTCACTGTTGCAGGGAGGTGTGCAGGGGCCCCAGGCAGATAACGCTGCAAGCAGATCATTGGCATCGACTGTCCCGTCTTCATTGGCGTCGCCAATGCACTGGCCATGCGAACTGGATGCCATGACAAGAACTGCGATGACTGTGCCCGTCAATATTCTGTTCATGCTTTCCCGCTCCATCTTGAAGGAGGCGTTCTGGCCGCCTGAATCCCTCTCAATATTCTGCTGGAGATAGTGGGATGGGACATGCTCTTGCACAAAAAAACATCGTTCAGGCAATCATCAAATCATTGGAATGCAATTGAGCCCGTCAGCGAGGTATTCAGCTGTTGTCATTACACGCACGACCCCAGGACTCGACTACGGCCAGGATGTCATTGACGTCGAAGTAGCCGTCATTGTTGGCATCTAGATCGGGGTGGTAGTAGCTGCCCCATGCGTCCAGGAGAGCAAGCATGTCGTTGACGTTGATAAGCTCATCGGCATCGATGTCAGCTGAGCACCAGCAGCTCTGGTTGAAGCTGTTTGTGCCATCATCCTCGATGCCCTTGTATGAAAAGTCATGAAAGAAGTTGCCGCAGAACAGAGAATTGCCCACAGGCAAGGGCTGCTCGCCGTCGGCAAGCATTCCGGCATAGATGCCGCCGCCCGTATAGCCGTAGTTGTCCTGGAAATTACATCCGGATACTTCAACGGCATTGTTTCCAAGTACCGCCAGGCCTCCGCCGGCTCCGTAGCCATATTCCGAGGCGTTGTTCCGAATGAAGCTGCAGCCCTGAAGATTGCCGGCTGGGGCCGGTGCGCCATCCGGTGGGGCGGTCACGCTGACTCCGCCACCCTGTGCATCGGCAATATTGTCGTAGAACAGGGAAGAGGTAATCGTAAAAGGGGCGTGGTCGATATTCACGGCACCACCAACCCAGGCACGGTTCTTTCTGAATCGGCTGTTTTCAATCTGGAGCGTATCGCCTGTAGTAATGTAGATGGCACCACCGGCATCAGCTGAGTTGGAGATGAAGTCGCAATTGGAGAACGAAAGCGAGGCGTAGTAGCCGCATACGGCGCCACCATCGGCACTGGTGTCGAAATCAGCGGGCGCGATGTTGTTGTTCTCAAAACGACAATTCTCAATGATTGCTGAGGCGAATTCCACATAGATCGCGCCGCCTCTGATGATGCCGAAGATATTGGAGCCAGCACCATTGCGAAAGGTGATTCCGTCGATGGTGCACGGATCGCCGTAGATCACGATCGGACTCCAGTCGTGCTGGCTTCCGTCGATGATGGTTGATTCGGCCCCTTCACGTCCTCTGAGTGTGACGCCTGAAAGTCCCCAGACGTTCTGGTACCAGGTGCCTGGTGCCAGGTCGATGATGTCACCATTGTTGGAGGCATCCGCTGCCTCCTGAATCGTTGGATAGTCTTCGGGCACACGGAGCGTGTCCCCAAATGCGAGGACTGCCGTGACGATTGAGGTCAGGACAAGAATGACAGCAGGAATGAAACAGCCGGTTTGCATGGGTTTCTCTATCTGCGTATTTTCGCAGTTTGCACGTCATGGCTCAAGCAGGAGTTTTAAGAAATCAGCAGCAAGTGACTGCTTCAGTCCTGTTGAGGAGTGGCGTTTGACTTCTCAGCATGGTCTCCAGAGGCATTGGCCCAGGGAGAGCCCTCTCGGTAGTCTGCTGGCTTGTAGCCACGCTTGTGGCTTCCAAACCCAAATGGGGTTGGTTCCCAGGGGCCTATCAGCGGGGCGGCCAGGCCGCCTTCTGGAATGGCCTCCTCTTCCTGCAGTTGCCAGAGTGTGGCGTTGGCATAGAGCCGGCGAAGATCCTCGCTGGACCAGTCCTGGGCAGTTCCCATCGTGGTGGCGAAGATGCGTTGGGTGCGACCGTCAGGCATCTTTCGTTCTCGCACCCAGGCCAATGGAATCATCGGATCGTTCTGTTCGCCGACGACGGGTTTGTCATCAGGGTCCATTCCCTCGAGGACCGCTCCACGAAGAAGGATGGTGGAGTCGTCCGGGAGTGAACGAATGCCATAGACGTCAGTTGGCCCGAAGACATCCTTCACGCCGCGTAATGCCGGATGGCCTGCATTCTTCTTTTCAACGACTCCGCGGGTCGCCTGGCTGCCATGGTGGCCATGATGCGAGACCCATGTCTCTCCCAGGATTTCGCCTCCGAAGCCACCCGGAGGCTCTTGGGCATTCCAGGTCCAACGGGCATGGGGGCTTTCAGGGTTTTCTCGATAGAAGAAGGCGTGTGTTGCGGTTCTGAACCCTGCGACTGGCTTGCCGGACTCGATGAAGTTCACGATGTGAGCCATGTCTTCATCAGGCAACTCACGAAAGCGAAGGAAGATGACCAGAGCGTCGGCGTCATCCACCAGATGAAGTCCTGGAATATGGTCCAGTGTTTCAGGGTCGACTTCGCCAGTCTCGTCATTCTGGCTGAAGAGGACGATGCACTCGAATCCATGCTGATTCATCATCCGGGCAAGCATGGGCATGCCTTCCTCGGATCGATACTCTTCATCCCCGGCCACGAAAACGATTCGTCTCCCAAGGCCAGGTGACTTTTCCTTGTCACCTTCCCACGTCAGCCACCGGCTGTCTTCTGTCTGAGGCTCAGCTGGAATCGTCATTTTGGTGGTAGGGGTCGACAGAGTGGCGACTGTCACAATACTTGCCAGGAGTGCGTTGATGATCATGCATCAATGGTAACGCGTGGGTGGCCAGGAAAGACAGCGACCCGGCCATTGGCCGGGTCGCTGCTTCAATTCGAATCATGCGAAGGAACCGCTGTTCAGCAGCTTTCGCCGTAGATGCTGATTACCAGGAGGATGTCATTGACATCGGTGGTTCCGTTGCCATCGGCATCGCCATCAGCAGTGCCCCAGGCACCGATGATCAGCAGGATGTCATTCACGCCGACTACGCCGTCGTCATCAAGGTCGCCTGGGCATGGCTCGCCGCCAGGGCAGGTGTCCTCGAAGGAATTGCCGCCGCCATCAACCCAACTGATCCCGATGTTGTTGGGATCGTTGTTGCAGAAGGTGGTGCCGGTGATAACTGGCTGGCCAACACTCAGGATGACATAGCTGCTTGTTGCCACGTTGTCCTTGATGATGCAGTTTGTAATGCTTGGTGAACCATTGATTCTCATGGCAGAACCTGATGAAGCCAGGCCATTCATGATCGTGAAACCAGTGATTTGGGAGTTGCCGCCACCCATCATATCTATGACGCGGCCATTGCCGCCAGCATCGATGATGGTGTTCTCGGCGCCACCAGTGGCATTAAGATTACAAGAGATCCCGCCGAATGAAAGGGTTTCGTTGTATATGCCAGGTGCGACCAGCAGCGTGTCGCCATTGATGGAACTATCAAGGGCATCTTGAATGCTCGTGTAGTCGCCATTGCCACTCGCATCAACATTGAAAGTCTTAGGAGGACGGATTGTGTAATCCAGGAATCCCATGTTGTAGACATCAAGATTGTTGCCGCTGCCATTGGAGCCGGGCTCCTGGGCGAAGCAGTAGAACGTGACCTCGCCGGTATTGGCTGCAGCAGTGCTGTTAAGCGTGAAGGTGTGCTGCAAAGTCGTGCTTTCGCCGCCTGCCAAAGTGATTGTGGGCTCTGGGAAGTGGTCAAAGTGCGTGTCGTAGTAGTAGATACCAGACTGGGGGTAGCCGCATTCTGCGTCCAGTGAATAGCCCATACGGATGGTCATTGACCGGCTTGGTGCTCCAGAGTCCACGGCAATGTCCATGGATACCTGGTAGTCGTTGCCTGTCAGAGGCTCGCCGCTCATCTCGATGCTGACATCGGTGGGGACGCTGAGCCGATTATTGAGGTGGCTGAGGAAGGCGGTGTAGTCAGCCGACTGGCCACTTGTTCCAACACGCTTGATGACACCGTCAATCTGGACTGTGGGAATGCCGGTCACGTTGTAGAAGGTCGCTCGGCCTTCGCACCATGTGGCATCGAATCCATAGCTGCTGCTCCAGATGTGCATCTGGATTGACTGGAAGGAGTTGGGGAAGTTGTCTGTGAGATCACCTAGGGCATAGCCTACATTCTGGCAGGGGCCGCACCATGAGGCGGTGAACTGTTCAAACATGACCTTTCGTGGAGCGGCGATTGCGGCGGCACTCAGAGTAGTGACTGCAGCAAGGCCGATCAGGCCAAGGGTGGATTTTTTCATTGGTCTCTCTCCTAATGGGAGTTGATCAGGCGTTTGTCTTGGGGGGTGGTGCTGTCAACTAAAAAGACACCGGCCTCCGTTTAAGGAGGCCGGTGTTAAGTATTCATGAATCATTCGTCGTCATAAACCGCGGTGTACGTGGGGTTGTTTTGCCACGGATTCACCGGCTGAACCTCAGTGATCATCAGGTTGAGGCAGTCACCCTTGTATGCATCGCATGTGGGTGAGCCTTCGGGGCAATCAAAGGTGAACAGGTTATCCAGGCATTGGCCGTACTTGTTGTTGTAGACCTGTCGCTTGGGGAACATGCTGTCCTCGACGGAAGTGCTGGCATCATTGAAGACGCAGACGCCTTTCCAGCGTTCCTTGGGAGAATACTGTTCGTAAGTGACGGACTGTGCAAGCTGCTGGCCCATTTCGGTGCCACGGCTTGACAAGATGCAGACATCAGGCCGACCACTCATTGCCCAGTAGGCAACACTAGGCTTCACGCGATCACCAAAGAGTGCCGTGGAAGCCCATGAAACATGGCATTCGTCCTGAAGGTCACACTTGAATGTGTGGTCCCAGTGGACATCGCCGTCTTCTGCTTCGATGGAATCAGCGAGGTCATCATCAGCGCCGCCGCCATCCATGTTTCCATAAGGGGCGTAGTTCTCATAGTTGTACGTATGAGCCGACACGTTTGGGTTCACGTCAGAACCTACGACTACCGTACGTGACTCATATTGACGGTCCATGATCAGCAGGGCGTGGAGGTTGTCGGTTGTGTTCAGTCGCCAACCGGGTGCGCCACGATCCATGATGTTCATTTCCATGCCACCTTGCATGATTGGTTGGCGGTCAACCATAGAGGGCATTGGCATTTCGCCAGAGTTCTGAGCAGCCCATGTAGTCAATCCCTGGTGCATGGATTGTCCGCTCTTCTGGTCTTGGACCAATCGAGCAGAAGCCCTAGCGCCTGACAAGGCTGGCAGGAGGATGCCCAGGAGGACGGCAATAATGCCGATGACCACGAGCAGTTCGACGAGTGTGAATCCACGTTTCTTTATCATTGGTTCGTTTTCCGGGGTAGGTACGGGAACAGCTGTGAGTATGGCGATTGAAGCCATGTTAGATTTCGTATTCTCAGGGCCTGCAGGTTCCAGCCAGTATGAGAATTCAAGACGTTGAACTCCTCTAATGTACTGTCATATGGCCATGAGGATAAATGGAAATGTGCACTCTTAGCCCGGATATTGAGGTTTTTCGTAACCGGCCAAAGGGGGTCAAATAAGCCCTATGTCCTTTATAAGGCAATGTTTAGGTATCAGATAGCCCAGGAGAAAACAATTCAATGCCCACTGAGAGTAGCGCCAAGGCCCTAAATGACCGTCTAAACCGTGATTTTTCCCAACTTCATACCGCCAAGGAGGATGCCTTTTGGCAGTCCTACATGGGATTGGGTTCAGATGCCCATGAAGACAGGCAAGCTCTGGACCGCCTGGAGGCCGATCTTCAGGGCTGGCTGCAGGACCCAGATCGTTTGCGAGAGGTCACAGAAGAGTTGGATCAGGAGTTTGATGAGGGTAGTTCGGTTGCATTGAAAGGGTGGCATCAGACCCTCTCTGCTCATGCCATTGAATCACCAGAGGGCAGATCATTGGCAGCGGAGATCATCGAGGCCGAAGGTCGTTTGGCTGGCGCCCGCGGGGGCATGGACCTTGGATACAAGGATGCTGAGGGGAACTTTCAGAAAGCCAGCAGCGTTCGCCTGGGTGTGATGCTCGGCACGGATCCAGATGAGGGCATGCGTCGTGCGGCATGGGAAGGCCTCCGAAGCATCGAAGGATTTGTTCTTCAGAATGGCTTCATCGAGCTTGTTCGAATGCGGAACAAACTCGGTCGCATGCTTGGTGGAGAGGACTACTACGACTGGAAAGTGAGAAGAGTCGAAGGGCTTTCCAAGGCTGACATCTTTTCCCGTTTGGATGAATTGGAGCGTTTGACTCGAGATGCGTCCTCAAGGGGATTGAAGGCAATGGATGAGGCGGTGCTTGCGCCATGGAATATCCGTTTTCATACGGAAGGCGATCTCATCAGGCAGAGGGATCCCTGGTTTCCTTTCCAGGAAGGTATTCGACGATGGGGGCAAAGCTTTGCGGGCATGGGGATTACCTATGACGACGCCACGATGGTGCTGGATCTTCTGGATCGGCCGGGCAAGTATGAAAACGGATTCATGCATGGGCCAGAGGTGAGCTGGGTTGATGGTCAAACTCGACATCGAGCACGAATTCATTTCACAGCCAATGCGATACCAGGCATGCCCGGTTCTGGTGAACGCGCGCTCGCGACACTGTTCCATGAAGGCGGCCATGCAGCTCACTTTGCCAATGTTTGCATGCCTGCACCCTGTTTCGGTCAGGAATTCGCGCCGACATCGGTAGCTTTCGCGGAAATCCAGTCCATGTTCCTGGACAGTCTCACTGAGGATGCGGACTGGCAGCGTCGATACGCCATCGATGCTTCAGGGCAACCAATTCCCGTGGAGCTCATTGAACAGGGGATTCGTCAGACTCAGCCGCATGCCGCCTGGAAGATCCGAAGCATGATGGCTGTCTGTTATGCGGAACGTGCCATCTACGAGCTCCCAGAAGACAAACTCACCCCAGAGGGCATCATTGAGGCGATTCGATCCGAGGAGCGTCGATTGGTCATGCTGGATGAGGGAAGCCCTCGCCCGGTGCTCTCAGTGCCACACTTGCTTTCGGGCGAAGCAAGTGCTTATTACCACGGCTACGTATTGGCGCAGATGGGTGTTGAGCAGACGCGTAATGCATTCATTGAATCGCACGGTCACTTGCTGGATAACCCGGCTATTGGGCCGAAGCTGAGGGAGCATTACTGGCGTCCAGGCAACAGTCTCAGCATGGACAGAATGCTGACGGGATTAACAGGCCAACCCCTTGGGGCAGCAGCTTTGGCATCACGTGTCAATCGATCTGTGGAAGAGGCCATGGCGGATGCTCGTTCTTCCATGGAGCAAGCAGCGGATATCAAGCCTTACGATGGTCAGGTGGAACTGAACGCTCGTATACGAGTGGTGCACGGTCAGGAGGATGTGGCCGATCTGGTGCCGGGGCAATTTGATGAATTTGCCGACAGATTTGCAGCCTGGATAGATGGGCAGGTCAGTGCTTCCTAGCAGGCGCTGATAGGGCGTCGATGTAAGCCCGATCAGCAGTTCTACCCGAAGGCATCGAGCAGCAGGAGCATGTCGTTGACATCAGTTGTTCCATTGCCATCAATGTCGCCATCAGGGGTCAGCCAGGCACTGGTAAGGGCCAAGACATCCGTGACATCGAGTGATTCTTCATTCAGAGTGGCTTCTGTGCCATTTATAGAAACCCAGTGGACATTCTGTTGTTGTAAGGAGCAATGAAAAAACCGGGATGCGGCAGTTGCCGCACCCCGGTCAGATTTAATCAAGGGAACTAATTCGGGACTCAGCAGTCCTGGCCGAAGAATTCCAGCATCAACAGCAGGTCATTGACATTGGTGTTTCCGTCGCCATCGACATCGCCATCAGGGCCGCCCCAGGCAGCGATCAGGTCCAGAATGTCATTGACGTTGACTGTGCCATCGCCATTGAGGTCGCTGGGGCAATCACCGGTGCAGTCAGGATTTGGTGCCATGATGCCGACTTCGATTTCATCGCCGTCGGGTCCTGGACGCCAGAGGCCAAGCACGGAGTTGACTTCGGATGGTGGATAGTTCGCATCGAAACGGAACGTATACGAACTGCTCCAGCGGATGGCGTTGCCAAACGCGAAGCCTGTTTCATCTTCTGAATAAGGCGTGGTGTACCACGTGAGCATGCCATCGGCCCGCTCAACGGTCCAATCGTTGTCATCAACCAGCTCGCAGGAGTGATAGTCGACATCGACGAATTCGATGTTTTCAAGTTCGACGCAGTCGGCTACAGGCACGCTGAATGAGCCGGCTGAACGGTGGGAATTCTGGTTATGGACAACGAGCTCGTAATGCCAGGTGCCATCACCGTTGTCAGTTACGAGATATGCAATGTGCATCAGGCCGAGAAAACCATCGCCCTCGTTAGTCCACACATCAACGATTTCAGCGCCCTCTTCAAATGCCCAGGCATCCAGGGCAGTCTGCATGACTTTGGTGGAGCCAATTGGTGAGCTGGTTGTAGTGGTGGTGAAACGAATCTCACGGTAGCTCACATTGTTGAACTGATTGTCAAAGTCGTATTCATCAAAGCCCCACTCGATGTCGGCATTTGCAGAGACATACTGGCCTTCGAGGTAGAAGTGGCAGCCTGCGTTGAGGCTGGGATCACGGTCTTCCTCGGAGATCTGAAGCTTTCCACGCATGGAGCTCGAGCCGCAGGGGCTCTGGAAGAATGGATACAGGTAGTCGCCAGTAGTGGCATTGATTTCTGAACGCGGTGCTTCTGCATCGGCATTCAGGCTTGCCCAGTAGGTATCACCGCAGCCGATTCCAAGTGTGCTGCACCCAGTACCTTGGCAAGAGCACATGGCTTCACTGACTGCGCAGAATGAGTGCTTGAGCCAGCTCAGGCCGATCTGTTCGAAACGTCCGTCACAGAGCCTGTAAACGTTCTGGGCAATGACAGGTGACTTCGTTCCATCACCGCTCTGGGCCCACTGGGCAACCATGTCGCCTGGATTGCCAGAGGTGGTTGCCATGGCGAAGCCGCCAATGCCATCTTGTTGGCCGTAGTAATCAAGGTCATAGGTGCCAAATGCATCAGCGACTTTATGGGTCATGATGTCTGGGCCTTCGTAAGTACAGTAGTCCTCTCCAGCGGGGGATTGCATGGCGATAAGGGGGATCGAAACGCCACATGCGATGGTGAGGATTGCCCTGGAGATCTTCATGATCAGACTCTCTCTTCTTGTCTGTAAGGGGTCATTTGTAGGTACAGGCCAATTAGTCTAACCCCAATTATTGGCCAAGCACCCCAAAAAGGGGCTTTGGAGGTAATTCAATGCGGATGGTTGAGCATATTGGCTATTGCAGAGGCCTTTTTTCCCTACTGAAGAAGGTTCCCTGCTGAAGAAGGTCTCGTGATTTGAGATAAAGCCAGATGGCCTGCACCAGATTGGCCAGTGTATAGGTGATTAAGGCCACTTTAAGGCCGATCCAGCCTCCATAGACGACGCCGAGTGTCAATCCGGCAATCGTCATGATCAGATAGGCAATCACCGATTCAGTGATCGGGCGAGTCCGATGGGCATTGACGAGGACCCCCTGGTAGAGGGAGTGGAGGTAGCTGAGCAAGGGGACAGGGGCTACCAGCCAGAGGGTCGAGATGCCCAACTGTGCCAGTTCATCATTCAGGCCGACAATATCGCTGAACCAGATTCTGGCCAAAGGTGTGACTGCCATCACGATCAGCAGTGAAGAAAAGATCGCTCCGGCTATCCATGCGAATCGACGAAGCGCTGGCTGCATGCCTGGTCGCTGGCTCAACCGTATGACGACCTCGTTGTAGGCGATGCCAGAACTGCGAAAGAGAAATGCCAGCCCAGCCAGCGGTGCCCAGACCGCCAGGGAGGAAAGTGCATCAGGCATTCTGGTCATGCCAGCAGATCCAATTGGTTGGGCAAGGAGGACAAGCATCGGTGTCAGGGCTAGAGGTATGTAGAAACGGAGCAGTTTGCCCAGTCTCAATGGTGGGTTTGCAGGAGGTGATTGACGAAGTGGGCCTGCGACAACATCTCTACTGCGGAAACGGGCATATGCGGCTTCAACAATGACTCCAACGGTCAACGATGCAGTGGCAATCGTGGCGCCAGGGATTCCCATCTGTGCCATTGTCAAAAGCATGCCTACGGTTGCGAACAGGCGTATGCCCGTTCCAACGGCAATGACCTGCCGCCTGCCAAAATGAATCAGAAGGCCCTGTCTGAATCGACGATCTGCAATAGCCCAGGTCCAGGGCAGCAGCCATGCAAAGCTGATGCGTGCAGGCTCCTGGACTTCCGGGGGGATATCCAGCACTGGTACGACGACCAAGGGCCAGAGTGGGGTAAATGCCAGCAAAGCGTGCAGGATCGTCAGTCCTATCGCCGTGACCGTCATGAATTTCTGCAGTTTCAGGAAGGAATCCAGGTCACGGCTCAAGGCAGTTGATGCCGCCAACATCATGATGATTGGCGATTCGACAAGCAGTCCCAGAGGAAAAGCGATGCCTCCAAATGCGGCGAGCATGATTTCGGCATCAGGCAGGTTGCCCACAACGGCGCTGATGGCGGGCATCTCCAGCCCCATCAAGCTCCAACTGAGTGCAAGTGGCCACCAGTCATGAAACACGGAAGTGTTCGCCAGGGAGGGCGGTGATGGGGTGGGGGTTTGTGTCACGTCGGTCATGGGGAAGTAGGCAGTATCTCGGGCCAGTCGTCTTGATGCCAGCGGTATACTTTGGTCGATTCGTGATATGAGGCTCATTGCCATGAATGGCATTGAATCAAGGGGAGCCTGAACGACGTGGACATTCTCCTGGGCATCTTGCTGGCCTTGTCGCTGCTGGTAATCATCCTGCAGGCGATCTTGGGTCGCCGGTCTGGTGGTTCAGGTCAGCAGGACATCGCCTCGACCGAATCTCGCTTGCGGGAAACGATCATGGACCAGTCACAGCGTGACCGGGAATCAAACGAGAACGCAAGCCGGGCTTTGCGCGATGAAATCCGCGAGTCACTGATTGGCAACCAGAAAGTGGTCACTGGGATTGTCGGTGAGTTGGGCAAGGGCCAGGGCCAGAGGCTCGACCTCCTGACCAAGGAGACCCGTGAGCTGCTTGAGAACACCAGAAAGCACCTGGCTGAAATCGATCAGAGGATCGGGACCAGCATGCAGGTTCTGCAGGAAGGCAACGAGAAGAAGCTGGAACAGATGCGACTGACTGTTGATGAGAAGCTTCAGAAGACTCTTCACTTCAGACTGACCGAGTCTTTCCAGATCGTGACCAACCAGCTTCAGGAAGTTCAGAAGGGCCTCGGTGAAATGCGGTCGCTGGCGGAAAATGTTGGTGGACTGCAGCGGGTACTGACAAACGTCAAGACTCGCGGTACCTGGGGCGAAGTCCAGTTGGGGGCCATCCTTCAGGACCTGTTAGCGCCTGATCAGTACGAGTCGAATGTTGAAACCATTCCTGGCACCAACCAGAGAGTCGAGTTCGCTGTGAAGATGCCGGGCCGAGGTGTTGACCAGGTTGTCTGGTTGCCGATCGATTCCAAGTTTCCACAGGAAGATTGGATGCGATTGCAGGATGCATTGGACGCAGGCGATCTTGCCGCCAAGGAAGCTGCTGAAAAGGCGTTGAAGCGAGCGGTGTCGCTTGCTGCATCAGACATCAATGAGAAATATGTCGAGTCGCCCCACACGATTGACTACGGCATCATGTTCCTGCCAACAGAAGGCCTCTATGGTGAGGTATTGAGGTTGCCGGGGCTTGATGATGAACTTCGACAGAAGCATCGAGTCGTCCCAGCGGGACCGACTACTTTGGCGGCCATTCTTGGCAGTATTCGCCTTGGGTTCAGAGCTCTGGCCATCGAACAGCGTTCAGCTGAAATCTGGGACATCCTGGCTGCAGTCAAGGAAGAGTTCGGTCGTTTCGAGGGGACCATTACTTCATTGCAGAAACAGCTCAAGACTGCCCAGAACACGGTCAGCAGCATGGGGACGAGAAGTCGTCAGATGCAGCGCAAGATGAAGTCTGTTGAGGATCTTCCTGAAGGAACAGACAGCGGCGAGATCCTGGGATTGCCCGATCCCATCGTGGACGACATCGATTCAAGCGTGTTTGACGGAAACTGATGGCTCGCCAGTGAGCGAATGGTTGTGTGACAGAACCGGCTCACCAAGCTGGTGGTCATTTGTCTTGTTCGCTTTTATGACAGAGTGCGTTTGCCAGGCAGGGTCTGATGCCGGGTGGTCGTGCCGGAAATGTGCGCCGCGTGATTCCTGTCTTCCAAGTGCTGAAATCGCGGATAGCTGACCTACGGTCAACATGTTCATCAGCTCCCATGCCGGTGTGGTATCAGGAGCCAGTCGCTGTATGGCCGAAGACCAGAAGGCAAGCTGGTCCATGGCCTCCGCCAGGTCTTCGGCGTTCCTTCTCACTCCGACAGATCTCCACATCAGTGATTTCATTGCGTATAGAACATCATTGATGTTGACTTGAATAGTCGAGTCGGGGCGGGGTGTGGGCCGGTTCATCAACTTCCGAAGTGGTGCGGCAGTGCCATGCCGTTCACCTGCCACGGCATCGCCGGTGCGGGTGCCAAGAACAATCGCTTCAAGAAGCGAGTTGGATCCCATTCGATTGGCGCCATGAAGACCGGTGCTGGCACATTCGCCAACGGCAAACAGGCCGGGGAGCGAGGTGTGTCCATGGGAATCGGATCGAACACCACCGATCATGTAATGGGCGCCTGGCCGAACAGGAATCAACTGTTTGGCGATATCGATGTCGAAGAGGCGACAGGTCGAGGAGATGCCCGGAAAGAGAACATGGGGATCGCCATCGATCTCAGTCAAGTCAAGATAGATGTTCGTGTGCGAGGAGCGATCCATTCGATCAGCAGCTGCGCGGCTGACGATATCGCGAGGGGCCAGGTCGGCGTCCGTGTGGTATTCGGGCATGAAACGTATGCCGTCACGGTCGCGAAGGACGCCACCGGCGCCACGAACGATTTCACTGATGAGGACTCTGGCCGCTCCTGCGATGTAGAGGCAGGTCGGATGGAACTGGAAGAATTCAAGGTCCTGCAGTTCTGCACCGGCCCGGTAGGCCATGGCGACACCATCAGCGGTGGCCAGTACTGGATTTGTGGTTTCCCGATACATCTGCCCGCCACCGCCACAGGCAAGTACTGTCGAGCCTGCCTGGAAGCAGGCGATCTCGCCTGACTTGAGTCTGGCAAGAGTCCCTACGATGCTGCCGTCTTCCTCGCCTACAAGGTCAATGGCAAAGACATCCGGAAACAGACGGATGCGTTCATGTTGTTCAAGGGCAGGCCCCAGTGCTCCCTGGATGGCTCTGCCGGTGGCATCCCCATTGGCGTGAACGATGCGACGCCGGGAATGGCCACCCTCCATGCCCAGTTCGAGATCCCCGGTTTCTGAGCGATCAAACTGAGCGCCTAGTCTCAACAGCTTTTCAATAGCCACAGGCCCGCCCGCAACGACATCCCGAACGATGTCCTGGTTGCAGAGCCCGTCTCCGCATCGAATGGTGTCCTGTTCATGTTGTTCAAAGCTGTCTGTGGCATCAAGTACGGCAGCAATGCCACCTCTGGCCCAGTTCGTATTGTTGTCCAGGGTGTTGCTGGCTTTTCCAAGGACTGCAACACGGAGGCCGCGAGAGGCTGCTGCAAGTGCGGCGCTGGCACCCGCGGCACCGGTGCCGATGACCACGACATCAAACCGATACCGTCCGATTCGATCGGCATCTGTTGCAACCAGGCAACGATTTAAGGGTGTCCCCATTCTCATCATGTCTGCATATCCCGTTCAGTGATGGCAATCATTTGCTCAAGTGCACAAGACGCCTGTTCCTTGAGTTCCTTCTGGGCATCGGGCTGAAGCCTGGTGGTGCTTCCTGTTTCCTCATCGACGATATCGCCAGCTTCGACCTTGTTGATGGTGGGGGCGTCTCCCCTTCGCAGCAGATCCAGCATGCCTGCAAGATGAGGCGGGTCATTTCGACTCATCGTAGCGCAGCCACAGCCAGCAGATCCGCTTTGTCCTGGAATATCAGCGAGGTGTTCGATCTGGACATTTCTGAGAGCGGCTTGTTCGCGTGCATTCTGAACAAAATGCCCTTCGGTTCCCACTGCAATTCGGCTTCCTGCTGGCGCGTTCATGATGGCCTTCCAGAGATAGGCCGTACTGCCGGATCCATCAGCCTGTTGAACAACTTCAAGAGGTGATTCGGGATGCACGAGTACTGTCCAGCCTTGTTCCTGCCACCAGGTCACCTGCTTTGCTGAAAAAACGGTATGTACTCCACAGAAGCCTCCCCAGAGGATCATTTCCGCCGACTCGAGTGTGGTTGGATCCGGTTTCCAATCCGGTGGAAGTGAACGTGGGTCCGGCAGTGCATGTACTGCTGAAAGATCCATGCCAAGTTTCCATGCGGTGTTGCGCCCAAGATGCTGATCAGGAAGAAACAGGATTCGTCGGCCTTGTTGCCTTGCCCAGTTGACTACCAGGTGGGCATTGGAGCTTGTGCAAACAGCACCACCGGTCCTGCCGGCAAGGGCCTTTAGCCGCCCGGAGGTATTCATGTACGAGATCACCAGCAGGTCATGCTGCTCAACAATGGCTTCAACGACAGGCAGGACCATCCAGTCCTTGGCCATCATCTCCATGGTGCAGCCTGCTTTTGGATTGGTGATCCAGACCGATTGGTCTTCCCTTGCCAGAATGGCAATGGTCTCAGCCATGAAATGCACTGCGGATTCAACGATGATCTTCGCCTGAGGATTTGCTCTGGCCTGCAGTGCCAATGCATAGGAGTCCGCTACGGCGCCTCCGTAGTTCTCCACCAGTTTGACGATTTCACCGCCCATGTAGAAGTGTGCCAGGAGCAGCAGCTCTTCGCCAAAGTGATCTATTGCAGGCTTGATGTAGCTGTCGAGCCAGGGCAGTACGGTTTCTGGCTGCGTATCGGGGAGCGACAGGTATTCCTCTGCATAAGGCTTGAAGGCATCCTGATACCAATCCAGCGGCAACGCAGCCTGGCATGCGGGAAGCCGAGGCTGAAGGACAAGGCCCGTTGACTCGGGCCTATTTAACGTATGCGCCTGCTTGACCTGAAGATTTTTCATCGAGCCCATCATGTTAGCACCCAGGAGAGGAAAAAAAGTAGGCTCCGACAAGGCGTGCCGGAGCCTACTAAGTGCTTTATCAGTTCAGGCGATTAGCAACTCTCGCCGTAGTAGTTAAGCAGGGCAAGCATATCATTGACGTCCGTGGTGCCATCGCCATCGATGTCTCCCTCGTCCGTGCCCCAGGCGGAAATCAGAGCCAGGACATCATTCACGCCAACGACATTGTCGCCGTCGAGATCGCCTGGGCAATCTGAAGGTTCATCATCTCCACAGTCGCCTGGTGGTCCGTCGATCAGGATGGTGCCAGTTCCCTGATCACCATCGTTCCACCCGCCTACTCGAATCAGGTAAGACTGACCCTTGGTGACGGAGACATCAACAAGAGAGGTATAGCCCTCACAGCTGTCATCGTCGTCATTGCATCCCAGGACGCTCAGCGTGTCGCAATCATCAGAGTCATACACCACAAGATCAGTGTCGTAGCTTGCTGTGCCGCAGGTGCTCAC
This sequence comes from Phycisphaerales bacterium, assembly GCA_029242715.1. Lineage (GTDB taxonomy): Bacteria > Planctomycetota > Phycisphaerae > Phycisphaerales > SM1A02 > UBA1668. Next base: position 19,690 of record JAQWTL010000035.1, read on the forward strand.
GATGAGATCGCCATCTTCACAAGCGACGTAGCGGAACCAGATATCGTTGTAGGTCTGCCCATCAAATTCACATTCTTCATGAGACGGACCATCGGTCGTCGCATCTGAGGTGTCGTAATCCCAGGAGCCATTGGCAAGAGTGAAAGCGTCATAGCACGAATCTTCATTTGGAATCTGACCTATGGTCATATTGACCATCGACTCCTCAGAAGGTGTGCCATCGTTGACCTTGTACATGAAGTAGTCGGCGCCGATGTAACCGTTGGTTGGATCAAATGTGACCATGTCCGCGTTGGCGGCAATGTTGTGCGGGACGGAGTCAATCACCTGGCCGCTGGAATTCTTCAGAAGACCCCGGATGGGAAGTGATGTGATGACATAGGTGAGCGGGTAGTCGTAGTAGGAGCTACCCTCCATCTGGATCACATAGGGGTCATTCTGATCCATGACAACATCAATGTCATTGCAGGTGGGAGGGCAGAATTCCCCCGTTGATGCGATTTTCAAGGTCCAGTTGTTGAGTGTGCCCTCGTTTTCGTCAGCAGCATCCCGCACTTCAAGCGTCCAGGTTCCAGCGGCTTCCAACGGGTAGAAGTCGTGCAGTTCACCAGGGCCATCTGCTAAATAGCCGTTGCCGTCATCGTCATAGGTGCGAGCCAGATTGTCATAGCTTTCGCCGGAGCGATTGTGCAGATAGACCTCTATGCCAGTAGGGGATATCAGGGTGACTTGCAGATCACCCCGATTCCCATGCTCGATATCAAGATCCACATCAACATCGGCTATGCAGTAGGTGTCCAGGATCTCGATCGTGCTAGTGATCAGTGTGTTGTCCAGAATCTCGATGGGCATGTCGGCCGGGCTGTAGACGTTCCGTGCTACATCAGCGATTGCCAGCCGTGTGGTGGTGCCTTCGCTGAATTCGGATTGGTTTTCAAAGGTCAGGACATTGTTGTGCCAGCCAGGCGGCAGGGAATTGGCAGTCCCATTGAAACTTACAGTGATGTTTGCATACCCACCATTGGCGGGTACCTGGATGTTGTAGGGGCCGGGGTTCCCGTTCAAGGAGATCCATGGCTCGGTGGAGGTGACGCGTAACGGGACAGCGGTTGGTCCTATTGACGTGGCTCTGTACAGCTGTGTCTGTGGGAAAGGTCCCCCGACAGGCCCTGAGCCGACCAGATTGATGTCAGGTGTTACGGTCATGCGAGGAATACCCAGTTCCAACGTATGAGCACGGCTGACCGTGCCTCCATTGGTTTGATCGATAAAGTTCAATGTCGTGGTGTAGAACCCACTTGGGAGATTCTCGGCAGCGACATCTGCCTGGACATCCTGTGTTTCCCAGGGTTCGACCGACAAGAGGAAATCTCCTTCGGTGCCATTAACGGAAAGAAAAGTTGCTGGTCCGTCAGTGGCTTCCTGTTGGATCAGGACTTCGAGTGTATTGGGAGAATAATTGCCGACTGAATAGGTGAGGCCTGATGGCTGAGGCCAACTGCAGCCTGGTTCGCATTCATGTTCTTCGCCTTGCTCAGGTGTCACTACCATTTTTGCACCAGCAGCCATCGCGCTACAGGCCAGTGACCAGGCATGTGAATGGGCAAGCGCAGGGCTTGGGAAAATCATGCAGCACCAAATTACGGCGGTCATAGTCACGGCTGATCGCACAATGGTCTTCATGAGAGGGCTCCCCGTCGCCAGTTATAAGGCAATTTCATATTGCTTTTTAGTCGAATTTATTGAGTTGTCGAAAGTAATCAATCGACTGTTCAGCAGTCTCCATAGTACTGCAGCAGGAGCAGTACATCGCTGACATCAACAACTCCGTTGCCATCAAGATCCGCGTCAGGGTCATCACTTCCGTAGGCCGCCAGGATATTGAGGACGTCATTGACATCTGCAGTGCCGTCTCCATTGGTATCCCCCGGGCATTTTGGATCGTCGTCGCAGCCGGCAATGGGGCCATCAACGAGCAGTTCGCCAGTGCCGACATTGCCGTCATTCCAGCCGCCAACTCGAATCAGGTATGGCTGGTCCCTTGTTACAGGAACTTCAAGGTATGACGAGTAGCCTTCGCAGCCATCTCCGTCGTCATTGCAGCCAAGCAGTGCCAGTGAATCACAATCATCGCCGTCATAGACAACCAGATCGGAGTCATAGTCGACGAGACTGCATGTGCTCACTATCAGTGTGCCGTTGTCACAGGCGACATAGCGGAACCAGATGTCGTTGTACGTCTGGCCATCGAACTCACAGTCATCGCCATGAGTAGGCCCATCCGTCGTGGCCGATGTCGTGTCGATATCCCAGATTCCATTGCCTACGGTGAACGCGCTGTCGCAGTCATCAACGCTGGGTATGAGCCCGACGCTGATCATGACAGCCCCTTCTTCAGAAGAGGTGCCGTCATCAACCTTGTAGGTGAACATGTCATCGCCAATGAAGCTGCTATCCGGGTCATATGCGAGCATGTTGCCGCCACCCAACAACGTATAGGGGGTGTTGGTGATGTTCCCGCCATTGGGGTCCGAGAGCGTGCCGTTGACTGGCAGTGATGTGAGGATGTACTCCAGTGGATTGCCTTCGATGGAGTACCCAGTCAGTTCAATGTCGACAGGCGTGTCGACGTCGGTGGCTAATTCAACATCCTCACAATAGGGTGGACAAGTATCGCCGGTAGAAGCGATCTTGAGCGACCAGGAGTTCAGGGATCCGACATCGCCGCCTGCGTTGTCGCGGACCAGGAGCGTCCACGTGCCCAGGGCTGATTCCGTGTAGTAGTCATTCAAGGATCCCGGGCCATCTACGGCCTGGCCTTCGCCATCGTCGTCATAGGTCACGAGGATGTCTGAACTGCTGCCTCCAGAGCGATTATGAAGGTAGACGGTAGAGCCCTGAGGTGACGTCAGGATCAGTTCAAGATCACCGATGAAGGTGTGCGTGACATCCATCACGACATCAACATCAGCAACACAATAGGAGTCGCCGATTTCAATCGTGCTCGTGAATTCCGAGTTGTCCGTGATGTTGATCGGAGTATCCGTTGCTACATAGGTGTAACGACCAACATCAAGTGTGATTTGACGTACGGCCGATCCAGCGCCTGGGTCCGTTTCGTTGGTGAATGTGACGCTGCCTTGGGCAATTCCGGCAGGCAGACCAGCGGCCTCGGACGAAAATCCAACGACCACATCTGCCGAATCCCCTGTGTTGAGCAAATCGATAGAGAGGGGGCCGGGTTGGCCATTCAGGCTGATCCATGAAGCGTCGGCCTCAACCTTGATGTTGACAGCCGTTGGTCGAAGGCTGATCACGGTATAGTCCTGTGTTGTCGTGAACGGTCCGCCGACTGGGCCACCAGCTGTGAAATCGAAGTCTGGTGTGACCTCGATCAGGGTGGTTCCGAGATCCAGGATGTGTTCACGCGTGATCTCAACGTCATTTGAATTGTCAAAGATTGAAAGCGTGCACGAGTACACGCCATTTGCCCAATCGCTGATCTTGTCAATATTCACGGCCGCAGTGAGGTCGACAGAGCCATCTGGCGCGATGGATCCGCTCGTTGGCTCGATGATGATGAAGTTGTCGCCTTTGGTGGCAGCACTCCAATTGATCGTTTCAGGGGAATTGTTAGTCAGGGTGTAGACGACAAAGGCGGGGGAGACATCAACACCGCCCGCGGTGGCAAGGTGCTCTGTAGTTCCCCCAGGGGTGACGGACAGCCCAACACCTGGAAGTGTGTCGCAATAGATATTGCCTGTGTTGTCTGGATCAAGATGCTGGCTCAAGCCATTGTTCCAGGACACGGCGAAGCGGCCATACCAGTCTTCCAGATCATTTCCGCATGCGGCATATCCACCATGCAGTTGCCCGACAACGCGGTGGTTCTGATCGAAGAGTGGTGAGCCAGATGAACCAGGTTCGGTGGTGCCAAGGTCCCAATCGGCGATTCGCAGGTGGGTATCGCCGGGGGCGTTGTAGCCATAGATCTCGCTTGCTTCGTAGTCGATCGACCATCGCTTGTAATCAGTTGCAGGATGGTGAATCGCTACGGAGTATTCCGTAATGGTGTCTTCGGCACTCCAGCCGCAGAAGGAAATCTCCCATTCCTGAGGTGGCGACTGGTTGAGTTGGACCAGCGTGAAGTCCGAAGGGCTGTGGGACGCCAGGAATTGTGAACCCGTCAGGTAATAGTCCTGTGGACCGCTGTCATTCGAGTTGCCTGGGCAATCAAGTGGGCCACTGGCAGGATCCTGGTAGTTCCAGAACGTGATCAATGAGGCCGCATTGCCTGAGTTGATGCCACAGTGATTTGCGGTCATGAACATGGGAGTTCGGTCATTGCGGATGTTGTTGACCATGAATCCTGTGCAGAAGGTTGAACCGCCTGTTGAAATCACGGCGACGCAGGGGATCTCGTTTTCCCAGCCTTCTGTTTCCTGGCATTCAACGTCATAGTTGCAGGATCCGGAACGATCATCGACATCAAATGCGCCGTCATAGAAGCCGCGATAGCCAACATTGACGCTTGTCAGAACGATTCCATTCTCTACGAGTGGTCGTACATTCGCATCCATCTCGATTGACACAATGACTTCAGAATCTGGAACTGGTGGGGTCCAGTATTCGTTGTCTGGATTGTTGTCCAGGATCGTGATGGGCCGTAATGAGAATCGCCCATCATGGGATGTGATTGTCATCACGGCGCCTTCCGGCATCATGAAGTGCTCGAAAGCGAGGTTGATGGACAGGCATTCAGGCGAGGCGACTCGGAGTTGCCACAGCCATGTGTCGGCATCCGGCTGAGTCCATGTGCCACTGAACGCTGGACCTTCATTGACCCGATGCGGGATGGCATAACGAGGTGCCATGCCTGAGCTTTCTCGCCGGACGTCCTCTTGTGCAAGGGCATCGAAATCCAGTTCAGCGATTTCAATGAAATCGATTGAGCTGTGGTCGATGAAGTCGTCCTGGCCAATGGCGGTGGTTGATAGTGCCATTGCTGCAGCGATACCGACGGCTGTCTTGAAAGTCATATCCTCGTTCTCCCTCTCTCCATAGGTGTCCTGGGACACGGTGGCCCGGTGAGGTTGAGGCGACAGCCTCGATTTCACATGCGGGCATGCTTCACCCTAACTCCAGCGATGGTGGGGATCAACAGAAGAAGTGCGTCTTGTCAGGATCCTGCAGGTGAGGGGGCCTTTTCCTGCCCGGGCGTGGCCTTTTCCTGCTGGGTTTCCTTGTGAATGGCTTTGATGGCGATGCGTCCGACGACAACGCTGGCGACGATGGCAAGGACCAATCCGCCATACACGGTGATTTCGTGAACGATTCCGTCCTTGGCTGCTGCATGGACTGAGGTGGCAAGATCGCCTCCCGCATTTCTGGCGGTCTTGTATCGATGAGCGAGGTCGGCAGTATGCCTGGCGACATCACCCATGTACACCGTGGAGAAATTGCCCGGGATCATGCCGATGCATGCCAGGGCATAGGACCGGAATTTGCATGGGCTCACGGAGCCCAGGTAGTTCAGGAGCGAGAAGTTGACTGGTGCCAGGCGGAGGAGAAACAGAATCTTGAACCCAGCCTTGCCTGTGGCCTGTTCAACTGCATAGGCCTTTGGGTACTTCTTCAATACACGGTTGATTCGCTTGCGAATAAACAACCTGGTCAGCATGAAAGTAAACAGGGCGGTGATCACGCAGGCGATCACAACCCAGAGCCATCCCATCCAGAGTCCGAAAAGCGTGCCTCCGGCAATGGCAATGATGGATTCAGGAAGAAAGATCATGGTGGCGATGAACAACAGGGTGATGTATGCCAATGGCGCCCAGGGGCCAAGGCTTGCCACGAATGAGCGGATATCGCTCATGTAGGGTTGTAGAACATATATATAGAGCAGTGCGATCAAGGCGACCACGACCAGCAGGACCACGATCCTGGTGATGATTTTCTTCCAGGAATGTTGGCGAGGATGGAGGGGGTTGGCCGCCTCTGCCTGGGCTGCTGTATCTGCCTCTGACATGTGTGTCGAGTGTAACCATCCCTGCTCATGGACTCAATGCCCCGATACTGGGAGGGGTGGGCGACGCCTGTCACTGACGTTACTATGTGCCTCTGCATGCGGGCGTAGCTCAATGGTAGAGCGTCAGCCTTCCAAGCTGAATGTTGACGGTTCGAGTCCGTTCGCCCGCTTTTTCAAGAACGACGCCGCGATTTGAATCGTGGCGTCGTTTATTGATGGCCCATTCCATTGGACAGATTGCCGACGACGACTGTCTGCTGCCAGCTCACATCGTGAGTCCGACAAGAGACGGATCAACTCCGTGTAGCAGGATCGGTATACAGGTCGACGTAGAAATCAAGCGTCTTGTGGCCATCTGACTCCCGGCTTCTGGCAAGAAAGAAGCCGGCTTTCTCAAAGAGATGGATGGCGGGGTCACGCTCGACGCGTACCTCCAGGACGATCTTGACGTAATCACGTTTTCTGCAGAACTGAAGTGCATGATTCAGCAGATCGGTGCCAATTCCGCGACGCCGAAAATCACCATGAACTCGCAGTCGCCTTATTTCAGCGATTTCATCACCGACGCATTGCACTCCAATCATTCCGACAACCTGTTGGGTTGATTCGGCTACCCAGAAGTTGCTGCGGCCTTCATCATGAAAATAGCCTGCCTCGAGATTCTCGATATCAGCGCCTGAGTCATTGATTTGAATCTTGCCCTCGTGGACCCCGGCCTCGAACAGGCCCCGTATGCAAGGCATGTCTTCAGAGGATGCTGTTCTTATCGTGATCTGGTCCGACATGATTGGAAGTGTTCGCATCAGTTGAGCATGCGAGCATCAATCAGTATATCGGTTGAAGCAAGGGGCCCCAGGCATCATTAAAGGGACATCGGGGCTTTGGAAATCAGGAACTCGTGCGTTCAGGAATGCCTACAAGTTCGCGACACCATTCTTGATAACGATCCTCGAGTCCTTGAACATCAAGTTCTATGAACACTTCAAGAAGGGCAAGGCCTGCATCTGATTCCTCTTCGACCTGCTGGCGGCGTTCAGGAGTCAGCTGATCGGATCGCAATAGTTGGCGATACAGGTCTCCGGACGCAGCCAGCAGCAGGATGTTGCCGACTCGGTCACGGTATCGGCCATCTTCAGCTTCTTCCAGATAGCGGGTGAATGCCCAGATCTGTGCGTAGTAATCAAGGAGCGTCTGTTTCTGTCCATCAAGAAAACGTTCCGGGTGAGCGGAGAGGAGAAACTCAAGCGGAATGATTCTGTCTTCAATGAAGCATGTTCGCAATCGTGACCAACGTTCACGGTTGGCTTCTGTTTTGAATGTGAGCCCTCCCCTCCAGGAGAACCCTTCCATCGTCGTAGCAATGCCCTCGTCGAGCCACGCGGGCAGTTGGTCCTTGAATGTCGACTGGACATATTGATGCCATCCCTCATGTGCACCAAGCGCAAGGGTGTCCCGATGCCAGCCATAGCCATCTATGTCATAGAGCACGGCGATGCCATCAGTGGTAAACCCGCCTCGTCCAAGTCCCTCAAAGGAAGCGGCCTTGTCCGGGAGGATCATGCGTGTTTTGTTCTTCCATTGTCTGCGGTCGGCAAACAGGTAGGTTTCCAGTGATTGCCCGGGCGGGGGGAGCTCTGTCCCGAAGGCATGCTGGTACCTGTCGAGTGCCTGCTCATAGAAACCAGGAAGGATCTGCTTGAGTCGTTCGCTTCTCAATGTGGTTCTCAGATCCCAGTGGCGTGTTCGGATCTGCTTGCCAGGAATGCCCAGGAAGCTCCAATCGTTGACCTGGACTTCATCGATGTTGTATCGATCATCATTACTTGCAGCCAGGGGCGTCAAGTCATTGGAGTTCTTTGACTGGCAACTGCACGTGAAAACAAGTGCCGTCAGCATCAGGATGATTTTGGCGTTTGAGTTCATGTTCCCAGTTGCTCCAGTGCACTCTGTGCCGAAGCCAGATCGGTTTCGGCGGCTGCCAGCGTACCGCGTGTTTCCTCCACCAGGTGAGCAGGTGCTTTATCCACGTACCCAGGATTGCTCAGTCGCCCCTTGAGGGCGGCAATTGATTTTTCCAGCTCTGCAATGCGGGTGGTGAGCCTGGTTCGCTCACTCTCTACGTCCAGCGTGTCGCCGTGTCCCTGGAGAAAGAGGACTTCGCTTCCAAGGTGAACCTGGATGCCATCACCAGTGGCATCAGTGATCGCCTCAAGATTGCAAGAGGAGAGAATGGCGGGTGTCGCCTGATCGGCCAAGGGGCGAATGGCATCCGTGATGCCAAGTGTCAGTCGGGCCTTGGGTGGGACATCGTGATCTGCTCGGGCTCTGCGAATAGCGTTGACCAACTCCTTGATCTTCTCAAAGGTGGTTTCTGCTTCCTCATCAAGCAGTCCATCAGTCATTGGCCAACTTGCCATGGCGACCTGATCGCTCTGTGGAAGTTCAAGTCCTGGCAGGCCAGCTTGGCCTGTGGCGCAGATGTGTGGCCATAAGGCTTCTGTGACGAATGGACAAACTGGATGGAGCAGGCGTGAAATGGCATTCAGAGATGACAGCAGTACCTGCCTTTGTGCTGCGTCATCTCCAATCGTCGGCTTGACGGACTCCAGATACCAGTCGCAGAAGTCTCGCCAAACGAGGTCGTAGAGGATCTCCGCGCAGGTGCTGAAGTGATAGCCGTCAATTGCTTCGTCGAAGGCTTTTCTGGCTTTTGCAATCCGCGAAAGCATCCAGCGATCAACAACTCCAAGCGAATCCAGGGAAGAAACCTTCCCGGGTGACTCGCTTCGTGAAAGCGCAAAGCGGGCGGCGTTCCAGAACTTGTTGGCGAAGGCTCGGCCCGAATCAAACTTGCTGGAGGAATTGCGAGCCAGAGGCGCTTCTTCAGTGGCTTTTGCCTGACCGCTGAACTCGCCATATACGGTGACCATTGATTTGCTGGAATCACCTGGGCTGACTTGCACCGGAGCGGTGACGCGATGGCCCGAGACGGATGTCGTGAATTCGGGAGTGAAAGTCTTGCCGGTATGCGGGCAGACCAGATCCAATGGCAGTCGGACATCCTGAGTCGCTGTGGCCAACTGAGTCATGATGAAGCGAAGCGCATCGGTTCCATGACTCTCGATGATGTCTCGGGGGTCAACGCCATTTCCCAGTGACTTGCTCATCTTCTGGCCGAATCCATCCTGGATGATCGGGTGGATGTAGACGTCACGGAATGGAAGGGTGCCGTTGCGGAAGAATCGATTGAACATCACCATCCTGCTGACCCAGAGGGTGATGATCTCGCGTGCAGTGGACAGAGCATTGGACGGATTGAAGGCATCGAGTAATCCGGGCATGTCCGGAAATGCCTCGGGGTCCGGCCAGCCCATCGTAGAAATTGGCCAGAGTGCAGAGGAGAACCACGTGTCCAACACATCCTCATCTTGGGAGTAGCCCAATGATTCAAGTTCTGCTTCGAGATCCTGGCAATCTCGGCCAACACAAGCAAGGATGCGAACGAGTTCAGCCTCCCGGTCGATCTGGATTCGCACAGCGAGCCCATCATCCTGTCGATTGCAGACTGGATCAGCGCACCATTCGATTCTGTCGGTCATGCCACTTTGGAGATCATCAGGGACTGGACCGGCTTCAGACATTGACAATGATCTTGACCATACCGGTATCCGGTGTCCCCACCAGAGTTGGCGGCTGATGCACCAGTCGCGAAGATTCTCATGCCATTGCTGGAAGGTCTTCGCGTAACGGGTGGGATAGAAACGCAGTTGCCCATCCTGTTCATGTGAGCCCTCTGATCGTTCAGGAGCTTCGCCTTCATACTGATCCGGAACCATTGCCCGCATCGCTTCGCCGCGCAGTCGGTCATCTGTCACGCGTACGAACCACTGATCGCTCAGATACGGTTCGATCGGAACATGTGATCGATAGCTGTGCCCGACCGAGTGACCGTATTCACGAATCTCCTCAAGAAGACCCTGCTCGCGGAACCAGTCGATGATGGCCGTGCGGGCGTCCTCTCGTGACAGGCCGATGAATGCACGAGCTTCCTCTGAGACATCTTCCCATCCATGCTTTTCCGAGATCGATGCATCCGGTGCCATGACATTGATGGCGGGGAGGTCGTGTCGTTGGCCGATGTCCCAGTCATTGGGGTCGTGTGCGGGAGTGACTTTCAGGAATCCTGTGGCGAACTCGGCCTTGGGATCATCTCCGCTGCCTGGCATCACCACGTAGTCATCTTCGACGATGGGAATCTCGCGACCAACAATTGGGAGACATATGGACTTGCCTCGCAGACCTGCGGCACGAGGGTCATCAGGATTGACGGCAACGCCGGTATCACCAAGCATGGTTTCCGGTCTTGTTGTTGCAACGGTGATATGGCCTGATCCATCAGACAGCGGGTAGCGGAGGTAGTACATGTGGCCAGCGACGTCTTCCATCTCGACTTCGTCATCAGCCAATGCCGTCTGTGTAGCAGGATCCCAGTTGACCAGTCGCTTGCCTCGGAAAATAAGATCTTCATTGAAGAGTTTGTAGAAGGCTTCTCGTACCGCAGCGGCGCAGACAGGATCCATGGTGAATCGTGTCCGGGGCCAATCGCAGGAAGCGCCCATCTCGCGTAGCTGGGACAGAATGGTTGCGCCGTATTCATCCTTCCATGCCTGGACAAGCTCGATGAATGATTCGCGCGTAAAATCTGTTCGCCGCTTGCCGTCCTGCAGCAGACGTCTTTCAACAGCCGTCTGAGTGGCGATGCCAGCGTGATCCGTCCCAGGCATCCACAGTGTTTCCTTGCCCTGCATCCTGGAGTGACGAGCCAGGACATCCTGGAGCGTTGCATTCAGGGCATGGCCAAGGTGCAATATGGAGGTGACGTTGGGTGGCGGCAGGAGCAGGGAATAGGGGATGGCCCCCTGATCCAGTGGCAGGTTGACGTGACCCAGCGAGGATTCCGTCCAGGCATCGCGGATGCCGGGCTCGATGCTCGCGGGATCGTATGATCTAGGAAGTTGTGGAGTCGTTATCGACGTGGACATGAACCGCATCATAGCCGTGCTCTGGCTGGCACTCGCCTGTGCAGGGGTACTCTTCTGCCAGAGCTGCGAAGATCGGTCGCCAGTTCCAGAGCAGTTGGAGCCTTCAAGCAGCCAGGAGTCGATTCGCCACTCACTCGAGGCTGCTGAGATTTACATCGCCTCAGGCAACACCGACAAGGCTCAGGCAATACTCGCCCGGCTGATAGATCAGTCTCCGGATGACCCACGTCCTTATGAAGTCATGGCTCGCCTGGCACTCAGAAAAGGGCTGCAGCTTCGGGATATGGGCCTGATAGAAGCCTCCAGGGATCAGTTTGGGACTTCCTATGACTTGTACAAAGATGCCGTGAGCCGAATGCCTGAAAGCAGTGGATTGCACCAGAGTGCAGGGGAAGTGGCCCAACAGGCCGGGCAGCATGAGGAAGCTCTTGCCTGCTATCTCCGCTCCATCGAGCTTGATCCTGGGAACATGAGGTCTCAGATCAATGCTGCTCAGTTGCTGATCGAGACATCTCCCGAGCGATCAGAAGCCATGCTCAGGTCGGTGCTGGAAACGGACTCAGAACAGCCGCATGCATTGTCTTCCTTGGCCTTATTGCTCCAGAGGGCAGGACGGGAATCCGAATCCTCAGAGATGGCGTCCAGAGCACTGGCTGTCGCAGGTGATCAAGAAGGGGTCAGAATCGCAGTGGCCCGGATTCACCTTGAAGCGAATCGGCCCCGAGTTGCACTTGAACTCCTCCTGGCATTGTCTGATCAGGTTCGAGGGCAGGAGCCGGCGACTTCTCAGATTGCGATCGCATGGGAGTCCCTGGGAAATTCAATCAATGCTGGGCAGGCCTGGTCGGAGTGTTTTCGAACCAATGCTCATCGTACGGATGCGTGGAGATTTGCCTTGCGAGCCGCTGAGGCATTTGGAAGAGCTGGCCAGGAGGCCATGGCAGCGTCATGGCTGGAGCAGGCCATCATGCTCGACGCACCGGCAATGGAAATTGAAGAGGCTCGGCGTTCCATCCGCATGGGGACTGGTCCTGATTGATCATCAGGGCGTTCAGTTCTCATCCTGCTTGTAGAGGGAGTCCACGGTGTCTCCATCCACTCGCTGGCCGGCCTCCACCCAAGGGTCAAGATTATCTGAAGATCGATGAGTGCCAATTCGGACATCCGAGAGCCCAATGGCCTTTTTCATTCTGCGGTTGATCCAGAGCAGCAGCAGGATCACCAGCAGGACCCCGAATGCGGCCAGGACGGCAGCAATTAATAGGGCGACCTGCCCGAATTCAGGTTGGGAAACAGCCGGATTGGCGTCCAGGGATGCCAGAAAGGGCATGGTCCGAGTATAGGGCTCAGCAAGAAGTGGCAAGTAGCGAACCCTTTTTTCGCCACATTCGTACGAAAACAGGAAGCCTGCTCAGGGATTCACTTAAGACGGCCCTTCATGGGGTCGATCCAAAGCTCCGAGGCTTCCTGGTGTGGATATGTCCATTCTCGCCTGCCTCAGACCTGCAAGCCCGGAAAACTGGGCCATACTTTGGAAGATGCCAAACATGACCTATCGACTGGAAGATCGTTCTCGGCTGGGCCGCATGGGCTTGGCAGTAGCCGCTCTCATCGTTGCTTCATTCAGTGCTTACACTCCAGCAGATACGGCCGTTGAAACAACGGCTGACACTACTGTTTCACTCAATGAGTGGGCGGACCTCGTCTGGGATGCAGGCATCGACGGTGATGTCAGCTTGATGAACGAACTCATTGATGTTCCTCCAGGCTCGATCACTTCACCGGAGTCGACGGCTGAATATCGATTGTGCGTTGATCAATGGAACAAGACCCGGGAATCATCTGCGGAGTTTCTGCAAAGCGGTCAAGACAAGGCATTGGAGTCGCTCGAGGCTGCTTTGGAGAAAGAAGATCTTGCTGAAGCTCTCAAGCATGCAGTTGCCTATCAGGAGCTGATCCAGGATTTTGATGTGGCTCTCCAGCATGATGCTGTTCGAGAAGCCATTGAGCGTGCAGATGCTGCTATTGATGACCTGATTGAATCAGGCGATCTCATGCAGGCACAGGAGATTCTCTTCAGGCTCAAGACGGCCTACCTGGATACCCGTAAGCAGCGGGCATTCGCTGGCTATGAAGACCATCTCGAGGACATCACCAATCAACTGAAACTCCTGCGTCGATATGACCCGGAAGATTTTCACGAGTTGTATCTTCGTCGCGCAGAAGCAAGAGGGGATGACTCTACTGATGTCAGATCTTTTAATCCTCTGCTTCAGGGTCGATGGCGGGATGAAGTATCCGGTGTGCGAGTCGAGATGCTCCGCAGCATTCTTGATACCGCCGCTCGTGAGCACATCAACTCGGCAGGCTGGGAGCCGCTTCTGAAGGGGGGCATTGATGCGTTGCGTACGTTGGCGCAGACGCCCATGATTGATGACACCCTTGAAGGCTTATCCAGTGAAGAGGCAGTCGAGGAATGGGTTGATGGACTTGATCAGATTGAAGAGGGCTTCCGGGCTGCTCTTGAATCCAATGTGAAGCCACGCGATCTGGGACGCCAGGTGATTGATGAAATCGCGTCACTCAACAGCCGTACAATCAGATTGCCATTTGAGGTGTTGTGGCGTGAATTCGGCGATGGTGCAATGGATGAGCTGGATCGCTTCAGTGAAGTCATCTGGCCCTATGACATCGAGGATTTCAATCGCCAGATGCAAGGGGAGTTCATTGGAATCGGTGTCTACATCGAGGAGACCGAACTGGGCGAAATACGTATCGCCAGTCCTCTGGAAGGAAAACCAGCAGATCTTGCAGGCATCCGATCAGGCGATGTGGTCATCTCAGTCGATGGCGTATCAACCACAGGCTGGACACTTCGTGATGCCGTCCGTGAAATCACCGGTCCTGCAGAAACCAAAGTGACCATTGGCGTTCGCCGTGAGGACAGCGACCAGGATCACGAGTTCACGATTGTTCGTGACATGATTCGAATGCATACCGTCAAGGGTTGGGATCTTGAAGGGATCGATGAGTCCGGAAATCCAGATTGGAACTGGTTCATCGATTCTGAACGACGTATCGCCTATATCAGAATGACGGGTTTCGATCAGCAGACTTATGGAGACATGCTCCAGGCGCTCAGCCAGATGCAGACGGAACAGGGCATGCCAGAAGGATTGATCCTTGATCTGCGATACAACCCCGGCGGTCTGCTGGAAACAGCCGTCAATATCAGCAATCTCTTTGTTGATGAAGGTGGAATCGTGTCAGGCGAGGACCGTTTCGGCCAATCCAGTTTCCAGGCAAATGCCCGTAAGCGGCGTGCCTATCTCTCTGGAACGCCTGTGGTCGTGTTGATCAACAATGGTTCGGCAAGTGCCAGTGAAATCGTTGCCGGATGTCTTCAGGCACACGAGGCGGCGATCATTGTTGGCGCTCGAAGCTATGGCAAGGGATCCGTCCAGACTGTTCATCCTGTCACCGACACCACCAAGCTCAAGCTCACTACGCAGTACTACAGACTTCCATCGCCAGATGGCATCACGCCTGGGCGCATGGTCCACAAGGTTCCTGGAAGTACGGACTGGGGTGTCGAGCCTGATATCAAGATCTCGATGACTCCAGAGCAGGTAAGTCAGGCCACCAAGGTTCAGCGCTATGCCGAATTGCAACAGGCCCCTTCGGACTGGGAAGAAGAAGAGGAGGGCCCCTGGGTCGCTCCGGAAATCACCCAGTTGCTCAGCGAGGGTCTGGACCCACAGTTGCATACCGCGCTGGTCATCCTGCAGGCCAAGTCATACGGCGAAGAATCAACCATTGCTGATTCCCGTTGAGGAATCTGGCAGTGGACTTCTAAACCGCAGGTCGCATGTTCGACTCGCACCTGGGGTGATGAAGAATCCCAAGTAGTTCATTCATCAAGAACAACACCCCCGTGATGACGGGGGCGTTGTCTGATTCGTTTGGCTCTGGCGGTCGAGTTCCCAGACTTTCAGTCCAGCTTCGGGATATGTGATTCCAGCAGTCTTTGGGCTTCAGTGACATCCTTGTCGCCACGCCCTGAAAGGTTCACCAGCACGACCTCATCAGAGGATCGGTTGGCTGCCATGGAAGTTGCGGCAGCGATTGCATGGGACGTTTCCAGAGCCGGCATGATGCCTTCTTGTTCAGAGAGCAGTCGGAAGCTCGCCAGCGCCTCATCATCAGTCACCGAGATGTACTGGACTCGTCCGCTGTCTCGCCATGCGGCATGTTCAGGGCCTACGCCGGGATAATCCAGACCAGCTGAGCAGGAATGCACAGGCGATGTCTGACCGTCGGGATCCTGGAGCACATAGCTGCGTGATCCATGGAGTACACCAGGAGCGCCATGGCTGAGGGTTGCGGCATGATCGCCTTGTTGGCTGCCACGCCCGCCAGCTTCGACGCCAAACATCTCCACTGAAGCATCCTCAAGGAATGGATGGAAGATTCCAGCAGCATTGGAACCGCCGCCAACGCAGGCCACGATGCAGTCAGGAAGCTTGCCAAGCATGTCGAGACATTGGGCGCGGGCTTCGATACCAATGACGGATTGGAAATCTCGCACCATGGCCGGGAAGGGGTGGGGGCCAACTACCGAACCGATGATGTAATGGGTGTGGTCGACGGATCCCATCCAGTCACGCATGGCGGCATTGGTTGCATCCTTGAGTGTTCGTGAGCCGTCTTTGACCACATGGACTTTCGCTCCAAGCAGCTGCATGCGGAAGACGTTGAGGGCTTGTCGACGAACATCCTCTTCGCCCATGTACACCTCGCATGGCAGGCCGAAACGTGCGCAGGCCGTTGCGGTGGCGACACCATGTTGGCCAGCCCCTGTTTCCGCGATGATGCGTTCCTTGCCCATCTGGCGGGCCAGCAGCACCTGGCCAATCGTGTTGTTGATCTTATGAGCGCCGGTATGAGCCAGATCTTCTCGTTTGAGCCATATGGAAGCGCCGCCGATATGCCGGGTGAGATTCGGACAGTCGGTCAGTGGTGTCGGGCGTCCGACATAATTTCGAAGTAGTGATCTGAATTGATCCTGGAAAGCGGGATCATTCCGCGATGACTTCCATGCATCGGTGAGTTGATCAAGTGCGGCGATCAGTGTTTCGGGGACATATCGCCCACCGAAATCACCAAAGCTTCCTGAAGGATCCGGTTCAGTCTGAAGGGATGTCATGGTGTCTCCTCGATCAACTCGGGTCGCAACTGCTTCACAAAGAATAGCCTCTGGTGTTCCTTGACTTCTGCTGAAAACCGTCCGAAGCCGGCATGCTCATGCAACGCGCCTGTTTTCTCATATACGGTGAGCTGGATCAATTCAGGGTCCTGATATCGATCCTGCAGGGTCTGGATGAAGGCTTTCTGCCCATCGAAAGAAACCCACTCGTCTGCACGGCAGTGAACCGCCTGGAGCGGGATTTCTCGCCATTCATCAAGGTGCTCAATGGGATCAGAAGACGCGATTGCTGCGGCCTGTGATGCCTGGAGCATTGGCATCCTGCCTTGTGATCGCCAATTACCCGTCGTGGCTTCCACGGAAGCAGCCAGGTAATTGTGAGGCTTGCAAAGCCGTGCAAGAGTCACCATCCCGCCTGCAGACATGCCTCCGATTCCAACCCGGTCTGGATCTGCCCCCAGTTCCCTTGTGGCTTCCAGGGTCACTTCATCCAGTTCACTGACCATCTGCATGACCACCTCGAGAACGTGTGCAGAATCCTGAAGATCAGGAACAGCCCGTTCGCCATGGCCAGGCAGATCGACGGCACAGACTGCGATACCAGCCCTCATCAGCCTCAGATAGCGGCCGGGATCCAGCTCTTTGGAGGCCGTTCGCCCATGGATCCAGAGGACCATCGGTGGTGGGGCCGCCAGAGAGGGCTCTGGGGATACCAGCAGGGCGGGCACCTGATGGGTGCCAAGCCTGGCAAGGCGGCCATTCCTTCGAATAGCGGAGGGAAGTTGATTGAATTCAGGAGTCATGGCTCATTGGCGTTGACGGGACTGCAGGTCAGGGCGATGCTCTCGTGGATGATCAGGATCATCACAGGCCACTATAGATCTCGTCGCCTCAAGACGCCCGCTGATGCGGACACGACTCGCCCCTACGCACACCGCGTCAAGGAGTCCGTGTTCAATGTCCTCAGGGGACATATTGAGGATGCCAACGTGCTCGATCTCTTTGCCGGGGTGGGATCGATGGGACTCGAGTCGGTCAGTCGAGGAGCAGCCAATGTTCTCATGGTTGAACAGGATCGAAAGATCTTCGGGCTCTTGAAAGAAAATGTTGATGAGTTGGGGTGCCAGGATCGTGCAGACATTCTTTGTGGGGATGCTTTGGGATCAGTGGCCATTCTGCGATCTCCCCGACCATTGAGTGTGGTCTTCATCGACCCGCCATTCAAGCTCATGGAGCAGGAGGGCACTCGTCAACGTGTGCTTTCCCAGATGCAGAGGCTCGCACCGTTGCTTGCAGAGGATGCCTTGATCGTATTGCGCAGTCCACTTGGGCCAGATGAGATCGACCTTGCTGTCGAGGGGCTTGCTGGGCCTGAGGTACGAACATTTCGTCGCCACCATGAAGTCTTGCTTTATGGCCCTGAAGGCACGTCATCCACAACTGAAGTTGATGATCCGGAGTCGGAGAGCGAGGCAAGTGATGGAGCCTGAGGCTGCCAGAGGTCGCGGTTCAGCCGAGCGGGCTGCTAGTGAAATTGCCAACAGGCTCCAGCAGGCAGGTCACAAAGCTTTTTTTGCAGGCGGCTGTGTTCGTGATCGCCTGCTCGGGCTGAAGGCGGAAGACTTCGACATTGCCACCTCGGCGACACCTGAGGATGTCCAGAATGTTTTCCCGAAGGCCAGGGGAGTCGGTGAGTTCTTTGGCGTGATGCTGGTCTACAAAAATGGCTGGCCAGTGCAGGTGGCGACGTTCCGAAAAGAAGGTCCGTATACCGATCACAGGCGTCCTGATCATGTGTCTGAAGCAACCGTTGAGGAAGATTCTGCACGGCGAGATTTCACCATCAACGGGATGTATTGGGATCCTGTTGGCGAGCAACTGGTTGATTTTCATGGAGGCGAACAGGATCTCGCCGAGAATCTCATTCGAGCAATTGGCCGTCCTGTTGACCGTCTTGAAGAAGATCACCTCAGAATGCTCAGGGCCGTCCGCTTTGCGGCAAGATTCGGATTCCAGATAGAGGCGGGAACAGAAAAGGCCATACTTGAGCATCGCCTTGGCCTGGCGGGGATTTCCAAGGAGAGAATTGGAGAAGAAATCCGCAGGATGCTATTGAATCCCAATCGCTCGATTGCAGCAGGGTTTCTTGAATCTCTCGGGTTGGCTGAATCTGTACTTGGACATGCGAGCTCTGGCTGGGATAACGCGAATCACCTGGATTCTGTAAACGGCTCGCTTCCTCGTTCGCAGTACGCCACCGCATTGGCCGCCTGGGCATTGGATCGAGGACTTGATGTGCAGCCTGATGTGCTCGCGTCCAATTGGCGCGAGCAGTTGATGTTGTCGAATGTGGACCGCGATGGACTTCGTGACATTCTCAAGATCAAAGGTCGTTTAAAAAGAGAGTGGAACGACCTTGGCGTTGCGGGTCACAAACGGTTGGCCTCTCTGGCCTGGTTCGAGTCGGCTCGAAGCCTGCTGGGAGTTGCGGATTCGAAATTGGCCGACCAGATAGCCTCCCGGGTAGAGTCGCTTCGACCTTCGGGCCTCGCGCCTCCAAGGCTCCTTGGTGGGGCGGTGCTCCTGGAAGCCGGGTTCCCTCCAGGCCCCCGGTTCAGTGACATTATCGAGGCTGTCTATGACGCCCAGTTGGAGGGTCAGATCCATACCCCTGAGGAAGCCATGGGGCTTGCGAAGGAAATTTGGGGAAATCCCGACTCTGCCAACTGAGGCTGTCCATGCTTTCCGCTTGTATATACGTGGCCAAGATGTCTTAATCGGCCTGCTGGAGGCTCTTTGAGGCCCTATAATGGGGCCAAGACCATGGAGCCGGTACGTTCTGAGTTGTGTTTGCTCTTTGAATACCGGTTCAGAGGGTCAAGAGACTGCCTGCCTGGATGGAGGATGCACGATGTTAGGAATGAATAGAGTCCCTCTGGCCCTGATCGCGATCTTTGCTCTGACGACCTTGTCGTCCTGGTGCATGGCGGTCGACATCATCCAGACCTCAGATGGCAAGACACTCAAAGGTGAGATCATTCGAGAAACCAGCCGGACGATTGTCTTCCGGTATGTGGATCCTGATCTTGGCTTTGAAACAACGATCGTAATTCCCAAGTCCACGATCACCAAGACCGAACGCAACGTAGCTGACGAAGATTTGAACACTCCAGCCAACGTTCCAGTTGCTGATGAGCCATCCTCATCCTCTGATCCGGCATCGGCTACCAATGAGCCGTCTGCTCAGGAAGCAGATGTTGATAAGACACAACGTGCAACTACGGTCTATGTGGTCCCCATGATTGGTCAGATCGGAACGGATGTGTCCTCTCGTGTTTATGAAGAGATCATCGAGGACATCAACGAGCACGCTCCTGATCTACTGGTCTTCAAGCTTGACAGCCATGATGAGAAAGATGAATTCAACAAGGAACCCATTGATGCTATTGAAGGGGATCTGACGATCCTGATGGATCGAGGCGAGGGTAGCCTGTGGAATACGGATGGCATTCGAGAGATGCGGACGCTCTTTGACCAGGAGATTTCGGATGACATTCGACAGGTTCTCTGGGTGCATGACGCCCATGGAGACAGTGGCGTGTTGGCCATGGCCTGGCCTGAAATGTACATGCATCCTGATGCCACCCTTGGCGGCATGTCTTCCTACGTGGTTCGATCCAGACAAGCTGCTGGCGATGCGCATGTTGCGGCCAAGTGGGGCGATGCTTCGTATCACAACATCCGAGGCATCATGAATTATGGTGGACACCAGAATCCCACGGTCGACAAGTTGATCTCGGCCTTGTGCAAGCCTGAATACCTTCTCAGCGTGAGCTTTAGGGGTCGGATGCCCATGTGGCAGAACAACCTCCGTGGCGAAGTCCCACTGGATAAATCAGATGAGATGGGTTTGACGTTGCCAGCTTTGTACTGTGACGATTTCAGTCTGAGTAATGGGACAGCAGCAGAGATCGAAGATCTCGCGGTTCTGCTGGGTGAGCGTAACTATGTGTTAGTCGAGGGCATCGCCATTGATGTGCAGAAGCGACATACGCTTGGCTGGCGAAAGGCCTACAAGGACTTCCTTGAACAGATCCAGATGTATAGGCAATGGCTTGGGCGTGGAGGCATGTCCAACCTGACCAAGGCCGAGAAGTCACTTGTCCGAGCCATTGGCTTGTTGCGTAGATGGCCCGAAGTTGGAATACGTACTCGTGCTACCGTGACGGATCTTGAACTTCGTCTTGATGAGATCAAGAGAATGAAGAAGCGTGGCGGTAAAGGTGGCCGTGGCGGCAGTGGCGGCGGCGGCGGCGGCGGTCTGGCTAGATGACATCAGTTGGAGTTAGAACAGTGCATTATCTATTGACGATTCTGTTTACAGTACTTTTCGCGCACACGGCATCTGCCGCCTGGTACCCAATACAGGATGGTGAAGATCTGGGCAGCCAGCGAATCTCGCTTCCTGACAACAGTTCTTGGCGTGGCCGCATCGGTGATGAAGTCGTGGTCGTCTGGAAGGATGGAGCGGCAGAGCGAACGTTTACGGGAAACATCAGGCACATTTCCGAGCTCTATATCAAAGTCGCCAGCCAGGCAGCAGGTTCTGAGCGAGTCATCTTCGTAGCCAACATCATCAGCCTGAAAAACGCCGGCGATGGCTCGAGTGATAACGCTGATGTTGGCAAAGTCGTCATCCAGGACAAGGCGGATGAGACTTCAGATTCAAAGACAACCAAGGCATCTGATTCCCCCGATTTGTCCAAGCAAGGTGTGTTCATCCTGCCAATGACAGGAATGGTCGGTACCGAGTTTCGTGATGAAGAAATCCGGAAAATTGTCAAGCAGGCTGATGCGAGAGGCCAAGGACAGGTGATTGTCCTGGATATCAATTCCGGTGGTGGTTATGTGATCGAGAGCAAGATCATCAATTCAGTCATTGATGATGCCTGTGAGCGGCACACCGTGGTCGCCTGGATCGAACATGCAATCTCTGCGGCATCCAATGCCAGTCTGCATTGCGATCAGATCATCTTCCGTACAACGGGTCACACCGGCGGCATCACGACCATCATGGGCAATGCTGCAGTTGACGACGCACAACTTGAAGTGCGAATCAAGCTTCTTGAAGATACGTTGGTGAAGAAGAATCGCCCAATCGAATGGGGGCGATGCCTGGTCCGTGAGGACACGTTCCTTTCAGCTACCAAGGATCCCGAGACAGGTGAAGTGACCTGGTATGACACCCTTGAGGGTGAAAAAGTGTTTTCACACCGCGGGCAGAATCTTGTCTTCAGCTCTCAAGACGCCGTTGAATATGGCTTCGCCATGGGTATTGCAGACACCCCTGAGGAAGTTGCTGAACTCCTGCAGCTCAATGAAGGCGAATGGGAACTGGCCGGTAATGGCAAAGAGCTCAACGAAAAATGGGTGACAATGGGGGAGCGGTTTACTCGTGCTTTGAAGCAGGACATGGCCGAACTGAGATCATTGGGCGGCAGCCGAAGAGATATCAACAAGATTATCGCCATCTACAAGAGTTGGATCGCATGGCATCGCAAAGCTCCCAACTGGGCCTGGCAGAAGATCCCTACGATCGCACAGCTTGAGAAGATGATTGAAGACCTCAAGTACCAGCTCCGCCAGATGGCCAATGGGGGTGGTGGCCGAGGTTCTGGTGGCGGTGGTGGCGGTGGCGGACGGGGCCGCTGATTCGCGATCCGCTAGAAGCCTGAGTCCTAGAGGCCTGAGTCGTAGAACTTCAGTAGAGCGGGGCCAACGGTGATCTCAAGCCCGTCCTCGATACGCACTTCTTCGATGCGCTCGGAGCCGCAGAACGTACCGCCGGTTGATTCAAGATCTCGCAGTCTCAATTCACCATCAATGGATTCGATTGCGCAGTGTTCTCTTGAAACACTTTTGTGAACGATCCGCACATCACAGGACTCATCTCTGCCAATGATGAGTTCAGAAGCATCCCCAAGGGCGAACTCGCCCAGGGTGTCCCCGGTGGTCTTCTTCAGAATGTGCAGTTCCATCATTGCCAGTGGCGCCTTGTCTGTCCTGGAGTTTGCCGGTGCATACCCACGTGTGGACAGAATGAGAATTTGAATACTTGCTCTATTCTTACGGTATCTGAACTTTCAGGCCAGTCCTCGGGACGTAAAAAAACAGCAATCGGTCACACTTATGGCGGCTTTCGGGGCCGCCAGAGCCTTCTGATGTTCCATTCGTACCAGCCTGATTTGCGGATCCACCAAGACTTGGAGAGCATGCTCACCTCATGCGGTGGCTTACCGACGCCCTTTATCTGCTGACCGTGTTGGTGACGGTGCCCTTCTGGCTGACCAGGATGGCCTTGAGGGGGCGTCTGCGAACAGATTGGCCAGGGCGACTGGGGGCTGGCCCAGTGCTGCCCACTGCTCAAGGGCGGCGAATCCTGCTCCATGCCGTCTCGGTTGGAGAAGTCAATGCCATACGGACACTGGTCAGTCTGCTTGAGAAAGAGGGCGGTGTCGAGGTAGTCATAGCCAGCACTACGGATACGGGCTACGCCCGTGCCCAGTCGCTCTTCGGGCAGGATCATGACGTGGTTCGGTATCCGCTGGATTTTTCCTGGTCCGTCAGGAAGTTCCTTGCTCGCGTGGCTCCAGATGCTGTTGGATTAGTTGAGTTGGAAGTCTGGCCAAACTTTGTTGCTGCATGTCAACAAAAATGTATTCCAGTCATGGTGATCAATGGCCGGCTCTCTCCCAGAAGCTTTCGGCGATACAGATTGATTCGTGCATTGTTGCGACCTTCATTCAGGCGACTTGCCGGGGTCATGGCACAGTCGCAGCCCTATGCGGATCGTTTCATTGCCATGGGTGCCATTGCTGCAAGAGTGCATGTAGCCAGCAGCCTCAAGTGGGATAATGCCTCTTCTACACCTGACGGGGCAGACAAATTGGCTGAAGAGCTCGGGGTCGACCGCGATCGACTTGTCATCGTGGCGGGATCAACTGCGCCTGAAGAACATCAACTCCTTCATGATGCCGTGCAGCCTGGTATCCAGTTGATCTGTGCGCCTAGAAGGCCGGAGTGGTTCGAATCAGCAGCACAGGTCATGCAAGGCTGCACAAGGCGCACCAAGGATTGCCGCGGCACGAATCCCGACCGCTACCTGCTGGACACGATCGGCGAACTCTCTCAGGCGTATGCCCTGGCGGACATAGTTGTCATTGGCAGAAGCTTCGGCGAGCGGCATGGCTCGGACCCAGCAGAACCGGCGGGTATGGGAAAGCCAGTTGTCATAGGCCCGGCCACTGATGACTTTCTCGAGATGGTAGAAATCCTCGGGAACGCAGATGGCTTGATTCAATGCAATGCCGAGGCTTTGCCAGAGGTGCTTGGGGGATTGGCGGCCAATTCTGATCGACGTTCCCAGTTGTCCTCCAACGCGATGGATGCGATGAAATCCCGGCAGGGGGGGTCCTCTGCCACGCTCCAAGCCCTTCTGGCGATGGACAGGTCGGTGGGGGAGTAAAAGTGACGCACTAACCCGGTGGGGTCAGTGCGTCAGGGAGAAAAGAAACAGATGGTTCGTAAACGGGGCCTCCGAAGAGGTCCCCGCGGGGGGGATTGTCTGCTGATGTAATGTTCGTATTTGGTGCTGTTTGGTTTCGTTTAACTAACAACAATGCCGAATTGGCCCCCAATAGCCCCCTTTAAAAGCCCATTGAGGTGATCTTGGCTGAAGATCTGGGATGATGTGGTGATGGATCCTGTTGCCAATGAATTCAGTGTTCTTGAGCAGATCTGTCGTCCTGGCAAACAGGATGATGCGCGAGTGGTGATTGGTCCAGGTGATGATCTAGCGCTCGTGCGGACAGTTGCGCCAGGGGGAGATGTCGATCTTCAATCCGGCTCTCTGTTGCTTGCTGGCGTTGACCAGTTGATAGATGGAATCCATGTTTCGTTGAAGGATGTAGGGCTCAAGGCTGCGGGGCGCAAAGCCATAACGCGAAGCTTGAGTGATATCGCTGCCATGGCTGGTCGGCCCGTCGCTACGTTGGTGTCAGCAGTTGTTCCAGTGGGCATGTCCGGGGCAGAGGCCCTGGAACTGTTCGAATCGATGAAGCAGGTTGCCGCTCATTACCACGCGCCACTTGTAGGTGGCGACCTTGCCTATCACCAGGATGAGCATGGTGTACTGAATTGTTCCGTAACGGTTCTGGCGGTGCCCCCGTCTGACGGAGCGATCGAAAGATTTGGATCGAAGGCAGGAGATGGGCTGTACGTAACCGGCAAACTTGGAGGTGCCTGGCAGGGGGCACACCATCTGACATTTGAACCGCGACTGGCTGAAGCATCGATGTTGAAAGCGATCCTCGGCGAGAGGCTCCATGCGATGATCGATATCAGCGACGGACTTGGTCGAGACGCTTCACATCTGGTTGAGCGATCAGGACTGCAGGTTGTCCTGGAGGGTGAATTGCTTCCATGTCGGGATGGCTCGGATCTCATCGGTGCTGTTCAGGATGGTGAGGATTACGAGTTGCTCTTTACGGCCAGCGGTGACGTGCCTGAAGGGCTCGGGGCCTGTTCAGTGACGAGAATCGGATCAATCCGTGAGCGAGATACGGCAGACGAACCCTCTGTGCTTCTTTTACATGATGGTGAGGAGCACGACGTGAGCTGTTCCGGTTGGGAGCATGGTGCCAAATGACTGATCAAAGTGGTGATGGGCGGGTTGTCGAGACCATGTCGCCAGAAGAAACACTTGAACTCGGTGCAGGGTTGGCATCAGGTCTTTCAGGAGGCGAGATGATTGCCATTGATGGGCCTCTTGGAAGTGGAAAGACGGTGCTTGTGCGAGGATTGGTCAAAGGTCTCGGTGGAGATGGTTCTCTGGTTGGCAGCCCGACCTTTGGTCTGGCGCATGAGTACCCAATACGGAATTCACTTCGACTGGTGCACGTTGATTGCTATCGCCTGTCCGGGCCAGCTGATCTGGAGAGCATTGGATGGGATGATTTTGCGGGCGCGAGTGATGCGATCACAGTCATTGAGTGGTCGGCACGAATCGAATCCGTACTTCCTTCAGATCGCATGCAGATCGCAGTTGGACATACTGGCGACATGAGTCGCATCTTCGAATTCTGCAAGTAGCGACTGGTAAGATCAGTTATCCGTGGCGGGAGAGTCTTCTTCCGGCGAGATGGCGTAGATAACCATTCGATGGGCGACGGGGTGCCATCCGTTTTCTTTACTGATCTCATCTGCCAGTTTCTTGGCGCGATCATCGCGGAGACGTATTCGCTTGCCGGATCTCAGGCAGACCAGGAAATTGAGGGGTTCTCGCCCGTAGACCAGGTGGTAGAACGTCTGGCGTGAGTCGAGCATCACAGGCGTGATGATTCCAGCATCCTGAAGCAGTTTGAGAGTGCGATAGACGGTGGCCTTGGATGAACCGTGGCCACGCTGCTTCATTTCCTCCAGGATCGAATCGGCTTCAAAGACGTCATCGGTCTCCATGATCATATTCAGGATGTCCGCACGTTCTCGGGTGTACTTGAGGTCGTGGGATTTGAGGTGGCGACGGAAGACAGCGCAGAGCGGCATCATCACATCGAGTGCACCGGGGGACTTCAGAGTGGTGGGGACAGCAGGTTGCTCAGAGTCAGTCATGTGGAATTGAGTGTACAACACTCTTCAATGTCACTACCAAATCAGCCTCTTCAAATTCTTGCGTTCGAAGGATGGGATGCCGGATCTCATTCTCAGGTGCGCCATGCCATCTCCCAGTACTCAAGGCACGATTGGCATTGGGTAACCAAGCCCGGCCGGGCGTGGAAGTGGAGATTGAGAACAGGCGCTGTTGACCTTCTGGCAGATGCGAGTCATCGAGGCCTGTTGAAAGTGAGACCGAATCTCATTTTCGCCACGTCCATGGTTTCAGTGGGGGATCTCAGGTCGTTGCTCCCAACGGGTATGAGAGATGTGCCAATCATCATCTACATGCATGAGAACCAAGCGGCATATCCATTTCGTCATGCAACTCACATGGAGAAGGAGCGTGACTACCAGTTCGCATTGACGAATCTCACCAGTTGTTTGAGTGCTGATCGTGTCCTGTGGAACAGTGCATGGAATCGTGATTCCTTCCTGGACGGGATTGATGGATTGCTGGGCAAGTCGCCAGAGAAGACATGTGCTGATGCATGTCGTTGCATCATGGGCAAGTCGGAGATCTGCTGGCCGCCGGTAGATCATCCAGATGCCGTGAATGAGCAAGTTTTACATAACAGGCCGGGGCTGGATAACAGCGGACCCTTGGTTTCAGGGGCTCAAGCAGGATCTACAGTGAAGGAAGCGAGGGGTGACCATGTCCGTATCGTGTGGCCACACAGGTGGGAGCATGACAAGGGGCCAGACACTCTCCTGAGACTGGCCAGGTTCCTGCGGCACCGACAGCCCGGTCGCTATCGATGGACACTGTTAGGTGAGCAGTTTCGGGCGATCCCAGAATCCCTGGAACGATTCCAGAGTGAATTCAAGGATGACATCGACCATGCCGGCTGGGTCGAATCCAGGGAGGCTTACTGGTCTCATCTGAGGGAGGCCGACTGGGTGCTTTCCACAGCCAGGCATGAGTTCTTTGGCATTGCTGTGGTGGAAGCCATGCTGGCTGGATGTCTGCCTTGGCTGCCCAGGAGATTGAGTTATCCGGAGATCCTGCCGGCTCAGGCCAGGGAGCTTTGTCCATCCAGGCCAATCAAGGATGAAGCGGATGTCCGCAAGGCCATGAGCAAGCATCTGATGGCAGCAAGCCCAGGGGTGGCGGTGGATACCATTGATTCGCAGATCGAAGACCACGCCAGCTCAAATCCGGCCTGCTGACCCCTCTGGCCCCTGTCGCCGATAATGGGCATTACGTAAAACTCGCCCTGAAAGGGGCTGGCGGGGATACGCTCCCGGGGCATTCAAGGAGGCATCCATGAACATCAAGCGACTGGGTCTGGCATCACTTGCAGCATCAATCATCCTGTCGATCTTCCTGGTGACAGGCAGCGGACTGGCTCATGACGATGAGGCTCAAGACGCTGATGCGCCCAAGCCTGGTGCCTACACACCAACCGCGGACTACCACCGCCTGGACATGCATGGCTGGCCGGTGCTGGTGAATCCCTCACTTGATGCCCGCCCACAGTTGAAGGCCGACACCTTGGCTTTGCTGGATGATCACCTGTACAGAATCACCAGGAAGATCCCGCAGCCGGCCCTGGATCGGATTCGCCAGATTGAGATCTGGGTTGAGCTCGACATGCATAAGACCGCTTGCATGTGCTACCACGTCTCAAAGGACTGGCTTATTCCCAATGGGTACAACCCAGACAAAGAAGGCTCTGTCGAGGTTGGTAACGCTCAGGCATTCCTGGACTGGACGCAAGGTCAGCCCTGGATGGTCCTCCATGAACTCGCCCATGGCTATCACGATCAGGTCTTCGGTTATGACGACCCTGCTATCAAGGCGGCCTGGCAAGCTAAAGTTGATGAAGGCGACTATGACGAAGTTTTACATATCTCGGGCAAGCCCCGGAAGCACTACGCCCTGACCAACCAGATGGAGTACTTCGCCGAAACGACGGAGTCCTATTTCGGCTGCAATGACTTCTACCCCTTCGTAAGGGGTGAGTTGATGCAGGCTGATCCCAAGGGTGTTGAGCTCATGGAAGCAACCTGGATCAGGCACCGAGACTGATCCTCCGGTTCAGGCACGTTCACTGTCATCGTTACAGCATTGAAACAGACAGGTCGGCCGACAGTACGTATGATCTGGTGACGGTTACAGGAACCCGCTGATCGGCCTTCCAGATCCCAGGAGAGTTCACTCATGAAGACATGCTTTTTCAACCTGGCGGCAATTGTCCTGCTGATCTCCCTTGCCGGCATGGGAACCTCGGGCTGTGCGGCCGGCCAGCCCAAGGCATCTGCTCCCGCCCGGGTCATTGACCTCACCGAGGTGGGCGTTGCGGCGCCTCATGGCGATCCGCTTCCGACACCTGGATCAACCCGGACGATCGTGCCCTGGGATGACGCCGCGATCCTCACGGTCCTTCCCGCGAACGATCCCATGGCCGGGGCCCTCGTCGTGCTGTACGGAAAGAGCTGGAAGATCGATGACGGTGATGCGCACCTGGTGTACCTGCTTGAATCACCGGGCCCGGACATCGAGCCGGTCTCGCTCCAGTGGAAGCCCAACGCTGACGGTCAGTTGCATGCTTTCGCCCGCGTGAATGGTCAACTGCGCAGCTACGACTTTGACCGGTAAACGTCTTCTTCCCCCCCCCCGTCCCCCGCCGGTCTTGATGGTCATGAGAACCGCCCCCACATCCATGTACGGATGCAGGGGCGGCAATAAAACTCAATGATTTACTGGGCTCACGGAGTCCAATGACTCAGCAGGATCAGCAAATCATCGACGCCAATGATGCCATCTTCATTGAGGTCGCCATCTCCGTTGTCGTTGCCAAAGTCGGCAAGCAAAGCCAGGAGATCGTCAATGGCCACGACGCCATCACCATTCAGATCGCCTTCGACCGGTTCGAGATCACGAATCTGTTTCCAGCCATCAGTGCCATGGATCTCAGGATCGTAGTTGGTACGACTGCCGGTCATTACTGACTTGCCGCTAATGGCCTGATTCATGAATGGATGATCATCAACGATCGACCAGTTTTCCTGACTGCGACGGAAAAGCGTCATGCCTTGCTGCCCGAAAGCCATCAGGTCACCTTCATCATTGAACTGGATGGAGGAAATGGTGCCATCGGTCCAGATCAGATCGAGTTCAATCAACTGACCGCCCTCTGGCTTGCAGAGACTGATTCCACCATCTTCGCCCAGCAATGCCAGTGGCATTTCCGGATTGCCAGTCATTGCGATCCCCTTGATGGCGACATCACTACGCCACCCCTGAGGCATGACATACATGTTGGGCTCCATGTCAAGGATCATGGGGATCTGATAGACCGCCTGTTCGTTACTGCCAGGCTGGCCATTGCCGGCAACCCAGCAACTCCTTGTGGCGTCATCGATGGCCAGGTATTCGGGCTGACCAGGTATCTGAACAGTCTTTGGCTGCGGGGAATTCTCGCCCTGCTCTGCGAATGGATGGAGACGGCTGAGTTGGCCATCGCCAAGCACGATCATGGCGTGATCAGGACCAAAGGTGATCTGTTTGCCAGGGTGTGGTAAATCGAACTCTGTGACCTGATGGTTGCTTATGCGAACGCCGTAAGCCTTGGATGGCGTTTGGCTGTCCAGATACCAGATCATGTTGTTGAAAGGACCCACGGTGAAATCACGCAGATTTTCAACCTGATTTGCGGGCACTGCTGGGGGTGATTCTAAGACGCCGTCAAGTACACCGGCCCATGTGACCCTGAAGATTCCAAAGCTGGAATCCCATGAATAACAGGAACGGGGTCGCACATGGACAACGCAATCGATCATTCTGTATTTGCCGCCACTTGTTCTCATGATGCGGCTTCCTGTTCGGCCGCCTTTGAACATGGCGCCAAACAAGGTGCTGGCCGGTGTGTAGAGGACCGCATCAACGTCATATTCTCGATTTTCAAAATTGGACTGGGCGCTTGAATTGGAGCTGTCATCGGGATCCCGGTAACTGATCTCTCGAGTACTGCCGTCACGGTAGCCATGCGTGAAGGTGACATAGTGGCCGCCAGTACGATCAAGTACTTCACGTCCCCAGACATCTATGCCAATACAGTCGTATATGCCATAGCCCATGGCTGTAATTGCGCCATTGACATCATTCTCAACGATGCTTCGAAGAGTTGGCCCTGTCGTATTGGTTGCAAGATTCTGAGTGACGTTAAATACGCCTGGTGTTCGGCAACTGAGGAAATACTCGATCGCATCGTAGCCATCCATGTGGCCCGTGCCGGTCATGGCATCTGTACCTGCGAATGCGGCCAGATTGGCGATGTGGGTAGTTACAAGGTCGTAGTCTTCCTCTTTTTCCCAATCCGCTGCAGTCAGGCCAACTTCGGGATAACCATGGGTTCCGATGTAGCCAAGGAGATTGGTGAGTGCTGTTGGAACGCAGTACATGCCACCTGGGTCACCATCGTCATCGGTGCCAAGAGTGTCGCGAACCTGGTCGAAATCAGGCATGTGTGCAACACGAAAATGGTAGTTGCTGCTTGATACATACGTACTTTGAAGAACATCAGCAGGCGCCACATGTGAAAAGGCTGTAGCGACTGCTGTTGCCGCTGCTGTAGCGACGAGTAATTGCTTAGGGGACATTGTGCTGGCTCCAAGAGAATTGGGGCCGATGCGCGAAGCAGCCCACTTGCCGGGATATCCGTTCAGGGATTCCCGGCATAAGTAATCTGTTGGGTATACGCCATCTTGTCAGTAGATTTCCCCCGCAGTTCAATAAAACTATTTTGTCATTTTACATGCGAGATTGGTGGATCTCGTTCTGGTTGTTGAAAACAGGATGCGATGCCACTCCCCCACCGTTCTTCGTCAACAAAACCCTCCCCCAGTCCGCAATGTACGTGGGGGCGTGGAAGCATTGACCAGGATGCTCTGAGGCATCGGGCTCAGCTTGCGTTACTCATCCTCATTCAGTTCGATCAACAACGTTCCTGTGCCGAAGTTGCCTTCTTCCCAGCCACCGATTCGGATCAGGTACTGGTTGGACAGGAGCACCGGCACCTCCAGATAGGAGGAGTAGTCGGGGCAGTCTTCGAAGTCGTCGTTGCAACCCAGCACAACTTGATCCACGCAATCGATACCGTCGTAGATGGCGAAATCGGTGTCGTAGTCGGCCGTGCCGCACGTGCTGAGTACCAGCGTGCCATTCGCAGCCGGACTGTAGATCGCCCAGATGTCGTTACCGATCTCGCCTTCATCGTAGTACGCGCACTCCGGATCGATCGGACCGTCGGTCGTCGCCAGGCGAGTATCAAAGGCCACGTTACCTTCGGTGACTTCGCTGGCATCGGCACACGCGTCAGCCATCAGTGGGCATTCGGCACAACTCTGGCCGCCGGTCAGTGAAAGACCTCCCTGGTCAACACAGGACTCCGGCAATACGTCCTCGACACACGAGCCATCGGTCAGGCAACAGGCCCCGAGTTCGGGACAGTTGGCCGTCGCGCATTGACTCTCATCGCCCTGCCAATCCCCACCAATGGCCAGGCAATCTTCTTCAAGGAGTTCGTCCTGGCAACCAGCCTGAGCCAGGCAGCATGCACCTTTGGGGCGACAATCCTGGCCCCACCCATCGATCAGCATGAGTAGATCGTTGACCGTGACGCAACAGTCTTGGTCGATGTCACCAATGGGTTGCCAGGTTCCGTCACCACATTGAGCCCAGTTGGCCAGTACCAGCAGCACATCATCTGTGGTGACCTGGAGATCACCGTTGATATCCCGCGGACACGGGCCCGGTGGCAAGGTGCATGGATCAATGGGTTCTGTGCGAGGCACCAGGCTCACGACCGTCATATCCGATGGCATGCCGGGCATGAAGGAGTCCAACTCAATCAGGCCTTTGATTGGCTCGATGTTGGCTCGGAAGCTGAATGAGTAGGTCGTTCCCCATCGAATGGCATTGGCCCAGGGATCGGTCGACCAATCATCCGTTGACCATGTGACCGAGGAGTCATCGATCTGGCTGAGCCAGTCGGTTCCGGCGACCGAGTCCCCGCTGTGATAATCGATATCACTGAAACTGACTCCCTCGACTGTTGCCGCCTCGCTGAAGGGAACACGCAGCGAGCGAATGGATCCACCGTAGTCAAGGTTCTCGACGGCATACTCGTATCGGTACCAGCCATCACCCTCGTCCTGTACACGAACGGCTATGAGGACTCGGCCATCACCGGGCACCTGTATCTCTGAAACAAACACGTCCGGGTCCATGTCGGCCCAGGTTCGCAGGACAGGCTGGCCGACAATGGTCTGATCCTCAAGCACCAGGACCCAGGTGTCTCCGGAGGGGACGAATGAGATGCGTCGAGACGAGAAGTTGTTGAGCTGGTTACCGGAGACCGTTTCATGTGGGGTCAGTACGTGGGCTTCTGCAAAGTAGACGGCTCCGGGATACACCGCGGGATCCATGTCATCGTGAAGGACGTTCAGCCGTCTGAAAATCGTGTCGCCGGTGTCTTCCCATCCATCTGGTGGAAAGGGGAAGGCAGCGGGCCAGGGGTCGACTTCCAGTCGCGAGCCTGAGAGGCTTTGCATTCCATTCCAGGAAGCGTTGTAGGCATCCGAGCAGCCGACTCCCAGATGTGACCAATCGGCCGGCTCGCAACCGCATCCGCAGCTGTCATCCTGCACCGCGCCGAAGCCGTGTTTGAGCCAGGTCAGCCCGATCTGCTGGATTCTTCCATCGTGTACGCGGTAGAGCGACCTGTCGAAGACCGGATGATCGGGTGTTTCAGCAATCCAGTTGACAACCTCATCGCCGACATTGCAGACATCGGTACCGATCGAGAAGGCCGCTCGATTCCCAATGCTGCCATAGGAAATGGCATCGAAGATGTCGCCGACGACCAGGTCAGGCCCGGAGTTGAGGCAATCAACGCCCGAGTTGGCCCCGGCATGATGCCAGGGCAGAAGAATGACAGCGGCAGCTAATAGTCCAGCTGTACTCTGGAATAAACGAACTCTGTTGCGTCGCTGTCCGATCCCTCTTGGTTCAAGGTTGTTCCTCATGTCCTCTGCACTCCAAGGTATTCATATCTTCATCATGCAGCGATTACGGCGTGCTGTTCAAGAGAAAATCCCGGCAAGCCATGATGCAAATCGCCAAGCGAGGTCGTGCTGGAAGGAATCGCTGATTCGGGGGGGCAGCAGCCGGGGTCGAACAGACACGGATCGCACCAAGGATAGTTGAAATGGGTTGTCGATCCGATGGCCGTCAAGGGCAGATGCCGTAGGAGCCCAGCAGGATCAACAGGTCATCGATGTCGACCACCCAGTCGCCGTTGAGATCGCCGAAGCATGGTTGCGGGCAGTCCACGCAGTCGCCGTTGGCGCCAAGCCATTCACCCAGGTTGTCCGTGCAGTCCGATTCGGAGGCATTCATGATGCACCCACTGGCCAGGCAGCATGGGCCCACTTCGGTCGGCGGCGGACAATCTGCACACGCGGCGTTGGCCAGCCAGTCACCACCGGCATCCACGCAGTCCTGTTCCCAGGTCTGCAGGCAACCTTCACAGAGACAGCAGGCTCCTGTGTCAGGACAGTCGTCGCAACTCGTATCGTTGCCAAGCCAGTTGCCCCCAATGAACAGGCATTCGTCCTGCGAGAGAAGGATGCAGCCACTCGCCAGACAGCAGGCTCCTGGTTGTGGTGGTGGAATGCACGCTGTGCAATCCGTTCCACTCCCCTGCCAATCGCCATCAACATCCTCGCAGTTGATTGGATCTGTAATGGCGCAGTTGGAGGCACCGCGAAATTCCTCATTGAGGCAGCAGGCCCCATTGATGATTGACAGACAGTCATTACAGCTTGAACCGCTGCCAAGCCAGGTGCTTCCGGCAATGTCTTCGCAATCAACCTGGGTGATGATGCTGCAGTCGGGCCAGACACAACAGGCACCCGTCATGCAGATCTCGCTGATCTCATTTCCTCCACCATTGGACCAGGGGCCGACAATCTGGTCTGGCGTGTTGTCGCACACCAAGGTCTCGGCCAGGGTGACCAGTCCCATGTCGCTGTAAAGTCCCCCGCCTATTCCCCCGGCGGAGTTGGATGTGATTCGGCAATTGGTGATGGTCATGTTGGAAGTGGATCCAAAGATCCAGAAGGCGCCACCATTGCCTGCGCTGTGGTTATAGCTGACGATACAGTTGTCGAAAATCGCTTGGCCGAGCTGGTAGACCGCGACTGCTCCGGCAAATCCGGTAGCGACATTGTCGCTGATGACGGTGTCCACGAAAATCGGGGTGGCGTTGAGAAACAGGTACGCTCCGCCACCATACTCGGCCGTATTGCCATAGATATTGCATTGGTTGATCGTCGGGGACTGGTTGCGGATGTAGACGCCGCCGCCCTGGACGCTGCTGTTGCCGGAAATCGTACAGTTGATGAACTGGCTATCGGAGTACATGAAGACGGCGCCGCCGCCCCAGTAGCTTCCGTTGCCGATGATCTCGCAGTTGGTAACGATTGAGGAGTTGCCGAGGCAGTACATGCCACCCGCATAGCTGTTGGCCGACGTGTTGTCCGGGGTGCTGTTGTTCATGATGGTGCAGCCGGACATCGAGTTGGTGCCTCGCAGCATCACGCCGCCACCTGCCCACGCGACGTTGTCGATGATGGTGCAGTCGATGATGGCGGCAGCCGTGTCCGTGGCGCACCAGATACCGCCACCTTCATCGTTGATGTTCGGGTCTGTTATCCGTCCGTTGCGAATGGTAAATCCCTTGATCACGGAGTCGCTGGTCTCGCCGCCGGTGAAGGCCACGCCTCTTCGGACGTCCTGTCCATCGATGACGGTCACGCCAGGTCCGTTACTGGAACGCACGGTGATCGACTTACCGAGGAAGTCGACGACATTGTTTCCGGTTCCGGTCCAGGTGCCAGGGGCTACGACGACTTCATCACCATTGATGGCAACATCAATGGCATCCTGGATCGTCGGGTGATCAGCTGGAACGTTGATGGTGGCGGCTGAAGCAGTCCCGGCCAGCAGCAGGCTGATGCCGATCAACGAGGTAATGAGCAGTCGCATGGTTCTTCTCTCCTCCTGCCAGAGCCAATAGCCCGGCGCGGACATTCCCATCGTCTCGCAACAGCTGGATCCAGGCAAGGAAAATACACAAGGACAGCCCCCCTGGCACTGTGGCCAAGGGGGCTGCGTCACAAATCAAGTCAAGCAAGGCGGAAAGCGGCTGGATCAGTTCGTCCAGTTGCCCAACAGGAGCAGCAGGTCGTCGACGCCAACGATGCCATCATTGTTCAAGTCACCTTCGCCATTGTCATTGCCGAAGTTGCCAAGCAAGATCAGCAGATCGTCGACAGCAACGACGCCATCGCCATCCAGGTCACCATCTGCTGGTGCGGTGTCAGGAGCAGTACGCCAGCCTTCGCCGCCATGGATCTCAGCATCGAAATTCGTGCGGCTTGAAGCCATCACGCTACGACCCTTGATGACGGGCTGCAGGTAACCCCTATGCCAACCATTGGCTGTTGGTTCATAGGTATCCATGCCAGCATCACTGAAGACAAGAAGATGGCCTTCATCGTTGAACTGGATGCCCGAGAATGGCTGATCCTCGTCGCCGTGGATTTCAACCATGAAGTTCTCGACAATGACGAGCTGTTGAGTCTCAATGTCAGCCTTGCAGAGCATGACTTGACCGTCTGCATCAATCAGTGCCAGTGGAACATCAGGCATTCCAGTAGCGGCGAATCGTTTGATGTGCGTGTCACTCTGGGGCATGGCGTAAGCTTTTCCAGGTTGATCAAGCTTCTGTGGCAGTTTTGTGACGAAGCCTGCCTGGGCATCCATCAACCAGATGGAATCCGAAGAGTCATCCATGACCATTTGATCAGCATCGTCTGCCAGTCCAATGGTGAGCGGTGCAGGAGCATTTTCAGAACTGTCGGAGAATGGATGAACGCGACTGAGGAGCCTTGCGCCAAGAACGATCAGGGAGTGATCACGAGCGAAGGCCAGTTTCGTGGCTCCATGAGGAAGATCGAAGCTGCTCACTTCCTGGTTGGCCAGGCGAATCTTCTTGACCTTTGAAGGTGAGTTGTTGTCACCAGGATCGGCATTAAGGAACCAGATGTGATTGTTCAGGGGGCCGATCGTAAAGTCAGACAGATGGGAAGTCGGTGGGCCAGGCATGAAGTTTTCGCTCAAGGTCCATCCTGCAAATCCGTCCCAGAAGACGACTCTCCATCCGCTTTCGCTGGATTCCCAGCTATAGCAGGACCGAGGTCGAACATGGATGACACCGTCGATCACTCGGTAGTGGCCTCCGTCAGTTCGCATGATTCGACTGCCAGTGCGGTCAGCGGAAAAGGATGCTCCAAACAGCGTGCTTGCGGAGACGAATGGCACGGCGTCTACGTCATAGGCGCGTTCTGAAAAGTTGCTCTGGGTTGTTGAGCTGGAGTTGTTGTCAGGATCGTTGTAGCCGATCTCGCGAGTGCTGCCGCTTCGATAGCCTCGAACAAACGTCACGGCGTGGCCGCCATCACGCTCCAGCACATCCCGGCCCCACATGTCTGTGCCGATGTGATCATAGATTCCATAGCTGACTTCGCTGATGGCACCATTGACATTGTTCTCCGAGATACTTCGGAGCGTGGGTCCGGTACTGTCGGTTGCCAGATTCTCTGTGATGGTAAAGCAGCCAGGGCATCGGGCGTTCAGGAAGTATGACATTCCATCATACGCATCCATATGACTGGTTCCATTGAAGGCGCCTGTATTACACAGGTTGCCCATATTCGAAATGATGGTGGTGATGAGGCTGTAATCCTCTTCATTTTCCCAATCGGCAGCATTCACACCAACAGAGGGAAATCCATGTGAGGTCGCGTAACCAAGAAGATTGGTGAGTGCAGTCGGCATGCAATAGTTGCCACCTGGGCGACCGCTATCACTCAATGGAAGTCCGGATCGAACCTGATCAAAGTCAGGCATATGTTCCAGTTCAAAGCTGTAATTTGAGCCTGAGGTGTACGTGCTCGTTACGACATCGGCATGAGCCGTACTGAGTAGGCAGGTCGTTAGGCCTGCTGCTGATACAAGGGATCGAAGAGGTGGCATGATGATGCTCCTGATGTGATGGCCGTTGCGCGACTTGGCCTGAAAGCAGGCATTGAGAAGATGTGCCTGCACCAGGGATCTGGAGAAACCACTAGGACTTGTCACCAATTATGTGGCAGAGAGAGAATGTTGGCATTTGGGATGAAAAAAGTGCTCATTCCATGATCTGGTGTGAGATCGTAAAAAGCTCGTTTATTCATGATTCTGCACCATCAGACAGTTCATTGATTTGGAGGCCTGGTGCATTAGAATCAAGATATGCCTCGACTGCTGCTGATATTCATGATGTGCTCCCTGGCGAGCGCTGCAACACATGCAGACTGGCCCGGCCTGGTGCCGCCTGATGAAGTGCCGGTGTACGCCCCTTCAGACTATGACCCTGAAGAGCCCGCTCCCCTGGTCATCTTTCTGCACGGGTACTCCCCTCTGACTACGGCCTGGTATGACATTCTTCTACCGCTGCAGGAGGATGCCAACGCCAATGGCTACATCTTCGCGAAGCCTGATGGCAATCAGGATGGCATCGGTGAGTTCTACTGGAATGCAACGGATGCCTGCTGTGACATGTTCGGCAATGAACCAGATCATGTCGGCTACCTCATGGCTCTGGTGGAATCGATTCAATCAAACTACAACATCGATCCTCGCCGCATTCATATGATCGGACACTCCAATGGTGGATTCATGTGCCACAGGATGGCCTGTGAACATTCAGATACCTTTGCATCAGTCGTCAGCATTTCAGGAGCGATGTGGTACGACCAGTCCATATGCCAACCTGCGGAACCGATTCATGTGCTTCAGATCCATGGGACGCTTGATCCAATCATCTTCTGGTTGGGTGGGCTCATCGGCCTGACTCCCTACCCTGGTGTCAATACGACCATCGAATACTGGGCGACCCACAACGGGTGTTCTACCGAAGCGACCCTGGCGGACACCTTTGACCTGGACTGGCTGGTCTTGTTCTCTGAAACCCGTCGCTGGATCTACGAAGGCTGTGACGATGCCACCGCGGGGTCAGCGGAATTGTGGGAAATCTTCGCTGGCTTGCACTTCCCCTCATTCACGGATGAGGGTATTTCACAGCTGTTCACTTATCTCGATACCCACTCCAAGCCGGAAGTGGCTTGTGATTCGGATGTCAACGGTGATCTGCAGATCGATGTCCAGGACATTCTGCTGGTGATCAATGACTGGGAAACTGCTGCAGATGAAACGGATGTCAACGATGACGGCATCGTCAATGTCATTGATCTGCTCATCGTGATCGACGGCTGGGGACCATGCGAGTAGAGGGCTCTGAAGTCCTGATCTGGCCGATCAGGCCTTTGGCTTGATGGCCGATGTGATTGCGCAGATGCCCATCGTCAGACGTTCCTGCTTGATCTCGCTGAAGCCAGCAGCCGAAACTGCTTGAGCCAATTGATCCGGATCACCGAAGGTTTCAACAGAACGCGGCAGGTACTTGTAGGCACCGCTTCGATCGCCAGCCACAAGGCTGGCAGTCAGGGGCATGATCCTCTTGCAATAAAAACCGTTGAACAGTCGCATGGGTGCAAAGGTCGGTTCACAGAATTCCAGGATGATCACCCGGCCACCTGGACGCAGCACTCGAAAGAACTCCTCAATCGCCTTGGGGGGATCGGTGACATTCCGGATGCCGAAGGCAATGGAGACGACATCGAATGACTCATCTGCCATATCCAGGGACATGGCGTCGCCTGGGAGATAGGTCGGGGTGACTGCCCCACTGCGTCGACGTCTTCTGGCCGCCTTGGCCTGGGCCATTTCCAGCATCTCAGGAGTGAAGTCGACACCGGTAACCAGAGTCGCCCCCGCCTTGACGAAAGCTTCTGTGAGATCGCCAGTGCCACAGGCGACATCAAGTACATGATCAGAAGGCTTGATCCCGGCGATCTTGACGGCCCGTTTTCGCCAGGATTGATCACGTCCAAGTGAATGGAGGCGGTTATTGAGGTCATATCGGCGGGCAACGGCACCAAACATCCTCTGGACACGGAGTGCCTTGTCCGGATCGGAATGGGGATCGGATTGCAGGGACTGCTGGTCCCAGGCGGGCTGGCCATCGGTTGAATCGCTGGAAGTCACGGCAAGAGTGTAGGGCCAGCGTGAAAGTCTGGCCCTCATTACAATCTCCGGCATGCCCAGATACGGGATCCCCCTCACCATAATCCTCGCTGCTGCCATCCTCGTCGGAGGATGTGCCTACGTAGATACCGCCCGGCATTGGGTCGGAGGATTCGCGACTGGAGCTGATGTCTCCAGCATTTCATCAGACCCCAGCTACATGCCGATGACTTTTTCGATGGCTGTCTGTGGCGAAGATCCCTACGTCGACACCTCGGTCTGGATGACGGACATCACCAACGAGACCTTGATGAGTGGCGACATTCCGCGGGGCCAGATTCTGCACGTCGAGTTGCTCTTCACGCCACGGCCAGGCTGGACCCCCATCGATTCGACTGCAACCAATCTTGCGGTCAGGTACATGCTCATCGTTGATGGGCAGGTCGGGATCTACGAGGGCGGTGGCTTCGGTTACCCGGTCGGAACCGGCAGGAGCAGTTCGATGACCCTGCGAATTGATGAGGCCACGATGCAATTGACAAGGTCCACAGAAGGATTTGTAGACCTGCTATCGCCAGCAGAACTGTCTGGAACCTTTTCAGGCCCCTGCGATACCGCAGAGGTTGACCGGATACGAAACGTTGTCAATCAGTACATGACCAACACCTTTGGGCAGGTGCTGTATGTAGAAGGCGGATCGATTCAATTGGACCGTCTGTTTGCAGACGCAGGGATCAGCCCGTGATGCCGTTGATCTTGACCCGAAGGTATGGCTGACGGTGGCCTTGCTTTCGCTTGTAGCCCTTACGTCGCTTGAACTTGATCACGTCAATCTTCTCACCCTTGATCTGCCCCATCACCTCGGCGCTGACCGAAGCGCCATCGATGTAAGGCGTACCGATCTTGGCGGGAGCATTCTCATCACTCTTGATGGCCAACACGCGATCGAAAACGATGCTGTCGGAGGCGTCGCTGCGAAGGTCTACTTCCAGCACGTCGCCCTCACGGACGATGATCTGGGTTCCGCTGTCTTCCAC
Organism: Phycisphaerales bacterium; assembly: GCA_029242715.1. Classification (GTDB taxonomy): domain Bacteria; phylum Planctomycetota; class Phycisphaerae; order Phycisphaerales; family SM1A02; genus UBA1668. Next base: position 59,912 of record JAQWTL010000035.1, read on the forward strand.
AATGGCGTACACGGCAATGCCTTTCCGAAGAATGGACCAAGGGATCGAGAATCGCACATGATACCGGTTCCCGACCTCAAGACAAGCCCTTGAAAGTAGAGCCTGTGACCCCCTCAGCCCCTGAGACCCCTTCTGCAGCCGATTTATTGCCCAGTTCGTCCCTGGAACAGCTGGATCTGGCAAGTCAGGCCACCAATCACTTCCATCTGCTGGATTGGGCCGTCGTCGGGGCCTACCTGGCCGTGGTGGTCCTGGTCGGGGCCCGGATGTCACGCCGCAAGGAACAAGGCGATGACTTCTTCCTGGCGGGAAGATCCATGCCGGTCTGGGCGGTCGCGGTTTCCACCCTGGCGACCGCGGTCTCTGCAGCCACCTTCATCGGTGGTCCCCAGCAAGGCTATCGAGATGATCTGGGCTATCTCACGTTCAAGTTTGCAGGCCTGGCGGCCTTCATCATCGTGGGCTTCCTCTTCCTGCCGGCGATCTTTCGGGCAGGCACGCCCAGTATCTATGGACTGGTAGCCCAGCGATTCGGGAATTCCGCTGGAGCCAGTTCAGCCATCATGTTTGGTCTGGGTCGACTGCTGGCCAGTGGGGCCCGCTTGTTCATGACCGCCATCCCCTTTGCCTTGGTTGCCTTTGGCGAAGCTACCGGTCCCCCGCTGGTCTTCGCGATCATCACAGTTGCTGGCGTGGCATGCGTCTACACCATGCTTGGTGGTGTGCGGGCTGTGATCTGGACAGATGTGCTCCAAGCCTGTGTCCTTGTCGGCACGGTCAGCGTGGCCTTGATCCTCCTGTGGGGCAAGATCGATACCACGCCAAGTGAAGCCTGGGGCACGCTGGTCGATGCCGGAAAGTTGCAGATGATCGACTGGAGCTTCTCGTGGACGGACCCCTATACCGTCTGGGGCGCTGCCATCGGCATGACTCTGTTCCTTGTGGCCGCCTATGGAACCGACCAGGATCTGGCCCAGCGACTGCTGACTTGTCGCACGCCACGCAAGGCCGCCTGGGCCGGCATTCTCTCCAACCTCATCGGCTGGCCCGTGACCATCTTGTTCCTCGGCATGGGATTGCTTTTGTGGATGGAAGAACAGAAGAACGGCCCCATCTTGCCGACCATGGCCTCGGCGGGTGATCGAGATGTCTTCCTGCTCTACATACTGCGTGATCTGCCACTTGGTGTTCGCGGCTTGATGATGGCTGGACTGTTCGCGGCCGCCATGAGCAGCCTGGACTCGGCCCTCAACGCCCTGGCGGCCTCCACCACCTCTGACATCGTGCGGCCCTGGCGAAAAGCACGTGGACTGGCAGCCATGCCGCCTGCAGATGAAACACGCATGGCCAGAAAGATCATCCTCGGTTGGACGATCGCCCTGGCTGCGTTCGCCATCATGTGTGCGTACTGGCAGACGGCCAGTGGCGAAACCCTGCTTGATTTTGCACTGGGTGTGATGGTCTTTGCCTATGCGGGTTTGTTGGGCGTCTTTGCGACCGTGCTGTTCACGTCGCGCGGCAATGCGACCTCTGCGGCAGCAGCCCTGGTGACGGGGATCATTGTAGTACTACTACTCCAGCCATTTGCCTGGAACTGGTGGATGCCGTGGTTCGCAGGCGAAGACCATCTCGCACCACCGGCGTTTCCTTGGCGCATGACCATCGCGTCTATCATCACGTTTATTGTCTGTGTGCTGGGGCGACCTGGAACAGCAAGGGCCACTTAGAACTACCAGGACCTCAGGAGATCTGAATAATGAGCCAGCACACCGGAGCCAACTACTCTGTGTCGGTCCTCGGGCTTGGCGCCATGGGATCGGGCATTGCCCGCACGCTTCTGGAAGCCGGATGTCAGGTTTCCGTGTGGAATCGATCCCGTGGGAAGGTTGATGAACTCGTCTCACAGGGCGCCGTCGCCTGCGACAGTCCATTGGATGCCGTGCAAGCGAACACGCATGTCATCGTATGTCTCACGGACTATGCAGCATGGCAGGCCATCATCGAAGCCAATGGCCTGGCTGACTGCTTTGATGGAACCTGCATCATCCAGTTGACGACTGGCACGATCGACACGGTGCAGGATCACGCGGCCTTCATCGAGCGTCATGGTGGCCGAATCGCTGATGGCGCCGTGATGTGCTACCCGAGAGATCTTGGCACCGAGACGGGATCGCTGCTCATGGCAGGTCGTGCCGATGTACTGGAAGAGTGTGATCCATTCCTCCGCCTGCTCGCGCCGGCGTGGACGAACCTGGGCGAAGACATCAAGAAGCCGACGATTCTGAGCCGAGCGCTCATGGTTGATGTCGGATTGTCACTGATCGGCATTGTCAATGGCGTGGCGATTGCCCAGGCAGGTGATATCTCGCTTGATGTCTTCATGGAGCACACCAAAGACGTTGGCGCGATTATCCCGGCTGAGAAGATCAGGCTCATCGAAGCCATTCGGGATGGCAACACGGAGGAGACGCAGGCCACCATCAACGCGTGGGGCGAAGGGCAGAAAGCGGTCCGCGCAATTGCTCAGTCGCTTGGAACAAACCTGGTCTTTCAGGATGCCGTGAAGATGGTCTTCGAGGAGGCCGAGAAACGTGGGCTGGCAAAGAAGGACCTCGCGGCGCTGACCGAGGTCTTTGCCCCTGGTTCATGACCTGTTCCTGTCTATACACCACACAGCACCTCCGTATTCACGGGGGTGTTGTTGCTTACAGACGCCCAAGTCGTTCCAGGGCCGCCTCGATTGTTTCGATGCGCTTGCAGAAGCCAAAGCGCATGAGCTTGGCTCCCTCGGCGGGGTCCGAGTAGAAACTGCTTGGTGGGATGGCCGCCACGCCAGCGTGCTCGATGAGCCACTTGCAGGCGGTGATGTCATCAGGCTGGCCCAGGTGGGAATGGTCACACAGCACGAAGTACGTTCCCTGGGGGCGATAGACACCGAAGCCGGCCTTCTCAAGACCGTCACACAGCAGATCACGACGTTCCAGGTAGAGGTCGTGCAACTGGGTGTAGTACACCTCACGGTTCTGGAGGGCCACTGCCGCGGCATGTTGGAAGGGATGCGCGATATCGAAGGTCAGGAACTGGTGGGCGGAGCGGATCCCAGCCGTGAGATGCGGCGGCGCAATGGCCCAGCCGATCTTCCAGCCCGTGACTGAGAAGGTCTTGCCCAGGCTGTTCATTGTCACCGTGCGTTCAAACATGCCAGGCAAGGACGCGATTGAAATATGCCGGCCTTCATAGACCATGCGGTGATAGACCTCATCGGAGAGCACGATCAGATCTCGTCGTCGACACACTTCTGCCAGGGACTCGAGTTCTTCATGGGTGAAGACTCGCCCGGTGGGATTGTGCGGGGTGTTGAGGATGATGGCCTTGGTCTTGTCCGTGCAGGCTGCGTCGATGGCAGCAGCATCCAGCTCGAAGTTGGGCGCCTGGAGCGTGACTGATCGTGGAACAGCATTGGCCATCGCCAGGCAGGGTCGGTAGGAGTCATAGACCGGGTCCATCACGATGACCTCGTCCCCGGGGTCAAGCAGTCCGATGAGGGTGGCTGCAATCGCCTCGGTGCACCCGCAGGTGACGGTGATGTCCTGGCCAGGATCGACTGCGATGCCCGTCATGGTCTGGAAGTCATTCGCGATCGCCTGGGTGAGCACCGGAGCCCCACCCATTGGGGGGTACTGGTTGTGGCCGGAGTTGATGGCTTCTCGGGCAGCTTCCCGTATGAATTCAGGCGCATCGAAGTCAGGGCAGCCCTGGCCGAGATTCACAGCCCCCGCCTCGCTGGCGAGACGGTTGATCTCGCTGAAGACGCTCTCGCCAAATGGATGAAGCCTGGTGGCAATCCTGGCAGCCTGCTGGATGGACTCGGAACGGTGGCTCATGATCCTCCCGGTGCGGTCTTGATCCGCTGCCTGCTAGTGTACGTCCCATGACACTCCCACTTGAAGGCCGACGAGCCATCGTATGCGGATCTACCCAGGGTATTGGCAGGGCTTGCGCTGAGAGGCTGGCTGCCGATGGATCCCATGTCACCCTCCTGGCAAGAAGCCCTGAAGCCCTGGCTGAAGTCCGTGATGCCCTGCCGGTTCCTGTAGAGCAGCGTCATGCCTGGATTGCTGGAGACTTCAACGAATGGGAGGGCACCGCTCGAAGTGTCAGCGAGTTTCTGGAAGATCGTGGCGAGGTCGACATCCTCGTGAACAATTCCGGAGGGCCCCCGCCGGGCACGGCACTGGATGCCAGCCCTGCCGACTTCCTGGATGCGATGAAGCCTCACTTGGTGCTTTCACAGTCTCTTGTTCAGGCGGTTGTCCCAGGAATGAAGAAGAGCAAGCATGGCCGGATCATCAACATCATCTCGACCTCGGTTCACATGCCGATTCGAGGCCTGGGCGTATCCAATGCTGTTCGAGGCGCGATGGGCAACTGGTCTCGGACGCTTGCAGATGAATTGGCGCCTGATGGCATTACTGTCAATAACGTATTGCCCGGTTTCACGGAGACCGGAAGGCTGAAAGCCATCTTTGAGCGCAAGGCCAAGAAGGCTGGATCAACTCCTGAGAAGATTCGCCAGCAGATCGTCAATTCGATTCCGGCCCGTCGAATCGGTACACCTGAGGAACTGGCTGCAGTGGTCGCCTTCCTGGCTTCTGATGATGCTGGATACATCAACGGTGTCAGTATTCCTGTTGATGGCGGCCGCCTGGCAGCCATGTGATCGGAGTCGAAATGACCGAGGTCCTCAATCTCATCAATGGTCAGCATGTTGCATCTGATGCGTGGCTGGATCTTGTCTCGCCTGCAACAGGTGAGATCTATGGTCGCCTGCCTCGAGCGGCAACCGCCCTGCCGGCAATCATGGTGGCTCGTGATGCCAGTGAATCATGGCGCAACACACCGGTACGGGAACGCAGTCGCCTCATGCATGCTCTGGCCGATGCAATCGAGTCCGATCTGGTTGCCTTTGCAGAAGCTGAGAGCATCGATACCGGCAAGCCGGTCGGACTGGCACGAACCGTAGACATCCCGCGTGCGGTTGCCAATCTCCGCTGGTTTGCCGACTCGGTCATGGAATTTGGAAGCGAGCATTACCAGACGGGCAACCGGGCCGTCAACGAGGTCAAGCATCTGCCAGTTGGTGTGATTGGTGCGATTTCACCCTGGAATCTACCGCTCTATCTCTTTACCTGGAAGATTGCTCCGGCCCTGGCGACGGGCAACACTGTTGTTGCCAAACCCTCGGAGTTGGCGCCGGTGACCGCATGGCGACTTGGCCAACTGGCAGTCGAGGTTGGGTTCCCCCCAGGTGTCCTGAACATCGTGCATGGGCTGGGTGCCGAGGTCGGCGAGTCGATCGTCCAGGATGATCGTGTTGGCGCCATCACCTTTACCGGCGGCACCGTGACAGGCCGGCGCATTGCTGAGAAGGCTGCCAGTCAGTTCAAGAAGGTTTCCCTTGAGATGGGCGGGAAGAACCCCACCATCATCTTTGCGGATGCCGATCTGGATTCGGCCATTGCAACGGCTTCGACAGCAGCCTTCGCCAATCAGGGCGAGATCTGCCTTTGTGGCGAACGCCTGCTTGTCCATCAGGATATTCATGACGAAGTCGTTGCAGGGTTATGCAAGAAAGCGTCCGAGCTGGTCATTGGCGACCCTCTGGAGCCGGAGACACAATTTGGTGCCTTGATCTCAAGTGAACATCGTGATCGGGTCGAATCCATGATCCAGCGTGCCCGTGATGAAGGTGGTCAGGTGGTTCATGGCGGCGGCCGGCCTGGCGATCTGCCGGAACGATGTCGCAACGGTTTCTTCCTGGAGCCAACAATCATCACCGGACTCGACATGACCGCAGTGACCAATCGTGAGGAAATCTTCGGGCCCGTCGTTTCGGTCATGCCATTTGCCAGTGAGGCTCAGGCAGTCGAGATGGCCAACGACACCGACTATGGCTTGTCCGCAGCACTCTTTACTGGCGATCAATCACGGGCGGCCCGCGTAGCGCCCGCCATCGAGGCCGGAACGGTCTGGGTGAACTGCTGGTTGGTACGGGACTTCCGGGTGCCATTCGGCGGTGTGAAGCACAGTGGCCTTGGTCGTGAAGGTGGTGATGATGCCTTGCGATTCTGCACTGAAGCGAAGACGATCTGCACGGCAACCAGCAAGACCAGTGGTGATGTGACGAAGGGAGCCGTACCAACATGAGCAGCCAGACCCATTCAAGCGAGCGAGCTCCTGAGCCTGTCGGTGCCTATCCGCACGCCAAGCGTGCAGGCGATTTCCTCTATCTCTCCGGAGTCGGGCCTCGTCAGCGTGGTTCCAAGGAGATCCCGGGTGTGACGCTGGATGCCGGTGGAAACGTGGTTGATCACGACATCGAGGTTCAGTGTCGATCTTGCTTTGAGAACGTCAAGGCGATCATCGAGGACGCTGGCGCCAACTGGAATGACATCATCGACGTGCTGGTCTTCCTGACGGACATGGACGGTGACTTCAAGCGATACAACGCGGTGTATGCCGAATACTTTGCAGGCGAAGGCAAGCCGAACCCGACACGGACAACCATCGAGATCAATTGCCTGCCGACACCGATTGCAGTCGAGGTGAAGGTCGTGGCTCATGTTGGCGGACTTTCCGAATGAAAATCGCCTTCATCGGAACTGGCGTCATGGGTCACTCGATGGCTGGCCACCTGATTGATGGTGGACATGATCTTGTCATCTACACTCGCACTCGTTCAAAGGCAGAATCCCTGCTCGAACGTGGCGCCGTCTGGGGCGACACGCCGGCACAGGCTTCAGATGGCGCAGATATCGCCATTGCCATCGTCGGCATGCCCGAAGATGTTGAAGAAGTCTTTCTTGGTGAAGCAGGACTTCTGGCAGCTGCCACGCCCCCGTCCATCATCATCGACATGACAACGTCTCCCCCATCGCTTGCTCGGCGTATTGCCGAAGTGGCAGCAGCGAAACGCGTTTCATCGATCGATGCGCCGGTCAGCGGCGGAGATGTCGGTGCGAAGAATGCCACGCTGTCGATCATGGTCGGTGGTGAGACGCCGGCCGTTGCAACGGCCTGGCCGGTTCTTGAACTCATGGGCAAGACCATCGTTCATCAGGGGCCAGCGGGTGCTGGCCAACACACCAAGATGGTCAACCAGATTCTGATCGCCGGTGGAATGCTGGGCATGTGTGAAGGCCTCCGTTATGCGGAAGCGGCTGGACTGGATGGCCAAAAGGTGATCGACTCTGTTGGCGGCGGTGCTGCTGGCTCATGGAGCATCAACAATCTCGGTCCGCGAATTCTGAATCGCGACTTCGAGCCGGGCTTCTTCATCGAGCATTTCCTGAAGGATCTCACCATCGCTTTTCATGAAGCGGAGGTCATGGGGCTTGATCTTCCTGCCCTTGACATGGCCAAGGCGTTCTATGAACGGGCCGTCAGCGAGGGCCTGGGGCGCAAAGGCACGCAGGCATTGCAACTGCTGCTGGAAAAAACCACCGAGGTGGAGCAGGCCTAGTTGTTGACCACCATTGCCACGATCAACAACACGACGCAGACGATCACGAAGAGGATGCCTACCGTCAGTGCTGTGCGACCGAGCTTCTGGTCAGGATGCTTCATGGACATGTCTTGAAGAATACCACGCGTTGACAGGTGGCAAGTATTTATTCGAGCTATCCACCGGGATCCGTTTGGAGTGGCCGCAGGATTGCCCTTACAGGGGAGCCATCGAAGCCCATGAGCTTCAAGGGAAGTGCGATCAATTCATACCGTCCAGCTGGCACGTCAGCGAGCTGAAGAGTTTCGAGAATTCGTATGCCGCTGACATGGCATTGGTTGTGTGTCGGAAGATCCTTCGAATCACTGAGGTCGACACTTGGAGTGTCAACACCAATCGTAATGACGCCCTGCTCAGCGAGTTGCCTGATCAATGAAGCTTCGGGGGCGGCAAAGTCCGGATTGAAATGATTGGGATCCGGATAGGTTCCAGTTGAAAGAAGGATTCGAGGTGCATCAATAGGCGTGCCTTCAGGAATGGCCTCCATTCCATAACGCTTTCCTCGTTGTGCCGATACATGGATGACACGGCACTCTCCCAGGTAATGCTCCAGAGGCTGTTCCCCCACTCCATCGCCATCGACGGCATAGTGGTTGGGTCCATCGGCATGTGACCCCAGGTGAACGGTTGAACGCAGGGTTGAAAGCGTGACGCTGTCCCCCTGGCTCAACTGCATCAGCAGTTCACGAGTGGCGGAAGTGTCACCAGGCCATACGGCCAGTTGTTCTGTGATTGGTGGACTGAGATCGTACATGTCAGACCTTGCTGTTGATTCCCTTGGGGATGGTGACCATGAAGGCGAAGATCATCGAAGCAGCAAAGCAGCCTGCGGCCATCCAGAAGCCAGCAAGATATCCCATTCCCAGATGGATCATGTAGCCCATGGCGAAAGCTGCAGCGGCCATGCTGATATTGAAGAGAATGGTAAGCCTGCTCCACCACTTGATATGTCCGCCTGGTCCTGCCAGGGCCAGGACTCTTTGAGTCACGATCGAGGCATAGCCCATCTGTGCGATTCCAATCACAAGCCCGGAGGCGACAGCGACCCAGACGCCTGTTGTAAAGAGAATCATCAATGCGGCGATCATGCCGATGATCATGCAGAGTACGAGCGTGAGATATCGACCTATGAAACGACTCACCAGGCTGCCCATCAAGGGGCCGCCAAGCATGATGCCAAGGCCGTAGATCGCATAGACCATCATGCTGAAGCTGATGGGTTGCTTGAGAACAACATGGATATAGGCGGCCAGATAGATTGAATGCGGGACGATGGCTGCGGCTGCAAACAGATACGCAATACCCAGAAGCACCAGTCTTCCGCGATAGACCGTCTGTTCAGCGGTCTTCGATGAAGAATCAGATGTGATGCGAGTCTTGAGTCCTGGCCAGGCAATGACCAGGCAGGCGAGTGTCAATGCAGCGGTGTACAGCCAGCCCAATGCAGGGCTTTCTCCAGCTACCAGGGGCAGTGTCAGGCTCAGAAGGATGACACCGAGGCCACTTCCAGCGAACACGGTGCTGATGAGTTTCGCTCGTTGGTCATGGCGAACGCCCTGTGCCACCAGGGCAGGTGTCAGAATCATGCCGCCAGCAGCGGTGAGACCTGCCATCAAGCGACAGCCTGCCAACCACCAGGGGCCAAAATCGATTGCAGAGAGACCAACGCTCACGAGCCCGATCAACAAGGCAACTCGGCAGACGACTCCGCCCGTGAATCGTCGTGACAGCCAGGCGCACAGGAATGCGCCGATGACATTACCGATGAAGTTCACGGTTCCGAGATAGCCCACCTGGGAACTGGAGAGCCAATGATGATCAATCATGGCTGGAACAAGCGGAGAGTAGGCGTATCGCACCAGCCCAATGGAAGCCAGCATGCCAAGTGTGCAGGCAAGAACTCGATACCAGGTTCGTTCACTCAATGTTGTCATGGAGAGGTGGCAGGTTGGTCATGCAATCATGAGATCTCATCCGTTGCCTGCAGTAGTCGGGGATATCGCCATGGAGTCAGATGATTTCGGAACTTTCGTACACGATGCAAGCAGAATAGCGAATACGAAAGAAATGGCCCCTATCCAGAAGACGGAAGAATATCCCCAGCCGAGAAACAGCAGGATGCCCATGAGAATTGAACCGATGACTTCACTGATGCAAGTGAACAAGGTCATGATTCCCCACCATCGTATTCGAAGCGCTGGGCCAACGATTCTCATGGCACGATCTGCCATCAATGCCGTGGCCGCTGTGTTTGATGCACCCACGAGGAGTCCTGCAGCAATGGCCAGCCAGAGGCTTGATGTCATGATGATCAGCAGCATCCCTACCAAGCCGACAATCATTGCGAGTATGAGACTGAGGTAGCGACCAATCCAATTACTGATCAGCCCATCGAATAGAGGGCTGCCAATCATGTTCCCCAGTCCATAGAAAGCAAAGATCATTGCGCTGAAAGTGATCGACTTATCGAATCCCAAATAGATATAGGCGGACAGGTAGAGGTACATCGGTGCAATGGCTGGACCGAAGAAGAAGTATGAGGCTGTCAGAACGAGCATTCGTTTTCGATGTGGTGTTGGGCCTGGCTTAGCGGGTCGTATTTGCGAAGGGATTCCACGAGTGCGTAAACTCGGCCAGGCGATAACAAGACAAATGGCTGTCAGGCCAGCGGTATAGAGCCAGCCTATGGTTGGCTCAGTCGTCAGTGAGAGCACAGGTAATGGCAGCGTGACGCTGATCAGAATCGTGCCAAGGCCGGCGCCGGCAAATGTCAGCCCTACTACTCGACTTCGGAGTGAAGGATCGATGCCCTGGACGACCAGAACGGGCGCTAGCACACTGGCACCGGCGGCGGACAGTCCTGCGAGTAATCGACATCCACCCAGCCAATATGGACCGAAATCGATGGCGGCAAGAAGAAGGCTGAGAAGTCCGCAGACCAATGCCCCACGGCAAACCCATCCGCCAGTGAATCTACGAGCCAATGGAGCACAGGCAATCGAGCCCAGTATCCAGCTTGTGATTTAGTTAACCACTTGTGATCCAGCATGGATGGCAAAATAGGCGCATACACACCATGGATCATTCCCACGGAAGCCATCATTATGAGCGTAAAGGTGATCGCTCGGTACCAAATTCGTTCACCAAGAGGAATCATGGTTGTAGGCTTGTGTAGCTCGTCATCTCATGAATGTCCGGCAACTTGATCTTCTTGGACAAGTCTCTTGGGCGTGGTGATGAGTGCATTGATGATCAAGGTGATTACGAAGCAGGCTCCAGCCATCCAGAATCCAGCCTTGAAACCCCACCCGATGTAAATCATGTATCCCATCGCAAATGAAGCTGCGGCCATTCCCGAGTTGAAGAGTATGGCCAGAGTCCCCCACCATTTTACGTGACCGGCTTGACCTGCAAAGACCAGGACTCGATGTGTTGCAATGGAGGCGAATCCCATCTGGGAGACACCCAGAACAAATCCTGAAGCGGCTGCGATCCAGACACTATCGGTGAGGACAACCATGAGAATGGATGCCAGCCCGATGATCATGGCAGCCAGCATGGCCAGGTAATGGCCAATCCAGGCAGCGAGCAGTCCGTCAAGCAAGATGCCTCCGAGCAAAATACCAGCTCCGAAGATGGCATAGATCATCACGCTGATGCCCAGGGGTTGATGCAGATCAAGGTGGATGTAGGCAGCCAAGTAAAGCGAATGGGGAACAATGGCTGCAGCCGCGATGAAATACCCGGCAGCCAGAAGGATCAGTTTGCCTCGGTAGACCTTGTTCTTGCCATCATCCTTTTTGGATTCAGGAAGACATGGTTTGGTTTTGAGTCCTGGCCAGGAAATGACCAGGCAAGCCATTGTCAGACCAGCGGTATAGAGCCAGCCCGTCTGAGCATCGTGCCCCATGACAGGCGGCAAGGTCAGGCTCAAGAGCACAATGCCAATACCGGCTCCGGCAAAGGTGAATCCAAGCAGTCTTCCGCAGAGTTCTGATCGAACACCCTGCGTCACAAGGGTCGGCGCCAGGATCATGCCACTGACAGCCGTCAGTCCGGCGACAAATCTCCAGATTGCCAACCACCATGGCCCCAGATTGAACGCGGCGAGCACAAGGCTTGCAAACCCGATCAACAGGGCCATTCTGCATACCCACCCCCCTGTGAAGATTCTCGCCAGCCACATTGTGGTGACAGCCCCGATGAGGCTGCCAAGAAAGTTGACGGTTCCGATGTAGCCAACCTCTGCACCGGTCAACCAATGATCGATGATCATCGCGGGTACCAGGGGCGAGTAGGCATATCGAATCAAACCAATCGCCGCGAGCATGGCAAGCATGCAGGATAAGACGCGGTACCAGGTTCGATTGCCCAGTCTTGTCACCACTAGAATCTGTGGCGGATAGCCCATAAATCCGGAAAGACAGGTTCAAACAAGGTGCGCTCCAGGTAAGGGACACCTGGCGAGCCACCAGTTCCGTGCTTGTTGCCAATGGTGCGACGTACGAGTTGCACATGGCGGTATCGCCATTCCTGAAGACCTTCATCGATATCCAGCATCAGTTCGAAGAGGTTTGCCAGTTCTGGTGAATTGACAGAGCATTCCACGAGTTGATCCTGAACTTCCTGGTTTGGTTCGGATCGCAGGGAGACATCCCGTTCAAGGACTTCTGCTGGAATCTTGGCGCCACGATTGGCCAGGAAGACATGAAAGTCATCAACAAGTGATGGTGCGTTAAGTCTGGCCAGGGCAGCTTCTCTGCCAGCCATGCCTTCTTGCATGTACTTGAGTACTTCTTCTCGCTTGACGCCCAATCGGAACTCGAGTTCTCGAAACTGCATTGACTGGAAGCCTGATGCAGTATCGAGTCGATCACGGAATGACACGAATGATTCAGGTGTCATGGTCTCGAGTATGTCGATCTGGCCGACCAGAGTCTTGAGGATCATTCGAACGCGTTTGAGCAGATGGTAGACGCCCCAGAGATCACCTTCGCGGAGCTTGGTTCCGGCGAGATCCAGTTCATGAAGAATCTGCTTGAACCACAGTTCATAGACCTGGTGAATGATGATGAAGAGCATCTCGTCATGCTCAGCAGGCTTCGATCGTGGCTCCTGAAGCTTGAGCAGGTCATCAATCTGGAGATAGGTCGCGTACGTCAGTTTGCCGGTTGTCGAGGTCATGGAGAGAGCCTAGCGGGTATCAGGTGAACGTGCCGATGAAGAAGGCGATCACGAGGGCTGCCAAACTGATCAGTACGGCCAAAAGGGATTTGATTGATTGGCGCCTTCTGGCCTGTCGCTTGACGATTTCCTGGTAAGGAGTCGTTGTAAAAGAGACAAGGTTGTAGACCGGTTGTACACGGGACGGCATGAGCCGGTGAAGCCACTTCTCGACATGCTGGCTGAGCCTGAACCAGCGAGATGAGACCCTGTCTCGCATGATCAGAAAGTTGTCCAGGCTGAGCTTGGAAATGGCATCGCCATTGGGCTTCTGTTGTTCGCTGAATGTCACAATCGCTCTGCGAACATTGTTGTCATGTGTCCTGAGGTGCTCACGAAGAACCATGCAATCCTGGAATGCCGAGTTCATGCCTTGCCCAAAGAAGGGAACGATCGCATGGGCGGCATCACCAAGCAGGACGGAATGTTCTCCGCAGTACCAATGATCACAAGAGATCATGACCAATGGGCTGACCGGGTTGTTCCTGGCGTCCTCTTCAAGCGTTGGCATCAGGTTGACGGCATCAGGGTAGATCTGGCCTATGTATGCAGTCACATCGTCTGCTGCTGCCAATGATTCAAAACTGGTGCCCTGGCCCTCGCGTGGCCAGAAGAGAGTGCACGTAAAACTGCCATCGGCATTGGGAAGCGCGATCATCATCGAGGCGCCGCGTGGCCAGATGTGAAGGGCGTTGGGATCTAATGCATGTGAGCCATCACTCAAAGGCGGTATCACCAGTTCCTTGTAGCTGTGGGAGATGAAGGTCTGGCTGAAGCCGAACCCTGCTCTCTGTGGATAGCACTGCATCGCGTTTCGCATGGTGGAATAGGCGCCGTCAGCTCCGACGATCAGATCAAACTTGATCGATTCAGGCTCATTGCCTTCCGTGCTTTCCACCTTTATGAAACCGCTGGCAAAGTCCACGTCGACGATCGGCTTCTCAAAATGAAGAGTCACGTTCTCGTGCTCATCGGCGGCCTTGAGAAGCTCTATGTTCAATTCGCCGCGCGATACAGAGTTGATCGCATCGCTGGGCGCAACACTGTATGGATGGAATGAGGTGCGTCCATCTGGATCATGCATGATTCGTCCCCGCATGGGAACGACGTCTTTCATGATCTTCTCCTGCAGCCCAATTGCCGTAAGTGCCTCCAGGCCTCTTGTGGATAGCGCGAGATTGATCGATCGTCCACCTATGAATCCGCTTCGACGGGGATCTTCCCGACGTTCGAAGACGGTGACACGATGGCCATCCTGGGCCAGAAGACTGGCCAGCAGGCTGCCGGCCAGTCCTGCTCCTGCAATGCCGATGTCAAGAGGTTGGCTCATGCAGACGGGGATCCAAATCGATCTCCCATCAGCATGGCGAATCGCCAGCAATCATGGAAGGTGTTGTACATGGGAGTTGGGGCTACGCGGACAACATTGGGTGGACGGAAGTCAGCTACGACGTCGGCGGCTTCGATGGTGGCAAAGGCGTCTGTTGCATCGCCCTCGATCACGATCGAGAGCTGGCATCCATGCTGCTCATCTTCCTCAGGAGTGATGACCTTGTAACGACAGCCGGGCCGTGATTCGAGCATGGCCCGAAGGTATCCAGTCAGCCGCAGGGATCGTTCACGCAGGGCAGGCATGCCAGTGGTGTCGAAAAGTTCAAGAGAGGCTCGGAGTGGAGCCATGGCAAGAATGGGTGGATTGCTCAGTTGCCAGGCGTCGGCACTGTCAACCGGTACGAACGTTTCCTCAAGATGCATTCGGAAGCGTGTATCGGGTTCATTCCCCCACCATCCAGCCAGTCTTGGAAGTGAGCGATTGGTGGCATGCGTCTCGTGTATGTAGGCCCCGGCAATGGCACCCGGTGATGCGTTGAGGTACTTGTAGGAGCACCATGCGGCAAAGTCGACTTCCCAGTCATGAAGAGACATGATTACGTTGCCAGCAGCATGGGCCAGATCAAACCCCACAGCAGCGCCCACTCGGTGGCCGGCTTCAGTGATGGCAGCCATGTCCAGCACCTGGCCTGTGAGGAAGTTGACGCCACCCATCATGATCGTGGCAAGTTCATCGCCATGCTGTTCAATAGCCTGGAGAACATGGGTTGTTTCAAGACAGTCTGCACCGCTCGATGGCCCGCAGGTCACCAGGACCTCTGCGGGGTTCAGGCCACGAGCGGCGATGTGACTTTGAAGGCAGTAGATATCAGAGGGGAATGCTGGCGATTCCATCAGGATCTTCTGACGTTTACCTTCGGGCCGGTAGAAGGTCGTCAATAACAGATGGAGATTGACCGTCAGGGAGTTCATCATGATGACCTCACCAGGCCGTGCGCCAACAAGACGAGCCCCTGTTTCATGAAAGAGCTCGTGGTATGGGAACCAGGGGGCAGGTCCCTGCTGATGCCCATGGACGCCACGAGCCGCCCATTCATCCATGACTTCCTGGACGTAGTAGTTGGCCTTTGCTGGTGGCAGGCCAAGGGAGTTGCCGCAGAAATACATCACGGGTTGCCCAGAGGCCCCGGTAGGTATCGAAAACTGATTTCTCAGGCTGGACAGTGGATCTGATTCATCAAGTTTGCGAGCCGTCTCTTCATCCGGCCGGATTCCGTGCAGCACCGTCATGAACAGGCCTCGTTGGTTTCATCAGATGTTGTGAAAAGGGAGGCGTTCATCCCAAGGAACTCGAGCGCCGTGCCAGAGAGCAGGCGTTGAGTTGTGGCGTCATCAAATCCACAGGCTTCAATCAGGGCTCCGGGATGATGTTCGCCAAGTGGGAATGGGTAATCGCTGCCGAGGGCAATTCGGTCGGCGCCCATGGTTTCAATCAGGAGTCGCAGTGCCCCTTCGTCATGCACGAGGGAATCGACATAACAACGTTTGAGTAGCGTTCGGGGGCTGATGCTGGAATGTTCCGCGCACAGGTCCGGCCTGACATCCCAGCCATGCTGAATACGACCGATCGTGAAGGGCGTTGCTCCCCCGCCATGTGCAAAACCGATTCTGAGCCCCTGCAGTTTTTCAAGAACGCCACCCATCATCAAAGAGCACATGGCGGTTGCTGTTTCAGCCGGCATGCCTACAAGCCAGGGAAGCCAGTAACTGGGATGACGGTCTTGGCCAAGCATTTGCCATGGATGCACAAAGACTGCGGCTTTCAGATCACGGGCTGCTTCCAGAACATCCACAATCCCTGGATCATCAAGATTGGCGCCATTGACATTGGATCCGATCTGAATTCCGGGCATGCCAAGTTCGTTGATGCATCTTTCGAGTTCACCGATGGCCAGATCCGGCGATTGCATGGGGACTGTTCCCAGACCGATGAAACGGCTGGGATGAGTTGCCACGACTCCGGCGATATGGTCGTTGAGAAGCTTGGATAGATCCAATGCATGCTCTGGTTTGGCCCCGTAAGAGAACATGACAGGCACCGTCGAGAGCACCTGGACACGGGTCCCTGAGCGGTCACCATCCTGCATCCGGATGACCGGATCCCAGCAATTCGACTCAATTTCACGGAAGAATTTATCCCCAATCATCATCCTGGCACAGCAGGGCTGATGGTGCTCAAGACTGACCCAATCTCCACAGCCATATCTCTGGGCAAGATCGGGCCACCGCTCAGGGAGGATATGGGTATGGAGGTCGATCTTGAGCACGGAATCAATTCTATCGATCCATGCCGATTCCCTCAGGAAGACGGCTCCAGGAGGCTCATTGGACCCCACTTCAGAAAGGCTGTCATTTGACCGAATTCCCTATCTACGAAGGCAAAAACAGGCTTCAGGCAGCCCACAGGGCCTCAGGGGATGATTGAAAGGCTCAACGCGCGGTACACTTCCCGGCCCTTGGACAGGTGACCGAGCGGCTGAAGGTACCGGTTTGCTAAACCGGCGTAGGGTGCAAACTCTACCGCGGGTTCGAATCCCGCCCTGTCCGCTTCAAAGACCGCCCGCATTAACACGCGGGCGGTTTTTCATTGGGCCAATCAAGACCTTCCATGCATTGATGTCATGTTCGAGCGTCTCAAAAAACCCTGTATTTTCAGGCAAAACCGGCTTGCGTGATATACCGATTCATCGGTACCTTTCCGTCATCACTGGTGGATAGTCCACTGGTCAGACAGCTCCGATATCTGCAAAAGAGCCGCAGGTATTGCCAGGAGGAAAGGATTCTCACCTATGGCCAAGAAGAAGACCCGTAAGAAGACCACAAAGAAGCGTGCGTCATCCACAGAGCTCAAGCCTCGTACAAAGAGCGAGATCTATGGTTCCATCGCTGAAGACACCGGTCTGAGCCGCAAGGAAGTCGCCGCCGTGTTCGATGCCATGTCAGGCCTGATCAAGAAGGATATTGGCCGTCGTGGGCCTGGTACCTTCACAGTGCCTGGACTCCTGAAGATTCGTAAGCACCGCAAGCCAGCGACCAAGCGTCGTTTCGGCACCAACCCGTTCACGGGTGAAGAGCAGTGGTTTGCAGCAAAGCCAGCCAAGAACGTTGTGAAGTTCACAGCGCTCAAGGGCCTGAAGGAAATGGTCTGATAGTTCAATCAGATCCCGTATTGAATTTCCTGCACGGAGCCGTCCTCGCGACGGCTCCGTGTCTTTTTGAATAGGCTGATCACATGTCATTGCCACCCGATCGCGCACACGTCACGACTGAACATCGCCATGTCCGTGGCGCTATCGACGCGCTTTCTGCAAGCGAATTCCTTGAGGCCATTCTTGATGACCAGGATGCTGCCGTTCTTGCTGTGAGAAAAGCGAATGCTTCAATTGCTGCATTTACTGAACAGCTCGTTGTTCGTTTTCGAGAAGGTGGCCGACTGATCTATCTGGGAGCGGGAACCAGTGGTCGCCTTGGCGTGCTGGATGCCTCTGAATGCCCACCAACCTTCAATGCCGACCCTGGGCAGATCATCGGTGTCATTGCCGGTGGTGATGCCGCCCTGCGTCGCTCATCAGAAGCTCGGGAAGATGATCCAAGCGGTGCCCATGAATCACTGCATGAACTGTCAGTTGGGCCAAAGGACACCGTTCTGGGCATTGCCGCTGGCGGGACCACTCCATGGGTGCTGGGTGGTGTCGAAGAAGCGGCTCGTCTTGGTGCCATGACCGGCCTGTTGACCTGCGCTCAAGTGCCTGAATCAGCCCGGCCTGATCATCACATCCTGCTGGATACTGGGGCTGAACTGCTGACTGGTTCAACCAGGCTCAAGGCTGGAACGGCCACCAAGATCGCCTTGAATGCGATCACGACCAGCCTGTTCATTCAACTGGGCAAGGTGTACGAGAACCTCATGGTTGACCTGCGAGCAACCAATGAGAAACTGCATGATCGTTGTCTGCGGATCCTGTGCGAGCTGTGTCCCCAGTTGAACCGCGATTCCGCAGATCAGTTGCTTCAGGAAGCCGATGGCGATCTGAAGGTTGCCATCGTGATGGCGAGCACTGGCCAGGGCCAATCAGAGTCGGAACACAGGATTGCCAAAGCACACGGAGATCTCAGGCAAGCACTGATCTGAAGTTGGCGAGGCCATGCCCTGCGAACAGCTGTTTCAGTTTCTCATTGCTCCTCGAGAATCAAGCACAGGCCTGATCGCCAGATCGGCAATTCCATCTCGCAACGGAATCCAATGAATTCGGAGGCTGGCCATTCGTACTCATTGAACAAGTGCTCCGCGAGTTTCTTGTGGTGTGCGTAGGCTGAAGATTCGGCCCGATCCGTGCCTGGACCTAATGAGGAGAAATACATCTGGTCGGCGAAGCGGGTCATCCAGAGATCTTCCGGGGGCGCCAGCAGTGAGGTGCCCCACAGGTGGCAGTCACCAGAGACCTTGTTGAGTTCTTCGATGCTTCGATGCACATAGAGATCGAATGTGCAATACCTCGTGGGGTAGTCCACATACAGCCAGATAGCCTTGTGGCGGCCCATATCCTTGATGTTCCAATGGGAGTGCTGCATGGCGAAGCAGTCAAAGGGTTCGCCCGTTGGAATATGTTCAGGGTTGATGATGTGGGCTAGATGCTCCGCCTTGATGACACGAGAATCGATGGATGGCAATGGTCTGCTGCAGAAGGACTCGATGAGCTCCTGGGGTTCACGTGCGGCTTCGTCACTCGTAACGTTTCGATAGTCGGAGTAGGCCATGTTGATCGGAAGTCGAATAGGCATGGCCGAGCCACTGGCACGCATCCCGACGTAGCCACGTATGGCGATCTGCTCGATATTGAAATCCTGATGTTCACTGGGCTTGATGGCCATCATGCTGATGGTCACGTCCGCAGACTGTCCGGTGACGGCAGCAGCGGCATCAAACAGATGCGATCGTCTGGCAAGCAGTCGATCAGGGTCAGTGGTATCGAAGTGCAGTGAAAGAGCCTCGGCCAACTTGGACTGGCTCAAGCCCAGGTCATCCAGAAATACCGCAAAGGCATCAACAGCGCCGCTGGCATCTGCCAGCATTTGACCTGGGATGCCAGCATGTTCCAGAGCAGACAGGAATTCACGAAGACCATTGATGCCTGGAACTTCTGCCAGCAAGCCCGGTGAAGGCTCGACATTGCCTCCAAGCTTCACGACACGCTGGCAGGTCATCCGCCCCACTCCCAGCTTTCTCGCCAATTCGGATGCCCGCTGATCCCTGATGAGGGGCAACTGCAGGACCCCTGCAAATCCTTGATGAAGCTCCTTCGCGATTCGTGAAGCTTCCGCAACCTTGCGATCTGTGAGAATGTCAGGCATGAGGAAGTGGGCCTCTTTTTTAGCCTATGAGGCGAAAAAGCCAGAATTCGACTTTGCAAGGATACCCACTGGAGGGATACTGGTAAATGCACTGAGTGCATTTTGTTGAGAGAGGGATCTTGTACATGCATATCTGTAGTTTGACGGCGATCGTCGTCCTGGCTGTGACCTCATTGGCATCTGCTGAGACCCACACCATCGAAATCGGTGGTGAGGAGAACTCGTTTGTTGTGGCCCCGGGCGACACGGTGATCTTTCAAGGTGGATGCCTGACGAGTGTGAACTCCGGTCAGCCATGCATCGCTGATGGCGTGTTCTCCGGGGCGATCTACCCACCCTTGTGCAATCCTTTCACATGGGAAGTCCCTCAGTTCACTTGGGCTGAGCTGCCTTTCTACGCGGTTCAGATCGGGGGGGACGGGACTCCTGCGGATTGCGATACCGCTTGGACGGGTCATATAAGTGTCACCACCGGCGGAATCACCATTCAAGTGCCGGATGACTACGCAACCATTCAAGCGGCCATCAATGCGGCTGATGATGGGGACACCATCTCCATTGTCGCTGGTACCTACATCGAACATGACCTGTCCCTTGGAAGCAAGGGCATCAGGATCACCGGCGAGACGGATGCCGATGGCAACCCCGCCGTCACCATCGATGCCCAGCAGCAAGGTCGTGTCATGTCCATCAATGGTGAGAGTGCATCGGGCTTCGTGCCTCTGATCCAGAACATCGTCTTCACAGGAGGCTCCTCACCAGTCGCTGGCGGTGGTCTGAACTGCACGACAAGCAATGCGATCATTCGCAATTGTCACTTCATCGACAACTGGTGCGGCGGACGTGGTGGCGGGGTGTATCACACAGGCCAATCGGGTGGCCCCCCACCAGGCCAGCCCGTTTCTGCTCGATTTGTTCAATGCCTGTTCGCCGGGAACACCGCTGACGAAGGTGGCGGGATCTACGGGCGCTTAGGAGTTCCTGAACTGGTCAGCTGCATCGTCACGGACAACTCGGCCACGGTTGGTGGCGGGATCAATCAGTGTTCCTGCAAGTATGCCGTCATGAGCGTGGGGGATACCATTGTCTGCGGCAATTCGCCAGATCAAGCTGTGGGCCATGTCGCCCTTGACGCATTGTCGTGTACGACGCCCTGGTGCGACGATACCGACGGCGATGGTCAACCCGATGGCTGTCTGTACGACAACGACGGCATTCTGCATGTGCCCGATGAGTACGCCACCATCGCACTTGCGTTACAGAATGTGGCCGATGGCAATACGATCGCCCTTGCGGCGGGCACCTACCTTCTGGAAGAGGCCCAGGAGCTCTACATTTCGGAAATCTCAATCACGATCTCCGGTGAAACCGGCCCCGATGGCCTGCCCGCGACCATCATTGATGGTCAGGGCGGTGCATTTGGCATTCAGGTCGTCAGGGGTGACGGAACCACCATCATTGAGAATCTGCACCTGACACGCTGCGTGTACCCACTCAGCTTGATCCTGTGCAGCGCCACCGTGACGAACTGCACCATCGATACCTGTATCGGCTACTACGGCGTGGTCTCAATGACCAGTAGCGTCGTCACGTTGAATACCTGCACCGTGACGGGCAACCAGGGAACCTTTGGCGGAGGCCTGATTGTCATCGATCAGGGCGGCCAGTCTTCCGAAGTGGCACTGATTGACTGCGTCATCGAAGACAACATCGGCGCCTATCCGGTGTATGCCATTGGCGGTGTGGGTGTGTATACCGGCCAGGCCATGCTCACCGGCTGCACCGTCAGGAACAACACTTCCGGCGGCATCGCCGGCATATACGTTGCGGCAGAGGCGACCATGACCATGGCCACCACCGCCGTATGCGGCAATGTGGGCTACGAAGGCGATACAACACAGATCTCCGGCGAGTACACGGATGACGGCGGCAATGATGTCGAAGTCGACTGCCCCGAGGACTGCGTTGGCGATTTCGATGGCACCGGTGATATCGGAGTGGACGATCTGCTCACGTTGCTTGCGGCGTATCAATCAAATGGCAACGGCGATTGTGATGGCGACGGTGATACCGACGTCGATGATCTTTTGATCCTTATTGGAGTATGGGGACCCTGTAATGCTTAGAACAGCGACTTTCACCGTGGCCACACTGGCCCTTTCCACTCTTGTTTCCGCTCAAGTCGGAGAAGAGAAGCACGAGTCCGAAGCCAAGGTGCCGGCAGACGCCACGATGTGGATCCCATCCTTGTCACCGGAGGGAGGACTTGCGGGCGTAGCGGAGATCGGCCGTTCGCCAATGAGGCCAGTTGATCGGACCTATATCCTCGAGTCCATGAGTGACTACAGCAGGCGGCACGGGCCCTTTTCAACGCCTGGTACACGGGGCTTGTACGAGCGATTTCCGATCTTTCCGGTCGGGGGCCGGGAATGGGACGACCTGATCATGTTCAACTATGTCGATCTTGATTCCGCCGACGGCACACGCCAGGACTGGAATTGCGGTGGGCGGTACACGTATGACGGAAGTTTCACGAACAGTGCGTGGATCAAGAGTTTTGATCATCAGCTCATCGGCGTGCCGGTGATCGCGGTTCTCGATGGCACGGTAACCCAAGTGCATGACAGCGAGCCGGATCAGAACGAAGTGCCGGGTGATGGACTGACCAACTACATTGGCATCCATCATGGTGGCGATCGATACTGCTGGTATGAAAGCCTGAGGCAGGGAAGTGCCACCGTCGAGGTCGGTGATGAAGTCCGCGCTGGCCAGCAGATCGCACAGGTTGCTTCAAGCGGAGGCGGAGACTGGCCTGGTCTTCGATTCTCAACATGGGAGCCTAGCGGGAATGTCGACGAGTGGATCGCCGTTGAGCCCTATGCAGGATCCTGCAACCCTGGCCAGAGCGGCTGGGAGAACCAGGTCGATATTCCAGTCGGGGCCAAGTGCCGGGACTTCGGCATCACGACGAGCAATCTGAATACCTTCTTTGCGGATGAGATCTATTCGTGGCGACCGCCTTTGGAAGGATCCATCACGCTCGATCACGACCGACTGTGGTTGTGGACGTATGCCACGGACATCGGAATCCTCAGCACGTATCGCCTGCAGTTCTATGACCCGTCCGGGAATCTGAACTTTGACACCGGCACGGAGTGGCTGAATTTCTCAACGACCTCCTACCGGCAATTCATCACCTGGTTCGTATGGGATATTCCTGGATTGCACACGATCCCAGGCACATGGACGGTGAATATGATTGTCAACGATAATCCGTACATCAACTTCCCATTGGAAGTACTCGAGTCAGGGACGATTCTTCCCAATCGGCCACCAGAGCAGGTTGTGGCATCGATCAGTCCATCCGATGCCACGGCTGATGATTCCCTTACCTGCCGTGTCTACTCGCTTGATGTGAATGATCCCGACTGGGACCTTGTTCGTTATCGCTACACCTGGTCCGTGGGCGGCCGAATTATCCGTGACACGATCTCCGCAGGCCGGGCCGACCACCTGCCACGATTGGAAGGCTGCAATGGTGCTGTTGTCGAGTGTCAAGTCATCCCATCAGATGGTGTCTTGAATGGACCAACATCAATCGCCAAGGTGCGTCTATTCGGAGAGTCCTCTGGCGACAGCAACTGTGACGGCAGCGTAGGCATCGAAGACCTGCTGGTCATCCTGAACGAATGGGGTTCCTGCAGCATCTGCTCAGGCGACCACAATCAAGATGGAGAGGTTGACATCACCGATCTTCTGACAGTGATTGGTGTCTGGGATTTATGATGTCACGATTGTGTTACATACCATCTGACTCAACATGAGATCCGCCAACTATCATATTGATGGTAAAGGCATTCATTCACGTTCATAGTTGATTGCAGTCAGAAAGGCACAAAGCACAATGGAAATCGTCATGTATATCGGGTTGATCATGGCAATCGTAGGTGGCATCATGATGCTTATTGAAGCTTTCAGGGAAAGTATCCTGTGGGGCATTTGCTCCCTCTTCATCCCATTTGTCTTGCTGATATTTGTCATCTTGAACTTCGATCAATGTAAAAATGGATTCATCATCTGGCTGATTGGAACGATTCTCTGGGGCGGCATCTTCATCTCAATTGGAGGCGATGCCTTTGCGCCTGAATCGCAGTCTTCATATTGACTGCCGCTTTGAGCGGCCTGGGCCAGTATGCAAATCATGAGTGATCATGAATTATGTGATCGCCAGAACCATGTTTTCATCTCGTAGAGGGAAGCACAGGTATCTGTTTTTCTGAAACAGGGATCAGAGTGGATTTGCTCTTGAATTCACGCCCCTAAGATGCATAATTGTGAGATCTGCTGATGGTGTTCTGGCGCAGATAATTGTGGGGAGAGGGGACTAGTTGAAAATGCGAATATCAGGCACTTTGATTGCGCCAATTGTGCTGGCAATGGTCTCAGTTGTAACTGCTGAGACACATACGGTCCAGGTCAACAGCAACAACTTCTCACCAGCCGTACTCGAGGTCGCCCCGGGCGACACCGTGATCTGGCAGTTCAACGCAGGCTGGGTGCACACCGTGACCTCCGGCACGGATTGCAGGGCCGATGGCCTCTTCTTCGACGCCACGGTGAGCAGCGATAGTCCCAGTTTCGAATGGGAAGTTCCCGAGTACGCGTCCATTGACATTCCGTACTTCTGCTCACCTCATTGCGGCATGGGCATGACCGGCGTCATCTCCATCAACGCTGATGGCGCGACGCTCCAGGTCCCCGGGGACTACCTCACCATCGCCGAAGCAATCGACGCGGCTGTCGCAGGCGACATCATCAACATCGCCGCGGGTACGTATTACGAAGCCGATCTGGTGGTCGGCGCGGCCAATATCACTCTTCGCGGCGAAGCCAACGCCGATGGTACACCTGCCGTCACGATTGACGCCCAGCAGCAAGGACGCGTCTTTGAAATGGTCGATGTTACACATCCCCCTCCAGGCATACCTGGACTGGTCGTCTTTGACACCATGGTCATCACCGGCGGGTCTGTCAGTGGCAATGGCGGCGGCGTCTCGATCACGACATGCAGCCCCGTCTTCCGCAACTGCACGATCACGCAGAACAGCTGCACCGGCAACGGCGGCGGCGTGTATGTATACCACCAGGCGGAGGGCGCCCCGTGGGCTAGAGCAGACGTCAAATTCATTGGTTGCACGATCATCGGCAATGACGCCCAAGACGGAGGCGGGATGTTCAGCAAAAGCAATGGATACAATGATGGCGCCCAGCCGTCATTGGTCGACTGCCTCGTCACTGAAAACACGGCCAGCGACGGCGTCGGCGG
>JAQWTL010000012.1 GCA_029242715.1 Phycisphaerales bacterium
CCGTCAAGAGACGGGGTTGTGCGACACGATGCAAGACCGTGCTTCAAAGCGGGTGAGGCGATTCGAACGCCCGACATTCACGTTGGCAACGTGACGCTCTACCACTGAGCTACACCCGCGAGGTATTCACTTGTCGCCAGGTCGCCCGTTGGCTCACTGGGAAGTCCGACAGTTTAGCACAACCCATGGGGAGGCTGGCAAGACAGGTCGGACGGAGCATTATGGCCGCTCTGACAGGTCAGGCAAGCCCCAGCGTGCCAAAAGATCACTTGTCGAGGTCTTCAGCCAGTTTCTTGAGCTCCAAGAGCCGCTTGGCCGAGAAGCCCTGGTCCCAGAACCAGCGGACCACGCCGTCTGCGTCCAATAATAGAAGTCGCCCATTTCGAGGGTTCTCATTGCCTGTGAACTTGGCGACCGGCGTCGCTTGCTTGGCGTAGAGAGTGACAACGGCGGCCCAATCCTCAGCAGGGATGCCGTTGCGCATGCCATTGTCGATCACCCCCTTGAACATGGAAGGGAACATCCCGGGAATGGTGGGGACCTCCACGACCTGGGCCGGAAACTCGACCTGCGTGAGCCCGATGGCCCAGCGGTCCAGATCAAACTGGGTCTCCTGCACATAACCAACCATGTAGAGGGCTGGCTTGCCAAGGTAGGCCTTGGGAAGTTCGATTGGTTCCTTCTTGAGATTCTCACCACGAGCCGTGGGGAAGGTCTCGCCGATTGGATTCTGGTTCGGGTACTTGGCCATGCAGCCTCCATTTGAAAGGATGGCGCCGATCACGACCAGGATCAGCAGTACAAGAAATGGACGGAATCGTTGAGGCATGCCAGTCTCCATGTGATATTCCAATTGAAGATGGCAGCATAACGCGCCTGTAGTGGCCTATCCTGCTGGACCATGTCTCAACCAATTCCTGAACTCGCCCCAGGTGTACCAGAGTTGCCTCCAACAATCTCAAAGTCGGGCGGAGAATACGTCCTCATCTGTCGATCGAGAATGCCCCGTCCACGAAGTGAAATCTTTCCTTTCTTTGCCAATGCCAGAAATCTTCAAAAGTTGACCCCGAAGAACGTGCAGTTTCAGATTCTGACTGAGGGCGAGATCGAGATGAAAGCAGGCGCCTTGATTGACTATCGAATCAAGATCCGTGGCATACCGATCAAATGGCGTACAGAAATCACTGCCTGGGAACCACCAGATCGATTTGCCGATGTCCAGCTCAAGGGGCCCTATCGACAGTGGATTCATGAACATGTGTTTGTAGATGAAGGTCCAACAACACTTGTCCAGGATCGTGTTCGCTACAAGGTACTTGGTGGGGCATTCATTCACTGGTTAGCTGTCAAGCGCGATGTCATGAAGATCTTCACCTATCGCGATAAAATGATGTCGCAAATCTTTCCCTAGATCTCTACAGACGCATGAATACACAATTACAACTTGAGATCGTTCTCATTGCACAGGCCGTTTCTACCTTCGGCATGCTGGGCGTGATCTGGTTGGTTCAGATTGGGACCTATCCATTACTGGTCCACGTGCCAGCCGACAACTTCGTGAAGTACCAGTCGGCTCATATGTACAGGATCACCTTTGTGGTCGGGCCGCTCATGCTTGTCGAGGCAGGAACGGCCGCATGGTTGCTGTTCCTTCCCCTCAATGAATGCGGTACCAACCTTGCCTGGATCGGTATGGGTCTGGTTTTCCTGCTGTGGATCTCAACACTGATCCTGCAGGTTCCCTGTCATTGGAAGCTTGAAAAGGGGCGGGATGACAAGGCGATCAGCAGACTCGTCGCGACCAACTGGGTCCGGACCCTCGGCTGGACGGCCCGTGCGGTGGTAGTAGGGTGGCTGCTGGTGAATTCCATTCAATAAACTCTGGCATCAGCTTCCCTTGTGGTTCATGATGACAGGACTGGCGAGGGGAAACGCACAAGCGTCTCTTGATGAAAATTGCCTTGGCAAACATTGTGGCGGTAGGTGTGTGCTTGTCAGAGTTCATTCTCAAGGCCGACGCACCGCTGTGGTGGTTTGGCCGTCGCTCCGGCGCTCAATACCTCGGCGAGCCCGATCCTGATCTGGGACAGGTGTCCTGGTGCGATTCGTGCTGGGGTGATCTTGATATGAGCGGTGCCGTTGACACCGGAGATCTCATGATGGTGCTCGATGCCTGGGGTTCCCGAAATCCCTGTATGGACCTGGCGGCTGACTATGGTGACCCTGCGTGTTCATCAACAGAACAGATGCAACCAGTTGACGTCATGGACCTCTTGTGGATTCTCCAAATGTGGGGGCCATGTGCGGGTTGGCCAGAAAGCCTGCAATCACTTCGACCGGCTGACTGCCAGTAGGCAACATTTCTTATCTGGTTGTTGATATGACCATGCCATTTGGCATGTGGCGATGTGAACTTGTGAGCCGGTTCGCATTGAATTTCAGGAACTTCCGAATATCTGGGCGTGCTTTCAAGCACTTCGGTTATCAAGTGGTTGTAAGGGACTCTGGAGGAGAGAGTGTGATTGGAGGCCCGGTCGGTAACGACCGGGCCTTCGGCTCGTTTTGAAGCCTTGCCGCATCGCACCGGCAGTGCGATGCGGGCGCCTCCGAATCGCTCCGCCAAGTGCCTATCGGAATTCGACACACTGGAGGTGTCTTTCGTGCAGGTCAGGGCTTACCAGACAGGGGCCCAGTGAAGGCCGGTGAGATCGGCCTGTGAACTGGAGAATCCCAGGTCAGTGAGGCCGTCAGCCCAGAGGTGTGCCCAGCCAACTGGAACAGCAGGTAGGTAGGGGAACCACATCATTTCGATGATGTCCTCATTGGTTGCCGTGATATCCGAAATTGTGCTGTTGCCTGTTGTGGACAGGAAGAAGTCGGTGAAGTCAGGCCACTGCTGCTGAATCGTCAAGGCATCAATATCTTCACTTGCTCCATCAAGTCCGGAATAGGCGGAGTCGAACAGGTACTCCCAGGTGCCGCTGGTGTCCTCGCCCAATTGAGTGGGGATGAATCGCACGACTGATTCATCTTCGATTTGTCCCAGGTCCGGGTGGGTGAATCGGCCCGCGAAGGACAGTAGCAGGGCACCATCTTCTTCGATTGCCAGTGCATCAATGTCGCCAGCGCTTCCACTTGGGATGCCCACATCGCTGCCGTCAAAGTACAGTCGCCAATCCCCAGTGGTGTTGAATCCAAACGCAGTGCCGGTGAAGGCCAGCAGATCCTCACCGTTGTAGGCCTGGGCTGATTCGTTGATATCAGTAGGGGTAGTCGTTCCGGATCCCTTCAGGCTGATGATGAACTCATCGCGGTCAAGCCTGGCAACGGCATCAATCGTGTCGTTCTGGAGCATGTACCAACCTCTGAAGTATGGATATGACTGACCTGTCGACTGGTCATAGGCGTAGACAGAGTGCTTGTCGGTGGGCGTGTCGAGCCCGGGTGCTTCGAAGTTACCAGTCGCGGTGTAGAGCATGATCCCAGTGTCATCGCCCGGATAGAAGATGTCCCTGAGGTTGCCACCCAGATCAACTGTATAGGGCGGGGGAGGCTGGGACTTGACGTAGGTGCAGTCCTGGAAGGAGACGGTGGGCCGATCGTACCCGCCATAATCAGAGGAATAGGCCGTGCGAGTGCTGCTCGCACCGCTGTCGTTGTATTCAAAGCAGCAGTCCTTGAGCGCCAGCGGTCCACCAAACTTCATCGCTGCGATACCACCTCCGTAATCTTCGGCTTCGTTGCGTTTGAATACGCAATCATAGAATCGCACGGGGTCATCGCCAGTGATCTGTCTTGTTGAAACACCTCCACCATTGAGGGCGGTGTTTCCTTCGAAGCGACAGTCAAGGATGATGCTGCCACCAGCCCCGGAACGCAGGTTGAGGCCACCGCCTTCGCTTTCGATCTTGTTATTGATGAAATCGCAGCCCCAGAAGACCGAGAATCCTGTAGTCGTGGCGCCGCCGCCATATTGAAAATGGTTGCAGTCGGAAATGGTGCAAGCCGCGACGATGCCTCCACTCTTGAGTTCAATTCCGCCGCCATATTCGCCGTTCTCCGGACCTGTAAAGGTTGAATTGGTGATGATCACCGGGCTATAAGAGAGCACACTGCGGCTGCGGCTGGATGAGGTCTTGGGCCGTTCAAAGCGGCAGTTGTTGATCACCACGGAATCACCCTTTGGGGTCGAGCTGATATTGATACCCCCGCCAGTCTCGATGAAATCACAATTCTCTACACGCCCAGAGGTCATGATAATCGGCAGACTGGCTTCAACTGGCCCATCGGCACGATCGAATATCGTGTTCGAAATGATCGCCTTGCCGCCAGAGGCGGAGATCCCAGCGCCACGACGGGATGGGTCGGTGATCTGGTTGTAGTCAATGAAGTTGCAACGATCAACATTCAACATGCAGTTGGTACAGTTGATGATCTCGCCCCAGTGGAGACTGTTGGAAATGGCGAAGGTGCGCGTAACCGAGAGCGTGCTGTCAATAGCCGTGATTCCATCCTCTTGAAGGCTTTGGAGTCCCATGAACACACACTGGTCGACGAGGACATTGGACTGATTGATCGAGATCACGCCACCGGTATCCGGACCATTGCCTGTGAACCAGAGGTTTTGAATCGACGTGCCCTTGGAGGGCGCATCACGGATCGTGATGATGTAATCGAAGCGTTCCTTGCCATCAGTTCCCAGAACTGTCCAGCCATCGGTTTCTCCCCTGATCTTGAGTCGTTTTCCATCGAGGTCGAAGGGCAGGTAGTCCAGTCCGTAGAGCCAGTAACCGCTTGAGAGTTCAATCGTGTCGCCGTCCTGGGCGAGATCAATGGCATCCTGAATTTGCGTGGCAGGCCCGCCGTCGGGTTGCAGATAATGGATGTCTGCATTGGACGGGGAACAGCAGAGCAGCAGCGTCGCTACTGCGCCGAGGATCAGGTCTTTGGAGTTGTACGTCATGTGTCCGCCTTGGGTAGGGTTGTCTCCCCCCTCCCACCCGAATTCGGCAGGTGTTTCCTACGTGAATTGGAACCACCGTTTCGTACAACCAGTATGGCGGAGCGAACACTTGTGATGTTGTTAATAAATCTCATTCATAGAATTTAACGAGAGTCGCATGCATCACAGTTTGAATTGACTTGCGGAGATTTCGCTTCGATCTAATAGTGCTTGGAACTTCTATTGTCTTTGACAATCAGGCCTCAGAAGGGGAGTGGCCTTGGAACATCGTTGTCAGTTTGAGCAAGCCCAGAGTTGCTGGGAAGAGCACAAACGATGTTCCAAGTGCACGGATCGGGACATAGATACCCACCTTGAACCAGATTGCCTGGATGCAGACAAATGTGGAGAGCAGGATCAGTGACAAGGCGAATACGTAGGCCAGCTGAGTAGTTCGCCGGTTACAAGTCGAGGTGCACATGTAGGTAACAAGAAGACCCATGGATGCTCCGAAGAGAAATGTTGTCGTCGTACCCATGGCCTGAAGTGCTACGCCCGATTGCCATCCAGCCCATATGAGGGTGAGGGAGGCGATAGTTCCTGCCAGCAGGCTGCAGAGCGCAATCACAAGGAAAAATCTCCACGAGACGCTGATCCAGCCAGATGCCGGTTTCATTTTCACTGGTTTCAGGGCTTTGGAGAAGGCGGGTGCGGTGGAGGTATGCATGCCAAGGAAAGGTCTCAAAGGACCTGCATAGGCGCGATCATTTGAAAAAAGGTAGAAACAAATGACTTGAGACAGATCAATCCTGTGGTTCGGGATCGAGGTTCTCATTGTCCGGGGTTACGGCATTGTCCCAGCCCGGTCTGGTCTCGTGCATCTTCAGAGCTGCAAGTGTCGCCAGGAACATCACAAGAAGGAAGATCACCAGTGTCTTCTGATAGCTCTCCAGTGTTGCCGTGTGATCTTCGGAAATGAAGAGCCCGGGTACGAACTGGAAGATCGCGCCTGACATGATTCCTGCGGCATTGACGATGCCGATGGCGGCACCTGAATAGCCCCGAGGAAGAGATTCGCAGACTGCAGGGAAGACAAGTACGGAGACGCCCAGCAACAGGCCATTGATGAAGAGCTGTGTCATGGCGGCAAAGTATGTTGTTGCAGGAGTAAACAGGACAAAGGCCACTGCGATGGTCCCTCCAATGCTGCCAAGCACCAGAAGAGGTTTGCGTCGACCCCACCAGTCCGCGATAAAGCCGCTGATCACGGCACCAAGCCCCATGCCGATGAAAAGCCAGCTGTTGAGCATCAGCGAGTCGTTCTTGGTGAAGCCGAAGGCCTGCTGCAATGGGACATCCCAGAATCCATAGAACCCGAAGACGTTCGCGCATATCCCCGCGTAGAAAATCATGCCCAACCAGACTTGGCGAGTTCCAATCAGATCAAGGAATGATTTTTTCAGGCTGATCTTTCCGATCATTGAAGGTTCCACATTTTCATGTGGCGCCGATCGGATGAACAACACGATCAACAGGGCAATCACTCCGCCAGCAGCGGCCATCCACTGAACGATGCCCTGCCAACTCATGATGTCCACGAGCTGGGCCAGTCCGGCATTGCCCAGGACTGCGCCGCCTGAAAACAGCATGTCGATAAGGCCCATCGCAATTGCGAATTGGCTTGGGCGTATCCACCGTCTCGCAATCAGTCCGGCGCCTGGAAAGGCAAAGCCTGCAGTAGCGCCCATGAATGCTCGTGAGGCAAGCAGTTCCCAGTAGTTGGTCGAGAAGCTGAAGCAAAGCGTCGCGGCGGCACATAACAAGGCTGCAAGAAACAGGATCCACTGAACTTTTCCACGATCCAGGATCAGGCCTGCAGGCAACTGGATCAGGGCATAGGTAAACAGAAATGAGGCAGCCAGCAGTCCTGATGCTGCGGTGGACATGCCCACGGTTTCAATGATCTTGTCATCAAGAGCGGCATAGCTTGTCTGCAAGGCCAACTGGTAGATGACGAACGCCGTGGCGATGAACCAGAGGATCCAGCCGCGGATGATCGGGGGGTTGGCAGGTGTTGTTGGCACGTTTTCGTGGTCCTGCTGGAAGGCTGATTAAGGCTATCGATCACTGTCCAGTCAGGAAGAAATCGGATCGGTTCGAACGGAGCCCATCATCCTCTTTATCGGCTCATGCATCCTGAACCAGGCACTTCAATATTCAGTCAATGATCGGCTTTCAAGAGGCGGTTTTTTCAACTTGTTCGACGGATTCAGCCTTGGAAGCGGTCTAATCACCTTCTGATCGTCACTTTAAATTTGGGCGCGGCTGATTGAGCCGTATTATGACTTGGTGAAGAGTGATTGTGCCCGCCACTTTCTGGTGCAGGCATGGGTAATGAACTGGCCATGTGTAGAGAGAAGAACCAGATATGAAGAGCAGGCTGGACCGATGGCGGGGAGATATCGCCACGTTGATAGTGGCAGTAGTGGTGTTGTTGTCACCTGATGCGATGACGGCTGCCATGGCTGACGTGCAACCTGCCAATGACGCTCTGCTCAGTGGGACTGAGGTTCGGCTCGCCTGGAATGGCGAGATCGAAGCCGCTGTTTATCAGGTTCAGCTGACACGAGATGATGGAACTGCGGATCCCTTTCTGGATGCGTTCTTGAATGAAGAGACAACGGCTGAGCAACTCGTTGTCAAGGAAGGGCTGGAATTCGGAAATCCATATCTCTGGCGAGTCAGGGCAATTGTTGATGGGATTCCAGAAGAGTGGGCTTTTACTTCAGGCTTTGGTATTCGTTCAATCCCCTTTGGCTTCCTCCTGCAGGTCGAGACATTCAGCGATGGCCAGTCGCTGCAGCCGGGATTGACAATCTTCAATCATTGCGAATCCATTGTTGGTTTTGATCTAGAAGGGGAACTGGTTCTTCTACTGGATACTCCAACTCGCGTTTCGGATTGCCGGGTCATCGATGGCGGAAACTTCATGTATGTTGGTGGGGGTCGCGCATGGATCCTGGATCTGGAAGGGGATGTCGTCTGGGCGAGTCCAGACAGCGATGACCTCAAAGTGCATCACTCCGCCTCAATGATGCCTTCTGGCAATGTGCTGCTCGTAGTGCGTGAATACCGTGATATTGATCAGGACGGTGTTGTCCGCAACTGGCAAGGTGATCGTATCGTTGAGATGGACCCGACGACGAATGAGATTGTCTGGGAGTGGTCCACCTTCGAGAACTTTACGACTCAAGATTATGATGTCTATCAAACCAATTACTGGAATGATTGGACGCATATCAATGATGCTCATTACGTCGAGGCCGACAACAGCATCTACCTTTCTGTCAGGCATCTGAGTCGAATTACGCGAATCGATTATGACACTCGTCAGATCATCTACAACATGGGCATGGACATGCAATCAGGTGATGTGGACTTTGGAGATGATCTTTTTTCCTATCAGCATTCGCCTCAGTTGCTCCCCAATGGCAACATGATTCTCTTTGATAATGGCAACCGGAGAGGCGGTGAGCCGGTTGTTGGCCAGAATGGCACAACCTATGCCTTGGAAATGGCTTTTACAGGATCGCCCCCAACCAACGCTGAAATCGTCTGGAGTTGGGAAGTGCCTACATACTGCCCATCAACAGGTGACGCCAATCGTCTTGAGAATGGCAACACTCTGGTAACCGCTACGCAGCTCAGTGGCATCTACGAGGTATCCGAGGATGGGCAAATTGCATGGCAGTTGTCGATTCTTGCCAACGAGGCTTGTCCAGGCCTGAGGCCGGGTTATCGAGCCACACGTGTTTCAGGATTGTTTCTCGAAGAAGTCGAGGTGCCATGCCCCGGAGACCTGGATGGAGATGGCCAGGTTGCCGTGGACGATATTCTTGCTCTGCTTTCACAGTGGGGTGGTCAGGGCGAGGCAGATCTGGATGGTAACGGTGAGGTCGAGGTCAATGACGTCCTGATCATGCTCCAGGTGTGGGGTCCTTGTAGCTCGTGAATCACTGCTCCGCGCGTTAGGATCGCGCGTGATGTCCAAGCAAGCAAAGTCGATCGCAGCTTCGATTGAGGCCTGGTTTGTGGACCATGCCCGTGATCTGCCGTGGCGCAAACGGCGGACTCGATGGCGTTCTTTCGTGTCCGAAATCATGCTTCAGCAGACCCAGGTTGCACGTGTCGAAGAGCGATTTGAAGCTTTCATGAACAAATTTCCGACGCCAAGGGCGCTCGCAGAAGCATCAGAGGATGCCGTGAATGCAGCCTGGTCTGGCCTTGGTTATTACCGTCGTGCGCGAAATCTTCAGGCAGCGGCTGTGAAGATCCACAAGGATCATGGCGGACGGGTGCCAGTCAGGGCGGGTGCATTGCTTGATTTGCCTGGTGTTGGTCGGTACACGGCTGGTGCGGTTGCTTCAATTGCCTGTGGCCAAGCCGAGCCAATAGTGGATGGCAATGTCCATCGTGTGCTTGCGAGACTTGACGCTGATAATGCTCCACTTGATGACAAGGAAGCTTCGGTTCGCACATGGAAGCGAGCACGTGAGCTGGTGGAAGCATCGGATAGCCCTGGTGTATTCAATGAAGGCTTGATGGAGCTTGGAAGCCAGGTCTGCACCAGGCATTCACCGGCCTGTTCAGATTGTCCAGTGCGTCGTTGGTGCAAAGCGAGAAAACAGGATCTCGTCGACGTGATTCCTCCGGCTCGCAAGAGGGTTGAGAAGACCATCGAGCATCATCATGCAATTGGTATTGTTCGACAGGGAAAATTCGTGATGCAGCGGCGACCGAGCAAGGGCCGTTGGGCTGGACTGTGGCAAATGCCTACCGTTGAAGCGGCCCGTCGCCTTGGAGATACTGAGATCAAACGACGCCTGGGAATGCCGGTCCAGGGCTTGACCCATGTGTCGAGTTTCGAACGGGTTCTGACTCATCGTCGAATAAGATTTCACGTCTACCGGGCGAAATTAGCCAAGGGGCAACGGGTCCCCAGAGGTGATCGCTGGATTCCCTCCGGCCAATCCATGACCGAACTGCCCCTGGGGGTGGCCCAGGAATTGACTCTCAAGGCGTTGAAGTTGATTTGAAAGACGCCATGTGGATCAAAATGGTGGTTTTAGGGTCATAACCCCCGATTTCAAGCTTGCAACCAGTCCTGGAACTGCCGCCATCAAGGTAGAAAAGCGTATTGTTTGACTCGATTCGCATGGGATCGGTTCGGTGTCACATTTCAGGCATAGGCCTGGAAACCTGAGACCGGATGTGTTGATTCAACGAATCATTTGGAGAACGATTGTGCCAGTGAATCAGCACTGAGCACGAATGGAGAGCAATCACGTTTCCTGTTTCACTGGTTTGGTGAACGGGAGCGGGAAACGAGGACACAGGGTTGGTTTCCCCGCCGGCCTGCAACAGAGAGAGTGAAAGACCAAGTCATGCAGATTACTAGTCGAATTGCGCTGGCGCTTGCCGTCAGTGCAGGAGCTTGTACAGGTATTGCTACCGCAGCTGCCCCGACCTTCTTTGAAAAGGATCAGGCGGCCAGGCAGTTCCGCCAGGACAATCCCAACGCACGCATCATGGATCGATTTGATCGTCCACATAAGATTGCTGCCAAGCGGATTGCAACGGGCGCTACTGCCCTCGAATCAGCCAATAGTGCACTTCAGTCAGTCGCCACCATGCTTGGCGTTGATGCTGAGCAATTCATCAAGGAAGGTCCGTTTCCGGACAAGTCACATGTCATTTCCCTTGGATGGCAGCCCGAGACTGAGCGATACAAGTTCACCAGTGTCTACTGGACTCAGACTGCAGACGGTCTTCCCGTCTGGCGATCGCGACTGAATGTTCTGGTTCGTAACGCTCCTGAATATCCTGCCGTCTACGTCACGAGCGATGTTCGTGAAATTGGTGATTTCAAGGCACCTGCAGACCGGCGTCCCAACATGAGTCTTGCACAAGCTGCTGCCAACCGGCAGGTCGGTATAGGTGCCAGGATCTCGGCCCCAGAGGTCGTCTGCTTCGCCGGTATTGATGACATGCGTTTCGCACCCAGGGCAGCCATGGTCTTTGATGCAGAGATTGGTTCAAAGCAAACTGATTCCTTTTCAAAGTTCCTCCTGGTCGTCGATCTCGAGACCGGCGCGGTTCTGCATGAGGAGAATCGGATTGTCCATGATGTCTCAGGCACAGCGAATTGCCTTTGCACGCAGGGCTCAGGTGCAGACGAATGCGATGAGGAACTTGCTACTGCGATGCCTTATGTGCAGGTTTCGGGTGGAGGTTCCAGTGTCTACGCCGATGTTCTTGGCAACTTCTCCTTGCCGAGTTCGGGCAGTGTCACGGTGTCCGCTGGCGTCTCTGGCCAGTATTTCGCAGTAAACAACTCCGCTGGTGGTGAGACATCTGGTTCAACGACCATTCCAAATGGCGGCTTTGGTGCCCTCACTCTGAATGAGAGCAATAACAATGAGGCTGTACGAGCCCAGGTCAATGCCTACGTGGAGTCAAATGTTGTTCGGGACTACGCGATCGAGCTGGTTCCCGGGTACCCCGTCGTTGGCACTCAGACTGGCTTCCCCGTCAATGTGATGGTCAGTGGTTCCTGTAATGCGTTCTATGACTACTCATCAATCAACTTCTACCCGGCAAGTGGTGGTTGTAACAACACCGCGTTCTCAACAGTCGTGTATCACGAGTACGGCCATCACCTGATTGCCAGTGGTGGTTCTGGTCAGGAGTCTTACGGCGAAGGCATGAGTGATGTGGTGAGTCTGCTGATCTCAGGTGATCCAAAGCTTGCTCGGGGTTTCTACCAGGGTGATTGTGTAGACGGTATCCGTAACGCGGACAATGATTTTCAGTATCCCTGCTCTGGTGCGATCCACTTCTGTGGCCAGCTGATTTCAGCCTGTGCCTGGGACATGCTGCTGCTGATGGAAGAGGCGTATCCCAACGGGAACGACATCGTTGGAAGTCTATTCATCGAGTCCATCACCCTTCACACGGGTGGTTCGATTGATCCGACAATCACACTTGATATCTTGACTCTGGATGATGATGACGGCGATCTTGATAATGGAACGCCTCACTCCAATGAGATTCTTGCAGCCATGGAACTCCACAGCATGGACGAGATTCCAGAGCCACTCGGTAACGATTTCTGCTCTGACGCTTATCCATTAACGGATGGTTCAACAGCGTTCTCGAATACCGGGGCATTCTCTGATGGAGATCCTTACGACGATACCCAGTGTGCTGGCACCTACCTTGGCCAGATGGTTTCAGATGTCTGGTTCAGCTATGAAGCATGTGAAAGCGGTTCAATGACCGTCAGCACGTGCGATACCGTTTCATTCGATAGTGACATTGTCGTCTACGAAGGTACATGCGAGAACAAGACGCAAGTGTCCTGTAATGGTGATGGTGCGGGATGTGGAGGCTACACATCTTCTTTGACGTTCAACGCTGTCCAGGGTGCCAGATACCTCATCCGTGTTGGTGGCTATGACTCCGGTGGTATTGGATCAGGCAACATCATCATCGATGGCCCCGGTGCGGGTCCGCCATGCGATACCTCGGTCATAATCGATGTGCCTTGGCCTCCTGTCATCGTCCACCCTGCGGGTGGATCGGTCATCGACGTCATCATTATGGCTGGTGATTCCGAGCCGGATGAAGGAACGGCGATGCTGATGTACAGCAACAACGATGGTTCCTGGATGTCATCAGAACTGATGAACACCGGTGGCGACAATTATGTCGGAACCTTCCCCGCGCTTGAGTGCGGAGTGGTTGACTGGTACATCAGTGTGATGTCGGACGGCGAAGAAGTCACGCTTCCAGGCAACGCGCCTGAAAGCAGCTATATGGCTCCAGTCCTGACGAGTGTTGAAGTTGCTCTTGAAGATAACTTCGAGTCTGATCTGGGTTGGACTGTGACCAATGGTGCAACTGAAGGCAATTGGGAACGTGGTGTACCAGCGGGCGATAATGGCGCTCGCTGTGATAATCCCACCGATGGAGATGGTTCTGGTTCCTGCTATGTCACCGGCAATGCCTTCAATGAGGATGTCGACGGCGCCGCTACCATCCTGACCTCCCCTGAAATCACCTGCTCAGATGGCAGTGTCGTCGCCTACTGGCGGTGGTACAACAATGGTACGCCTTGCGGCGGAGCCGATCCGTTGAATGACATCATGGAGGTCGAGATCTCCTATGACGGTGGCGTTTCATGGGAAAACCTGGAGACTGTTGGTCCGACCAATGAAGCGAGTGGTGGCTGGTATCGCCCAAGCTTCGTCTTGGGTTCCATTCCCAATGGTGCGATCAGGCTTCGGTTCATTGTTGCGGATAACAACGCTGGTTCAGTCATCGAGGCTGCTGTTGACGGCATTCTGATAGAGAAGCCTATCTGCGAAGATGCTCCGGGTTGCCCTGGCGACTTCGACGGCAGCGGCATCATCGATGTGAATGACTTGCTCCACGTCATCGGTGCCTTTGGCACTTCTGATGGTGATGTCAATGGTGATGACACGACCGATGTGAATGACATCCTCGAGTTGATCTCGATCTTCGGCGAAGAATGCTGAAGTCGAATTGAATAGCCTGCATGCCACGCGGCCCGGGACTTGTCCCGGGCCGCGTTTTCAATGAACACATGTTGATTCAGGTTTGTTTCAGCCTGCTGTTGCGGCTTCGACAGTGGGATCGTCCTCATCCATCCGGGTCTCGATCTGATCCTCTTCTTCCGGATAGGCGATTCGACCGTGGTAGATGGCTGTCACGCGGGCGATGATCGCGGTCTGGATGGCTTCCAGTTCACGGAATGTCAGTGCACATTCATCGAACTGTCCATCCATGAGCCTCTTGCGTGCCAGTTCTCGGACAAGGTTCTCGATCTGGGCGGGCTTGGGATCACTCATGGCTCGTGTGGCTGATTCCACACAATCGCTGAGCATGAGGATGGCGGCCTCACGAGTTCTTGGACGTGGGCCCGGGTAGCGGAACTCGATTTCATCAACTGCTTCGCGCCCTTCGTCTTCGGCTTTCTGCCGTTCGGCGTGGTAGAAGTACTCGACCAGCGTGGAGCCGTGATGTGACTCGATGAAATGGATGATCTCGCGAGGAAGGTTGTATTCCTTGGCCAGTTCAACGCCATCCTTAACATGCCCGATGATGACCAGCAGGCTCATGGCTGGTGAAAGTTTGTCATGAAGGTTGTCGCCAGGTTGCTGGTTTTCAACGAAGTACATCGGTTTGTTCATTTTTCCGATGTCGTGGTACAGCGCTCCGACATACACAAGCAGACTGTCGGCGCCGATTGAATCGGCAGCAGCTTCTGCAATATGAGCGACCTGGAGAGAGTGGTTGTAGGTGCCTGGAGCATGCTGCTGGAGTTGCTGGAGCAGGGGCCTTCTCGGGTCGCGAAGCTCCGCCAGAGTCATGCCGGTAGTGATTCCGAATACCTGCTCAATGCTCGGAAGGATGCCAAGCACGAGGAAGCCGACGGCGAGGCTTGCAACACCGGATTGAAGCGCCTGCATGGCTACCTGACCCCATGCTTCAAAGAGCATTGGCAGTTCGATCATGTTCAGGACAACGCAGCCGATCGCAAGGACTGCTGCAGTCACGAGGGAAGCTCTGATCAGGGTGTTGCGATTTCTGACTTCCGTTACCTGTGCCATCATCGCACCAATGCCGGCCATCATCAGAACGAACCATCCAATGCTTTCCTGCAGAGCCATGGTGGCAATGGCGGCCTGGATTCCACCGATGAATACGGCCAAGCGACGATCATAGGCCAGGCGTACAACGACGCCCGTGAACAGGAGAGGGGCGATTGCGGCTGCGTAGAGGAATGCCGGTGCTTCTGCCGAGATCCAGGCTGTCACAGCAAGCATGGAGGCGATCAGGAAGCAAAGGGCCATGAGGCGAATAGGATTGCGTCCGATTCGAACATGTGAGGTCACTGCATACGCGGCCATGAAGATCGAGAGAATTGACAGCAGAGCAATGATTCCAATTCTTGGGAGCCAACGCCGCGTGAAACGGCCGGACTCCGAGAAGAAATAGGCCTCCTGCAGTGCGGCATCAATACTTTCAGGCAACAGTTGATCGCCTCGCCGCCAGATGATGTCGCCCTTGTTGTGCTCGATGATCACGGGCTTGACTGCGGCAGCCAATTCCTCACGGATGAGTTCGGTCTCTTCAACGTCAAGCATGACGGTGGGCTGGCCTTCACGCACGATTCTGGCAGTGACTGTAGGCACCAATGTTTCAGGGAAGCCCGCTCTTGAAACAGCACGGGTCAATCGCTCGGGTGGGGCGGAAGCATTGAGTTGCTTGGTCGAAGTTGATTCACCTGCCAATGGAAGTGATCTGCCATCAGGAAGGCGAAGCTGCCGACGCCTGGCATCCGTGGTCTGGTAGATCATGTATTCCTGCTCTTCCAATACAGGAATACGCTGC
The DNA here is from genome assembly GCA_029242715.1 of Phycisphaerales bacterium. Lineage (GTDB taxonomy): Bacteria > Planctomycetota > Phycisphaerae > Phycisphaerales > SM1A02 > UBA1668. The sequence goes on from JAQWTL010000012.1 coordinate 15,422, forward strand.
ATTTCCTTTTCCATGAGCTGGCGTACATAGTCAAGCCATTGGTCCGTGGCCTCACCGTCAATGGTCATGTCCTGCAGCGAGGCCAGTGAAAACTCATCCAACTGGTACTGGTCCTGGAGTTCACCGGCCAGGGCGGTCGGGTCGGTCTGCCCGGCGACAGCGGTTGGCAATCCAGCCAATGACGCCTGGAGTCGATTGAGCAGATCATCGTTGGAGACGTAGATTCTCGGAGCGTTTTCAGCGGCTTCCTGTCGCTTGGTCTTGGTAGCCTCGACGTCTTCAACTTCGTAATTCAACCGGTTCAGTTTCGTAGTCGAGACGTAGTGGCCCACACGTACGAGCAACTGCTCTCTTGACCAGGTGACCAGAAGGCTCACGAGCACCAGGAAGCAGAAGATGATGACGGCAGTTCGAATGAACTCCGGGCGTAGCAGCGCTTGTCGCAATGCCATGGTTGGCTTGGGCAGGTTTCGGCGCAGCTCCTGGCGCCGCTGTTCAGAGCGGGTGGAGGAAGTCTTGGATCGTGTTGATTTTGCCATCGACTGGGGTTTTCCACAGGGCTCATCTGGCCCGGAAGCATCTTCTCACTATCGGCTCGGTGCCGGTGTCATCTTCCCCGTGGGCTGCTGGCTCGTGGTAGTGTGGCTGTCGTGACAGACATGATGATCCCCAGACTTAGCTCCAAGTCAAGCCGAAGGCCCTTCATGGGGCATTTAACACGGTTTTTTCTGATCTCCAGTGGCCTGGCGGTATTTGGCTGCAGCAGCGGCCCACCCACGGCTCCACCTGTGGATTATGTCTTTACAGGCTCCCAGGCGAGACAGTCCAAGGGCGTTCTCAGATCCATGGCCCTTGAGAGCCCGAAGAATCCGGACATCACCCTTGATCTCGTGCCTGCTGATGGGGTTCGTTGGGAAACATTGGAGGACGCAGTCGACTTTGCTGTTGGGGTTCCGGAATTCGAAATGGCCGTGAATCGTCGGGTCGATGTCTCCGAAACCGAGCAGGTCTTCTACCTGGTCGATTCTCATATGTGGCCAGCCAGAGTCACGGTCATGCGACTGGAAGGGTCAAAGGGTATTGAAGTCGAAGTCGTCATGGGGCCTGACCCATCGACACCCGGGAACCTTCGCAAGGCAGAAGCGATTCGTAAAAGAGTCCTGGCAGCCATCGATCAGTATGGTCGCATAAGAAGGGTTCCGGCCTATCGGATCTCAAGCCGACCAGGCGAAGTGGACGCGAACTGATCGTTGTCGTCTCTGGTGCAAGGCGACGTATACTCGAATCGTGTTACTGGCTTTTCTCATTTCAGTTCTAGCCGCTGCGGATTTCCACGATGAGTTGGAGCCGCTGTATCCGGATACTGAAATAACCAGCCAAATGACACAATGGACAAGCGATACGGCCAGTGGTTGGCCTGCGGGTGTTCATCTGCTTCTGGAACCTGCGGTTACTGAAAAAGTTCATGTTCAAGTAACAGATCAGAATGGCAAGCCGGTTGAAGGCCTTGCCGTATTCCGACTGCATGATGTTCCAGTTGAAGAGAACACCGGGCTTGACAGCCGGACAGAACAGTTCAAAGGCGATATCAATCCACATGTGGTTCGACGAGCGCCTTTTCGCGTCTATGAAGCCCTTGAGCCTCTGGAGGTTGTCGACGGTGCTGTAACGCTGCCTGTTGAAGATGGCCCTCTGGCCCTTCGTCTGGAAGTTGAATCGGTCCAGCCTGGACAAAGGACATTGAAGGTACATGTCGAGCCGGACAGTGGACAGGCTCCACTTGCTTGGATGATCCGGACTCATGACTGGCAGGCGCCGTCACGTGAGTCGCTCGACTTCGGTTATACCAACTGGTTCAGCCCTTCAGTCATGGCAGAGCGGCATGGTGTCACAGTCTGGAGCGAGGAATTCTGGCCAATACTGTCTGCCTATGCAGAGCTCATGGCACGAGGTGGACAGGACACCTTCTGGATGAGATGGCCCGATTTCTTCCAGAAGGATGGTGACGCCTGGGCGCTGAATGAAGATCGTCTTGATCGATACATCAATATCTTTTTTGATGCAGGGCTTGAACGAATTGAAGGCGCTCCTGTTGCCAGAAGACCAGGCGGTGACTGGTCAAGCAAGATCCTTGAACTTTCGATTCCCCGTATTCCGGCAACTGGGGAGGAAGGCAGGGCGATCCTTGCAGACCTTGCCCAGCAGTTGAGGGCATTCATGTCCTCCCGTGGTTGGATGGATCGATGGGTTCAACATATTGCTGATGAGCCTACAGATGTCAATGCAGAGGATTACAAGCTCATGGCATTGCAGATGCATGAGCTTCTTCCTGGTGTTCCTGTCATGGAGGCCACCATGACAAGATCCCTTGTCGGCGCAGTGGACATCTGGTGTCCCCAAATTCACAAGTACCAGCAAAACCGGGAGTTCTTTGAGGAACGCCAACAAGCCGGGGATCAGGTGTGGACCTATACATGTCTGACACCAGGGGGTCCCTGGCTCAATCGTTTGATGGACCAGGAGCGATTGCGATCGGTCTACTTTGCCTGGGCGGCAATGCGTTTCAATGTTCAGGGATACCTGCACTGGGGCCTGAATCATTACAAGGCAGACCCGTTCATGCAGTCCGTTGTCGATCATCCAGCCATGCCTGGTACGACAAACAAACTTCCAGCGGGTGATACTCACGTGGTCTTCCCCGGGCCTGAAGGGCCTTGGTCAAGTACTCGATTCGAGGCGCAACGCATCGGGCTTGAGGATCTGGCAGCCTTGCGTTTCCTGCAGAAGACGGATCCCGAAGAATGCCAGGCACTCATCGACAAGGTCTTTCGTGGGTATGACGACTGGGAAGACGATGTGCAGGTCTATCGCGACCATCGCCGGATCCTGTTGGAGACTGTTGCAGCCCAGGGCGTCAAGTGAATTCAGTGACCAGGTGAGCAGAGATGGTGGCCAGTTGCCTTCTGCAGTTGGTGCGCAATTCGCAGCAGCGTGGACTCTCCCAGGAAAGGTGCCTGCAGTTGCAGGCCCACTGGAAGCTTGGTGCCCTCGACATCTGCGAATCCACCTGGAATCGAGATTGCCGGAATTCCTGCGATGTTGGCGCCGACCGTGTAGCGGTCGCACAGATACATCGTGAGTGGATCTGCTATTTCGCCGATTCCAAAGGCTGGCTCGGCAGTTGTAGGTCCAAGGAGGACATCGCACTGCTCGAAAACCTTCGTGAATTCATCATGAATCACACGTCTGGCCTGCAGGGCCTTCTTGTAATAAGCGTCGTAGTATCCAGCGCTGAGTACGTATGTTCCCAGCATGATGCGACGACGGACTTCCGGTCCAAAGCCCTCGCCGCGTGAACGCGCGTAAAGATCTTCCAGAGACTCGCCTGGTTCGATGGTTGCTCGACGGCCGTATCGGATGCCATCAAATCTCGCGAGGTTGCTGGATGCTTCTGCTGTAGCCACGACGTAATAGGTTGCAATGCCGTGATCGGTCATCTCCAGATCGACATCGACAAAGGTGGCGCCGCGGGATTCCATGATGCCACGAGCTTCCTCCATGGCGGCTTCAGTAGCGGGGTGGTTCCCCTCATGGCGATGCTGGCGTGGGATACCAATGACCAGTGGCTTGTCTTCTTCCAGGCCAGCAAGGTAGTCAGGTGGATCCGTGTCTACAGAGGTTGAATCGCGTCGGTCAGGTCCTGCAATCACGTTCATGATGGCAGCGGTATCAGCAACATTGCGTGTAATGGGGCCGATGCAGTCCAGGCTGGAGCCGAATGCGACCAGTCCCCAGCGACTGACTCTGCCATAGCTGGGTTTGAGTCCGGTGACACCGCACAGAGCAGCTGGTTGGCGAATAGAGCCTCCGGTATCCGATCCAAGTGCGGCAGGGACGAGTCCCTGGGCGACTGCTGCGGCGCTGCCGCCAGAGGATCCGCCTGGGACACGATCCGTCGCCCATGGATTACCCACGTGGCCAAAGGCACAGTGTTCCGTAGAAGAGCCCATGGCGAATTCGTCACATCGCACTGTTCCAACAAGCACTGCTCCAGCGGCCAGCAGGCGTTCTGTGGCGGTGCTTTCGTAGGGGCTGGTGTATCCCTCCAGGATGCGCGAACCGCAACTGGTCTGGCGGCCTGCCATGACAATATTGTCTTTGATGGCAATGGGGACACCAGCAAGTGGACCTGGATCTTTCCCGGCTGCGATAGCGTCATCGACTGCCTGGGCCTGCTGTCTGGCGACATCGGGTTCGACGCGCAGAAATGCATTGGTGTCAGCATCGCCGGAATCAATTCTTTGGAGGCAATCAGCCAGAGCCTGATTGGCGGTCACCTTTCCGCCCTTGACCGATTCGGCTATTTCAATGACGCCCGGAAGTGTGGTCATGCCGAACCCTCGTCACCACCAAGTACCTTGGGAACAGCGATGAAGGGGCCCTCAGTTGCCGGTGCGATTGCCAGGACCTCCTGGGTCGTCATGGATGCTTCTGGCTCATCGGGGTCGATCCGGTTTGTTCGATCTCCTGGGTGTGCCATGGGCTCCACGCCTTTCAGGTCGAGTTCCCCAAGGGTCGCTACATGTCCCAGGATGGCGACCAGATCATGTCGGCAGGCTTCCAGTTCCGCTTCTGAGAGTTTCAGGCGGGCCAGCTTTGCCACGTGGCGGGCTTCATCCAGGGTCAGAGCAGTTGGGGTGGAGTCGGTCATGGAGGGCGAACGATACCACTCCGGGCGGTTCTTGTAATGGCTTGGCCTCGATCTGGCCGCCTTGTTGGCATACCCTGATGGGCCTGGCACTCTGCCAGTTCATGCTTCGGTGCTTCCAGACCCGATTCAAGGCCCTTCATCGGTCTTCGCCGATATCACTCCTCCGCACCACTTTCAGGACTGATCCTGCCTTCATCATGACCCGTACCAGCACAGCCATCATGTGGACGACCCGGACCTGCGTGGGGATTGGTGTGATCGTCCTTTCCTTCGTCATCGCATCCTGGCTGGTCGCGACGGCACCAAAGGCGGGAGTCAGCAATGACCCTGTCAAGGGTCGATCTGTTCTGGTCATCGAATCCGCACCGGTGAAGGTGGCCCGTCAGTACATGGGTTACGGCGTGGCTCGGGCGATCGAGGATGCCGATGTTCCTGCCCGTGTTTCATCGACCGTGACGAATCTCCCCGCATCAAGTCGAGCGGGCAATCTCGTATCCAAGGGGGACCTGATCGTCGAACTGGATGACATTGATTTTCAGGAAGAACTCACTATGGCTCGCCAGCGACTTGCTGACATCAGGGCCCAGTTGAAATCAATTGATGTGGAAGAAGCAACGGCACTGCAGACCATCGAGATCTCCCAGCAGGATCTGAGCTTGATGCAAAATGAACTGGAGCGAGTGAAAGAGGCGGCGGCAAAGGAAGCTGCGATGCCTCGCGAGGTTGATCAGGTCCAGAAGCAGGTTCTTGCTGCCGAGAAAGACTTGATTCGAGCACGTGAAGACCAGGATCAACTGGGTACTCGCCGACTTGGCTTGTTGGCTCAGGAGAAAATTGAGGAAGCATCAGTCAGGATTGCTGAGGAACGTGTGGATCGATGCTCGATCACGAGTCCGATCGATGGGTTTATTGAGCGAATTGATGTAAGTCAGGGAGAGAGTCTCACCGCAGGCGCAAGGGTTGCGAGGATCATTGATCCCCGTTCCATCGAGGTGCCACTTGGTTTGGCGGCTTCTGCGCGTGGAGATGTATCGGTGGGTGATGGTGTGGAACTGATGACAACCGGGTCACGCGTTCGTATCTGGAAGGCCAAGGTGGCACGGCTGTCACCGGAAGATGATCCTTCAAGTCGTACGATGAAAGCCTACGCTGAAGTGATCCAGCCGATGTCTGGGGCTGACCATCTTCCGCCCGGCGCTTTTGTGCAGGGATCCGTCACCGCAGGCAGCGGTGAGTCTGCCTGGATCGTTCCTCGCCGCAGTGTTCGAAAGGACCGCCTCCTGGTCGTACGTGATGGTGCGGTCGTCAGCATTCCGGTTTCAGTGCAATATCCGATTACAGGTGAATACGAACAATTCGATGTTCCAGATCGTGACTGGGTCGTTCTGAAGGAACCACTTGCAGAGGGCGAGTTGATCGTCCTCTCCCCATCTCGCACACTGGTGGATGGAATGCGTGTTGATCCTGTTGCAGTGCAGGATTCACTTGCATCTGTGAAACGGGAAGGTGCAGAGGGCAACTTGCCTTGAATCTTCCGCGTTTCAGTGTTCGGCACATCGTCCCCGTCAATCTGATGATGGTTGCTGTCCTTGTGGCAGGGACCATTTCGGCAATCACGCTGCGTCGTCAGTTCTTCCCGGAGGTGAACCCCAATGGCGCCATCATCCGCCTCATCCTGCCAGGAGCTTCTCCCGAAGAAGTAGAAGACAACCTGGCCATCAAGGTTGAGGATGCCCTGGCCGGCATGCGAGAGGTTGACGAGATCACCGCGAATCTCACGGAAGGCGGAGGCACCATAACCGTCAGTTTCCATGACGAGGTTGATGACATCGAGGCAGCTGTCGAAGAGGTGGAGCGAGCCATTGACCGCCTGCAGGATCTGCCAGAAGAAGCAGAGGACATCACTGTCAGAGAGATGGAAAATCAGCTGCCGGTGATCATGCTGCTTGCCTACGGAGATGTGGATGAAGAGGTTCTGAAACGAGCAGCAAGGAACGTCAGGGATGATCTTCGCAGCCTTCCTCGAATGGGTGAGGTTTCACTCGGCGGGGTGAGAGATTACGAGTTGGCAGTTGAGCCTGATAGCAGCCAGTTGATCAGGCATGGCATCAGCCTTCCAGAGGTCAGCCGCGCAGTCTCGCGATGGTTGGCTGATGTGCCAGGTGGTTCATTGCGAAGTGCGGGAAGCACCGTTGGCATCCGGACTCTTGGTGTTCCAGAGCAGGCTGCTGCTATCAAGAACATCGTGATCAAGGCTTTGCCAAATGGTGAAGTGATTACGGTTGGAGATGTCGCGGCGGTGTCTGAGACATTTGTCGATTCTCCAATCCGGATTCGATATGACGGAAAGCCTGCAGCCAATCTCACGGTCTCCAAGATTGGATCCCAGGACATCGTTCTCATGGCGAGGATGGCCCGGTCATACGTCAAGGGTCGTCAGGGCGAGCCGCTGGAAATCTCGGGCCTTGACCGGTTCATCAATCCCACGATCAAGCAGGCCTGGGAACTCGGGTATCAGCAGCGGGGGACATTGCCTGAGGGCGTCGAGCTGGACACAATGACTGATCTGGCTCGATTTGTAGAAGGCCGATTGGCATTGCTGTCTGAAAATGCTTTCTACGGTGCCATTCTCGTCTTTATCACGTTGCTGCTGTTCCTGAACTGGAGAGCTGCTCTGTGGGTTGGCATCGGTCTTGTAACAGCGATGTGTGGCACTCTGGTGGTAATGCAGATGCTGGATGTCACCCTGAATCTGCTGACGATGTTTGGTCTGATCATTGTCATAGGTCTGCTTGTCGATGACGCCATCGTGGTATGTGAGAACATCCAGGCTCGCCGAGATAGTGGCGAATCGCCTCTGGAGGCGGCAGTCAATGGTGCTCGCCAAGTTCAATGGCCAGTTGTCGCGACGGTACTCACCAGCATCGTTGCATTCCTGCCACTGATGTTCCTCAAGGGAATGGTCGGAGATCTGATGGGGGCGCTGCCATTGGTGGTGGCTATCGCACTTGCGATGAGCCTTCTGGAGTGTCTTGGCATGTTGCCAGGTCACATGGGCCATGGATTGTCGCACCAGCCTAAATCGAAAAAAACAACTGGCTTTCCTGCTCGGCGAGATCGATTTTTCTATGAACGATTCGTGCCGGCATATCGCCGACTGCTCGCCAAGTTGTTGGCCATGAGATACATCACGGTAGCTTCAGCCTTTGGCATTCTGGTCATTTCACTTGGGCTTGTCGGTGGAGGTCGTGTTGGCTACACCTTCCTGCCCAGTGATGATGCGGAAAGTGTGTCAGTAAACATCACCATGCCACCGGGTACGGGCATGGATCATACGAGGCGTGTTACTGAGGTTGTCGAACAGGTGGCAGGCGACCAGAGCCAGATCAAGTCGATGCTGTCACTTGTGGGTATTACAACAAGCATGGAATCCGGTGCAGGGCTTGGTTTTTCCACCAATCTCTCGCAGATATTCCTGGAGCTCGAGCCTGCGGAAACGCGTGATCTCAACGCGCAGGCAGTCCTGACCAATATCCGGTCTGAACTCGAGGGACTGGTTCCAGGTGTCGAGCGACTGACAACGTCGGAAATGACTGGCGGGCCGATCATGGAAGACATCACGATTCGTGTGAATGGTGATGATCTCGATCAAATGGTTGCCTTGGCAGAGATCATCAAGTCGGACTTGAGGCGGTTTGATGGTGTCAGCGAAATTGGTGATGACCTCGATGATGGACAACGTGAACTGCACATCGAGTTGAAGCCTTCAGCGGCTCCGCTGGGTTTCTCGGTATCAGATGTCGCCGAACAGTTGCGTGGAGCGGTCTATGGCATCGATGCGCATGTCTTCTCCGATGAAAGAGAGGATATTGATGTCAGGGTTCGTGCAGCTGGCGGAGGCGATGATGACCTGGCATCCATCGAGCAGATGTGGTTGATTGGTCAGGGCGGCACGGCCGTGCCACTCTCTGAAGTTGCCGACGTGACGGATGGATCCGGTTACACAGGGATCACAAGGGTGGATCGCAAACGATCCATGACCGTAACCGCTGAAACGGCGGATGGCCTCAGCCCGGAACTCGTCGTTTCATCACTTCCGATCGAGGATTGGCGAAATGCATTTCCGGATCTCGAGGTGAGTCTGAAGGGGCGTCAGGAAAACCAGCGAGAAGCATTCCAGAGTCTTCCCATTGGCCTGATGACATCAGTCCTGCTGATCTATCTGATCCTTGCCTGGCTCTTTGGAAGCTACGGACTTCCTCTGACAATCATGGCTGCTATTCCCTTCGGTATCGTGGGAGTCGTCTGGGGGCACATGCTGCTTGGCTATGACCTGACTTTCCTGAGCATCATCGGATTCGTTGCATTGAGTGGAATCGTTGTGAATGACTCTCTGATTCTGGTGGACTTCTACCTGGGAGAGCGCAAGCGTGGAATGGCCATTGCCGACGCGTTGATCAGTGCTGGTGGCATGAGGCTGAGGCCCATCCTGCTGACGACTGTGACCACGGTTTTAGGCCTGACTCCTTTGATGATGGAGCAGTCTTTCCAGGCCAAGTTCCTGGTGCCTATGGCTATTGCCATCGCCTTTGGCTTGATGGCGGCAACTTTCCTGATCCTTCTGATCCTGCCGTGCATGATCCTGATTCTTGATGACATTCGATCAGGTTGCTACTTCCTGTGGCATGGACGACAGAGGCCCTTGAATGTGCCGCTCGATTCAGCCACAGCTCACGGATCTCCGACGAACGCACTTGGTGAGCCAATGTCGCCCTGAGCCGGTTTTTTTTGGCTTCTAAGTGACTGGTGGGGCAGAGCATGTGAGGCAGCCCCCTGGATGTTCACGGGGTTCTTATACTGAGGTGCTCATTGAAGGCCCAGGGGAGTTTCTCGCGGCAGATTGCCGCGTCACGCATGAAGACCATCAGCGGCATCGCGGTTGCGCCGGGTATTGCCATTGCTCGTGCATTCGTGCTGGAGCAGTTCCGGCAACGGGTTCCGCATCACTTGGTCGTGCCTGAAGAGCGTGAAGGGGAACTTGAACGGTTTGAGCAGGCCCTTTCGGCCGCGGAAGGTGACCTGGGGGCTGATCGTGATCGGGCCTTCAGAGATCTGGGGAATGAGGCGTCCAAGATCTTCGAGTTCCACCTGGGCTTGTTGCAGGATCCGACTCTGCTTGGTCCGATCCGTTCGAAAATCAAGGACAAGGGAACGAATGCCGACTTTGCCGTGGCGTCGTCTTTCAGCCGGATCATTGATCAATTCAATGCGATGGGTTCGCAGGTCTTCAAGGACAAGGCTCGGGATGTCCTTGATCTTGAGCGGCGGATTCTCGACCACCTGATGGGCCGTTCCCAGGAACGTCTTTCCAGGCTGGACCAACCGGTCGTTGTCATTGCACATGAACTGACGCCAACCCAGGCGGCCTCAATGGGAATTGATCACGTCGTGGGACTTGCAACAGATGCGGGTGGTCGAACGGACCACACGTCCATCATTGCAGCAGCCTTGGGCGTTCCGGTTGTCGTTGGTTGCCATGCAATTACTGAGCATGTCAATGATGGTGATCGCATCATTCTTGACGGTCATGCCGGGCAGATCGTCGTTGATCCTGACGAGGAGACGCTGGCCACATTTGAACGTACCCGGGATCGACTGGATCGATTCCTCACAGAGACTGCGCACCAGGCTGATGCAGATGCCGTCACACTTGATGGTGTCGAGATCACACTGCTTGGCAATATCGAGTTCCCAAGGGAGATCGAGCAGCTGATCAAGTTCGGTGGTGATGGTGTTGGCCTCTACCGAACAGAATTCCTCTATCTCACGAGTCCAGAGGAGCCAACTGAGGAAGAGTTGTACGAGCAATACACCCAGTCCATTGAAATGCTGGGTGGTCGTCCGTTGACGATACGAACTCTGGACCTTGGCGCTGACAAGCACACTCAGCAACAGGCCTTGGAGCCTGAGCGGAATCCATTCCTCGGACTTCGAAGTATCCGCCACAGCCTGCAACATCTCCCGATGTTCCGTCGGCAATTGCGGGCGATCCTTCGGGCGGCAGCTGTTGGCCCGCTTCGGGTGATGTTTCCATTGATCACCACGATGACCGAGCTCAAGCAGGCTCGAATGATTCTCAATGACGTGGCGGATGACCTGCGTGAGGAAGGCGTTGGTGTTCCATCCGATATTCCCATCGGAATGATGATCGAGGTGCCCAGTGCGGCGCTCATGGCATCTACATTCGCCAAAGAGGTCGATTTCTTCTCAATTGGTACAAATGACCTTATTCAGTACACCGTGGCGGTCGATCGTAGTAATGAGCGGGTTGCCAACCTTTATTCGGCCTCAAATCCCGCTGTTATCAGGCTTGTTAAGAACGTCATAAGGGCTGCCAAGCGTCGTGGCGTGGATACGAGCCTTTGTGGAGAAATCGCCGGAGATATCACGTACACTATGCTATTGATAGGCTTGGGCCTCAGGTCCTTGTCGCTCGTTCCAGCACAGATCCCCCGGATCAAACAAGTGATTCGGCGCGTGACACTGGAGGAATGCGAGCGGTTAGCAAGGCGAGTGGGGGCTTTCGAAAGCCAGCGGAGGATCCTTCGGGTCCTTCGTGAGGAGACGACACGAGTATTGCCAGAGGCTGACGGCGGATGGAACGCTGGTTAAGGCCTCTGGTTGAATGAAAAACATGGCCCTGGTTCGAAGTCTTGTGACGGCCCAAGAGGCTCGCCGAGATGAACCGAACTACCGGCCACCCAGCAGCGGGAAGGGGGCGGCCCCTTCACCAGGCAGTCCGGGATGATTTTGGACCCATGTGGCCAATGTCATCACCGTAGACACAGGTGAATGGCCATCCTGCAACCCCTTGCGAGGGAACTACTGAAAGAGGTGCCTCTGTGGCATCCAAGAAATCGACGACACAGCCACAAGAGCTGATGCTCGTCAATGACGTGCCCGGTGAGGAAACGCGAATCGCGATCCTCGAAAATGGGCATCTCGAGGAATTGTTCGTTGAGCGGGCATCAACCGCAACGTCGGTAGGCAATGTCTATCGCGGTCGGGTGACGAATGTCGAGGCGGCCATCCAGGCTGCTTTCGTTGACTTCGGTCATGCTCAGCGTGGGTTTCTTCATATTTCGGATCTTCACCCCAGGTACTTTCTTTCTGGAGAGAGTACGGAGAATGTAGGCCGCAAAACGGCTCGCAAGGATCGCCCTCCAATCCAGGAAGCAGTGAAGAAGGGCGACGAGATTCTTGTCCAGGTCCTCAAGGAAGGAATTGGAACAAAGGGTCCAACGCTTACCAGTTACATCTCAATTCCCGGCCGGATGATGGTGATGATGCCTCATATGGACCGGGTGGGTGTCACTCGCCGAGTCGAGGATGAGGAAGAGCGTCGAGAGATGCGCAAGATTCTCGATACGCTTGATCTTCCGGACAATTTCGGCTTCATCCTTCGGACAGCCGGTATGGGTCGCAGCAAGGTCGAGCTCAAACGAGATGTCGCCTATCTGACTCGTCTCTGGAAGATGATGGACCGTCGCGGGGAGACTGCTGGAACCCCCTGTGAGCTGTACACCGAGTCTGATGTTCTGATCAGAACGATTCGTGACATCCTGCGGCCATCCATCAGCGCCATTGTTGTCGATTCGGAGTCAGCCTATGAACGGTGCAATGCCTTTCTCAAGGTGATTGCACCACGATCCGCTCCAAAGGTCATTCATTACAGGCGGGCTTTGCCGCTGTTCCATGCATTCGATCTGGAACGTCAAATCGAGTTGATTCGGGCCAGTGAGGTTCCGTTGCCCAGTGGTGGTCAACTTGTCATCGAATCCACCGAAGCGCTTGTCGCCATCGATGTGAACTCCGGAAGAAGCCGTAGCGCCCGTGACAGTGAGACCAATGCCTTCCGGACCAACATGGAGGCTGCGGACGAGATCTGCCGCCAACTGCGACTTCGAGATCTGGGTGGGCTGATCATTCATGACTTGATCGACATGAGACATGCACGCCATCGCAAGATGGTTGAGGACCGCTACCAAGAAAATCTGAAGCGAGATCGTGCGCGTTCGACGATCCTCAACATCAGTGAATTCGGGATCCTCGAGATGACCCGGCAGCGCATGCGTCCGGATCTTCGGAGCAGCAGCTTTGTTGAGTGTCCGACATGTCGAGGAAACGGCGCAGTCATGGGTGCTGACATGGTGGCGGCCGATATCGTCAGACATGTTGGTTACCTTCTTCACCATGAGAACATCTCCCGCGTGGAAATCGTCGTCTCTCCGAAAGTGGCATCTGTACTTCTGTCGACTCGCCGTCGTCACCTGAATGCCATTGAGGAGCGGCTTGACAAGAGCCTTGATGTGCGTGTCAGTGAGGCGATTCCACTGGACCGAGTGGACTACTACGGCTACGGCCGTAATGGCGAAGACCTCGCAATTGATTCATTGGTTTCAAAGGAATTCCCGACAGTCGAGGAGTTGGAAAATGACGCTGGCGACGTCGAATCAGTCACGACAAAGAGCCGACGACGCAGGCGTCGTCGTCGAGGCAGTCCTCCCACTGCGGATGCCACCACCGTGGCACTTTCAGGTGAATTGGCCAAGGAGCTTGAGGAGATTGATCGCGAAGAGGAGGCTGAGGCCCAACAGGCTGAGGCCCAACAGGTTGCTCAAGAACGCAAGTCACGTCGTGGCCAACAAAAGACCAAGGCAGAGGCTGTTCCTGAAGAGAATGCAAAGCCTGTTCGGTTGTATGTCCTTGCCAAGCAGTTGGGCATCACGGCCAAGGATGTGCTTGAGAAATACAATGGTTTGTCCCAGGACGAGCAAGAGGGCCTTGATATCAAGAGCCACATGTCCATGGTCAGCCCTGAGCACGTGAAGTTGATCACGAGCTGGTTCAAGGATGAATCCGAACAGAACACGGAAGATGAAGAATCCAAGCCTCGACGGCGTCGTCGTCGGCGTGGTGGCCGAGGTCGACGTGGTCGCGGCGGAAAGCCTGATGCCGAGCGTACGGATGAGGCAGAGGCCGATGGCGAGGAACAGCAGGATACCGAAGAGTCAACCGAGACAGAAGACAGTGGTGGGACGAAGAAAAAACGTCGCTCTCGTCGGCGCAAATCAAAGACAAGTGATGCCACGGACTCTCCATCAGAAGACTCCTCGGATGCTGATGGTGACGAGACTGCTCCATCGCCTGCCCGCAAGAAACGCCGCCGCCGCAGAAAATCAGGTGGTGGGGAGCGAGCCTCGGAAGAAGCCACGCAGTCAGATTCGGCAAAGGAATCCGAGTCCACGGATTCAGATGAAGGCAAGTCTTCACGTGGTGCCAAGAAGGGACGGCGACGTTCAGGTGGCGGTCGTCGGAAAAAGACTACGGCGAGTTCAGAAACTGCTGTCGCAGAGGCTTCTGTCGATACGGAACCCAAGCCCAAGCCCAGGCGCCGCCTGTATGGTTCACGCCGTGGGCTGACGGCTGCTGATACGGCAGATCGCGCCAAGGATCGAAGCGAATGAGTGAACCACGACGAGTCATCCTGCTTGGATCTACCGGTTCAATCGGCGAAAGCACACTCGATGTGATTCGTCACATGGGGGGGCAGGCCGAGGCGGGCTTTCAGGTAGTCGGCCTGGCGGCAGGTACGCGTTACGAGCAGTTGGTCAAGCAGGCAGAGGAATTCAAGGTTGATTCGATTGCACTCGCTGATGCTTCCAGAGTGGAAGGCGATGCATTCAAGGGTGAACTGCTTACAGGACCAGGTTCAGCTAGAGGGCTCGTCGAGTCCGTTGCCCGTGAAGGCGATCTGGTGGTAGCAGCCATTGTGGGTTCAGCAGGTATCGATGCCGTGATGGCCGCCATAGATGCAGGTTGTGATGTGGCATTGGCCAACAAGGAAACATTGGTGGCAGCAGGATCGCTCGTCATGCCACGTGCTTCTGAGCGAGGAATTCGTCTCCTGCCTGTTGATTCGGAACACAGTGCAATCTTCCAATGTCTGCAGGGCTGCAATGGCGAAAAGGAAATAAGCCGACTCGTGATCACTGCTTCGGGGGGGCCATTTCGAGGAATGGATCGGGAAACAATCCGAAAGGCGACTCCCAAGGAGGCTTTGGCGCACCCGACCTGGTCGATGGGGCCGAAGATCACGATTGACTCGGCATCGATGATGAACAAGGCCCTTGAGGTGATCGAGGCGCATTGGTTGTTTGATCTGCCGGCGGAAAAGATCGATGTCATTGTTCATCCCCAGTCCATCATTCATGGATTCGTTGAATACGTGGACGGTTCAGTTCTGGCCCAGATGGGGCCTCCGGACATGAAAACACCGATCCAGTACGCCATGACCTGGCCGCACAGGAAGGATGGCTGTTCTCACAAGATGAACTGGTCTGAATTGAGTTCACTTGCCTTCGAACAATTGGATCACGAAGCTTTTCCGCCAGTGATGCAGGCCCTGGAGGTCATCCGCAGAGGTGGAACTGCAGGAGCAATCTTCAATGCAGCGAATGAGGTGGCAGTAGAGGCATTCCTGGCCAATTCAATTCCATTTGGAGGAATCCATGATCTTGTCACGGAAGCCATTGAATCAATCCCGATTCGTCCTGTGACCGCTCTCTCGGATATCGTCAAGGCAGATGAAGATGCCCGGGCATTCGTTCGCGAGCGGATCGGATGCATGAGTTCCTTGAATGCCGAAAGTACGGCAGTAAGCAGCGAGAACGGTTGATGGAATTCCTGTCAGCAGCATTCAACATACTGCTCTTTGTAATCGGCTTTGGCTTGCTGGTTTTTGTCCACGAGCTCGGGCACTTCATCGCCGCGAAATGGGCGGGTATCAGAACCGAGGCCTTTGCCATCGGCTTCGGCCCACCCATCTTTTCTTGGCGAAAGGGAATCGGTTTCAGGGCAGGGTCGACCAATCGTCCCATCGAGCAGAAGACTGGGCGGAATCCCAGGCAACTGACGGATGAGGATCTGGCTCGTGAGGGGATCGGTGAAACCGAGTACTCCCTTCGTTGGCTGCCTCTGGGGGGATTTGTCCGGATGCTTGGCCAGGATGATCTGGCACCAGGTGCCAGAGCCAGTGGCGACAGGAGCTTCAATAACACGGCCATTTGGAAACGGATGATTGTTGTCAGTGCCGGTGTGATCATGAATCTCCTGTTTGCAGCACTCCTCTTCATCATTGCCTTCTCGATTGGAGTTCGTTTCGAAGCTCCTGTCATCGGCGAAGTGTTTCCTGGTTCCCCTGCTTCATTGGCAGTTGGGACGGGCAAGGCGACGGGTCTGGTCGGTCTCGAGCCTGATGATGAAATCATCAGCATGGATGGTGATCCTGTTCCCACCTTCCTTGATGCGACCATCGGTGTTGCCATGGCGGCTCCGGAGGCAGCCATCGAGGTTGGAGTCAAGAGAGCTGGTCATGATGAGGTATTGACCTTCGAGGTTCTGCCAGTCAAGAGTGAGACTGCCGGAGTCCTGAGCATCGGAGTGACACCGGCCTCATCGTCGCGCCTGGCAGGCAGTGATAACAAGGAATCCAGGGCAATCGTGGAGTCATTCCTCCAGCGAGACAGTCTTTGGAATGCTGGTCTACGCCCTGGAATGGAAGTGATCAAGGCCAACGGACAGGATGTGAATTCCCTCAGTCAGTTCCAGGCCATCATGTCATCTGGAGATGGCACTCCCGTCTCGACGACCTGGCAAGACGAGCAGCAGACCATTGAGGTCGTCATGGCTCCAGAGCCAAGTTGGCCATTGATGCGTTCAAGCGGTACGGGCGAAATTCAGGAAGGACTGCTGGGTCTGGTTCCATTGCTGCAGATCAATGGTCTTTCACCAGACAGTGCAAACAAGGACTTGCTTGAACCAGGTGATGTCGTCATGTCCATTGGGGCTGTTCAAGGCCCTCGAATGCAGCATCTAAGAGAAGTCATTGCGGCCAATGGTCCAGGCGAAATTGACATGACCGTGCTTCGAGATGGCCAGTTGCTTTCAGTGAAGGCCACGATCTATCAACAAGGGCTGCTCGACCCACAGCCCATGTTGGGCGTTGGTCTCGGTCAGGCCTGGGACACCATGCGCGTTGCTCAGCCTGTTACCTCCGTGGAGTGTGACATCGATGATCGTGGCGAGCTTCAGCCAGTTGCTACGCCAGTCGCTCAGTCCGACATCATGGGGGGGTCCAGGATCGCATCAGTGAATGGGCGCCAGGTTGAAGCATGGGCATCCTTCTTTGATGTGATTGCAGCTCGGGATGGTGATCAGGTCACTTTGGATGTTGAGAATCCCACGCCAGGCCGAGAAATCCGGACCATTGACGTGAAAATCACAGAGGCATCCTGCCTGGGTCTTGCTGAATTGGAGTATCGAAGTGCGTTGCCCATGGGCATTTTCGATCCTGTGTACACCATACGCAACTCCGGTGGCAATCCACTGACGGCAATTGACATGGGTGTCCGGGAAACCCTCAACTTCGTGACACAGACCTACCTGACTCTGGACAGAGTGGTTCGAGGCAGTGTTGGCGTCGAGCAGTTGCAGGGACCGGTGGGGATCGTTCATCTTGGAACACGAATCGTGGATCGAGGTTTCACGTTCCTTCTGTTCTTCCTGGCACTGATCAGTGTGAATCTTGCGGTTGTGAACTTCCTGCCATTGCCAATTGTTGATGGAGGCCTCTTCCTCAATCTCATCTATGAAAAGATCAAGGGGCGACCGCCATCACCGGGGTTCCAGAATGCAGCAGCGCTCTTTGGCCTGCTGCTGATCGGGACGGTGTTCGTGATGGTGACGTATAACGATCTGGTGCGCCTGATTGGTTGACCCCGGGAGTTGATCATGTCTACAGAGGCGGGATTGATCGTTGTTACGGGAGGCGGAACCGGCATCGGCCGAGCCGTCGTCCACGCGATAGTTGAGACAGGCTTGAACTGCCTTGTCATTGGTCGCAGCAGGGAAACACTCGAAGAAACTGCCCGGACATGTTCAGATCATCCGGGCCAGGTTGTTGTGCAGGTTGCTGATGTCAGTGAACCCGAGGACGTTTCCGCAATCCTGGCGGCAGCTCTTGAGATGGGTGTCCCATTGATGGGGGTGGTAAACAACGCTGCCATGGCCGGTCTGGCTCTTTTTCCAGAATGGAAAGCGGATCAGATTGAGGCCATGTTGAAGACAAACGTGGTTGGTCCGTTGAACCTGGTGCAGGCTGCCTGGCCGTATCTGGTTGAAAGTGGTGGGCGGGTCATCAACATCTCCTCCTTGGCAGTTCTTGGACCATTTCCAGGAAATGGTCTCTACGGCATGACGAAGTGCGCTCTTGATGGATTGACGCGGGCCATCCATGCTGACGCCGGGGAGTCGGGCGTCAAGGCATTCTCGATTGCCCCTGGTGCCGTTGAAACGGACATGTTGCGAACGATCGTGGATGAGACGCAACTCCCGCCTGCGAAGGCCATGCCGCCCGCAGAGATAGCCAGACTTGTCATGGCCTGTCTTGCTGGAGAGCAGGATCAGCATGCTGGTGATGTCCTCTACGCGGCTATTCCCGACTTCGTGACCAACGATCCTGATGAAGCCATGGCGGCCATGGGCCGCTTCCATGGCAGCTGATTCAATTCCGTTTGTGCGGGTTGTTCGAAATGGACTGTCACGAGGGCCGATATTCGAGGCTGCTTTGAACTGATACCGAGCGCTTTAGCCGTGAACGTAATCGACACTAAGCGGGCTGGGGGTTGTCTCCCCGGCATGCGGAGAACTGTCGGTGGAGGCCGAATAAGCGTGGTACCTGATCATCATCCAGAATTGAACAAGCAGCAAATGAACGTTCATGAAGCGTCCTCTGGCGGCCCCCGGGTCCTGATCGCCTGTGCTTCTGAAGACGCTTCCCGGGATCTGGTTTCAGCCCTGGTTTCTGCACGGTTTGCACGTGAGGCCAGAGGGCATGAGGCCGCCATAGACAAATCCCGTGATGCCCAGAATCTGGGTGGCTGTGAAGTCGTTCAGACGCTTTCATTGTTGCATTCGATTCCTCTGCAGCGATTCGATGCGATCTTCACAACGGCATCATTGCCGGACGCAACAGCTATTGATGTATTGGCCTATGTACGGGGGACTGTTCCTGACATGCCGGTGATTGTCGTAGGTGAGGCCGGAGATGTTGATCTTGCGGCGGAGGCAATCAGGTGTGGTGCGGTTGAATTCCTCCTTTTGACGGGGCATGAGATGGTGACCGTTCCGTTGGCCCTGGAAAAGGCGATGGCGCATCGAGTCCTGAGGCGGGAGAATGAACAACTCCAGGAGAATCTATCCAGATCGATGTCGGAACTCGCCGTCACGAATCGAAAGCTCGAGAGATCGATTCGCCAACTGGAAGTGACGGCCCGAACAGATGAATTGACCGGACTCGTGAATCGACGCTGGCTGAATCTGATGCTGGAGGGACGATGGGCCGAAGCCGTGCGTCATGATCTTGCTCTGGGTTTCATGATGATCGATCTTGACGGTTTCAAATCACTCAATGACACCTTGGGGCACCAGCAAGGTGATGAGGTGCTCAAGGCGGTCGGTGACATGCTTCGCCATGCTTGTCGAGAAATCGATGTTGCCGCCCGGTTTGGTGGCGATGAATTCTGCGTACTGTTGCCTCATACGGATCTTGATGCGGCCTGCCGCGTTGCTACTCGTATTGCCGAGGCATTTCATGACCGTATGGAACGGCTGGAGATGGGAGATCTCCAGCCAGGAATCAGCATCGGGATTTCTCATCGGGAACTCTCAACACCAATGTCAGCAGAAGATCTGGTCCGTCATGCTGATGAAGCCATGTATGCGGCGAAATCGGGTGGTCATGAGGTGATGATCAAGACCAATGCGGGGCATATGCTTGGACGAAAAGTGGCCTAGCAATCAGTTGGCTACTGGCGACGATTCAATCAGCAGTGACATGTCGCCAGAACAACGGAATTGGATGTGAGTGGTTTCGCCGTGCCTGCTCTTCTGGCTCGGGTCTTGTGGAATGTTCGCCCATGACCAGTTCAACGTACAGCCCGAGATGATCAGCGCCTGGCACAAGGAACAGTTCCTGATTCACGGGTTCGATATCGCCTCGTATGAGACAGTGATCGATCGGGATTCGCAGCCAGGCAGGCGCCCATCTCGGCCATGTTCCCATGAATGCACCGTCAGTACCTGAAGAAGCGCGGAAGGACCGAAGTCCTGTTTTCTTCATGAGCAACTGGAGTGATGGAGACCATGTGCTGGCATTCAGGTCACCCATCAGGATCAGGTTGCCTTCCAGATTGTCAAGCATGTTCTCCAGTTGTCTGAATTGGATATCTCTTGTGTTGAGCATGCCTGGAGATTGTGGTGACATGGTATGGACGATGATGAGGTGGACTGGAATCCCCTCTACGTTCAGCTCCAGATGCATGGCTGGCATGGCGCCCGGTGTCAGCATGAACCAATGTGCAGATTGAATCTGGTCGCCACCAAGGATGGTCATGCCTGTTGGATTGTCGCGGAGATCTCGCCATTGTCTTGGCCAACGTTGTTCGGCTTCATCCAGTGCTGTTGTCCAGGAGGTGGGTGTTTCAAGCAGACCTACCACGTCTGCATCGGGGAGGAGTTCAAGGGTGGCCTTTGCGTTTTGATTGCTTGCCAGAACATTGAGGACTGCAACCGTCAGCTTCGTGTCGCCGATTCGATCTGGATTCATCCGAATCGTGGTGAAAGGGCCTGCCAGGACCAGGAGGCAGAAGGTCACGACGAAGAAACCAAACAACGAGGACATCCATTGCCTGATTATGAGCAGGACGATCGTGAGGCCTGTGGCAACCAGGAGGTAGGTCGATGGAAAGTGACTGAACCAATCGAAATACTGAAACAGAAAAGCAAGCCTTCCGAGCAGAAGGGCCCCGAGTATGGATGCCAGGCCGAGCAGGCAGATCCAGTTGAGGATCAATCTGGGTGACAAACTGGCTGGAGGGGCTCCCATGGGCTGTGAGCATACCTTCTGGCGTCAACACGAATTAGTCGCGACAATGGGATCACTGAAGAAAAGCATGGCAGCAAAGAAATCCAAGTCGGCAAAAACCCATGAACCGGTCGTTCAGAACCGCAAGGCGCGGCATGACTATGTCATTACCGACACGCTGGAATGCGGAATGAAATTGACCGGTACTGAGGTGAAGTCGATTCGTAATGGACAGATCAGTCTTGGTGAGGGCTATGTTCATGCTTCAGTTGAACCGCCTTCCTTGATGCTCCATGGTGTCCATATCTCGGAGTATCCACCTGCCGGGGCCGCAACCCAGCATGAGCCAACACGTACTCGAGCGTTGCTCGCTCACAAGCGGGAAATAAAAAAACTGGTTGTACAGAGTCGTGAGCGGGGGCGATCGATCGTCCCATTGAAGGTCTATTTCGTGGAAGGCCGTATCAAGATGCTCATTGGCCTGGGCACTGGCAAGCGAAAATACGACAAACGACAGGCCCTCAAGGCGCGTGACGCCCAGCGTGACATGGATTCGGCTCGGGCACGTTCACGCCGAGGCTAGTTGCGGGCGACTGATTTGAAGCAAAAAGAAGAAAGCCGGCCCGGTGGGCCGGCGACTCCTGAATGCGCGAAAGAGGACTCGAACCTCCACGGGATTTTACTCCCACCAGCACCTCAAGCTGGCGCGTCTGCCAATTCCGCCACTCGCGCTGCGGGGAATCCTAAAAGCATAACGGGCCTGTCTGATATGTGCGAATTGGACTGAAACCCCTATGATCCAGCAGTGAATTCTGATCAACTCTTGATCAACGAGGTCTTCCACAGCATCCAGGGAGAGTCTTCCCGGGCGGGGGAGCCCTGTGTCTTTGTTCGACTGCGAGGTTGTCCGTTGAGGTGCCGTTACTGCGACACCGAATATGCCTTTCGAGAAGGGGCCGCAAGACCAGTTGATGACTTGATCGAGCAAGTCGTGGCAATTGGATGTCCACTGGTGGAAATCACCGGTGGCGAGCCCCTGATTCAGCCAGCAGTTCATCCCTTCATGACCGCGCTCTGTGATCGGGGCCATGTCGTCATGATCGAGACGGCAGGTTCGCACGACATCTCCCTGTGTGATGATCGCGTGATACGAATTCTGGATCTCAAGACTCCAGGCAGTGGAGAAAATGAAAGCATTCGTTGGGAAAACCTGGATGACCTTCGTCCATCGGATGAAATCAAGTTCGTCATAACGGATCGAGCAGATTACGACTGGATGAAAAATGTCATCGCGGAATATTCGCTTGTGGAGCGAGTTGCCTGTGTATTGGCATCGCCAGTGTTTGATCAGGAGCAGGGTCGTGACATTGACGGCTGTTCCGGACTGCCACCAGTACAACTTGCGGAATGGATGCTGGCTGATCGACTTCCCGTGCGTCTGCAGCTCCAATTGCACAAGTTCATCTGGGACCCTCGGACACGGGGGGTCTAGTTATGGCTTCCCAAGGTGGAATCAGGATGATCCCCATTGCCGCTGCTGATGCCAGTGGCTGGGCAACCGGAGCGATTCAGGATCTGAAGCTTCTGGGCTCTCAGGATGCTCTCACGGCGATCTCAGGCTTGCCTGATGGGATTGTGACGATTGCCTACTCAGGCCCTGCAGGGGAGGGTCTCCTGCCCTGGGGGACAGAGGCCTGGAAGTGCCTGGAGGGATCTGTGGGCGAGCTGGTCGCTGGGTCGGGGCAACTCCTGCTTCGTGGTCACCATGAGCATGTGTTGGCGGATGCTCCAGCCTGCCTGGGTTGGCTTGATCGTTGTCAGGAATCCGGACATGGTTGTGGGATCGCGCTTTCGCCGGCTTCCATGCTGGCTCCAGCCATGCTTGAGACCATGGAGGATCATCTTGTCCGCATGTTTGAGTACCTGGGGCCCAGATGCCAGGCCGTCATCATCGAAGACCTTCACCTGTCGGATGGAGGGGCCATCAGGGGCGTCACTGTGGGCAAGGGAATCCTGAAGGGCAGCCTGGTTGGCCAACTGCTGGATACTCATGTGCCTGATTCAGTCCCAGTGGTCGTGCAGGCGGTCGATCTGAAAGAGGCCCAAAGATGGCTGTGGCCAGATTGAACGGGCCAAGGGCTTGTTCTTGAGGGCTGAATCGTCTTGAATATGACAATTGCGACGATATCCTCGCAGGCCCAAGGTGACAGGAATTACTGAATGACCAATGCCATGCCAGATCATCCGACTCTGCCAAGAGTCAAGGAAGCCTTCGCTGATCGGCGATTGCAGGCAACCGAGTTTCGTGGCCAGGTGGCACTTGTGCTTGATCCCGAGGACGCACATGAAATCCTGAGGTTCCTCAGGGATGATCCGGGATGTGACTACAAGCTGCTGGTTGATGTCACGGGGGCTGATTATCTCGACTATCCCGCGTCAACTCCAGGCAGGTTCGCAGTGGTCTGGGTTCTTCGCAGCCTGACACACAACACCATGCTTCTGGTCAAGACGTTTATTGATCCCAGTCTGGACACCGCTGGCATCGAGGCTGATCCTGCACTGGAAGTCGATAGTGTCTGCGATCTCTGGGAAGGCGCTGAGTGGAGAGAGCGTGAGGTCTATGACATGTTCGGGATTCGATTCCGAAACCATCCTGACCTTCGACGCATCCTGTTGTGGCGCGATTATCCCGCATTCCCTTTACGCAAGGACTACCCATTGCGTGGACGGGGTGAACGAGAGAACTACGCCATTGTCGATCGTGACGATGCGTGAATCTGCGGTAGGTTTGTGGTCCTGGTGATCAGGCGGCTTTCAGTGACTGGTAGGCGTCACAGCTGCTGATCGGACTGACCTTCAGGTGCAAAGCTGCATTCGAAGGCAGATCACAACCACCAAGGATGTTGCCGTCACTCGATCCATTAACCCTGATCTGAACGAGTTGCTCGTTCGGTACACCATCGCCGAAGTGGACGCACGTGCTGCAGGAACCATTGTTGCTGTTGGACATGGAGAACCTCCGGTTTAAGGCAGCTTGAAATCATGCTGCTCAATAAAAGGCTAGGAGGTCTTGGGGTTGCTGCAAGCGGGAATCTGTGGTTTTGACTTACTTGAGACCGCGACGCAAGTTCGCACGCCTCAGGCCCTAACGAACACCTGTTCCACTTGGTTCGACCAGTTGGATGGAATCGATTCGGGGGTCCATGTTCCAGACCATTTTCGTAGCTTTCACCGGGAGTGGTGAGCCCTCGGTCACGATGCTGACCTTCCGGCCAGGCCGGGCAGTCAATGTGGCAATCTGGGTTCTGGTGTCATAGTCGACGACGTTGGCATCTGCACGCCGCCTTGGTGTTGCCAGGTACACGGTGCCTTCTGCGCGAAGTCGCTCAATTTCCATGTCTCCCTGAAAATCGAGTGGGTTGTCCTGGTCTGCAGCTTCTTTAATGCTGGATCGCTTGGTCATGGCATCGATGCGATTGGCGGTCACCGTGGCGATGTCATCATCCGTAGCGCCCTTGTAGATGCCCTCGACATTCCCGAGCATTGAGAGTTCAAACCGGTTTCCCGGCTTGCGGTCCATGTCCAGTCGTTTTGACCACACGAACCTTGTGGTTCCAGGGCCGGAAAAGGGGCCTTCGGCTTCAATGGCTTCGCCGGGGCGTTCTGGTTCTCGAATGACCATTGTTCCATCGCCAATAACCTCGGCTTGGACAGTCAAGTCATTCCAAGTGATGTGCTTGGCAGCAATGTAGAACACCTTTGGAAGGTCTTCCCGGCGAGGGCCGATCCATTCACGGTGCTCCAGGCGGGCATCGCCTTTTGCAATGAGGGTTTCAAGCACTCTGGAATTCTGTTCGAGCCCGGAGATGTCCAGCGGATCATTGGCTGGTCTTGCCGGTGTATCTGAGGCGTTGGCAGCAGCATTGTCTTCCGGGGCGAAAGCAAATTGGAGTGTCAATGATTCGCCGTCCATGGTGCTGCGTTCAGTAGGACTGCCATCAGCGATGACCGCGACTTTGCCTTTGAGTTCCAATGAACCAGCGCCGTCATTGTGGCGGCTGTCGTAGACCATCTGATCATTCCATCGGGCTCGCATGGTGATTGGGCCGCGGTCAATATCATCATTGGCCTGTCGGTCATCGGCATTACCAGCTGGTGGCGCCGTTGGAATCTCCGGGCGATCAATACGACGATCTTCCGAGACATCCAGGGGATAGCGAAGAAGGCGTGCTTCGCCCGGGCCATCCCAGTTGGCTGTTCCATCAAGCCGTGAAATCACCAGGCGGCGACCATGATCGATGAGCATTTCCTTGCGGGCAACGGTGACATTGTTGCCCGTGAGCACGGCGATCTCTTGACGAGCATCACCTTCAAGTCGATCAGCGAATGCCCTTCCACCATCTGCAAGGACGACCTGAACATCTCCTGTTGCCAGGAAGTCCTTGACGTTGACACGTCCGCCAAGCAGGTCATCTTCACCAGCAGCGGCCTGGGCAGGGGCGTCATCAGGCAGGGCTTCCATGGTCACGATCAGTTGATCCGTCCAGAGCGTCTGGTCATCGTTTCGAGCCCTGACATTTTCAAGGGCCACCATCCGCTCGGGTTCGGAGCCTCCGTCTTGACCACGAGTGAAATTCATTCGAAGTGAGCCACAGTCAATAGTGCCATCATCAGATCGAACAGCAACCTCGTCGCGGAACAGAATGGATCGCAATGCAGGGTCGCCGTCAGGCCCATTGCCCTGTGGGTCATCTGGATCAAACTCGATGTCGACGCCACCTTGCCATGTCAACTTCAGTTGGACGGCGGAGTCATCGCCTTCTTCTGTGGGATCAACAGCCATACCGGTGAGGTAGGACTCATTGCCGGCCTCCTGCTGGACTGCCTGTGCAAGAGGGGAGCCTGCTATGACCTCGATCGTGCCAGGGTCGATGAAGCCGGCTTCGCCAAACTCAGGACTTGCCCACATCCAGGAGCCTTCGGCTCGGAACCGGTCTGTCAGCAAGTCGACATCTGTCGACTCATCTCCAAGGAGATCAAATCGTTTTGCAAGAGTGTGATATTGAACCTCTGGGCATGTGATTCGCAGTCGACGCTGAGGATCCTCGATTCGCACGGGACTTCCCAGCAGATTGAGCCTGGCATCTCGCGGATCTTCCAGATGTTCAGACAGTTCAATAAGAGGGACCATTGTGACTTCACCGCCGCAGGTGACAATGATGTCATTGTTCTGCTCCAGCATCGTCGTGCCCATGACCATGGACGCAGCCAGTGCCGGAATGTTGGGTGGAGCCGTTGAGTACACGATGGCAGGGGCGGATGTAGAAGCGGTTGGTTGTTCGAGCTGTTCACTTTCAAGAGAGAAAGTGAGGTTCAGTTCTTCGCCAATGGCTGTTCGGGCAGACGGGCCGTCCCCTTGCCGGATACGAACGCCATCGTGCAAGGTGAGGCGATAGAAGCTTGCAGGATCATCGCTGGCTGCCGGTGCGGTTGTAGGCGGCAATTGCCTTCGTACCAGTCGGGCAGTTGTCTGTTTTCGAGCGGTTCTTGGCGGTGTTGGCGTTGCGCGAATTCGCAGGAAATCAAGCTTGGCCATACGCAGGTATTCAATGCGTTGATCCTGATCGTTGAGGAGAATCTGGAGGTCTCTCCCAGCCATTTCTTCTCGTGGCGTTTCCAGTTCAATACGCCCTTCGCAGGCAATCTTGCCCAGGAAGTTGTCGAAGGTTGCCCGTGGCGTCCGGATGATGAGTGCCGGGGTATCGATGAGAGGATCCGCGGGCTGCCCATCGACAGGGTCATACATCTCGATGCGGACATTGCCGTTGAATTGGCCTTCTTCCAATGCTCGGTGTGGTGCATAGGCCAGCGCGGAGTCTCCCGTGAGGGTGACCAGGCGGTTGCGGCTCATGTACAGCTCGACCTCAGGTCTTTCCATTTCGATCCAATAGGCATCGAGCTCGACAGGATCTGGATCAAGATGCTGGCATCGGTACTGTTGGGCGAGTCGTCCATCGGAATCGGCAACCTGGATCCATCCTCCTCGGGGAAGGTTGAGCCCCATGCGAGGATCCACCATGTCCGCGATGGAATCACCACTGCCGGCATCAAGATTTTCCGGCCCGATCAGATCAATCACGTCATCTGCCTGGGCGAGTTTGTTTTCCTCGGCAGGTCGATCCACGATGAGAATGATCGCCAGGATCAGCATGCTGCCACCAATTCCGAGCCATGTCATCTTCCAGGGTTTTTTCGTGGCGCGTTTCGCGGAATCTTCGGAAGTGAGCAGGACGTTACGTTCATGCCGTTTGGATGTCATGCCTGGCCTGCCTTTGCATGGTTGAACTGGCTGACGAGATCTTCCCATTCGCCATTGGCCATGAGTATCGCCTCGATGGCTTCACGGATTGCGCCGTTTCCTCCCGTTCGTGTCGTGACCCAATCTGCTGCCTGTTTGACTTCATTGACCGCGTTGGCCACGGCAATGCCCAGGCCAGCAGAACTGACCAGGGGGAGATCAGGCAAGTCATCACCAATCATGGCAGCTTCTTCTGCGGGGATGCCTGTCTTCTTGAGGATGCTTTCCCAGGCAGGTCGTTTGTCGCCCTGTCCTTCTGCCAGCAGTTCGATTCCAAGCTCCTTGCACCGGTCACGCAATGGCTTGGACGCCCGGCCTGTCACGACTGCAACAGTGCGACCTGTGGATTGCCACAGGCGAATGCCAAGGCCGTCATGGATATGGAAGCACTTGGTTTCACGACCATCTGCATCAAGCAGGAGACGTCCGTCGGTCATTACGCCGTCGACGTCCAGGCAGAGCAGGCGGATACGGGCTTTGCCTTCAGGAAACATCAGGTTCCAGTGTATCCGGGGGAGGGGACTTCAGGCTGTGGGGACGTGGACCAGGTCGATTTGTCCACCACAGTGCACATCCAGCCGGCAGGCGACCTTGACCGCTTCGCGGATGAGGGCGTCATCATCATCCAGATGATTCCAGAGGGCCTCGATGGCACCCAGGGCATACTCACTGCCCGATCCAATGGCAGCATATTGCTCGAACCCGGTGACACCCAGGTCACTGGACACCTTGAACAGTCCACCCCGACCGGCCACCAGGAAGGAGGAGTCGAGGTCTGTGAAGGGGGTATCTTTCGAGTTGGCTTGATCGTTTACGAAGGGGTAGCCATCTCGCATTGAACGCCAGAGATCCAGGAAGAAGGAAAAGACACTCTTTTTGGAAGTGAGGTTCGGTGGATCCTTCTCCTGCATCCAGTGATCGATGATGTCATCGTAGACAGCCCACCCGGTCCCACCGATGAAGGCCTCGCCCATGGGGAGGATCTTTCGAGTGGCACAATTCTCGGGTGGTGCTTGTTCACCATCACCAAAGCAGGTGAGTGAATCGGCACCCATGGTGATCTTTCCATTGCGATTGATTGCGACGATGATTGACATGTTTCGAGCCTGGCAGCCTATTCGACAACGATTCGGGGTGACATCAGATCCTGGATATCGATCATGCCCACTGGTCTGCCCTGGGCATCCACCACTGGAATTTCATCGATGCGATGTTCGGCAACCATTTGCCTGGCGTCCATGAGTTGCTGGTCCTCGGTCAAACGCCTTGGTGCAGAAGTCATGACTTCTGAAATCGGTTTCTCAAGTGGTTTGCCTGGTTGCATCACCAGCCGCCTCAGGTCTCCATCAGTGAAGATTCCTGAGAGGATTCCATCGTCATCGACGAGGATGATGGCTCCGGAATGTCGCAGTGTTGATGATGTTCCGGTTTCGCAGGCCTGCTCCAGAGCCTTGCCTACAGTCAGGGAGTCCTGCAGGACCGTCAGGTTTTCACCTACGCGGAACCGAAGCAAGTCGCCTATGGGCCGTAAGCCATCGCCCAGTGAGCCGCCGGGATGTCGCTGGTGGAAGTCTTCCTCGTTGAAACAACGGCGGCGTGCAACGGCCAGGGCCAAGGCATCGCCCATTGCCAGTGTCAGCGTGGTTGATGTCGTTGGTGCCAGACTTAATGGGCAGACTTCTTCGAGTGGGCCAAGTGCCAGATCAGCATCGCAGAGTCGAGCCAGATCAGAATCGTGCGAGGCTGAGACAGCCAGTCGCTGGACGCCATCAGCTCGAAGAAGGGTTGCCAGGCTGATGACTTCCTCGGTACGGCCCGAGTGGCTCAGGAGCATGACAACATCATCCTTGCGGATCGCTCCAAGATCACCATGGACGGCATCGGCAGGATGCACCACATGTGATGGGATTCCCAGGCTGGAGAACGTGGCAGAGATCTTTGCTCCGATCAGGCCTGATTTGCCCATGCCACTGAGAACAACATGTCCCTTGCAGGCATCGATCATGTCGATGGCCTTCTGCCAGTGGCTGGCCTCCTCGGCCTTGCCTGAAAGGGCTGCGGCCAATTGGCTCAGGGCAGTGGCTTCACCTTGAAGAATCCCGGCTACGAAGCTGATCTCGGTCCCGGCAGGCTCGGTGCCTGGGGATCCTGGATCATGGGGCTTGGATGAAGTGGGTGATGTAGTCATGGAAGAAGCCAGTGGGGCGTTATGATGCTCAGCAGGTTGTGGGGCCTGGCAGCAGGCTGGTGCAGGCATTGTATCGCCTGGCAGGACCTCCTCGCCTGATCCGTTCCCTCTTCCTCGTTGCCAAGGAGGCCTGAGTTGATCCCTGGACAGGTACAGCAGGACTACACGGTGCGATTGGAGTCCTTCGAGGGCCCATTGGATCTGCTGCTCTTTCTCGTGCGGCGTTCCGAGGTCGACCTGCAGGATATTCCAATTGCTGAGATCACCGACCAGTACCTGGGCATGCTCGGGAATGTCGAGTCGGTGGATGTCGAGCTCGCAGGTGAGTTCCTGGTGATGGCAGCCACCCTGGTTGAAATCAAATCACGCACGATTGCTCCCAAGGAAACTGTTGAAGGTGAGGACGACGCAACTGCTCCTGAGGATCCAATTGATCCTCGTGCCGACCTTATTCGACAACTGCTTCGATTCCAGCGGATCCGCCTTGCAGCCGAACGTTTGGAAGATGGTCGTGTTCTCTTCCAGAGACAACTCGTTGTACGAGTTGGCAGCGACCTGGAGGACAAATCCCAGATTGAAACAGGTCTCGATCTTGAAGATGTGCATGTCATGGATCTTGCAGAGGCCTATGAGCGGATTGCCAGTGCCATCAATTTCGATGCAATCGGCGATCATCGTGTGGCGATAGATGACACGCCCATCGCACTGCATCAAGCAGATCTTGTCGATCAACTGACACGTCGCTCAGGTCAGGCGCTCAATCTTCAGGACATCTTTGCTGGGCGCAAGGCAAGTCACCGTGTGGGATTGTTCCTTGCGACACTTGAATTGATCAGGATGCGAAAGGTGGACTTCCTGCAGGAAGACGAGGGGCCTATCAGGTTGACGTTACGGCCCGTTGAGGATCATGAGCGTTTCGTGCTTGAAGGTGATGAGGATCTTGAAGATCAGGCGATGGAGGAGCAGATCATCGAGCCAGTCTTCAAGAACGGGTCTGATCAAGACCAACAGCATGACGAAGGGCCTTGAGCTCTGAAATCGTCAGATCTCGCCACTGACCAGGCTGTAGCCCTCGCAGATTCAGTGTGCCCATGGCAGTTCGTTGCAGTCGTTTGACCGGGAATCCCAGTCGAGCAAGCATTCGACGCACCTGCCGGTTGCGGCCTTCACGAAGCACAAGCCGAAGGCGGGTGCGATCCCGGTCGCGTCTGAGCACCTGCAGACGTTCGGCAGATGCACGTTTGGCTGAATGGCGGCCATCAGACAGAAAGATGCCACGTCGAAGTCTTGCCAGATCAGATTCCTCGACTCGGCCACGAACACTGATTTCGTAGGTTCTTCCAACCTCATGGGATGGATGCGTGAGGCGTTGTGCCAGAATGCCATCATCAGTGAGCAGCAGGAGTCCGGAACTTTCCCTGTCAAGCCGACCAACTGGAAAGAGTCTGGCGCGGGATGGATGATTGACCAGGTCAATGGCCCGTGTGCGACCCTCTGGATCATCATTGGTGCAGAGCGTTCCACGCGGCTTGAAAAGCATTACGTAGACGTGCTTCGTTGGTCGGTGGATTGGTTTGCCGCGGACAGTGATCCGATCATGAACGGGATCAACCCAGGCGGGCAGGTCTGCAACAAGATGTCCATTGACACGAACGATGCCTTCGGCGATCAGTTCCTCACAGCTGCGGCGTGAACCCAGGCCCGCGCTGGCGAGGACCTTCTGGATGCGTTCTCCGCGTGAAGCATCGCGAAAATCATGCTCTGCCCCCGGCGATTTGCCGGGGTCATCTTTGGGTTCAGTGCTCCAGCCTGCTGTCACCGCGAAACTCCGTGTCAGGTACCATCCGATACGACGTGGGTAGAATTCAACCAACGGGCCTGTTACGAAGCCGCTGGCATGTGTACAGCGTACCTTGCAGGAGAGATTTGCGGTTGATGTTTCTTCCCGGGGAGCCCATTGGAGTGAGTGCTTCTCTCTTGTTGATCTTTCGAGACTGGTAAGCGGGCATCCGAGGAAAATCGCTTGATCAGACATTCGTATCAAAGACTGCGTGCCCGAATAAGCCTGCTCATGCATCAGGTGGCTCAGGGGGTACGTCGTCGTGATCGGTTTGTTCTGTTCCTGGTGGATACCACACGCCTTGCTGCTCGCCAGATGCGTAAAGACCGGGCCTCCATGATGGCGGCAGCGCTGACCTATCGACTGTTGTTCGCACTGGTTCCGCTCATGGTGATTGCGGCAGCGGTTCTTCAATACGTGGTGCCTAGTCAGAAGATCACTGATGCGACCCAGGAACTGGTATCCCATCTTCAATTGGATGCCATCGAGGTCCATGACCAACGGCATGGAGTTCCTGCTGAAGAGGGTGGCAATGCAGCCTTCTCGCTTGGTTCATGGATCGTAAAAACGGCCTCAGATGCCACACGTTACGACGCTTCAGGAATCACGATCATCGGTGGAGTGGTCCTGTTGTATTCAGCGTTCAAACTCTTCCGTGAAATCGAGTTCAGTTTCAGCATCGTCAGCAGCCGTGGCAGACGGCGTATCTGGTGGCGACGATGGGGCATGTACCTGGCAGTGCTGTTGATTGGTCCGCTCGTTCTGATCGGTGGTCTGGCTTTGATCAAATGGGGTTCTGGCAGTCTGGCCGAACTGGGCGGTGGGCACAGCACTCTGGTGCATGTATGTGAGCTGATCCTGGGCTGGCTGCTGGCCTGGGGCCTGATCGTGGTTGCTTACCTGTACATTCCCGCCCAACGATTGTCATTTCTGTCGACAGCCATCGGTGCATTGGTTGCGACAGTGATCCTGCTGTCGGCGCAATGGGGATTCCGTATCTACGTGCAAAGAGCGGTCGTGGGATCAGCGATCGGCTCACTGGGCTTGTTGCCACTGTTCCTCTTCTGGTTGTATCTCAACTGGCTGAGCCTGCTTTACGGTCTGCAGTGTGCGGCAGTTTCAGCCAGGATCTCAAGGCTGAGAAAGAGGCGAGTGACGGAAAAACAAGTGACGGGATCCTTGCCGTCTCAATGACGCCTGGTCCGCCAGTCTCTGCCCTCAGTCGAATGCCAGCGTTTTTCAAGCGTGTCGATGTTCCCGAAGACTTCTTCGAAGAGGACAACTGGATCATCTTCCCCGTCTTCAGATGGCGGGGCTGACAGTCTCTTGAGGAATTTGGCCAGATCGGATTGACGGTATTCGTAGAGCCAGGTCAGAAGTCCATAGGACTGCGGGTAGAGGACGCTCAGCGTTTCTCTGGACTCATCGCCGTAGTTGTCTCTGCCCAGGAACTCCCGGAGGCTCATGAGTTGATCCTGGTCAAGGCAGTTGATGAACTGGTAATCACGTTCCATGTCGAGTTGATCAGGGCCGAAGCCCCGGTTGGCATCCTTCGTTTCAAATGAAGTTGCCAAGCCTTCATGAAGCCAGACAGGCCATTGGTCCTTGCCCGGCCAGGTATGGCAGACATGCGTGAACTGGTGAATTGATTCATGGACGGCCACTGTGGTCCTCTGTCCTTCGATCCAGATCTCGATGTTTTCCTGTGCGTTTTTCAGTTGCTCATCCTGCCAGTCCCAGCGTGACTGGATGCGCTGTGCTTCCTCAGCAGTGAGTTCATCAAGGAAGATCTCTGATCGCTCTTGCTCGATCATTTTCCACTGACCCTGAAGTTGGGCATGAGCCTGCTCAGCGGTTTGATGATGCTGTGGCTCATAGAAAACGATCCAGTCATACCTCGGACTGAAATAGCCGCCAGCATGTTCGAGGATGGCGCTGTCCCCTTCAGTCTTCCTTGCAAATTCAAGGAAGTCATCGTGATCATTGAAGACGATGCAGACCAGTTTCTCATCCGGTCGTGGGACCACGACATCCATCCGACGGCAGAAATTCCGGTATTCGATCCAGGATCGTGTCAGAACATTTCGGATCTGAGTGAGGGATTCCCAATCCGAGTCCGTGTAGACGACATGGCTGGAGCAGCGGTTTCTTCGGAAGTTCGAGGGGAGCAGTTTCTCGACCAATTCGATGGTGGCATCTCCCGAGGTGGCCATTGGGAGAGGGACGCCATCGAATTCCGTTGGGAGTGAGGCCGCAGGTGGAATGGCCGGCTGGTCACTGCTTGTTCCAGAATCTTCTGAGACAGGTGTCGATTCAGCGGGGCTTGCCATGGAGGCAGGCGTTGAGCAGAGGGCGGCCAGGAGCAGGCTGATCAGGATGGCTAAGGGGCGTTTGAGCATGTTCTCTAGACAGTAACGGCAGAACAGGGGGAGTGATTTCCCGAATGTTCCGATTCTGACGGTTCCGAGCCGTCTTGGGGGCCCTCAAGGTGGAATTGGTGGGGTTCTGCAGTGAAGTCGGGTCCCAAGGGCGTCGATGCCTCGGTGGGCCAAGGGCCCAGGACTGTGAACCCGTTCGTGGAGGGAATTTAAAGATGTTGACGCCAGTAAAAGCAATGAAATCCTGCCAATTGCAACAAGGGCTTCTCAAGGTGAGGCCAACCGGTCCACGGTTGGGTGACCGAGAAGCCTCCCGTCTTACTTCAAAGGTGGGGGCCATCATGCGTGAGCGTGGCCGAAGTGTAAAAAGGCTGGAACTGGACCTCTCAGAGGTCTACACCATGTCCATTACCGCATTGGGCATGTGCCTGGAATTCGAGCGTATGGCCAAGGCACAGAATGTGCCACTGGTTCTGCATGACGTGAGCGAGCCGATTTGCGAGGTTCTTCAGCTGCTCCGGCTGGATCGGCTTCTGGGGGGAATTCCCCGGCCCCGTCCCTGGTCGCTTCGGCGACGTCGTGCAGCCTGAGTGAGGATCCTTGGATTCCCAGTAGCCCTTTGGTGGAATGAGTGGATACCATGGACATCAAGGTGAAGCGGGTGCTTCGCCGGGAGTTCCAGGCCATGGGTCTTGAAGCAGCCATTCCAGTTGACGGTTACCTGACGACACAATTGAGTCGTGTGATCAACTGGGCACGTCGTTCGGCACTCTGGCCAATGCCCTTTGCCACAGCATGCTGTGGGATCGAACTGATGGCTACGGCCTCCAGTCGTTACGACCTGGCTCGGTTTGGTGCGGAAGTTTTTCGATTCAGCCCCCGCCAGGCGGACCTGATGATCGTGGCAGGACGTGTGAGTGTGAAGATGCTCCCGGTGCTTCAGCACATTTACCAACAGATGTGTGAGCCCAAGTGGGTGATCTCCATGGGCGCCTGTGCTTCAACAGGTGGCGTGTTCGATACCTATGCGGTTGTCCAGGGAGTGGACCAGTTCCTCCCGGTCGACGTCTATGTTCCAGGATGCCCGCCAAGGCCTGAGATGCTCATGGAGGGCGTCATGGCCATTCAGCGGCTCATTGATGACGACAACATCCCAACGGATGGTGGTGGCAAGAGGGTTCCATTGTCATTGGCTCTTGAGCCAACGCATTACCCTTCACCTCAGCCTCAGGATGTCAGCATCGGGGCGACTTAGTCGTTGTTATCTCAGTGACGGAAACTGCGAATGCCTGTCAGCAGGCACGTGGCATCATGCCTGTTGCAAGCCTCGAGTGTGTCTTCATCCCGCTTGGAGCCACCAGGCTGGACGAGGCAACGGATGCCAGCTGCCAGCAGGATCTCTGGCCCATCAGGGAAAGGGAAGAAGGCGTCTGATGCTGCAACGGCATCATTGCAATCACCAATGGAATCACCAGATTTCTCTACAGCCAATCTGCACGCAGTCACTCGATCCACTTGTCCAGAGCCAACCCCCAGCAGTCTGCTGCCGCCAGCGATGGCGATGGCATTTGAAGTGAGATGCTTGGCGATTGTCCAGGCAATGATGGCATTGGTTGACATGGTGCTGTCGGGTGCGTTTCCAACAGCAACTTGCCATCGATCGGGAGTGGCCAGTTGTCGATCCCTGTCCTGAACAAGAAGTCCACCGCCAATTGACCGGATGTTCCAGGCGTTTTCCGGTTGGCTCGTGATGTCAGCCACTTCCAGCAACCGAACGTTGGGCCATCTTGATGACAACTGTGAAATGGCATCGGCATCAAATCCCGGGGCGATGATGACCTCGAGGAATCGAGCGGTGCCGGTGATGGATGAAGCCGTCGTGGCATCGACAGAATCGGTCATTGCGAGGATGCCACCGTAGGCTGCCAGGGGATCGCCTTCATGTGCAGCTTCAAAGGCATTTGAGGGGGTGTCTGCAATGGCAGCCCCACATGGGTTGGTGTGCTTGACAACCACTGCAGTGCTGCGGCCCGTTGCCAGATGAAGGTCGCGGCATGTTTCAAGGGCTGCGGCGGCATCATTGATGTTGTTGAAGCTCAGCGGTTTGCCGGAGTGCTGCATGGCGGATGCAATGCCTGCTTCCTGGCTCGTCGGATCGATATAGAGGGCCGCGTTCTGATGTGGGTTCTCGCCATAGCGGAGCAATTGTTCTCGTGTGGCTTCCAGTTCGACCGCCTCTGGCATGCTGTCACCCGTCGAGCGGCTCATCCACGCAGTGATGGCGGAGTCATATCGGGCGGTCCTTGCAAAGGCTGCTGCTGCAAGGGATCTGCGAAGGTCATGAGTGGTGCAGCCCTCATTTGAGTTGAGTTCGCTGATCACACGGTCGTACTGTGCGGGAGAAGTCACGACGCATACGGATTCGTGGTTCTTGGCAGCAGATCGGACCATCGAGGGGCCGCCAATATCAATCTGCTCGATTGCCTCCATGTCCTTGATCCCTTCCTTCTGCACAGTGCGTTCAAAGGGGTACAGGTTGATGCAGGCCAGATCGATGGGCTTGATGCCATGGGACTCCATGGCCTCTACATGCGAAGACACGCTGCGGCGTGCCAGGAGGCCGCCGTGTATCGAAGGGTGGAGGGTCTTGACCCGGCCATCCATGATCTCGGGAAAGCCTGTGACATCCGACACGTCCTGGACAGGAACATCGGCATCCCGGAGCGCCTTGGCAGTGCCGCCTGTCGAGATGAGCTCGACGCCTTGCTTGACCAAAGCCTTGGCGAATGGAACAAGATCGGATTTGTCGCTGACGGATAGCAGGGCACGCCTGACCGGAACAAGATCGGACATTCCCTGATCTCCTTGGGCACAGTTCTGGGTTGGTATCAGTTCGTGAGCGGGATGAGGCAGTCCAGGCGACCGCGTTCATCGAAGGTATAGAGACGACCCTCTCTGACCTTGTCCGTGATGATCATGGTAACGGTGTCCAGCACCAGGGTTTTCTCTACGGTGCCTGTGGAAGCACTCACCAGGCACATCTGCCGGGTTTCAGGATCCCAGGTGATGAGGTTGTTGCCTCGAGTAGTGATAACCGAGCCCGTCACCTCGGCTGTGATCCATTTTCGCAGACCATCAAAGCGATTGACGGGAAGCGATTCGTAGCAGGCCAGGCCATGGCCAGGCACCTGCTGGTAGACATTGGAGCCCAGGGGCGTTGGCGAAGAAGTCAAAGGACTTTCTGTCAGCGCTCTCCAAAGGACGCTTCCATTGGTCAGGCTGAATGCTCGCAGATACTGATCAACGCATGCCACGTAGATGGCACTTGCGTTCTGGGTATCGAGGCCTGGTTTCGCAACAACGGTATCCAGCAGTTTCTGGTGCCATTGCATGGATACGGTTTCGGCATTGATCGCGACAATCTCGCCACTGGCCGCAATTCCGATGATCGTGTTATTGATGAGCTCGGGTGCCAGGCTGATGTTCTCGCCGATCTTGTATGCCTTGAAGGCAAAGCCGATGTCAAAGGTGTGCCAGACGAGTTCGCCTGCTATGGACCCGTAGATGATGTGGTCTCCATGTACAACACCAGCTGTGTTTGCAAGCCATTGAAGTCGCTGAATCGGGGACTCTGACTTGCCACTTGCCAGGATTCCATTTGTGGAATCAAGTGACATGATGCTGCCATCGCGAATGACATAGACACGTTTCTGTTTAGGTAGATAATTGACACCGTGAACATTGTCGCCCGGGCTGCCAACGGTGGCGGTCCAGAGTGATGTTCCGTTGTCAGTTGTGATTCGGTGCAGAAGATTTTCATCCGACAGTGTGAAAATCGAATCATCCGTTGGGATGATCTTGGTCAGGTTTCGATCGGGTTGAGGGGATTGCCATCCAATCCTGAAGCCCAGGGATCTCGCCTTCCTTGGCCCAATGGCATATTCCAATTCAAGCTTCTGCAGCACGAGATCTTCTTGCCGTGGGCTTGGTGCCGCTGGCGATGAAGCGGTTGAGCTCTTCTGGGTGGTCTTGCAACTCGTCAGGCACATGGGCATGAGCAAGAAGCAAGCCAGGAGGAGGATGGATCCGATGCGTTTCGCAGCGGTGGGCATTGGTCAAGTCTCCAAGCAACTCAAGGGCCTGTCCGGGCTTGTCCATGCCCGGGTGGGGGTGAAGTATTGCAGTATAGATGGCCCCTCGGCCCGGCGGGTGTGAGGGGAAGAATGGCCTGCCCCAAGCGGCATGACATGGCTACAGTGGTGGTCATGTTCACCGGGCTGGTTCAAGCCGTTGGCCGAGTGGTGTCTGCTCAGGAGGAGCCCTCCGGGGGGATGTCGCTGCGGATTCAGGCTCCAGCCTTCACGGCCTGCCCAGTGCGGGGGGACTCAATAGCCGTCAATGGTTGTTGCCTGACGGTGACTCGCTTCGAGCAGGCATCGGATGGGGCCTTCCTCATGGGCTTTGATCTTGTTCAGCAGACGGTGGATATGACGACCCTCTCTGCTTGCCAGGAGAATGACCAGGTCAATCTGGAGTGTGCAGCAACGCCTTCCACTTTGCTCGGTGGTCATATCGTCCAAGGGCACGTTGATGGGGTAGGGGCAGTGCGATCGGTGCAGAAGACGCCTGGTGATGTCAGGCTGTCCATCGAGGTAGCCGGTGATCTTGCTGAACTGATCGTGCCCCAGGGTTCGATCACAGTTGCGGGTGTTTCACTGACGGTGGCAGATGTTTCAGAGACTGTCTTTCAGGTGGCACTCATTCCTGCAACCCTCGAGGGCACGAATCTGGGACTCTTGAAAGAGGGTGATCCGGTGAACATCGAAACCGATATTCTCCTGCGTTCCATGCGGCATCTTCTTGCTGCTCGTGGGCTTCTTGGTGATGCCGACGCAGATATCTAGCGAGTGCCTTTGAGGGCCCGCAGTCGAACGGACTCAAGATTTTGCATGTCAAGATCAGTTGATTGCTGCGAGTTCAATCCAAGTCGTCGGATTGATCCCGGTGGCAATTCGATGGCAATTCGAGCAGGGAACACACTGGAGTAACCCGGCATTCGCAACTTGTAGGCGCCTTCTGTTTCTCCAGGCCTTTTCTGGGGTTCAGTGACCATCTCATGGACGGCCGTGATTCGGCCCATGCCATCCACAAAAATCAGATCGATGTCCGAGAGGCAGTTGCCCATCCAGAAAGAACGCATCTGGCTGTCTTCAAAAATGAAGAGCATCCCCGTTCCCGGTGGGATCGTTTCTCGATGCATGAGTCCCTGCTCGATCTGTCCAGGCGAAACGGCAAGTTCCATCTTCCACGACTCCCCTCCAACCTGGATGGTCTCATGGGTAGGCGGTTGAGCACGTTCACAGCAACTGGCAAAGAGCAGCAGCAGCAGCCAGATTCTCCGGGTCAGGATCCAAGCCACGTATCGTCCTCCTCAGTGAACACGATATCTTCCCCTGGAAGTACTGAGATATCGAACAGGTCAATCACGTCCTGGCTGCTGATGGGTTCTCTATTGGGGGTCAGTCCGCACCAATAGCACAGCAGCCCAATGATCTTCTCGGGGCCCACTCCTTGCTTGCGGTAGGTTTCCAATCGTGTGTCCCCATGTCGTTTGGCCAGTCGTTTTCCATCCGCGCCTCGGACCAGAGGCAGGTGCCACCATCTTGGCGAGGTTGCTCCAAGGCTTCTGTAGATCAATTGTTGTCGTGCAGCACTGGAGAGCAAATCGTCTCCTCTGATGACATCTGTGATGTTCTGTCTGAGGTCATCCACCACGACAGCCAACTGGTAGGAAGGTTCATTGCGGACCGTCCAGGCTACGAAGTCGCCACAGTCATCCGCCGGAGTGAATTCGTGATCGCCGGAGCATTCATCTTGTACTGGCTCAGGAGTTGAGGGGACAAGGAACCTCCAGTGGACACCTTCCTGTGGCTCAAAGGCTCGAGGGATGCCAGCCTCGGGAGGCCTGAGGGTTTCTGGAAAACGGGTTTCGTGGTCGCCTTCCTGGGGAGCAGAGGCTGCGGAGGCGATATCTCGACGGCTCAATGTGCAGGGGTAGACCAGCCCGGCTTCTGCCAGAAGATTCATGGCCTGCATGTATGGGTTGCGGTCTGTCGATTGAACGAGTGGTTCGCCATCCCAGTCCACTCCAAGCCAGCGAAGTGTCTCCATCGCTGACTGATCTGAGCCGGCGCGAATTCTGGGGCCGTCAAAATCCTCAATTCTCATGACCAGTTGCCATCCCTTTGATCGAGCCAGTGCCCAATTCCACAGGAAAGTCCGGGCATTGCCCAGATGGAGGGCGCCTGTGGGAGATGGGGCGAGTCGAGAGCAGGGAGTGGACATGCTGTCATGCTACGTCCAGTGGGAGCAGAGATGATGTTGTGCCCAGGCGTTGACAGGCGGAGGCTCAGCGGTGAATGTATGGGCAGCCCTGCCTGGAGCAGGACACCAAGCAGGACACCAAGCAGGACACTTCGATGGAAAAGCTTGAGTCGGACAATATTGAAGCCCGCATGGAATCCGTGCCTGACTGGACGCTCAGCGGTGACAACTTGCAGCGGACCATTGGATTCGATGATTTTCGGGCGGCCATGGAATTCGTGAACAAGTTGGCTGATGCTGCAGAAGCATCTGGGCATCACCCAGACATCATGATCCGGTATGGCAAGGTGACCCTGACGCTCACGACCCATGACGCGGGTGGCCTGACTGAGAAAGATTTTGAAATGGCTGCCAGAATCGACGCGCTTCAGCCCATCTGATTCTTGTTCAAGCCCTACTCGCCGATCAGAATTTCACGGACGATATCAGCCCTCGCACCTCGTGCGTCCTCTGGTGAAATCTGTCCGCCGACATGTTGTCGAAGATGTCCAGGTTGGACCAGCAGCATCAGCGTATTGACGGTGTCCAGTGTGATTGATTCAGCGGCATCCTTGAGCATGTCGAGGCAGACACCCAGTCGAAGTCTGCTGAGCAGTTTCATTGCTTCATCCAGTTTGAGCATCCGGGCAGTTCCCAAGGTTCCGAACGCACGGAAAACCCGGTCTTCCAATGATCGCCTGTGCTTGTCGAGCAGCACTTGTCTGGCCGCTTGTTCATATTGAACGAGGCCAGGAATGATCGTGCTCTCAAATTCTTCAAGGATGTCATCTTCGCTTCGGCCAAGGGTGATTTGATTACTGATCTGGTAGAAATTTCCTGTGGATTCAGACCCTTCACCATAGAAGCCACGCACGGCCAGGTGCAGATCCTTGGCAGCCTGCCGTACCCGGCCGATGTCATTGGTCAGGCGCAAGGCAGGCAGATGCAGCATTGCAGACATGCGAATGCCTGTCCCGACATTGGTAGGGCAGGCGCTCAGGTAGCCCCATCGTTCGCGGTAGGCGTAATCCATATGGTTGCCAATTGAATCATCGAGTGTCATGCAGGCTTCTGTAGCGGCTCGAAGCTGGAGGCCTGGCCTGAGGACCTGTATACGGACATGGTCTTCCTCGTTGACCATGACACTTGCCCGTTCATTTTCCGCAACAGCAACACCACGATGGATCGTGTTTTCCGCATGCTGTCGTGAAATCAAGTGACGTTCTACGAGCAACTGTCGTTCATGGCTGGATGATTGTTCCAGATCGACCCATATCATTCGTTCATTGAGTGGAACATGCAGCAGGAGGTGTCTGGCTGTTCGAACCACGTATTCGCACTGCTCAGAACTGGCGCGGTTCACGAATGGAATGCCATCGAGGTTGCGGGCGATGCGGACACGTGAACTGAGAACTACATCGGATCCCGGGGCATCTTCATGTCCTTCGTGTCCAGGTCGATCACTGCCCATTGATGCATCGTGATCTGTCAAGCCTTGTCGCCTTCCGTGGTTTCCTCAGGAGTTGCCTGGCTCAACTGGCTGATGCGGTCGCGAATTTCCGCAGCCCGCTCGTATTGCTCACGGCTCAATGCAGTGGCAAGCGCCTGCATCAGTTGCCGCTCTTCCCGCTGCCGTTTCGATTGACTGTCCTCGTTGGCTACACCTCTGCCAATATGGTGGGTGGCGCCAGCCTGGGCACGTTCGATCAGTCGGCCCAGCGGTTCTTCGAAGGTGTCATAGCATGCGGGGCAGCCAATGAGACTGTGCTGTCGCACTTGGGCGAAGCTCGTACCGCATTCCGGGCAACGAGGTGCCATCACGGTCGGTTTTCCACTGCCGCTGATCTTGGAGAGCAATTTGTTGCCCGGTTGCTGCCCAGGCATAGCCACGCCCGCTTCGCGTGCATGGTCGATGCAAAGGTGCACTTCCTTCTTCACACCATGAGCGATGGTTACTTCGTGAACGACTGCCGGCTTGTCACAGATGTCGCATTTCATGTGCAGGCAAGGCCTCTATCCAAGTCTAACAACCAAATGGTCGGAATCCTGCATGGGAATGATGGAACATTCAGGTTGTTGTTGCCGGTTTGGGCTGTCCGGATTCCAGGGCCCTTCTGATTGCTACGACTTGACCAAGCAGCTCAGGAATGCCAGAAAGTGCCTGGACCGTGGCAGAGTCACTGGATGCGGCGGGGGGGTTCGGATGGCACTCAATGAACAGTGCGTGGACGCCTGCTGCAGTTGCTGCTCTGGCCAGCAGATCGGCGCGATCCGGGCGACCTCCAGATTGGCCGTCACCTGCTCCTGGCAACTGCGTGGAGTGGGTCACATCGAAGCATACGGGTCGCTCAAGTGCGAGCATGTCTCCGAGCCCGATGAAGTCATTTACCAGTCGGTTATATCCAAAGAAGGTGCCTCTTTCAGTGAGCATCATGTCCTGGCATCCAGCTGCCTCGAGCTTGTTCAGGACGTGTTGCATGTCATGAGGAGACAGGAACTGCCCTTTCTTGACGTTGACCGCTTTGCCTGTCGCGGCACAAGCTTTCAGGAGATCGGTCTGGCGGCATAGGAAAGCCGGGACCTGCAGGAGATCGACATGTTGGCCTGCCAGTTCAGCCTGGTCTGGCTCATGGATATCCGTGCAAATCGGCAGACCGGTTGTCTCCCGGATCGAGGCCAGGGCCTTGAGGCCCTCCTCCAGACCTGGGCCACGATTTGAGGAAAGGCTTGTTCGATTGGCCTTGTCAAAGCTGGCTTTGAAGATGAGAGGCAGTCCGGCTTCGGAGCAGGCCATCGCCAGTTCCCGGGCGATGGCAAGGTCAATTTCGCCACCTTCAAGCACGCAGGGGCCGGCAATGACCACCAGTGGGTGGCCTGGCCCGATGGTGATATCTGCAATTCGACACATGTTTGGCATCCCAACAGCGTATCCGGGGGGGGCTGGCAGGGAAAACCCGCCTTTATCGGCACCTGGAGAGGGATCGGCGAACCGCTTGGGGGGAGCATGAATAGTAATCATTAAGGGAATGATCGTTTCAACCAGACATTCTGCTTGACTGAGACCCAGTCCGAGCCGATCTATTTTGTAAGGCCCAAGTCAATCATCAAGGTTGGGGGGCCATTGGAGGCCTGAGATGTCGCAGATGCCAAGGGAACCCGAGGCTTTTTCTGAGCAGGTACTACGTATCCTGAGGCGGTTGAATCCCGATGGGGATGCATCGCTGGCAGGACCGATGGACCTGATCTACAACGGCCGCCAACTTGCGTTGAACAATCTGTACAGAATGGTGTGCTGCGATCCTGATCGTGGTGTTGAGATCGTGGATGAATTCCTTGACCGAATGGCTGAGGGCGATTCGCTCGGGAGTGTTCCCATGCCATTGGAATTGGCTCGCACTCGAGTCATGCCGCGAATTCAGCCGGAATCGATCTTCGAGAGACTGGACCGCCAGCAGGTGGCGCACCTTCCCTTTGTCAATGGCACAGTCATCGTTTTCGTCATTGACATGCCACGGTTGACAGTAAGCATTACGACCGAGCAGATGCTTCGATGGGGCATTACCGTTGATGATCTTGACTGCTGGTCTCGCGAGAATCTTCAGTCATACACTCCAGATCTCAAGGTCCAGTTCATCGAAGGTGATGATGGTGGACGTGCTGCAGTCTTCTCGGTTCAGGATGGTTATGACGCAGCGAGACTCCTGCTGGGAACGCTTCATGAGAGGTTGGCGCCAGAACTGCGTGGTGATTTCTTTGTCGCAACGCCTGCGCGTGACCTCTTCGTCGCACTTTCAATTGCACCAGATGCCTTTGTTCAACGACTTCAGAAGCGGGCCAATCGCGATTTCCGACGGCTTCCCTATCCGATTACAGATGACTTTTTCGTCGTCACACGCGATGGAGTTGCAGGTACGCAGGCCGCGTAGGGCAGGATGATCGCCTGATCATCAGGTGCCGGGGTATCATCCCGTTGCCATGCTTCTGCTGATCGACAACTACGACTCCTTCACCTGGAATCTGGTGCATGCCTTCGGGGCACTGCGGCCGGATATCCCTGTGGAGGTCTGTCGAAATGATCAGCTCACGCTGGAAGACGCCATCACGATGGCCCCCAGTCATCTTGTGATATCTCCAGGCCCCTGTACTCCCGAAGAGACCGGGGTCTGTCGCGATCTGGTGCGTCATTTCACGGGGCGTATTCCAGTCCTCGGGGTATGTCTGGGGCACCAGGCGATTGCTGATGTCCATGGCATGGAGGTTGTCCAGCATGCACGGCCGATGCACGGAAAGACCTCAATGATCCATCATGATGGCAAGGGGCTTTTTCAAGACCTCCCAAATCCATTCGAGGCGACTCGCTACCACTCGCTGGTTGTTCGGCGGAACGCTGTTCCTGAAGACATGGAAGTCAGCGCCTGG
The DNA here is from genome assembly GCA_029242715.1 of Phycisphaerales bacterium. GTDB lineage: Bacteria > Planctomycetota > Phycisphaerae > Phycisphaerales > SM1A02 > UBA1668. Next base: position 59,664 of record JAQWTL010000012.1, read on the forward strand.
ACAGAGGAGGATGACATCATGGCATTGCGATGGAAACCGGGATGGCCTGATGGAAATCAGGCAGCTCTGGTCGGTGTCCAGTTTCATCCAGAAAGCTTTCTTACAAGCCGTGGTCCCACGCTGCTTCAGAACTTTCTGTCGGCGCCGGTCCCCGGAGGTGTATCAACATGATTCACGTCCTTGTGAGCCTTTTGCTACTGCTTCCTTCTGCTGTTCAAAAAGCAGTTGATCCAATCAGCCTTCTTGATGGTGTTGAACGCATCAATGAAGTCGTCATCGTGGAGGACGTTCCTTACGCCTCAGGCCATGCACGGCAGGTCATGGATGTGGCGATGCCGAATTCGCAAGATGGGCCATTGCCCGTAGTGGTCGTCATTCACGGCGGCGGTTGGGCCAATGGTGATAAATCGGATGTCAGGATGTTCCTTGAACCTCTTGCAAACGGAGGATGTCTGGCAATCAGTCCCAATTATCGAATGGCGCCAACGCATCCTGCTCCGGCTGCCATTCATGACATCAAGCATCTGCTGCGTTGGTTGAAATTGAATGCGGATGAACTGGGCATCGATCGTGATCGAGTGGCTCTGATGGGGTTCAGTGCGGGAGGGCATCTATCTGCCATTGTCGGGATGACCTCTGATACCCGCGTCCTTGATCCACCTTCCAGCAAGAAGGCCAACAGGAAGGACGGGCAGGTGAAAATCTGCTGTGTGGCCTCCATTGGTGGGCCCATGGATCTCACGGGCACTTTTCCAGAGATTGCGGAGCCTCTCGTCCGTGGTTGGGCAGGACCTCCCAAAGGCAAAGGTGGGCCGCGTTCGCTCTACAGTCCGGTTCGCTGGGTCAGCCGGAAGGACCCACCTGTCATGTTGATTCATGGTGAAGCAGACCAGGTTGTTCCGCTGGACAATATCAGCGGAATGAAGCTCGAATGTGACAAGAAGGGCGTGTCCTGCAGGATTCACCTGGTTGATGAGGGGTCGCATATTCCGGAATACAAATCCTACGTGGTGCCCCTTGCTGGTTTTCTGGATGAGCATCTGGATTCCAGCATCAACACCGGCTTGAATCGCAAATGAAGCATTGAAGTCGTGAGTTCACTGCTGGAGAAGGTGCCGTCAAGAAGGTACCGTGCCTTGGTTGTTTCGATCCCCCTGGAGCACACGATGAAACCAGATCCAAACTTCGAAGCCTTGCTGGAATCCACAGACTCCTCCGGCGTTGTGTTGAACCCTCCGGGAAACACCTACCAGTTGCATCTTCTCACGGAGTCACCACTGGCAGGCGTATCCATTGGTGATCGTGTGACCGGTACTGCCCGCGCACGCGCTCTGCGAGTTCACCGCGCAACTGGAGGGGGCGCATTCATCGAACCAGTCGTCGGCGAACCCAGAATCGTTGCTGGCCGCGTTCTTTCGACAAACGAGGATGGCTTGATCCTGGTCAGGTCGGCGATCCCGCTTCTGATCGAGCTCGAGGATGAGTCGGATCGTGAGAGTTGCGTTCCTGGTGAGTTCGTGAATTTTCATGTGCAGTCTGGCGCCACGTTTCAGCCTGCCAGTGCATCGTGAACAGCACGACTCCTTCCAGTCGACCTGTCATCATCAGCCCGGATACCTGTCGTGGTGAAGGCGATCCTTCTTTTCGCACGCCTCCAGGGCAGACGCTGACTTCCAAGTGGCCGGTTCTTCATTTCGGGGAAGTCCAGGACATCGATCGTGATGGCTGGACACTGGAGATTGATGGGCTCTGTGAATCGCCTCTCACTCTTGGCTGGAAGGATCTGATGCAATTGCCTCAGGTTGATCTCCACTGTGATATCCATTGTGTGACGCGTTGGTCGCGGTTGGATAATCGGATGACCGGTGTGCCTGTCAGTGCGATCCTGGAACTGGTTCGACCTTTGCCGGAGGCTCGATTTGTGATCCAGCATGCAGATTCCGACCCGGATGGAAGTTGGACAACGAACTTGCCGTTGGAGGTATTTGGCGGGGAAGACTGCATTCTTGCCCATGCCCATGATGGCCAGCCATTGTCAGCGGAGCACGGGGGTCCAGTGAGAACCATGGTTCCTCGTCGCTACTCCTGGAAAGGGGCGAAGTGGCTGCGGCGGATTGAACTGGCAACGGATGATCGACCGGGGTTCTGGGAGCTCAACGGGTATCACAACGATGGTGACCCCTGGAGAGAAGAACGAAGCGGTTGGTAGGGGCGGGGTTGCCCCTGCTCTGGTCAGTTCTTCAATGTGAGGTTCTGAATCAGAGTCTTGTAGCCATCAGCATTCGCTGAAACCGTTTCTGCTGGCCCCAGCAACTTGATGAAGACCGAACCATCAGGCGTTTCGATGATTGTGACCAGCATCCTGTAATCGGCTTTGTGCCAACCGCCGCCCATGCCGAGATACTCGCCCTCAAGATCCACCATCGTGGTTGACAGTTCATTTACGGTCTTGGCATCGATTGTGGGCCGGGGAGGGCTGCCATCGGTACTGCGAAACTGTCGTGTCCAGCGGTCAATATTGTTCTGGATCGTATTGCCACTCGCTTCGGGGAAAGTCGTTACGACGAGCTCTGCAGGTTCGGCGCCTTCGCGGCCTGGAACGATCCACTGGGCAACGCGAAAATGATGCCTTGGTGGTTCCCATGTCCATGTCACGGGTATCGGGCCACTGAGTCCAGCGAATTCCGCCTTGCCGGGTGGTTGAGGCGTGTGTGTGTTGTCCTCTTGATCTGAGGTTGCCGCCTGATCCCGGCTGGGTCGTGTCGTTGATGGCGATGCCATGGACACTGCAGGTGTCGAGCCAGGAAATGAGGTTACTTCTGCATTCACATTTGCAGGAGGAGGCAACTGTGGTTCATCGCAGCCACTGGAGATCGTGAAAGCAAACGAGATGAGGAGGGCAGGCAGGCAAGTTCGCATGGTTGATGATCGTCTGGTCATGGGTTGAGGGCGGGGGACAGGCACAGGTTGCTCCAGACGACATAGCATAGGCGTTTGAACGGGAGCGTGACATGGCTACGCAGGACACCATCTATTACAACGCACGGATCTGGACAGGGATGGATGATCCCAGATTCGTTTCCAGCTTCCGTGTCCGTGATGGGCGTATTGCGGAGTTGGACTGTCCTGTTGAAATGAACGGGTCGCATCTGGTTGATCTTGGTGGAAGTTTCATTTCACCTGGCTTCGTAGACGCACATCTCCACCTTCTCTCAGGTGGCGAATGCCTCATGTATCTGGATCTCTCCAGTGCTGGCAGCCGGGAAGAATTCATGGATCTCCTGGCTGAAGCTGATCGGCAAATGGAGCCTGGCCGTTGGCTCATTGCCTCCGGGTGGTCTGAAAACCGCTGGGATCCTCCACATCTCCCTGACAAGAGTTGGTTGGCATGTTGTGGGGATCGGCCAGTTGTGTGCTGGCGTATGGATCTGCACGCGGCCGTGGTCAATGACGCCGTTCTCGAGCACCTGAATTTGCCGGATGACGAGCGACTGGAGGCTGAAGGCGGACGAGTTCTAAGGGATGAAGTGGGGCAGTTGACAGGGATTCTCCAGGAAGCAGCTGCCTGGAATCATCTCATCCCAGCCATCCCACCGTTGCCTGAAGGTGAACGTGTTCAGGCGCTTGATGCAGCCCATCGGCACTGCTTGAAACTGGGCATCACATCGGTGCGATCCATGGAGTATGAAGTTGATGTCCGGGCATTGCACATGCCAGCAGGCATTGCTGGAAGGCTCAGGGTGTCCATAGTTCTTCTTGATAGAACGTTGCCACTGTCACTGAGTTGGCTTCAGGAAGCGCGTCATGATGATTGGTTCAGGATCACCGGATGCAAGTCATTTCTTGATGGCACGCTTGGTTCGCGGACTGCCCGGCTTCAAGAGCCATACGCAGATGATTCCGGCAACATGGGTGTTGTCACAGAGCACCTCTTGGATGGAACCTTGGAGGAATGGTCTCGGCAAGTAGTAGCAGCCGGTTGCACTCCGGTCATGCATGCCATTGGCGATGAAGCAGTGCTTGCGGGGATCAAAATAGTCAGACAATTCGATGATCAGGTGCGAGCCAGCATCGAGCATGCGGAAATTGTGACACCAGCTGTTCTGGAGGCATTGAAAAAAGTGCCTGGTATTCGATTGTCAGTTCAGCCTTTGCACAGGGCCGATGACGCCATGTTCATCGAGACGGCGTTGGGGTCGGATCGCGCGTCTCATCTTCTGCCGCTTGCGGAGCTCGTTGATAGTGGTGCACGTTTGTCGTTCGGTACGGATTGGCCGGTTGTTTCAGTCGATCCAATTGAGAGCATGGCTGCCGCCATCACAGGAAGCAATGTCGAGGGAAAGCCTTTTTATTCTGAGCAGAAGATCGAGGTTGAGCAGGCGCTCAGGAGCTACAGTGCTGAGGCGGCAGAAGTCGCTCACCTGGATCATGTTGGTACGCTGAGTACAGGTCAAGCTGCCGATTTCATCGCCTGGGATGAGGATCCTTTTCAGCTGGACTGGACTCGTAAGAGGCCGAGGATCACGGCAACCTTCCTTGCCGGAGAGTTGGTAGAGGGCCTGTCTGGAGCAGGGGAAGTCACCGCATGAAAGAGCAATCATTGACGCATATGGATGAGCGAGGGCGTGTCACGATGGTAGATACGTCTGCCAAGCCAGCCGTTCGGCGACGGGCTGTTGCAGAAGGCTTCTTTGTAGCTTCTTCAAGCACTCTTGATCGTCTCATGGATGGCAACCTTCCAAAGGGGGATGCTCTGGCAACGGCTCGTATTGCTGGAATCCAGGCGGCCAAGGAGTGTGATCGTCTGATCCCGTTATGCCACGGGCTTCCGTTGGACCAGGTATGTGTCGAATTCGAGCGAGTTGATCCGGGGCGTGTCAAGATTGAGGCGTCTGCAACAGTTGTTGCAAGAACCGGCGTCGAGATGGAGGCATTGACCGCAGTGACAGTTGCTGCGTTGACGCTTTATGACATGACCAAGGCTGTTGACCGTGAATTGCGTATCGAGGGAATCAGCCTTGTGCTGAAGGAAAAGGCCGAGGCCTAGCGACTGGCTTCATCGGCTTCGCGGACGGCCTCGCAGAATGCCTTGATGCGAGAGGGGTCCTTGATCCCGCGTTCTGATTCCACGCCGCTGCTCACATCCACTCCCCATGGGCGTAGGTTTCTGATGACCTCGTTGACCGAATCGGGATCAAGACCGCCGGCAATGACCAGTGGAGTTTGGATCTCATTTCGGATGGCAGCCAGTGCACTGTGATCAAATGATTTGCCTGCGCCCTTGCCCGGTCCATCAACGAGCAGAACATCAACATCGGTGCAGGCGTCCCAGCGGCGTACGGCCTCCTCTGAGAAGGCGAATCCTCTCACAACAGGGCCCTTGGCCATTGCCGCGATTGCTTCGGTTTCTTCCCCATGCAGTTGAATCCATCCCTGGTATCTGGCCAGTTGATCCGGGAGTGGATCGACTACGACCTCGATACATGGGATCTCAGGGGCCAGCACTGCTCGAACGCGTTGCGCTTGTTGGTCATCCACATGACGTGGTGAGGGTTCGTGTCGAACGATTCCAATCGCAGAAGCTCCAGCCTCGACTGCCAGCAAAGCCATGTCGGGATCCTGAATGCCACAAATCTTGATTCGTGTTGCTCCAGTGCTTGATGGCCAGTCCGCCGCGTTCATGATGCAGGCTCCGGGCCACTTTGCTTCAACAAGCGATACGCAAGTTCCCGGTGACTTTCTGATTTCAACTCAGGAATGGCCTTCTCGAGGAGTGTGTGTGCGTTTGCCGGTTGATCCAGGAAGCGAATCAGCAACGACGCCAGCAGCAATCTGACCTCGGGAGCTTGCCTTGAGCCGGGATATCTGTCCAGGAACTGTTCATAGGCATGAGCTGCTGCTGATCGTTCTCCCCGTGACTGGAGACGATTGGCGATCTCCAGTTGCATCGATTCGGGCAGTACGGTCTTTGGATGTGATTCCTGGAGTTCTTTGAAGGCATCCTGTGCTTCATCAAAGCGGCTCTCTCTGATCATGCGAATCACTCTGTTGCGGTGGCTTGCTTCTTCTGGATCAAGTTCGTTGTCCGTAATGACGGGTACAACGGATTCTCCAGGCGTGTTTCGAACTCGCGATGTGGATTCGCTTTCCTGGACCACGCGTCGATAGGCCGCTCGTCGTCGTCTTTGGCGAAGGAGGAACAGCAGGTCGTATTCATCCGACTTGACGATACCGACTGCGACCAGGAGGGCTGCCAGCAGGAAGCCGTATGCGTATCCCGCCAGGTGTGCGCTGTAGGCAATCGGACCTTGCGGGTTGAGCCATCCGACGGTGTCAATGATCACCTGGAAGGCGACAATCCACATGGCTGGAATCATGTAAACGCCAATCAGGATGAAGAACCAGATGATTCGAATACGAGCTCGTGGGAAGAGCACGACGAATCCGCCAGTAGCCGCGCAGACGGCGCCGCTGGCCCCGATTACCGGGGCGACTGTTGACATGGTGTGCGCGATGCCTGCCACGGCGCCGCCCATCAGCAGGAAGAGAACGAAATTCACATGGCCAAGACGGTCTTCCAGTGCAGAACCGAAGATCCAGAGAAACAGCATGTTGAATGCAAGGTGGAAGATGTCTACGGGGCTGTGTGCGAACTGGTATGTCAGGAGTTGCCAGAGTTCGCCATCAGCGAGTCCTCCGCGGTTCAGGGACATGGCGCTCATGAAGCCCTCGACTTTTGCAGTGCCTGACGTGTCGAGAATCAGGGCTACGAGATACACGAGCATGTTCAGAACGATGATCGTGCCGGTTGCCCTGGGGCGGCGGCGGCGGGGCCTGTCTGTCCCAATGGGGATGAGCATACGGAGAGTGTAGGTTCAGGGGCTCTGCGAGGCTTATCTGGGGACTATCTGATTGCGTCTTCATGCGGCTGTGCCTATGATGGGGGGCTCGCAACGCCTGCGGATGGAGGTGGGTTTCCTCCGACGGGCCGAAAAAACACTGCAGCAACGTGAGGGAAGGCAATGCTCATGGCCGATGTGACCGCCACTCCAACTATGGTTACTGACAAGGGACTCGATCACGTCATCATTGGCGATTCCGCCAAGTCATTTATTGATGGCACGGCTGGTGTGCTTGAGTACGTGGGCATTGATATTGATGATCTTGCTCGCAATTCCACTTTCGAAGAATGCTGCTACCTGCTTTGGTATGACCGTCTTCCAACCTCCTCGGAGCTTGAGTCCTTCGAGACTGAAATCCGGTCCCACTACAAGTTGTCCGATGACATCAAGAAGATGATCATGACGACGCCCAAGGACGCGTCGCCCATGCATGTGGTCCGCACAATGGTCTCCGCCCTGGGCATGGAAGATCCCGAGTGCAATGACCAGAGCATCGAGGCTGAGGAGCGAAAGGCTCTCCGTGTTCTGGCCAAGACTCCGGCCATCATCGCCAGTTTCGATCGCTATCGTCGCGGCGAGTCGATGATCGATCCTGATCCATCTCTGAATATCGCAACGAATTTCCTGATGATGCTCAATGGGGAGATGCCAGGCGAACAGACTGCCAGGGCCCTGGATGTCTGCCTGATCCTCCATGCTGATCATGGAATCAATGCATCGACCTTCGCCACCATGGTGGCAATTGGTACCCAGAGTGACATGTATTCCGCCATTACCGCTGCCATCGGCACCCTGAGAGGCCCTCTGCACGGTGGTGCCAATGAGCGTGTCATGCGCATGCTTCAGGAGATTGGTGAAATCAAGCATGTCGAGTCGTTCGTCAAGGGCCGCCTTGAGAACAAGGACAAGGTTCCTGGATTCGGCCACCGCGTGTACAAGGCTTACGATCCACGGGCCAAGTACCTCAAGACATTCGCGGAGACGATTGCAGAAGAGACTGGAAACCACGACCTCTACGAGATGAGCAACACCATCGAAGGGATCATGGAAGAGGCCGTCGGCGCAAAGGGAATCCATCCCAACGTCGATTTCTTCTCTGCCACGTCGTATTACTCGATGGGGCTGGAAATCGATCTCTTCACACCCGTATTCGCACTTGCTCGCAACGCTGGTTGGGCAGCTCATGCTCTTGAGCGGCACGAGGACAATCGCCTGATTCGACCTCGATGCAACTACACGGGGCCTCATGCTGCCGCTTACGTTCCAATTGAGAAACGCTGAGCAGCTTCCATCTGGCAACTGCAAATGAGGTGTTTGGTGCATGCATTGCCATGTCAATTGACGCTTCTCGTCTGCCTCCTTCAGTCCTGCAGTCAACCGAGTGTCCTCCCTTCAACAGCAGTCGAGAAGACTGGGCCAGAGGGCTCTGGTTTTCATGCTTGTGAAGATGGGTATCGTCTCCAGTACAAGCTGACACGTCCCGCAGAGTCTGATGATGGAACCAGAGTTCCCTTGTTGCTTTGTCTTCATGGAGTAGCAGGCGGAACACAGGCGCCCAGGGCGCTCAGAGAACTTGATGGGCCTTCATGCTTCGTGCTTGTTCCCAGTGTTCCCTCGAAGGAATTCTCCTGGGGGCCGAAGCGACGCAACGGTCTGCCTTATGTCTTCGAACTCGTCGATGATCTTCTGGAAAACGAAGCGATTGATCCAGATCGAATCTACGTGACCGGGCAGTCCATGGGGGGATTTGGCACATTCGCGGCAGTCGCGTCCCGCCCCGATTTCTTTGCGGCTGCAGTGCCGGTATGTGGTGGCTGGAAGACGGCAGACGCCTCGCGAATGCACAAGGTTCCGATGTGGGTCTTCCATGGAGAGGCGGACAAGGTGGTTCCTGTTCGCTATTCACGTGAGATGGTCAAAGCGTTGCGTGCAGCAGGCGGGCAGCCCAGATACACCGAATTTTCGGGAGTTGGCCACAATTCCTGGGTCAAAGCGTATGAGTCCGAGGAACTCTGGATCTGGTTGTTCGAGCAGCACAGAGGTTCAGCGGATTCCGCTCGTCATTGAAAGCAAGAAAGCTTTTCGTCACCACGGGATTTATTCATTGGTTTTTTACGCGCACTCAAGTTCCGCTTTGAGAGTTTGTCTCCAGCGGAAATGGCAACCGCCTGCTGAAGGCAGCAGGCGGTTGGCTCGGTCTGAGAATGCAATTACCTGGGATTGATCACTGCGGATATATGAGAACACGGTCATGGCAGAGCATGACGACATCGTGTTTTCCGTCGCCTGTGAGATCAGTGATGATGATCTCGCGCGGCTGCGTTTCTCGGCCATCTCCGCCAGAGAACATCTTGGATTCGAAGATCTTGAAGCCACGTGCATGCAGCATGTCACCGGACTTGTTGTAAGTAAAGATATCGAAGTTCTGGTTGCCAGCATCCAGTGAAACCATGTCACCGTAGCCATCGGAATTGATATCTCCAACGGCCAGTTCATGGGGAACGCTTCGGTCATCATCACTTCGCCATGAGGCCACTTCCTCAAGCGCACGTCGTTCGCCTCCAAGTCGGACGACCGCATAGCCATCCCGTCCCATGACCAGGACACTTGGTTCTCCATCGCCAGTAAAGGACCCGGTATGGATGGCTCCGATGGGGAACCCCTGGAGCCTGAGTGTTTCTGTCTGCGACCACTTGCTGTCATCGCCGGCTTCAAAGATCACAAGTCGGTTTCCAGGCTTGTCAGCGGCCACGATGCGACGGCCTTCAGCGGCAACAGCAACCAGTTCCGTGGTTGGATCATCCGTATTGAACTGCTCGACGACCTGCCATCCTGGGCTGGCGCCATCTTTGGGAGTCATGTCATAGCGGACTGCTCTGACGAAGTTCTTGTCGGCAATCAGCAGTTCGGGTGTTCCATCGCCCTCGATATCAAAGGGGACGGTGTTGTCAGCTGAAGCTGAACTGACCAGTCCGAACTGTCCCATCTCATCTTTTTCCAGCTTCTCGAATCGGGCTCCATCCTCGGAAGGCTCGATTGCATGAAGCATGATCATCGGTCGTTCCTGTGTGAAAAGCAGGAGGTCGGTCATTCCATCCTGATCTGCGTCAAGAGCTACGACGGTCTCTGGTGCCTTGCTGATCTGGCCAAGCTCGATCGTTTCGCGAGTGTTGTCGCCGCTGATCAGATCAATGACATAGTCACGTTTCTTGCTTGCAACGACTGCGACATGTGGCCCGTTTTCGAGCTCCACAAGATTCATGGCAACAGGCGTGTAGCCATCTGAGATGCCAAGTGGGCGGGGGAATGGGACATCTTCTGTAGAAAGCTCTGATCGACCGATGACCCCTTCCTTTTCAGACAGGACGTACAACTCGGCGTTGTCGTCATCTGTGCGGTTTGATGCGGCGAGATATCCGATGTCGGAAAGGCTTGAGAAGGTCTCTCCGGGCAACATGCCCCGGTCGGCAACCTGTCGGTGGATCACGACTGCGTTGGCACGGGTGTCCGTGGTGATGAGGTCTTCAAGGCCGTCCCCATCGATGTCCAGGATCACTTCATCCCGGTTGCGATTACCTGGATCCGTATAGCTGTAGACAACGAAAGAAGCTTCACGATCTCCGGAACCCTCTGCAGGCTCTGTTCCCAGGTCATAGACAACAACTCGATGGGAAGATCGTTCGATGACCGCAATTCGATCATTGGGTTTTCCAGGCAAGCCAACGGCCTCGAACTCGTTGATTGGCGGCATTTCAAAGATTGTCTGCGCCCCCAGAAGGCGTTCGTTCCGGTGGTTCTGGCCGAACCAGATCCGTACTGGTGCCATGTCATCAGGAATGATGCCGGCAATGTCCTTCAATCCGTCTCCGTTGTAGTCCGCCGGTATGAATGCCTGCATCCTGGTTCCAGCGGAGAGTTTTTCCGGTGAGCCAAGTGAGGTGCCATCCAAAGGCCAGATTGTGATTTTGCCTTCTGTTATGGCGGCAAGCTCAGGTTTGTCATCGCCCATCACATCGATGATTCGGAAGCCTCCAGGTCCTGCTTCCAGTTTGGGCACAGTCCTTCGTGCGGCGACCTTGAAGGAATCAGATTCCTTCTGTTCAAGAAAAACGACCTTGTCGTTCTTGGATGCCGCATACACCAGGTCCAAGTCGCCATCACCGTCGAAATCGAAGGGTTCGATTGCAGAGATTTCGTGAGCGACACCAACGTACTCACGCGAGAACATCCAGTGATCTGGCAGTTCGTTTACGCGATCAGTTGCCTTGACGGGAGCGTCTCGTTTGGCGTCAGGCTTCTGGTAGAGCAGATCAATGCGGCTATCCCGGTTGTTGACCACGATGATGTCTGGGAGGCCATCGTTGTTCAGGTCGGCAACTTTCATCGGGCCGGGTTTGTCGCCGATCGCAATGATCTCCAGCCCAGAAAATCCGAAATAATCCCTGAGGGGCGTCTCGGCTTGTGTTGTGGCAGCCATGGCCAGAAGAGATGCGGTAAGGGCGAGGACGGGCTTGGTCGAGATCGACATGGAGGGCTCCTTGGGGCTTCCCTGTTCTGGGGGCGTTGCATCGTAGCACTCCCAATGGACTTCCAGCCGAGTCCACAGAGTAGGGGAGCTATCCGCCCTCTATCCCGGCCTGCCGCCTATACTCATGGGCCCACAAAGCCAGGAGGCCTACTGATGCGAGTGCTTTTTTCGATCCTTGCCCTGTGCCTGTTTTCAGCCCTGAATGGACTGTCGATGGCGGATGTGATCACCCTTGAAGGTGGACATGAGATCCGTGGGGATGTTGTTGCTGAAGATGACGCGAACCTGTGGGTACGGGTCGGATCTCAGGTCATCCAGGTTCAGAAAAACCAGATCATTGATCACGAAGTGTCGAATCCAGAAGAAGGCGGGGCCCGTATCCGCAGTTTCTTGTTCCACACTGAGGAAGATCCCACGGAACTGAGCATTGAGAAGCAGGCCAATCTGGTCAAGCCCAGCGTAATCAAGGTTCAGACGCCAGCGGGGCTCGGTTCAGGGGTCATCATCAATGAGGATGGATATGCCATCACCAATGCGCATGTGATCCAGGGCGAAACTAATCTTCGGGCCACAATCTGGCTTCCTGCAGAAGGTGGCAAGACTCGCCGGACCACTTTGGAAGATGTGGAAATCGTTGCAGTCAATAACCACCTGGACCTGGCACTTCTTCGGCTGACCCATCCGGATGGAGAGGATTTTCCTCATTCGCCACTGGAATCCTATGAAGGCATCATGGTCGGCCAGCCTGTCTTTGCCATTGGCAATCCACTGGGGCTCGAACAGACCACCAGCGATGGCGTCGTGTCGACGACCCAGCGCAATTTCCAGGGTCTCACCTATATCCAGACCAACACGGCCATCAACCCCGGAAACTCCGGAGGCCCATTGTTCAATACCCGTGGTGAAGTCATCGGGATCACGAACATGGGAATCCTGGCTGGAGAAGGTCTGAATTTCGCCATTCCCACTCGCTATGTGAAGGACTTCATCCGGAATCGCGAGGCTTTTTCCTACGACACCAAGAACCCCAACTCAGGCCACAATTACCAGGTGCCACCCGCCCGAAAAGGCCAGGGTGTTGCCGATGAGTTGAGTAACTGAAAGCAAGACCTTCCTCCAGTGAAACGGAGGGCTGAGGAGAGATCACTGTGTTGCTAGCAACTGCTGTATTGACCACTTCATTTCTGGGTGCCCCTCAACTTGGCATCGATCAGGTCGCTCCGGAGCAGACCGTTCTTCTCATGTCCCTCAGTGATGTGGGGGCCATGCTTGACAGGCTCAAGGAAACTCCAGCTGGAGACAATCTGCAGCCCATCAATGACATGAAGGATGGTTTCATGGATGGCCTCCCCGATTCCATGTCAGATGCATGGGATGAGTCGATGGAAGATGTTGATTTCATCGAGATGCTGGGTCAATTCCAGATGGGCATGGCGATTTATCCTGAAGTAGATAAGGAAACCACGGCAGTGACGATTGGTCTGACCATGTGCATCCATCTTGGAGAAGCCAAGGAGGCAATGGGCACTATCTGGGATCAGGCAATGGAAGATGTCGAGGAGGATCAAAGCGATAACTTTGAGATCATCGAGCTTGCCGAGACAGAAGTCATCAGGATTGACAGTCCTGCTGAAGAAGACGAAGAAGAGGAAGACCCCTTTGGTGGTGGCGGATTTGGAATGGGCATGGATTTCGAGAGTGCAATGCCCGACCGGTTCTACATGGTCCGTGTTGACGAGCACATCCTGTTGAGCACGTCCAGATCACAGATGGTGAGGATGCTTGACATCCTGGCAGGTGAAGAGGTCGAAGGCGGAATCGGCGAGACTGAGCCCATGAAGGGCATGACGGGGTACATCGGCGAAGGTGGCTTGAGAATGGTTCTGCTGACGGATCATCTCGGTGAGATGATGCAGGCCTTTGGTCAACCCTTCATGGTGAACATGATGAAGCCGATGGTGGCTGCCATGTTCGGCAAGATCGAGGCCATTGGCGTTGCATTTGAAGCCGCCAAGGAGCCTGCACTGGTGTCATTCCGAATGGGCGCCTGGATTCCCGAAGGCAAATCAGGCTTGATGAAACTGATGTCCAGAAACTCACCAAGAGAGCCGATTCCAGGCTGGGTCACAGCAGAAACATTTGACTATGGACGAATCAACTTCGATTTCGAAGGCGTTGTTCCCTGGCTCAACGATGTGATCAATTCCAACCCCATGCTTGCCATGCAAGGGGGGCAGGCCATGGAGGAAATGGAGCCCATGCTCAACAAGGTTTTCTCCGGCATGGGCAACAGCATTCAGATGTCAAAGAGCATCACGTATCCCTTGAATGCAGAGAGTCTCAACAGCCTCTGGGCAATGCCAGCCAAGGATGGCAAATCCTTTACGGATGCCCTGGCTGAGATGGCACCCCAGATGGGCTTTGAACCCCGTGACTTCCAGGGTCACCAGATCTACTCGATGGACATGGGTGGCATGATGGGTGGCATGGGTGGGGGTGGCGCTTCGATGGATGTCGCTGTTGCTGTTGGCGGTGGCGATATCTTCATGGGGACCCTTCCTGCCGTTGAGCAATCCCTGCGTTCTGTTGGCAAACGTTCATCAGAGGACAGCTCAGTAGCCATGAAATTTGCGGTTCTGGAGGACATGTTCTCCTCAGAACCTGTCGTGTATTGGCGTGTGGCAGATCTGGGCGCCACCATGTCTGCCGAGGCCAAAGTTGCAGAGATGCAGTGGTCTTCTGAACTTGGTCGTTTGGAAAATGAGGATCCAGAACTTGCCGAAGAGTTGGCAGAGATGATGGGTGAGGGCGAAGACGACTTCATGGCATCCATCACAGAGTGGATCGGCCTGTCTGCCTACGAGATCATGTCTGTTGAGAACGGTTTCAAGGGCCAAGGTTGGATCCTGGCACCCGAGGAGGAGTAGTCCTCCTGTGACTGGGACATGAAATTCCTTGTGCGGTTGGCCTGAGTTTGATCAGGTCCAGCCCACTTCAAGGAAGACCGCGGTGAACATCAGGTCAGCGATGATCACAAGCACGATCGTTTGAACGACGGTGTCCGTGGTCGCCTTGCCGACGCCTGCTGCACCGCCGGTCACACGAAGGCCGTTGTAGCAGGCGATCGAGGCCAGGATGAGTCCGAAGACCAGCGACTTGACTACGCCTGAGAAGAAGTCTGACATGCCCAGTTGGGCAAGCGTATTGTCGATGTAGACCTGGGTACCTACACCAAGAAACAGCGTTGAAATCAGGCCTGAGCTGATGACCGCGGTGACATCAGCCAGAACGGTCAACAGTAAGAGGCTGATTACTGTGGCAATTACGCGGGGTACGACAAGGAAGCGGATCGGGTTGAGTGCATGGGCTTCAAGAGCCTCGATCTCTTCTCCAACCACCATTGTGCCGATTTCAGCAGCAATCGAGGCTCCGGCAAATCCCGTGAGCACGATTGCCGAGATGAGTGGTCCCATTTCGCGGAAGACGGCGATGCCCACGATGTTGGGGATCTGATTCTGCTGGCCCAGTTCTGCCAGTGCGGGATACATCGACATGGCCAGGATGAGCCCGATGCAACCGGAGACGACAACCACGATCCCGATGGACTGGACGCCCACTCGCACCATCTGTGCAACAACAGCATCCTTGCCAAGTCGAACGCCCGGCGTAAAGAAGGAACGAGTGATCCACTTTGCCGAGGTGCTGATGATTTGCCAGAGTCCGCCAATCAGTACGAAGATCGACATCCAGAAGCCACCCCAGCGGGCGAGGAGCCGCATGATGAGATTTGGCCTTGCGGGGATGTCGCCGGAGACAGTCATTCAGCCGTTGGTTTCCATGGCGGTTTCAAGCGTTTCAGTGATTGTGAAGACGCCATCGAGTCGGGCTATCTGGAACACGGAAAGTACGCGTTCGCCCAGTTGGCAAAGTATCAATTCAATTTGGTCTCGACGGCATGACTGAAGCAATTCAACCAGGGTCGCAACTCCGGATGAATCCATGTAAGGAACATCCTTGAGATCCACGACGATTTTGCCGTTAGCACTTGCCAGCACGTCACGCAGTTGGGATCGAAGTCCAGGAGAACTGGCCAGATCGATATCACCTTCTGGCCGGATGACCACGAGATTGTCGTGGCGGTCAATTGCCAGCGTCATTGGTGCCTGTTCATCCATCGGCTTTCAAACTCCCCTTGGTATTGTTTTTGGGCAAAGCGTGTTTCATCCGAAGCCGCATGCCGCCACCTTCTCGATGACTGTACTCCACGTACGTCATGATCTCCTGGATGATGTGTACGCCAAGCCCGCCGGGCCGGACCTCCTTGAGATCCCGGGAACGGATCGTATCAAGATCGACAGTTTTGGCTCGATCCAGGATATCGATCTGGAGCTCTGGCTCCTCCCCCTCGATACGCGAGATATCCAGCTGGATCCGGCCATCTGGCTGATTGTCATAGCCATGGCGAATCACGTTGCATATGGCCTCATCAATCGCCAGGCAGATTCGGGCGGCTTCCTTGGGGGTCAGGCCCATTCGTTCACAGAGTGCATCCAGCATGTGCCGGATGCATCCCAGGTAGATGGGACGGCTGTAGAAAGTCAGGCTCAAGTCAGGTTCTGACTGGTTGGAGGATTTGGGGTCAAGCATGGCAGTCTGTATCCGATGATCTATCGCTTTGGCATTGTCTGCCGCAGAGCCAAGATCCTGTGGGCGGCTGGTTCCCATGGGGGGCATGATAGGGGATGCGGGGCCTTTGATGAATCCAGGGGGGCCAGATCAGCCTCGCCCGGCGAGCGTGATAACATGCCCCGCTTCGCTGCATGTCTGGAATCGTTCCAGGCATTCTCAAGGGAGCCAGATGCATGACGTTCGACGGAGATTCCCGGTGTCCCGCACCGCGTGACGTCGAGACGATCCTGATTCTCGACTTCGGCAGCCAGTATGCCCAGTTGATTGCCAGGCGTGTCCGGGAAGCGGGTGCGTTCAGTCTGCTGGTGGCTCCGGATACGCCTCTGGAGCGTTTGAAGGAACACAATCCCAAGGGGCTGATCCTCTCAGGTGGTCCATCGAGCATCCATGATGCAGGATCCCCTCGATGTGATGAGCGGCTCTTTGAACTGGGTGTTCCTGTGCTGGGCATCTGCTACGGGATGCAGTTGGGTTGCTATCTCCTGGGATGTGATGTCGAAGCTGCAGAGGCAAGGGAATATGGTCGCAGCAGGCTCCAGGTCGAATGTGCTGACGGCTTGTTGGCCAACATCCCTCAGGAAACAGCCGTCTGGATGAGTCATGGGGATCAGGTTGCAGGCCTCTCGGATGAATTCGAGATGTTGGCATCTACTCCCACATGCCCCTATGCAGCGGTCAAGCATCGCACACTCGATTTCCATGGTCTCCAGTTCCATCCAGAGGTGACCCACACGCCCCATGGTGTCGACATTCTTCGGAACTTTCTCTACGACGTCTGTGGTTGCCGAGGCACCTGGAAGATGTCGGATTTCCTTGAGTCTGCTTGCAAATCGATCCGGGAAAAAGTCGGAGACGATCGAGTCATCTGCGGGCTCAGTGGCGGAGTGGATTCTTCGGTAGTTGCGGCATTGCTTGCACGAGCCATTGGTGACAAGTTGACATGTATTTTCGTCGACAATGGCCTTCTACGTAAGAAAGAGCGCGGCTTTGTCGAGTCAACCTTCCGGGATCATTTTGACATTGACCTCCGCGTCGTTGATGCCACCGATGACTTCCTCGCGGATCTGGATGGCATTACGGATCCACAGGAAAAACGACGCCTGATCGGTCATCGATTCATCGATGTCTTCAAGCAATCTGCCGCTGAAGTGGCTCAGGAGGGCCGTGGGGAAGTGCGATTCCTTGCTCAGGGAACGCTTTATCCTGACGTTATTGAATCAGGGCATGGCCATGCGGGACAAGCAGCCAACATCAAGTTGCATCACAACGTTGGTGGACTGCCGGAGGACCTGGGCTTTGATCTGATCGAACCACTGCGTGACCTTTTCAAGGATGAAGTGAGATCACTTGGTGAGGTGCTCGGTCTGCCTCCGCACATCGTGTGGCGACATCCGTTTCCCGGTCCTGGACTCGCAGTGCGAGTACTTGGTGAAATCACCCGTGAGAAACTGGATCTGATTCGTGAATGTGATGAGATCCTGCTTGAGGAAATTGTTGCAAGGAACCTCTATCGGAGTACCGATCAGGTGTTTGCTGTCCTGCTGCCCGTGCAGTCCGTGGGTGTCATGGGGGATGGCAGAACCTATGACTCGGTTGTGGCGGTACGTGCCGTTGAAACATCCGATTTCATGACAGCTGACTGGGCTCGCATTCCACATGATGTGCTTGCGGTCATCAGCAGCAGGATGATCAATGAGGTGGAAGGCGTCAATCGGGTTGTCTATGACATTTCCAGCAAGCCGCCAGCCACGATCGAGTGGGAATGAGTCATCCGATCAGTGTCAGGAGGCAGGCGTCAACGGCGTGGGCTTCTGCCAGGCTTCGTGCCCTTGTCCGGTCGCCTGCTTGAAGATTGTCGTTCTTGTGATGTGGCAGCTTCAGCAATGTTGCTGGTGGAGAGTTGCTGTTTCTGCCATTCATCTTCATCGATGCTCGCAAATACAAGCCTTCCGGCACTGGTTTGAACGGAATTGCTGATTGTTACCAGGATTTCGTTTCCAATATGACCAGAGGCGCCTTCGATGACCACCATGGTTCCATCCGGCAGATAGCCGATGCCCTGGCCTTCGGATTCTCCTTTGCGAATAATCGCAAGCATCATGGATTCTCCTGGGACGACATTGCCCCGAAGGAGACCGGAGAGATCATTGAGATTGAGGACGGGCACGTCCTGAATTTCTGCGACACGGGCAAGGTTGTAGTCGGTTGTCACGATCCTGAAATTCTTCTCTGTAGCCAGGGTCATCAAGGCCTGATCGACGCCTTCATCCTCTGGTTCGGATTGTTCGATGGTGATGGTTGTTCTGGAACTGTCCTGGAGCAATCGAAGGTTGCCGAGCCCTCGGCGACCTCTCTCGCGTTTACCACCATCGTTGGAATCTGCCAACTGGTGCATTTCATCAATCACGAACTGAGCGACGATCAGGGGAGCATCCAGGAATCCGGTTCGGGAAAAGCTGTTTATTCGTCCATCGATCAAGGCCGAGGAATCCAGGAGCATTGGCCGAATGCCACGGACTTGGCGAGAAAATTCGACGTATGGAATGACCATTCTGATGTTGTCCTTGGTTGTCAGGACGATCGAAACGGCCAGGTAGCACAAGGTGAGACCGACAGCCAATTTGAGCAAGGTGAGGTATTTCAAGGCGGAATCACCGCGATCAAGCCCCCAGGTGTCGGCTATGAGATCGATCAGGGCGCCGACTGCCAGGGCAGCGAACAACCCTGCGACGATTGCCAGATAGAGGCCAAAGACATTGGCCAGGCGTTTTCTGGGGTTCAGGATGTCAAGTAGCAGGACGATTGCGGCCAGGGCTGTCGTGGAGACGACGGGGGCTGCGTAATCCCAGAAGACCAGGCCTTGCTCAGCCGGGCTGATGATGCTGATGAAGGGCAATGTCGAAACGGCAATCATCAGAACGACATAGACGAGCCTGGTGGAGAGCAACAGGATGTGCTCAGGTTCGCCTTTGGGGATTTGCTCCAGCATTGTTGCCGGCTCGGCTGATTTCTTTTTTGGGGCGTCCTGATCGCTCATGGCGCGAGTGTACCAAGGCCGTGCCAGGCCCCCGGGGTTGGCTCAAAAACGCTTGCAGGCTGGAATTGATCCCACATCAGAAATCAAGTGCTTCCAATCCCGTCCAAGAGCAGAAGGAGGACCTTTGGGCTGCTACCATGCACCTCAGTGCGGGCGTGGAAAGGGCGGCCGGGCTCCGTGGGCAGGTGTCTCGTGAACCTGGTCAGAGCCTGACCGCAGCAGCCATAAGCGTCGTCATCTACGCCGTGGATGTCCTGGTCGCCCTTTCCGCTTCTTCGCTTCTTCTTTCAGCCATCAACATCTGAACGGCTCGTTTCATCCAGTGACCTACACCGTACTTGCACGCCGTTATCGATCACGATCCTTCGACGAAGTCGTCGGGCAGGAGGCTGTTGCCAATACGTTGAAAACGGCGATCGAGATGGACCGGGTCGGCCACGCCTACTTGTTCTGCGGAACAAGAGGTGTCGGAAAGACGACGATGGCCCGTCTGTTCGCCGCTGCGATCAATGTATCTGACTCGATTTCAAGTCCGGAAGAGATCCGTGATGCCGTCATGCGAGGTGAAGACCTTGATGTTATCGAGATCGATGGCGCATCGAATCGTGGGGTTCAGGAAGCACGTGATCTGATCGCCAATGCGGGCCTTGCGCCTGCTCGGTGCCCATACAAGATCTACATCATCGATGAAGTCCACATGCTGACGACGGAGTCGTTCAATACCCTCCTGAAGACCATGGAGGAACCTCCTTCGCATGTGAAATTCATCCTGTGCACGACTGAACCAAACAAGGTTCTCAATACCATTCAGAGTCGATGTCAGCGATTCGATTTCCGCCCCATTCCATCGTCGGATATCGCGGATCATCTTCGCGAGGTCCTTGCTCGGGAAGGTGTTGAAGCCTCAGATGAAGTCGTTTCAAGGGTTGCGGAACTGGGCAATGGTTCAATGCGTGATGCATTGAGCGTTCTGGAGCGATTGCTTGCAGCAGGCCACCTTGCACTCGATACATCAACAGTTGACCAGGTTCTGGGCCTTCCGGATCAGCAGCGCATAGCCTCCATTCTGGAAGCTGTTCTGAATGGCGATCCGGGCGAGTCACTTCAGCGTTCCGCATCACTTCTTGCGGATGGTTCAAGCCTTGAGCAGGTCCTGGGTTGCCTGATCGACACATTGAGGACAATGCTTCTCATGGCTACCTGTGGACGGGATACGGAACTCGTCGAGGTGACCGAGGGGACCCGGGCACAATTGGCAGATCTGATCAGTCGCCTGGATGCCGAGGGCATTCTGCATCTGCTGGCACTCAGTGAGCACGCGGCTCGAGCGGCGCGTTTGTCCAGTTCGGCCAGAGCTGTCTTTGATGCGACGATTGTACGCATGGCATTGGCCGAGAATCTGGTGGATGTGCAGACCGTGCTTTCGGGGGCAACCCCGGCAACGCGTCAGCCCAAGGCTCAAAAAAAAACGGATAGTGAGTCCAGCCAGCCAGTAAAGAAAAAGCCGGCTGCTGCTGCGTCACCTGATCCGGTCGCTTCCAAGCCAAAGGCATCAGTCGCATCAACTCCAAAACCGGTCTCTGAGCCAGTCGATACACCAGTACCGGCGCAGACTCCGGGATCTGGATCTCAGACGGACATCAGCCTTGAGGGGCTTTGGACTCGTACCAGAGAACTTGCAACCTCTGCGGGAATGAAGGCCAAGATCGAATCATTTAGACCTGTTTCAATATCCGAGGGTGTTCTTCAACTTGAAGTCCGGACAGCGGGTGGCGGTGATTTTCTCCGCAGCACTGTTGGGACTCTTGAGGAGGTTGTTTCCAAGGCAGCAGGCACCACGCTTCGATTGGAGGTCATGCCGGATACCGCTCCGGTAGCAGCGCCTGTACGGTCCGCAATGGATGATTCCGTCCAGAAGGATCCGGCAGTTCGTCTTGCATCCGAGCTATTGGAAGCGATTGTTGTCGAAGTAGAGAATCCAGAGAAGGAAACCGGGGCGTAAGGAGACGCATCAGTCATGTTTGACGGATTAAAGAACCTGGCCGGAATGGCATCGATCATGAAAGACCTGCCGAAGATGCAGGCACGGCTTGAGGAAGTCAAGAAAGAGCTGGCTTCACTTCGAGTGGAATCCGAGACAGGTGGTGGGGCAGTGCGAGTCATTGCTACTGCCGACTTGAAGATCGAATCGATTCAGATCGATCCAGCTGTCATGGGCACTCTTGTGGATTCAAACAGTCCTGAAGACCATCGCATGGCCGAGGAACTTGTTGCCGGAGCTGTGAATACCGCCATGGAAAGAGCAAAGGACGTGGCGAAGGATCACCTGGCAGCAGCTGCCAGAGACATGGGATTGCCGACACCGCCAGCAGGTCTGCTTGGTTCGTAACCCAGAGGGAGCGACGAGCTCATGTCACCACAAGGCGGATTGCACGCATTTCCTGAACCGGTTGAACGTCTTGTGCGTGAACTCGAGCGATTGCCTGGAATCGGTCGCCGCACAGCAACGCGACTGGCCTTCCATATCCTCAAGGATGAAGGCGGGCACGCTCAGGACCTGGCTGCTTCGATCAGAGAGGTCAAGGACAAGGTGGCTTGTTGTGAAACATGCTTCCAATTGACCGACGTTGATCCTTGCCGCCTCTGTTCGGATCACACACGGGATGCATCGAAGATTCTTGTTGTGGAACAGCCCGGTGATCTCATGACATTTGAAGCGACTGGCATGTACCGGGGTATCTATCACGTACTTACGGGACGGATCGACCCTCTTTCGGGTGTGGGGCCTGATGACCTCACCGTCCAGTCCTTTCTTGATCGAATCGATCAACCGGATCGCAATGCAAGGGGGGTCAAGGTAGAGGAGGTCATTCTGGGTTTGAATCCAAACCTGGAAGGGGACAGTACGACCCTCTATCTCGCCGAGGCACTGGAGCACCGGGATGTGCGGGTCACGCGATTGGCGCGGGGGCTGCCAAGCGGGTCACAGCTGGAATTTGCCAATACGGCGATTATTGCCGATGCGTTGCATGGCAGACAAGGCATGGCCGGGTCCGGCGATTGAATAGCTGGAAGATTGGTTTGTCTTGATGACCGCTACGGGGAGTATGATGAAGGCGCAGATGTTTTTCTGTTGGAGTCCATGGTCATGATGCGTTTTGACACATCACAGCAGATGAAACTCGGACAGCAGATGAAGCTGAGCCCGAGAATGATCCAATCCATGGAGATCCTCCAGATGCCGATCCTGGCATTGCAGGAGAGGATCGATCAGGAGCTCGAGACGAATATTGCCCTGGAGGTCAACGAGGAAGAAGCCACCGGGCCAACAGAGTCTGATCGTGAGCGTGACATCGAAACACAGGAAATGGTCGTGGGCGATACGACCAAGAATGGTGAAGATGACTTCGCCAGACTTGACTCGATGGAAAACACGTACAGCGAGGCATTTGACAACGAGTACTCATCGGGCAGTTTTTCAGCATCTCGAATGGCTGGAGAGCGAGACGGCAAGATGGACGCCATGGCGTCCATCAGCGCTCGAGGAGAACGATTAGCCGAGCAGATTCTGCACCAGTGGACGTTTGCAGAAGTTCCAGAGCCAATCGGTCGTGCCGGCCGGATCATCCTTGAGTACTTGAATGATGATGGTTTGCTGGAGGCTGACCTGGAAACCATCTTTGAACAGCGTGGTGGAAGTGAAGATGCCAAAGAGCTTTCTCTGGAGACATTTCAGGAGGCATTGGAAGCCATCCATCATTGGATCGAGCCTCCAGGACTGGCTGCTCGCAGCATCAAGGAGTGTTTGTTGCTCCAGGTCCATGCGTTTCAACGATCGGATGATTCAGAGGTTTCTGGTGGATGGGAAGATGTGCGCCGGCTGATCGATGAGCATATGGATGATCTCGTTCAGAACAGGCTGCCGCGAATCGTTCAGGAAACAGGGCTGGACATGGACCGGGTTCGTGAAGCAATGAATCTGATGCACCGTCTTGATCTTGCGCCGGGCAAGGGGCTGGTGAGCGAGGAAGTGAAACCCATTCTTCCAGATGTCATCATCGAGTATGACGAGGAACGCGATGAGTACATCGCTGCGCTTTGTGATGGAGTCATTCCACCGCTTCGTGTATCTCCTCGATATGACGAGATGTCCAAGGACAAGGACGTTGACAAGGAGACTCGGGAGTTCCTTGGCCGCAGCGTTGGTAATGCCAAGTGGATGATTGAATCCATCAATCAGCGTAAGAATTCACTGCTTCGGGTTGTCAATGTCGTTCTGACTAGACAGCGTGAGTACTTTGATATTGGCCCACAGCAGTTGAAGCCATTGCCCATGGTGGAAGTGGCGGATCAACTTGGAATTCACGTCGCTACGGTCAGCAGAGCTGTAGCGGACAAGTGGATGCAGACACCGCGTGGCATCGTTCCGCTTCGAAGATTCTTCTCCGGAGGTACGGAAACGGCCAGCGGTGAAAACATGAGCTGGGAAGCCGTCAAGGCGGTTCTTCAGGAAATCGTCGAAGGCGAGGACAAGCTTCATCCGCTCAGTGATGAGGCCATTGCTGCGCAACTCAAGGAACGTGGAATCGACATTGCTCGCAGGACAGTCGTGAAGTACCGCCAGCAGTTGGGAATTCCTCCTGGCAGGCTTCGCAAGCAATATTGAACCCAGCTAGATCGAAGTGATCTCTTCGACCTTCTTGGAGACGATCTTGCCGATCTGATCAACATGTCCCTTGGTAGCCTCGTCGATATTCGACTTGGCCGCTTTGCCCTGATCTTCTGACATCGAACTCGTCTTGTCCTTGATCAACACGTCGATCTGCTTCTGGGCATCACGACGTTCATTGCGAATGGCAATCTTGGTCTCTTCCCCCATCTTCTTGGCCTGAGCAGCCAATTGGTTGCGTCGTTCTGCTGAGGGCGAGGGGACGGCGATTCGAATCGTGTCACCATCGACGGTGGGGTTGAGACCCAGTTCTGCCGTCTCGATGCTCTTCACAATGCTTGCCTTGGAGGAAGGGTCGAAGGGTTTGACCAGAAGTTGAGTCGGTTCGGGGACGCTGATGGCGGCCAGGTCCCGAAGATCGGTGCTGGAGCCGTAGTAGTCCACTTTCAGGTACTCGAGCAAGGCAGTGGATGCCCGGCCTGTACGGATGCCACGAAGTTCCTTGGTCAGGTATTCAATGGCCTTGTCCATCCCTTGTTGGGCGGTCTTCAGGATTGTCTTCTCGTCCATCTTGTTTTCTCCAAGGGAACTGCTGGACTCATTGCATCCGGTTGTGGTCGTGTTCAGGAGCTGACGGCTTTGGGCTTGATGGAATCCGTAGCGTTAACCAGGGTTCCGATCTGCTCACCTTCAACTACTCGGCGAATGTTGCCTGCTTTGTGGTAATTGAACACGATGATGGGAAGGTCGTGTTCCATGCACATCGACATGGCAGTGATATCCATGACACCCAATTGAAGCTCAACGGCTTCTCGGAAGCTGAGGCGATCAAATTTGGTGGCATCGGGGTTTGTCTTGGGATCACTTGTATAGATGCCGTCGACTTTCGTGGCCTTGAGCAGGACATCACAATTGAGTTCTGTTGCTCTCAGTGAAGCACAGGTATCAGTGGTGAAGAATGGGTTGCCCGTTCCTGCAGACAGGATGAGGACCCGGTTCTTGTCGAAATGACGCAGGGCACGTTTGCGTACGAAGGATTCGGCCAGAGCAGGCAGGGAGATTGCGGACATCAGCCTGGCGGGCTGTCCCATCTGTTCCAGTCGTTCCTTGAGGGCCATGCCATTCATCACAGTGCCCAGCATGCCCATGTAGTCCGCGGTGGACTGATCAATTTCAAGTCTTGCTGCCAGATCGGCTCCACGGATGATATTGCCGCCCCCGGTCACCACGGCGATCTGGGTGCCGCTGGCAGCAGCCTCCACGATCTCATTGGCGATATGGGAGAGCGATTCAGGGTCAATACCCGACTCCCCGGGTCTGCAAAAACTCTCGCCGCTGATCTTGAGCAGTACACGGCGATAAGGGGATGAACCTGCCATTGAGCAATCCTTTCGGGTGGCATTGGACCCGCAACCGGCTGGCCGGTCAAGGCGAATGCTTTTCTGGTGGTCTGGGAATTGAAGTTCTGGCGTGGAAAGCCGTTTCCTGAGATCCCCTGTGGAACATTGCAGGAAGAAGGCGAGTAGGCTGGGTTAGACCGCGGTCATGATCAGCCGCGGGCCCTCATGAGGTGACCATGATCCCCCCTGATCAGAATCAAGTGGACCAGGCTTGGCAGCTACGCCAGGAAACCATCAAGCGGCGACTCTGGCAGTTGATCGGAATCGCAGCAGGCCTCTCTTTGCTGATCCATTTCGGGATCATGTTCTATCTGGGACAGGTCAAGCGTTCGGGTCCTCCGGCGCAGGTCGTTGAAATGGTCATGGAGTTTCCAACGACACGAACAGTGGAGGAGCTCACGACCCTGTCTGAAACGGACCTTGCAGAGCCGGATGTTGAATCAAGGTCTGAGCTTGATCGCATCCTGGAGCCCGATATCCCCTCGCCAGAGGAATCCGCTGCAGCTGAGTTATCCGAATCCAATGTTGGAGCGACTCCAACTCTGGGCGGATCGGGGCAGAAGGGGGTGAGTGGTCAGGCTGCTCTTGGTGGGGCTGGTGGAGCGGCTTCGTTCTTCGGGGTCTCAAGCAAGGGTGAGCGATTCGCTTACATCGTCGACCGTTCAGGCTCGATGGCAATCAATGATAAATTGATACTGGCTACGACTGAATTGAAGAGGTCGGTAAAAAGACTTCCGGACTATGCCCAGTTCTTCGTAGTTTTCTTTTCCAGCAGAATGACGCCCTTGCCATCGTGGCAACAGGGTTGGGTCCGAGCACGTCCTCATCAGTTCAACAGGCTGGTTGGCTGGATCCGAAAAATCAATGACGAAGGGGGGAATGGTGGAACCCAGCCGCTGAGTTCCTTTCGGCGTGTTCTGAGTCTTACGCCCAAGCCGGATGTCATTTTCTTCCTGACAGACGGTCAGGTGCAGGGGATGACTGCTGCTGATGTGGCGAATCTGAATCGAAAAGGCGAGCCATCCGTCATCAATACCATTGCCTATGCAACCAATGAGAGTCAGCAACTGCTTGAACGTATTGCTCATGAATCAGGCGGTGTCTACCGGTTTGTTCCCGTGAGGTCGACGCAATGATTGTGCTTCTTCTTGGTCCAATGATTTTGTGCAGGCTTGCCCTTGGGCTTGATGTCGTCGAGTTGAGAGGGGATCTGGGCGAGTTGCAGGGGACCGTGCTGGCTTCGGATGAGGCCACCCTTCGTATCGAGAACAGTGAGGGCATCAGGCAGGAAGTGGCCTGGGATCTTGTTCGGGATATCCGGTTTGATGACCCAGATGGTCAGAACAAGGCCATGGCCGATCGACTTGCGCGTGCCAATGACATCTGGAGGGCACGTTCTCGATTGCAGCGTGGTGATGTAGATCTGGCAGAACCATTGTTTGAAAAGTATTTTGTTCCCACGCCTTCGAATCGAGATGAAACGTCACTGATCATTGCCGAGGGCCTGCTTCGTTGTCGTCTGAGCAGAGGCGATCTGGTTGACGCCATACTGCCAGCTCTTGAAACGATGCGATTGCGCCGGCTTGGTGTCGAAACAGATCGCTATGAGCAGCTCGGCCTGCTTCATGATCCCGGGTCTGGCCTTTGTATCTACCTGCCACCAGCCTGGGCTCATGAGACAGCAAGATCTCGGCTGCTCAGTCAACTGGAACAGTGGGATGCCGGCGGCGACGAGACCCTTGCAGATGTTGCGGATACTTACCGGGTTCTGGTGGAATATCCATCCGGCACAATACCGGAGAGTTTGCTTGAAAAAGAAAGCGATCCAGTCCAAAGGGCTGGCCAGGAGCATCCCGCTTTCAGGCTGCTTGAACTGGCGGTGGAATCGCGGCGGGATTCTGTCGAGACAAGGCGATCGGCACGTGCCAAGATGCGATCTCTGCTGAAGCAGCCTTCCGACTGGAAGCGTCCATGGCTGCATTATCTGCTTGGTGTATCCCTTCTTCAGGAATCAGGTGATGGCATGCGAAGGAAGGGGCTTGTCGAGTTGGCATGGATTCCTTCCCGCTACGGATCTGAGCATCCGTATCTTGCCGGTATCGCCATGGCTATGATGGCTGCTGAGTTGGACAGGCAGGGGGAGACAGAGCCGGCAGCCAAGCTCAGGTATGAACTGGGTACCCATTATGAGAATCACCCGGCCTTTCGGCCACGTGTGGCCGACACTGTGCAGAAATCACAGGAGGAATTGATGCGATGACGATCGTTCCATACACGCTTTTCTTGTCGGTGCCGAGTACTGGCGCCGCTACCGATGTTGCACAGGTTCGAACCTGGTGGGACACGGTCATGGATGGAGGCCCTGTTGGTTTCATCATCATCTCGCTCAGTATTGTTGCGCTTGCTCTTTGCATCATTCATTTCATACAAATTCGACGTTCCTCATTGTTGCCGGCGCAGCAATTGGAGGAAATCGACAAGCGGCTGCTCGCTGGAGATGTTGCTGGCGCGACCACTTACTGCCTGGACCCAGTCAATGACAGTTTTCTGACCCGTGTCATGGCTGCAGGTCTTGCGAGATATCAAGCATCTGCATTTGGAGTATTTGAAATCAAGAACACGATCGAGGAGGCGGGGCAGGACCAGGCCGCACGCCTGTATCGCTCCACAGATGGCCTTGGAGTCATCGGCACGATCTCTCCATTGCTTGGCTTGTTGGGAACAGTCGTCGGCATGGTCGGAGCGTTTGAATCAATGTCTCTGAGCGGCGGCTCCAACTATGAGCAGTTGGCTTCCAATATCAGCATGGCGCTGGTAACCACCTTGATGGGCTTGTCTCTTGCCATTCCTTGTGTGGCTCTGTTTACCTGGTTCCGGAACCGTATAGATACTCTGGCTTCTGAGGCTGGTCGCCAGGTGGAACGACTTGTCACACATCTGGAAAGCGGCGCGATGGCCGGGGCGAATCTTGCAAATGGGCAAGGGGGCAAGAAGAGCTGATGCGTTTTTCTCCCAAGGGCAAACGCGAACGCCGGCTTGTCGTCGAACTGACATCGATGGTCGACATCGTGTTCCTTCTCATCATTTTCTTCATGGTGACTTCTGACTTTGCGCGTGACGCCAGGGCTGAAGTTGATCTTCCGTTGCTGCAAGGTGAACGGGCGGAGCAATCAGAAGAGGCTGGTTTGTTCATCAATATTGATGCTGAAGGAAATATCATCCTGTCTACTTCCGAGTCCCCCGTAACAGTCGAGCAACTCGCAGACCGGCTCCGGAAACTCGTTATTCAAGAAACGACACCCAAGGTCACTGTTCGTGCTGATCGAAATGCTTCCATCATTCGATTCAATGAGGTCATCCGGGCTTTGAACGAAAGCGGAGTGTCTTCAGCTCGCATCGCCACAGAGGTTCCAAGGTAATCCCATGCGTTTCAGCATGCGACAGCATCGTGGGGGCAACCGCCTCATCATGAACATGACCAGCATGATTGATGTCACGTTCCTGCTGTTGGTCTATTTCATGGTGTCCACTGTTCTGGCGAGTCCTGAGGACAGGCTTACGCCGACTATTCGTACCCAGGATGAATCAGCGAGTGGCAGTAATGCCGACTTCCAGCCTCAGATCGTCGATGTGCTCATGGTCGGAGGAAAGCCGACATATCGCCTTGGTCAGATTGACATGACTTCCGTGGCGGATTTGAAAGCCCGTCTTTCAGGTCTTCCTGTGGAATTGGGGGTATTCATTCGTGGGGGTGAAGGTGTCTCCGTTGGATTTACCATGGCGGCAATCCAAGCAGCTCGTGACGCTGGATTCGACCAGGTGACATATGTTCCGCTTGATTAGGCACAGAAAACTCATTGGAAGAAGCAGAAGTCTGCTGGCCATCGTGTGCATGGGCGGCCTGCTGATGCTTGTCTCTCCTGCGTGTTCATTTGAAGAGGTTGATACATGGCTTGAGGACCGAGGCATGGATCAGCTTCTCGCAGAGTATCTCGAGCAGCAGCTTCCAGGAATGGCTCCTCAGGACAGAGCAGAAACAACCCTCAGGCTGGCTCGCTTGTATGCCCGGCTTCTCAGTCAGACCGAAGACCGCGCACAACGAGTCATTCTTGAGAAAAAGAGCCGTCGCTTGCTTGAGGAGGTGGGAGGCGCGGCAGCAGAATCTCTGCGGCTCGAGCTGTTGCATGGGATCTATCTTGGTATTGAGGATGCAGCAGAGCGACACAGGCTTCAGCTTCTCGATCAAACAAGCCAAGCCGAGACCATCGAACGTCTCAGGTTGTTGATCGCAGAACTGGATCAACTTCATGCTCGCGTTGATCGTCTGAGGGACAAATGGAACAACGCTTCAGGGAGAATGCGAGCCAGGGTGGCTGGGAAGTCGCAGTTCGAATTGCTGAATGAAATGTCTTCCCGGATCGATTTTCTCTCTGGTTGGTGTCATTACTACCTGGGCTGGTTGACAGGTTCAGTCGCGGAGGCAGAGCTGGCGGAGCGTCAGTTTGCCGGAATTCTCATGTTGGACCAGCTTGACCCTGATGAGGTGTCAGTTGATCTGCGTTCATCTCCTGCAATTGCCTGGACGATCATAGGCATGGCACTGACCAGTTCCATGACATCTTCTGAAGCTACGGCACTTCGCTGGCTGGATTTGCTTGATCTGGCAATCGTTCCCGAGGATATCCGTGAACAAGTTCCAGGATGGCGTTTGGTTGTTCTGCTCGAGCATCAGAAATTCAAACAAGCTCTGCAGCTCCTCAAGGCCATGGCCTATCTGCCTGGCGGGCGTCCAGTGTCCTGGGTTCGTCTCGCAGCCGTGTCGGCTCTTGCACATGCGGGTCAACCGGAAGCAGACGTGCTGGCATCAGAGTCACTGGCAATGCTTGCATCCAGTGGCGAACTCGGCCAGATCCAGAATATCGCTGCTCGTTATGGAGATGAGATTGGCCTGGACAGCTTTTCATTCAACCATGCCAGGGCCATCATGGAATTCGGGTTTGCCAAGAAATTGGAGGATCAGGATCCCATCGCAGCAGAAGCAGACAGGCGCCATGCCTGGAGGCTGGCCCTGAAATCAATCGAAACGGCATTGAATTCGGAAGACCGAGGCCAGTACAACTCGGCTTTTCAGCAGGCGCGGCTTCTGAAAGCCTGGTCGATTTATTACTTGCAAAGATATGAGGAAGCACGAGATCTCTTCGAGTCCGTCTCGCAGGAACTGAAAGCAGATGATGCCAGTGAATCGCTCTGGATGGCTTATGTCGCCGAAGAGCGTCGATGTGTCGAGTCTCCATCGATTGGCACCGAGGAACTTGACCGACTTGTTGAGCGTTACCTGGAGCGTTTCCCGTCCGGGCAAAGAGCGGGTGAACTCATGGTGCGACGAGCATCACGAGGCGAGATCCCATCGCAAGAACGTGTTGATGATTTTCTGCAGGTTCCACTGGGTTCCCTGGCACGTCCGTTGGCAAGAATGCGTGCTGCTGACATGCTCTACAGACTCTATCGTGAGGCAGAACCAACAGATAAACCTGAAGCAGGCGCTGAATACCTTTCTTTGGCTGTTCCAATGATGCAGGAAGATGATCGGACGGGTGGAGAGGTCGCTCAATCTCGCAGCGTTGCTCGGGCTCGACGTGTGCTGGAAGTGGCAACGAGTCCACGTGTCCTCCGTATGGTTGCTGCTGATTCGGCGATGAGAATTCTGCGTAACCGGGCAGTCATTCTCAAAGAAACTGACACATCGTTGGATGATGAGCTTGATTACCGTGAGGTTCTCATGTTGCTGGCAAGAAACCAGTACTCTCAGGCTCAGACATTTGTTGATGGACTTCATCAACGAAACGCGTTGTCGATCTGGGCCCGCCTGGCTGCCAGGCGCATGCTGGAACGCGCAAGACAGGAAATCAATGAATCAGAAGGCGATGAATCGAGGGCCTCTCTCGAGGGTGTTGTTCGCAATGGCGAATATGTACTTTCAGAATCACCTTCGCTTCCGGAAGCCATAGAAGTTCAATCAGGACAACTCGTTGCATTCAGCGTTGCTGAAGCGGCAGAGAAATTGTGGTTGATGGAAGGAGACTCGCAGTTGGGGGACCGGGCCTGGGAACTCTATGGAGCATTGCTTGAAGTCTCTCCCAAGAACAAGAGTTTTCTCTCAGGAAGAGGTCGTTTGGCAGCATCGCGTGGAGATACGGATGAGGCTCTGAGATGTTGGCGTATTGTCACGGCTGGCAGCCGTGCGGGATCCGATGATTGGTTCCAGGCAAGAACAGCATTGATTGAGCTGCTGGAGGCGAGTGATCCGTCACGGGCACGTGAGGTCATGGAGCAGCACATGGCCTTGTATCCCGAATTTGGTCCTGTTCCTTGGGGTGAACGGCTCAGGTCTGCTGCTGATCGCCTTGGGGCCAATGTGAATCCTGATGATGATCCGGAGGCGTTGCCATGAATCAACATGATCCCATGCGGCGATTCCTGGGCCTGGATTCTTCTGCGGATCCCCTTCAGGTGCTTGGCCTTGGTCCGACCGATCTGAACATGAAATCGATCCTTGAGGCTCGTGACAAACGTGAGCGTGAGATTGAAGAGCATCCTGATGGGCAATCGGATCAAGCCCAATTGGTCAAGGCTCATGTTCAAGATGCTGCAGTCTTGCTTCTGGATTCTGCTGCCCGAATGTCGGCTCTGGCTCGGCACATTCCTACGGATGTAAAAAATGTTTCTGCGGCAGAGAGTTCTTCAGTAACCGAAATCACCAGTTTTGACAGACAAGTTCTGGGCGTTCTTACAGCGTGTGGCGGCTGGAACAGTCAAAGTCGAGTCAAATTGATGATGATCGCGGCACAACATGGGGTGGCACCATCCCAGTTGATGGATGTGCTGATGGGCATGACAAGTTGGCTCAGGAGTGGGGGTGCTGCGATCAACAGGCCAGCCGAGAGTCTTGGCTCGCCTGGAGCTGCGATGCAGACTGCTATGGCAGCCACGCGAAATTCACAGAATTCCCATGCATTTGATCGCTTTGTTGATCGCTGGACACCTGATATTCGTGCAAATGATGGGGCATCCGTGGCTCGTCTTTCGATTCTTTTTGCAGGTATCACGATTCTTCTGCTGATTCTGATTGTTAGTTTTCTTGTTTCAACACCCAGTGGTAACAAGGAGGCCATTCTTGACGTGGATTCAAGCCAGGCCACGAGGTCTCTGAATCGCCCCTCTGATGGAAATTCAATTGAAGGGATTCCGGGTGAACAGGTCGTCGACCAGGACGGCCACTTTGTCACCCGGGTGGAGATTCCATCCAGCCTTGTTGATGCGTCTGATGCAGTTGTGTCGACCACTGTGGGATTGGATCTTCTCGCCGAGGCGATCGGACGGGGTGAAGAGGCCAGTTCTACGATATCTACGTTTGCCGAGTTGATTGATGTTGCTGCACAGGGATGGTTTCTCGCAGGTGATTCCCAGCGAACTGATCTGGTTGAATCAACTGGTCGTGTCTTTGAAATGATCGCGGGCGATATCGCGCAAGCAAAGTCACTTCTTGCAAATCTGAAGTTGCCTCCGGTGTCTTCTCAAGATGTCGAAGCGATTCCCGTCGCCACGTTTCATTCAGGAATTCTTGGCGCCATTACCGAGAACCGAAGGATTTCGCCGTCCATTCGAGAAGAAGCTCGACGCATTCTGGCAGAGCATGGAATTGCAGGCTTGCGTGGTGATGGTTTTTCATCTGCTGCGATTGCCTGGTTGAATCAGGTCCGGCAGTCACTTCTTGAAGGAACGAAAGTAGGTTCGGACAAGGAACTCCAATGGGAGATCTGGACGATGTGTCTGCTTGCGTTGGGCGATGTCCCAGGGAGCCAGGCGTCAATCCTGGTGGCAGTGGAAGGGATTGTTCGTGATGGGTTGGAGATCGGTTCACCGAGTCCCGCTCGCCGGACACTTATGCGAACTCTGAACAGTGTTGATTACATCGGTTCCCCCTTGGCTCGAACTGCTTTTCTCGGTTTATATGTTGATGAATCGCTTGATTCCCGCCGACTTGGAATCTTGACGGATCTTCTGGCGAGCAATGTGAGTTCATCCTGGTTTGATCAGTCGATGATCGTGGATTCTTCAGCAGACATGGCCCGCAGGGAGTATCTGGCAAATGTTCTTGCGTCGAAATGGCCCGGAACCAGGCAGATCGCAGTTCGCAGGCCGATGCCTGTCCCTCGTGGATTTGATGATCAACTCGCCGCATTCTGGTTGGAGAAGTGGGGGCTTGTAGAGATCTTGCCGCCGGGACGTTCCGATGTTGCCATGCTGGAGCACCTTCTGGATCTACGAGTGTTGAACCAGTCGGCGTCTGCAATCGTCGACGGTGATGCGGCCGCGGCAAGCCGAATATTCAATCGCATGGAGAATGACATGATTCTGCAAGGGGATAATCCGCTTGTAGATCAGGAGTTCAACTCGATGCGGGCCTGGGGACAAAGGATGTCAAAGGCTGGAGACCGTGAAGAGAAACTGGCCTTGCTCAATGAGTTGATGAATCATGGCCCTGGTGATCTTGGCCCAAGCGATGCAGCCGTGCTTGCAAATGTTGCCCTGGCAGGGGCCACTCGAATCCGTGAGCGAGCACATCAGGTCATCGAACAAAGATTTCTGAGTGATCCCGAGCTTGTTTTAGCCGTCTTGAATGAGCTGCCCCGTCGTCCATCAGAAGATGTCTCGGCCTTTCTGGACGAGATGGTCGGGCAGTCGCTGCCTGATGTCCAGGCTGCGCAATGGGGTTTGGAGATCAGGCGGCTCCTTGCGGAACGTGCCATGGAACTCAGAGCCCGGGATAACAAGAGGATCGACTATCTGGCATCGCTTTACAGGGACTCGGTTCTGGAAGAGGTACGAAGTCTCATGCAAGTTGAAGCAGAACCAGATGTTTCTGCCGCCAGGGCTCTGGCCTTGCTTGCAGAGTCACGCACCGATCGCATTCGAGGAGTGATGGCAGCATCAGACATGGCGATTCTCTCCAGGATGATTCAGGAGCATGAAGTTCGCTTTCGTCTGGCGGAAGGGCCGCTTCAGCAGTCGCTTGTTCGATCACTGGCTGTGCTGGATCTGGTGACCATGGAGTGGTCCATCAGAATGCCATCTCAAATGGAATCATTTGATTGGATTCAGGAAGATCTTCGGTTCCAACTGCCTGTTGCGAGCCATGTATTGGAGCAACTGGTCCTTATTGAAATGGCGATTGGCAAAACCTGGCAGGTGGTTATCGAGGATTATCGAAAGAGGATCCGCATGAACAAGGGACCCATTGGATGAACTGCATTATCAAGTCAATCTTGCTGGCAATAACAGTCCTTCTCATGGGTGCGTCTTCTGCATCAGAGCGACGTTTCGAGGACAGACTCATGGCGCTGCGGCCTGTTGATGCCAATAGCTATTTCATACTCGGGGAAGATGTGGCTGAGATCGCCAGAACAGATGTTGAGCGGGCTCTTGCCATCAGGCTCTTTGTCCTTGCTGATCATCTTGACCACAATCGCTACCACCGCAGTTCGCTGCTGGCGATTCGTCCACTGGTAAATGATCCGGTTGCGCTTCAGTTGCTGGACTCCAATCTGAGATCATTGTCTGGAGCAGTCAGTCTGTTACCTGACAAGGCAACAGGAGATGAGCGGGAGAATGAATCCATACTTGCGGTTGTCGAGGTTCTGTCGGCTTTGAGGCGAGGAGATCGAACGGCTATGGAATCGAATCTCAGAAAGAAATCGGTTTCAGAGCGAATTGATTCACTTGAGCACGTTCTCCCTGGTAACTCTGAGTGGATGCTCAAGAAGGTTTCTTCGGCCAGGCGTGGAAAGCCAGTTCTGGGAGAGGATGATCTCATGGCAACACTGCGTGTGCAGGCCGCATTACTTGGCAGTGAAGTACAGCCATGGTCCGTGGATCTGCACTCAAGTCATGGTGTGCCAATGACGATGATTGATCCCGTTCCGCTGGTTGAGATATTCCACATCGATCCCGACCGGGCCACATGGCGCGGTGGTCGCTGGGAATAGCCGGTCTGTTTCAGGCACCCTTGATCAGTTGTCAGTTTCGGGTGGGGGGAGCATGCTGTCGCCCTCATCGAGCAGGCCTCGCTCGTTGGTGGCCTCGTGTTCACCCAGCGCAAGTTGATCAAAGCGGCGTTTCAGGATTCCCAGTTCCAGCAGAGAGCGAACCCTCGTAATCAGCTCGTGCTTGTTGACCGGCTTGGCAATGAAGTCATTGGTGCCGCATTCCTTGGCTCGTTCGTAATCGCCAACTTCATTCAGGGCTGTCACCATGATGATGATGATGTCGCGAGTAGAAGGTTGGGACTTGAGCTTCTCACAGACTTGGAATCCCGAGACGCGGGGCATCATCACATCCAGGAGCATGAGATCGGGAGGAGATTTTTCCACGATCTCGATCGCCTCGTCGCCATCCGTAGCCGTCAGAATGTGGCAGCCGATACCTTCCAGGTAGGCCTGCATCAGTTCAAGGTTCTGCTGGTTGTCATCGACGATCAGGATGGTGGCGGTTCCCAGGTCTGGGAGGGGCGTCGTCGTGTTCGCGTCGCTCATGAATTCCGCTCCCGGGCGAGGAAAGTTGCCCTGTATCCGGGCCCTCCTGAGGGTCTCCGAATGTGGGCATGGTATCGCCAACAAAGGTCTACGGACATTCTGGGAGTCGATTGTGGGGCTGGAGGGGCCAGGACTGCAACATGGTGCCCTTGGGCTGCTAAACTACAGGATTCCCGCCGACCAATGACCGGAGTACGACATGGCCGAGATCCAGAAGCCCGTCAGCTGGACCGATGAGTTCAACGTTCCAACCCCTGATGCCCTGCGGCGCGAGCTCGTAGAGGAATCACGGGAGACCTATGATCAACTCAGAAAGTTGATGAATGGTTTCGATGGAGTGCAAGAGCAGTGCCGCTGGTATGGCGACTGCTGGCACTGGACCCTGGCCTACCTGCTGGATGAGCAGCCCCTTCGTGACCCTTCCATCGAATGGGAGCCGCTGGCTCTTGTGATACCGGCTCCAGAGGATGTCCAGTTGGCCATGGCCTTGAATCAGGACTTCGTCTCGTCGTTGAACACACGCCGTCTCAAGCGAGGTGTGCGTGATGGACTTGAGCTTGGAAGCGCCCCCTTTACGACTCGATGGGCGGTCTGGTCAATCACGACACCGGGACTGCTTGCCGAACTTGCTGGCCTGGTGAAGCAGAAGATTGCCTGGATGCGAACCCACGAATCCTGATCCATTTCCATTGTTCAAAAAATGAACAGGCGAAACACCCGGTCCCACCAGAGATCCCGGGTGCATCACCATTAGTCTTGTTGTGAATGCCTCAGGCTGCTGGCTTCCGGCATACGACTGCTGTGGTATCACCCAGTCGTGTCCAGGAGGAGCCCCGTGGTTCGAGCGTTTGCTGGAGATGATCGAGATATCGCTCCAAGTCCTCTGGCGAGAACTCATCAAGCCAACCGAGGTCGGCGGTAGGGTTAATCTCATGGATGAGTTCGATCAGTCCGGTTTTCGTCAGCATCCTGTGGACTCCCTTGCTTTGAGGACCTCGTTGCTGAATTCACTTTCGGCATGATCAGGGGTTCGCTAGGAGCGGATAACAAGCGTTCTTTGCGAGGCCATGGGGCATTGAGCAGGTGATTGCACCATCAGCAGCGGGCTGTCCATGGCCCAGACACATCATGTTGTGCTGGAAAAAAACCACTCAGTTGGGTCCGGGATTACAGGCCGGCAGATGAAGGTCCGAGAATCTGCTGGGCAGGCTGCTGGTTCAATCCAGGGGAAGCAGGCCATCGAATCGCAGGCTGCCCTTGCCCCGTTGAAGTTCGTACATCTGGTTGGCCTTCAGATCACCAAACAGCTCATGGTGGCCATCCAGCCATATGACCTCGACATCTTGCAGCTTCGTCTGTGGCCCCATTCCAACATGGACTCGGGGGTCATTGGCTGCAAAGTAACTATGGGCTGACTGGATCGGACGAGTGATCTGCCTGTCGCCAAGCCTGGCTGTGAGAACACCGCCCAGGGAATCGCGTCCGTGCTCGTCCAATACCCTGATCAGGCACCAGTTGCCCGGGTCCTTGACGATGTTGCGGTACAGGTTCGCGGGTGCATCACGGTTGATCACCAGGATGTCCACAAGGCCATCATCATCGAGGTCACCGAATACTGCAGCACGACTGGTCCGATGAATGGTGGCGTTGGTGCCCCCCATGGGGGTGACCATTTCGAAACGGCCACTGGTTTGCCCCTGGAGAAGAATGTCTTCTTGGGCATAGGGGTCCTTCTCGTGGGAGTTGTAACGCCGTTGTACGTGTCCAGTTGCCTCGTAAAGATCCAGGAGACCATCATTATCAAGATCGATCCAGCCCAGACCGAATCGGGTATGGGAACTGGTGGCTCTCTTGACACCACGTCTTGCTGTGGCATCGATGAAATAGTCGCCCTGGTTCAGGAACATTGAATCGGATTCATTGACCAGATTGCATACGACAAGATCAAGATCGCCGTCGTCATCAATGTCCGTGCTGCCGACACCCATGCCGGCTTTTTCCTGGCCATCTTCATCCATGGCGCAACCGGCTCGCATGCCGACATCCTGAAAACGTCCATCGCCCTGATTTCGCCACATCGTGTCTGGCTTACCATCATTGGCGATGAACACATCGATGAAACCGTCATCGTCATAATCGCCTATTGCAATTCCCAGTGCGGTTCGATTCAGCATGTCGATGCCGGCTTCGCTGCTCACGTCTTCGAATGTTCCATCTCCACGATTGCGATACAACCGATCAGAGGCTGCCGTGGGGTAGTTTCCAGGGGCGCAATAGTCCTCTTTGCCAAGGCTGGATTGGCAGGCGATCTCGGATTGAGGGGACCATTCCAGATATCCGCCGGCGTACAGATCCAGATCGCCGTCAGCGTCATAATCGAGGAACGCAGTTGCGGAGCTCCATTCCCGGCCGGCAACTCCTGCAATCTCGGTGACATCCTCGAAACGACCACCATCGTTTCTGAGCAGTGTGTTTCTGCCGAGGTTGGTCACGTACAGATCGATGTCACCATCGTTGTCATAATCCCCGGTCGTCACGCCCATGCCGTATCCGCGATCACTTGCGCCGGCGGCATCTGGTACTTCACTGAACATCCAGTCCCCGTCATTGCGGAAGAGCTGATTGGGGAATTGGCTGTTCTTGGGAACATGTCCGGTTTCATCGATCTGACCGCCCTGTACGAAGTACAGGTCAAGATCTCCGTCATTGTCATAGTCCAGCATGGCGGCGCCACCGCCAATGATTTCAGGCAGGTAGTAATCGCCCTTGGCGCCGGACTTCCACGTGAATTGCACACCTGATTCGGCAGCAACATCCTGGAACCATGGAAGGGGGGTGGCAGACTGTGCAGTAGGTTCTGGGACGGAAGTGTTATTGGAGTCTTCGCAGGCGGTCAATGCAGCTGCAGTGGAGAGGATGATCAGCGAGGCTCTCATGGTGCCGTGCCAGTTTCTGTTGGTGTTTGGCTGAACCGTTTCTGGAGCTGCAGCAAAGCGGGGTGTCCGGGAGCAACCTGTATGCCGTTTCGTACCGCCTCGATTGCGCCAAGATTATTGCCCTGGGCGTGTCGTGTTTCGGCAAGTACGCCCCAGGCAAACGGATTGCTTGAATCAACAGTAGTGACCTGTTGGGCGTGTCGCTCGGCTTCCTGGAATCTGCCCGTTCGAAGCAGGACATGGGCGTAATGCAGTCGTTCTTTCGGATCCTGAATGCCAAGGCGAAAAGCTTCATCCAGAGCGAGGACCGCCCTGTCGGTATTGTCCTGAATCAGAAACAGTCTTGCGACTTGCAAGTGTGCCTGTGGCAGGAGCGGGTTGTATTTCGCGGCCGCAACAGCGTGATTGAAGGCAAGCGATTGCTTCTTGCTCTGCAGGTAGGCTATTGAAAGATTGAGGTGCGTGGCGGCGTTCTCCTCATCGAGGCGAAGGGCTTTCTTCAGTTCCAAAATCCAACGGCTCGTATTGCCACGCAGGCGGTAGACTTCACTTCTTCGATGGATCAGATTGACATCGGTGGGCCAGGTTTCCTGGCCGCTTGCAATCACTGCCGATGCTTGATCCAGCTCTCCACGCTCAAGGTGACGATCAATCCGGTTCATGGTCGCATCGAGTCCCTGGGCAGCATCGTTGATCTCATCATTCCAGGGATCGGGGTACTCAGGTTGATTGGCTTCGCCATTGGCAAAGTAGGCATCGGCCTGGTTCTTGTTGCCAGCACGTTGGTGTGCTTGGCCAAGGAGATACAGGATGTAGGGATGGGCTGACATGCCGCGAAGCTGTTCCAGGATGCTGATGGCCTCCTCAACTCTGCCAAGTGCCACGAGTGTTCTGGCAAGCGCGACGTATCCACCTGCATTATTGGGATCTAGTCGAAGCGATTCTCGTGCCAGCGGTTCAGCTTTTTCAGGCCGGCCCATGTCCAGTTCCCAGATCGCGGGACGCCAATAGCTTGGTGCAATGGTGCTGTCGAGTTCACGCGAGCGGGCAGCGGCCGAGATCGCTTCTTCGTAGTTGCCGTTTTCCTCGAACGCCAGGGCCAGCCAGTACCACTGCCTGGCTTCACCTGGTGAGGCCTGGATGATCTGCTGCCAGGTTTGAATGGATTCGCCCGGCAGTTCATTGGCCTGATAGATTTTTGCGAGTTGAATCCGCGCGGCTAGATCAGCGGGGTTGGCTTCGATAGCAGCCAGTTGCTGATTGATTGCCTTGAGGACCTCGCCTTGGACGACCTCCTGGTTGGCTGGCCTAGGTGGAGCAGGCAGATCGCTGACACTCGTTTTCGAGCAACCGAGCATCAGAAGGCAGGCCAGCAGCATTGTGATCAGGAGCTTCATGTCCCAATGATACTACCCATGGCGTAGAGATTTGAGGGTCGGGCCTGAGACGTATCAGGTCCGGTACAATAGCCTCCGATGGCCAGTATCCCATATGCCGCGGCGTGCCAGACGGCGTTCGATTCACCCCGGCATCGTGACCAGATAGGGGAGCGGACGGCTCGAATGATCAACATGGTCGAGCAGACCATCGTTGGATATGAGCCTTTTTTCGATGTCAGGCTGTTGGTCTTTCCTGAATTCGCACATGCCGTACCCATCCACGAATCAGTTCAGAAGCTTCGTCGGGATCTTGCCGTCGAACTTCCAAATGAACATGTTGATGCCTATGCCCGTGTCTGCCGCAAGCATGGATGCTGGATCCAGACCGGTTCGTTTCTTGAAGTTGATCCGGCCTTGGGGGATGACATCATCTTCAATACGACGATGTTGGTCGGGCCGGAAGGACCGCTGTTCAAGTACCGCAAAGTGAACCCCTGGATTCCGTGGGAGGTACACGCTTCTCCACATGACATTGATCCTGATGGAGATCACTTCCCTGTTGCTGATACCGAGATTGGTCGAATTGGGGTTGCGACCTGCTACGACTGGTTGTTTCCCGAAAGCATTCGCCAGATAGCATTCAATGGTGCTGAGATCATCTGCAGAATCTCCGCGTACATGGATCCCTGGGGAGCAACGCCGCCCATGGATTGGTGGACGGTGATCAATCGGGCCAGAGCCATTGAGAACAGAGTGTTCGTTGTTGCAGCCAACCAAGGGGCGTCCATGGAGGGATACCCTCCGTTTTCATGGCCTGGTGGCAGCATGGTGGTGGATTATGACGGGCGCATTCTTTCTCAGGCAGAGGCCGGCCCGGGTGAAAAGATCGTTGTTGCCCCGATTGATGTCCGAGCGCTTCGGGATGAACGAAGCCGTCGTCGCGGACATGACATGCAATCCCATTACCGAGCCGAAGCTCATCCCTATGCTTCCCAGGGCGCTCTGCCACCGGCCAGTTCGCATCCCATTTCTGTTGAATCGCTCCGTAAACGTATTGATGATGCCAGGAGGCATGCCCCATGAGGCGGATCTTTGCTGTTAGTTCGCTGGTCATTCTTGGGCTCCTTGTGAGTTGTGGTCAAGAAGATCCTCAAATTGAAACTCCGGCTGAGAAGAGCCTGACTGAAGAAGCCATCATGGAGAACAACCGTGGCGTTGGCCTGATGGGCAGTTTCGATTACGACGGTGCATGGCAGGTATTCAACGCACTGGCTGAGAAGTATCCAGGCAACTCCCAACTGCAGGTCAATCGGGCAATTGCGCAACTCAATCGTCAGCAGGAAGGCGATGAGCAGAAAGCATTGCACATCCTGGAGCTTGTTCTGGAGTCGAATCCCGATCACCTGAACGCCTTGTACGTGGCAGGAGTTCTTCAAACCAACATTGGTGAAACGTACGAATCACACGAAAGATTTCGAGTTGTTGCGGAACAGGATCCAGAGGATGCCTATGCCGCTTACTTCGCCGGGCAGACGTTGCTTCAGATGGATCGTGCCAAGGAAGCACTGGAATGGTACGAGCGTGCAATTTCACTTGATCCCTATCTGAGAAGTGCAGCTTATGGCGCAGCCCAGGCTGCTCGCAGGTTGGATAGGAAAGAAGAAGCGGCTGTCTACCTGGAGCAGTTTCAGGCGATGGCGGAAAACCCGCGCGGGCGACTGGCCGAGATCAAGTACACCCGGATGGGGCCTCGTGCTGAGGTGAAGGTCCTCGGAGAGGATGCCGCCGTTGAAATGGAGAGGCCTTCAGGTGCGTTGTGGTTCCCTTACAGCGAAATCTATGAGAGACGTGTCATGGGCGACACGATGCCCAATGTGACTGCCTGTGATATCAACCAGGATGGTCAGGTCGAGATCTTCATCGTGGGGATGCACTCCAAGGAGGGCGGTCGTTCATCCTGGGTTTACAAGTACAAGCAGGACGACTTTGTATTGGATTCGAGACTTCCTTTGTGTGCTGTGGATGATGTGAATACCGTTCTCTGGGGTGATGTCGATGGCAACGGCTGGCCCGATGCGTATCTCTGTCGAGACGGCGGGAACCAGCTCTGGTTGCAGGACAATGGACAGTGGAGGGTCGAACTCGCGATCGAGTTCGCCGAGGGCATGCCACGAAATACCGTGGATGGTGCGATCTTCGATGCGGATCATGACGGAGATCTCGATATCTACGTGGCCAATGCAGATGGTTCCAACGTCCTGTTGAACAACAATCGTGACGGGACCTGGAGGCAGGTTGGAAGTGAAGAGGGACTTCCGACCAGCGATCACGCTTCACGACAGGTTGTCGTGGCGGATCTCGACAACGATCGTGACCTCGATCTTGTGATCATCAATGAAACACCACCCAACGAGGTGTATCTGAATGATCGCTTGTGGCGTTATGAGAAGGCCCCGGGATTCCTGGCCTTTGAGTCGATGCCGATGAAGGCTGCCATCGCCGGAGATATCGATTCGGATGGGCAGGTCGAGTTGATCAGTCTCTCCAAGGACGGGGAAGTCCATGTGTGGCACAAGGAAAACGAATGGCTGCCTCGTCTGATCCGATCTTTTTCATCTGCTGATGATTCCGAAGTTGAAGGTCAATCACTCCTGACACTGCTGGATATCGATGGCTCGGGCAACAAGACGCTGCTGGTTTCAGACTCTGGCATGATTGTGCCAGTCAATCCGAACTCGGCGGATCAGAGCAGCGAATCGAGTGATTCGTTGTTCGTCAATTGTCTGACGATGACTCCGGTGATATTCGAGCCTGGGAAGGGCTATTCTCTCTTTGCCCTCACGGCAGCAGGGCCCGGCAAGGAACTCGAAAGAAAGATTCTCAACCCGGGTGCGGGGCGTTATCCCTTTGTGGATGTTTCGTTCACAGGGAAGCATGACGAAGGTCAGTCGATGCGTTCCAACGCCAGTGGCATCGGCACACGTTATGCCGCACGAAGCGGATCCCGTTGGCACATGGGTCGTGTTTTGAGGGATGATTCGGGGCCGGGTCAGAACCTGCAGCCAATTGCCATCGGATTGGGGCCCCAGCCACGACTGGACTTCCTGGCAATCGAATGGTCCGATGGCGTCTACCAGACGGAACTGGGGCTCTCTGAATCCACTGTCATTGAAGAAACCCAGAGGCAGCTTTCCAGTTGCCCTGTTCTGTTTGTTCGCGATGGTGATGAACAGATCTTTGTCAGTGATCTGCTCGGCGTGGGGGGAATCGGTTTCCGAACCGGACGCGATACGGTCGTTACGCCGCGTCCTTGGGAGCGATTCCTGATGCCCGAGGGTTTACTCAAATCACATGATGGTCGCTATGAACTCACGATCGCCGAACCCATGGAAGAATCCTGCTATCTGGATGCGGCTCGCCTCGTGAAGTGGCACCTGCCTCCGGGTTGGTCGATGACACTGGATGAGCGAATGGGTACCGGGGCACCTTTGCCAACGGGTGAACCGGTGTTCTATCGAGCTTCCTTGAAGCCATCACGATGCCGGGACAACATGAGTGGTGAGGTCACGGCTGAACTGCTCGAAGTGGATGGTGTTGCCGCCCAACCGGCGGATCATGATGTTCGTTTCATGGGACGCCTGGCGCGAAATCATCAGTTGGAACTGTCTTTCGATCAGTCGCTTGATTTATTGCCAGGAACACCCGTCCTGGTCCTCGATGGTTGGGTGGAGTACCCG
The DNA here is from genome assembly GCA_029242715.1 of Phycisphaerales bacterium. GTDB lineage: Bacteria > Planctomycetota > Phycisphaerae > Phycisphaerales > SM1A02 > UBA1668. The sequence goes on from JAQWTL010000012.1 coordinate 103,533, forward strand.
TATTCACAGACCAACTTTGCAGCATGGCAAGCGGGCGCGACCTATGACCCTCCGACCATAGAAGCAAGAGGCGAGGATGGTGCCTGGGAAGTCGTCGCGTCCAAGGTGGGATATCCGGCAGGCATGCCACGCCAGATGTCCTTGCCGCTTGCATCACTTCCGAGAGGAACCGATGCGTTGCGAATCACGAGTAATCTCGAGATCTACTGGGATGCCGCCATGGTGGTCGGAAGTGAGCCTTGTCCAGAGGCCCTGAAACAGTCATTGCCGTTGCGCTCGGCGCGTCTGTTTGATGCAGGTTATCCCGAACGTCGAAATGGTCCACAGAAGCGACCAGGATTCGACTGGTCAAGGCGTGCGCCACTGTGGGACACTCGATTTCAAAGAGGCATGCATAGTCTGCATGGAAATGTTCATCCATTGATCGAGAAGACGGACTCGGCCCTGGCGATCTTTGGTCCGGGAGAAGCTGTCGAATGTTCTTTCTCGGCTATTCCCGATCCATTGAATCTGGAGCCGGGCTGGAGGACTCGCTTCGTTCTGGAAATCGATGGTTGGTGCAAGGACAAGGATCTCTTCACCCAGGATGGCGATACCATCGAACCATTGCCGGTTGACCTTTCAGGGGAGGCGGCCATGTTGCATGAGCGGCATAACAATCGATGGATGGGTGGACATTGATGGAATCCCAATATGCGTGATCAGGACCAGCGGCAATCCGTGCTCCTCGATGTCCTCAGAAGGAATCAGGTTCATTCCCAGGTGGAATTGCTCAATCTGCTGAGTGTGGAAGGCGTCGAGGTGACACAGGCCACGCTGTCCAGGGACCTCAGATCCATTGGGGTCATCAAAGGGCCGGAGGGATACACGGCCCCTGAATCTGCTGGGCTCGACAAGGGTGTTCAAAAGAAGCTTAGAACCCTCCTGAAATCTCATCTGGTGGGCATGCAGGCGGCGGACTCTCTGCTGGTTCTACGCACGGCCAGTGGTTATGCCGGCGCTATTGCTGCTGAGCTTGATTCTCTGGGCCTGGCATCCGTCCTGGGCACCGTTGCTGGCCGAGACACGGTATTCATTGCGACTTCAATGCCTGGCCACGTAAGGCGTCTTCAGGCCGAATTAGCCAAGATTTCAGGCCGGGCAGATTTAAGGCCTTGAACCGGGATATGATTAGAGGCTGAATACACTCATTTTTTGGGCCTGTTATTCAGCTCATGACTGCATGAATCATGAATAATCGCTCATCTTGCCCACCGGCTGCCGATAGGGGGCTTGGACCATGCCCAGTCCCGAACAACCAGTCAAGGCTTCAAAGCCAACGGCTCCTACCAGGAGGCGTTACAGGCCCGTTGTAGGCCCACGGCTGAAGATTCTGCTCATCGCTATCTTCGCCTTGTTTGCCATCATGGTCATCAATTCGGTGTACTTGGTCGCCATCAGGATCATGGGGCTGGCAACAGCGGATTCCTATGAGAACTGGTTCTATCTGATCATGTTCCTGGCCCATCTGATCCTGGGCCTGATTCTCCTGGTGCCCTTCATCATCTTTGGGGCGGCCCACATCAGGAATGCTCACAACAGGCCCAACCGCAGGGCGGTTCGGGCGGGTTATGCCCTGTTCATCAGCGCGATCGTTCTGCTGGTAACCGGAATCGTCCTGATGCGTGTTGAGGGGATCATTGACATCCGGGACCAGACAGCCCGATCAATCATCTGGTGGCTTCATGTGCTGGTGCCACTGGTCGTGATCTGGTTGTTCATCTTGCATCGTCTTGCTGGCAGAAAGATCCGCTGGGGAGTGGGGCTTGGCTGGGCTTCCGTGGCGGCCGTGTTTGCCGTCTTGATGGTGCTTCTTCAGTCTCAGGATCCTCGCCAGTGGAACATCGAAGGAAATCCGGAAGGCGATCAATACTTCTTTCCCTCACAGGCCCGGACGGTCTCGGGCGATTTCATCCGTGCCGATGTTTTGCAGAACGATGAGTATTGTCTTGAATGCCACGCAGATATCCACGATTCGTGGATGCACTCTGTGCACAAGTTTTCCTCGTTCAACAACCCTGCCTACCTGGCTTCGGTCAAGGAGACGCGTGAGGTCGGGATGGAGCGAGACGGCGATGTCAATGCTTCCCGCTTCTGTGCAGGCTGCCACGATCCAGTGCCATTTTTCAGTGGGGCCTTCAATGATCCCGACTTTGACATGGAAGGTGATCCAACAGGGCATGCAGGTATCACCTGCACGGTGTGCCACGTCATCAGTCACGTGAACTCTCCGGTGGGCAATGCGGATTACACCATTGATGAGCCACAGCACTACCCATTTGCATTCTCTGACAACCCGGTCTTGTCATGGGTCAACAGGCAACTGGTTAAGGCCAAGCCTGAATTCCACAAGAAGACCTTCCTGAAGCCGCTTCACCAGACGGAAGATTTCTGTGGAACGTGCCACAAGGTTCATTTGCCTGTTGAGCTGAATGACTACAAATGGCTTCGTGGCCAGAATCATCTGGATGCATACCGCCTGAGCGGAGTTTCTGGGCATGGAGTCACGAGCTTCTATTACCCACCAGTTGCCGAGATCAATTGCAATAATTGTCACATGCCATTGATGCCATCCACGGACTTCGGGGCGCAGGTCCGGGATGATTCTGGTGAGGCGACGGTGCATGATCACATGTTCCCCTCCGCGAACACGGCCATGCCGATGATGGTTGACATGCCACGTGCCGAGGAGGCCATTGAGAAGCACAGGGAATTCCTCGAAGGCGTGATGAGGCTGGATATCTTCGGACTGAAGAAGGGCGGCGAGATCGATGGCGAGTTATTGGGTCCGATCCGACCCGGGATACCGGAACTCGACCGTGGCGAGGATTATCTCGCGGAGATCGTGCTCCGTACCGTCAAGATGGGGCATCTGTTTACGCAGGGAACGTCAGACTCCAACCAGGTCTGGGTGGATGTGACCGTGACTTGTGGGGATCGAATCATTGGTCAAAGTGGAAAAATGGATGAAGAGGGGCGGGTTGATCCCTGGTCCCATTACGTCAACAGTTTCGTCGTAGACAGGGATGGCAATCGTATCGCTCGTCGAAACGCACAGGACATCTTCACCTCCCTCTACAACCACCAGATACCTCCAGGCGCAGCGGATTCAGTCCATTACCGGTTCCATGTGCCGGAGGACTGCGAAGGGCCGGTGACGATTCATGCGGCCTTGAAATACAGGAAGTTCGATACCGAGTACATGCGGTTTGTTCATGGGGATGCTGTCTGGATCAATGACCTTCCGGTCACATTGCTGGCAGAGGATGTGGTGGAGCTTCCAGTCAAGGGAGGCGTGCCTGTCGAGGCTGTTGATGACATGGAGATTCAGGAATGGGTTCGATGGAATGACTACGGCATCGGTTTGTTTCGAAAGGGCGATCTGGGTGAACTTCGGGGAGCGGAGGAAGCTTTCCTTGAGGTGGAACGTCTGGAGCGGTCAGAAGGCCCCATTAATCTTGCGCGTGTGTACCTGAAGGAAGGGCGTGTCACCGAGGATGCGCCAGCCGCTTTGGATCGGGCAGGATCCATGACTCATCCAGCTCGGGAATGGCATCTTCTTTGGTTTGGTGGTTTGGTGGACAAGCAGAATGGTCGACTTGATGCTGCCATCGACAAGTTCAGGCAGATTACAGAGGGTGGATTTGAGCAAGCCAAGGGGCGAGGTTTCGACTTCTCAGAAGACTGGCGGGTATTGAACGAGCTGGGCAACACGCTCTATCAGCGTGCCCGGCAGGAGCGAGGTCCAGCAAGGCGGGCGAAGCGAGAGACGCTCATGAGAGAAGCGGCTGAGGTCTTCGAGGAGAGCCTGGCGTTGGATCCAGAGAATGTCGATGCCCACTACAACCTCAAGCAGATCTGGGCGGACCTGGATGACATGGATCGCTCTGCGCATCATGCATCAATGCATGCCAAATACAAGATTGACGACAATGCCCGTGACCGTGCCATATCAGAAGCGCGTCGCAAGTATCCTGCGGCCAACAAGGCATCTGAAGCCGTGGTGATCTACGATCTGCTTCCGCCGAAGCAAACCGAGGAATCGCTTCCAGCACAAGGTTTGGAGCCTCAGGTTTCAGCTGAACAAGAAGGTGAACCAAAGGGTGACTCATGACGGAATCTGAAGGTCAGCAGCCCGGGGATCCTGGTAACACATCGCTTCATGAAGACCTCGTTCAGGATGACGAGATCATTGGCGTTGTCTTTCGATGGTCGATTCTTGTTGTCCTGATTCTTGTCTGTGCCGGCTTGATCGTCTGGTTCGTGGTTTCGTTGGGGTCTTCAGAGGAAGAGAAGGTCATCGAGAAAGACGTTGTGGCTCCTGAAGTTCTGGTGCCGGATCTGTCCGTTCTTCCGGACGTTGAATTCAAGGACATCACTGTTGATGCAGGCATCACGTTCAAGCATCAATCCGGTGCCGAAGGAGAGAAGCTGCTTCCCGAGACGATGGGTTCAGGCGTGGCGTTTCTTGACTATGACAACGATGGTGACCAGGACCTCCTGTTTGTGAACAGCATGCGATGGGAGCATTCGTCATTGGCAGATGAGCCCAGTCCACCGGCCCTGTATCGCAATGACGGTAGCGGCTTGTTCGAGGACGTCTCTGCTTCGGCGGGACTGACTGAAAGCTTCTATGGGACAGGCATTGCCATTGGAGATGTCGATGCTGATGGAAGACGGGATGTCTTCATCGCGGCCTATGGTCCCGGGCGGCTCTATCTCAACAAGCCTGATGGCTTTGTGGAAGTTGCGGAACAGGCAGGTGTCGCTGGCAGGCCCGGAGAGTGGGGGAGCAGTCCTGCTTTTCTGGATTATGACCGAGACGGCGACCTGGACCTCTTTGTTCCCAGTTACATCGATTGGTCACGAGAGAAGGATCTGTCGCTGAACTTCACGCTCAACGGCACTGATCGTGCTTATGGTCCGCCCAAGCAGTACGGTGGCAGTCAGCCTCATCTCTACCGGAATCGCGGAGACGGCACGTTCGATGATGTTTCCGAACAGGCGGGTATGCACATATTGAATCCGGCGACAGGTGTTCCTGTCGGCAAGTCACTGGCAGTGGTTCCGATCGATCTGGATCGTGACGGCTGGATGGACCTGGTTGTCGCCAACGACACGACCCGGAACTTTCTGTATCGCAACCTGGGTGACGGCCGTTTCGAGGAGATCGGGACCATGGTTGGTGTCGCCTATGACGATCGTGGTCAGGCCACAGGGGCCATGGGAATTGATGCGGCCCACTATCGCAATGACGAGTCCATCGGGATCGGCATCGGTAACTTTGCCAATGAAATGACCAGCTTCTATGTCGGTGAAGGCGAGTTGTTTTCAGATGAGGCGATCCTTGAGGGCATCGGATCGCCAACACGACCATTGCTTTCCTTCGGCCTCTTCTTCTTTGACTATGACCTGGATGGACGCTTGGATCTCTTCCAGACCAATGGGCACCTGGAAGAGGAGATCAACGAGATTCAATCCAGCCAGCACTACCGTCAGCCAGGTCAGTTGTTCTGGAATGCCGGGCCGGATCGGCCGGTCTGTTTCGAGATCGTTCCCTCTGAAACTGCAGGGGACCTGGTGACACCGATCGTTGGACGAGGTGCAGCCTTTGCCGACATTGACTCAGATGGTGATCTTGATGTGATCGTGACGCAGGCAGGGGATCGGCCGCTGCTTCTGCGGAATGACCAGTCGCTTGGCAACCACTGGCTGAGACTCAAGCTGGAGGACCCGACATCTGACAATCGTGATGCCATCGGAGCATGGATCGAGTTGACAGCCAACGGCATTACGCAGCGGCGCCAGGTGATGCCGACACGTTCCTATCTATCACAGGTGGAGTTACCAGTGACCTTTGGCTTGGGCAAACTCACGGATGTTGAAGCATTGAGGGTGATCTGGCCAGATGGAACCGTCGAGTTGATCCCGACGACTGGCCTGACTCCTGACAGCCAGCACATCATTCGTCGCGAGGTGGGCGTGTTTCGCCAGTAGGTTGGTCAATAGCCCCAGTTCTCAAGGATGATCAGGACATCGTTGGTGTCAACCTGCTGGTCCAGGTTGGCATCTCCAACACAGTTGCCAGTACATCCATAATCGGAAATGACAATCAGGATGTCGTTGACATCGACGACGCCATCACCGTTCAGGTCGCCAATCAGATTGGCGCATACGCTGTCAAGCATGATGCCGTTGTTGCTGATCAGATATATCTTCTCACAGGGTTCGAAGGCAATATGCCCGGAAAAGGGACCCAGTACAAGATGGCCTTCCCCGCCTTGAGGTGATTGCGATCTTGACCTGAAAGCCTTGATATCAGGAGAGACGAAGACGTGTCCATTTGCTGGGATCACAGATCCTGCTGCAAAGGTAAAGGTGACATCTCCATCAAGTCGCCATCCAGAGATATCGACCGGGGTCTCTTCGTTATTGATCAGCTGGATGAATTCTTCATCAGAGTTTCCCGAAGCGGGCTGGGCCTGGATCTGACCGAATGTGATATCCAGGGCATCTGCCTGGGGTGCGGGAATGAGGCCGCCGAGTTCGCCATGCGTCACATAGAAATGCACGCGTCGTGGTTCCAGGAAGTCATTGATCAGATGATCGACTGCCACTTCAATGGTCTGTGGCTCGCCCCATTCATACGGCCATGTGATGCGATCAAGAATGATTTCCGAGTTGGTCAATGTGAGTAGTTCATCGATTCTGTTCTCGAATTGTCGATATGGATAAGCAGTTCCGGGCGGCTGGAGCATCATGTCCATCTGCGTCCTGAGATGCCTCAGATACATCTCTCGAATCTCAGGAACCCTGAAGATTGCGTCAGTCAGTCGATTCCACTTGCCATTCACCTTGGGGTGTTCTTCGTCACCGAACAAGGGGTGTGACGAAGGGTCGGTGTCTGAGACCATGACATCATTCAGCAGGCCCTTGTCAGGAAAGGCGTTTCGACCGAAGGTCATGTCCTTGTCCCATGGGATGAACTGCCATTCGCCATCGCCTTCGGTATCGCGGTACAGATAATAGTTCTTGCTGACCTGGTCATTATGGTGAATCAGATTCGTAGTAGCCAGATAGGCCAGTACAGCAGGGATGTCCAGGTTGTCCAGCAGGAAGATGCGGAGCAGGTCAAGGTCTTCCTCCACTATGCCATCAGTGATGATCTTTAGATCCAGGTTGTTTTCATGCTCGCGGGTCTTCTTTTCTACATTGACCCAGTAGCTGTTGCAGCTGTTGAACATCTTGTAGAGCGCGCCTTCGGGATCCAGGCCAACTCGCTCAAGCATCCGTTTGTCGACCTGCTCGACATATGTGGAGAGCGAATGGAACTGGCCATTCAGATGCAGGCGAACGGGGATGGCCCGGCTGCATAACGTTCCGGCCTGTTCATAGGCTTCCCATGAAAGGAGTCGGCGAAGCGTGCTCTTGTCGCTGTAGTTGCTCTGGAGGCTGAGCTCTTCCTGAGGATCGCCTTCGCCCAGGAAGTCAATGTGGTGGTCGCTGTTGAAATCAAGCTTGTAGCTCTGTTTGGGCCAGTTCAGGCTGGTCTGGCCTCTGGGACGAACCAGCACATTGTCATAGAGGAGGCCCTCGTGCACGACGACGCAACGTGTGCCGGTGTCCGGCACATCCATGGCTTCCAGATCCTCGACGAACAATCTGATCACATGCAGTTGTGTGTCAATGGGATTCTGGACATGAACACCTTGGTACTGAGGAGAATTGAAAGGGTCGATATGAGCGGGGAACGTGCTGATATCACCTTCAATGTCAGTTGCCATCGCGTACCAACGGATGATCTCGCCGGGTTCACCGCCGGGAATGGTGATCTCCCATGTGTCATTGTTGATCTGAGCCATATCCAGTGGGGCAGACTCCTCATTGAAGTCACGTCGGACAACAAGGCTTACTGATGCGATGTCAGTATCCTCAGCTTCGACTTCACAGCGGATCGTGATGCTTTCGCCTGCCTCCGGATGAGAGGGTTCATGTTCCATGTCGTCCATTTCGGGACCGATGCCTACGCCTTCTGCGATATTCAACTGGCCAGGAGTCGACTCGGATAGATAGGTGGGCTCAGACAGATAAGAGCCCTGGTTGCCGATCAAGAGAGGTGACAGGAGCAGGTCTGGACTGGTGATATTGTCATTGAGCGACTGGATCGCGAGGATATTGGAGCCGGGTGTCAGGAGTGTTGAAACAAGATCCAGGCTGAAGTGTTCGGGGATGACCGCCGCTTCGTCATCACGGGTATCAGTGGCGTGGCTGTTCCATGTGAGATCATCCAGGTTCGGTGCATTGGACTGAGCTACCGGCGAGCCATTGAGCCAGCAGGCGAATCCATCGTCGTACTGCATCAACAGGGTCAAGGGAAGGCCTGTCATGTCATCCGGGAACCATTGGAAGTGGATGCGTATCAGGGCGCTGGAAGCCTGGCCATACATTTCTGCCTCTATGTCGAAGCCGATATAGGGATCATATTCATCATCGGTGTCATAGCCGATGCCGATGCTCCCACTTGGCCACTTGGCGTCGTCAAATTCCGGGACGTACCAATTCGCATGGCCATTTTCACTTTCCGGAACATGAACATGCGCCTGGCTTGATGCGGCGATGATTGAAGTAGGAGTGATATCGGCGACGAGTCCATAGGCGATATCTTCCTGCTGTTCAGGGAAGGCCGGTGCATAGTCGTGGATGACTGTACTGTCCGGGCCTACTAGCCCGAGATATTCCCCATTGGCGGACAACTTGAAATTGGTATGCAGTGGTTGCTGGGGATCTGTTCGATCCTTGTCTGAGGCGAAGACGATCAGAGACTGGCCGGGTAGCAGCTGGATGGTGGGGAATATCCACTTGTCCAGGAGCTCAGGGTCGTCAGTCAATGACCAGTCCCCAAGGTTGATGGGCGCATTGCTGATGTTGCACAGCTCAATCCAGTCAGAGCTGTCGCCATCCTCATCTTCAAGGGTGTTGTCATTCTTTGCCATGAACTCACTGATCACGACAGGATGGCCCCAAGCAGACATTGGGGCTGCCGACGCAAGCATCATGGCCAGCATTGTCAGCTTATGACGCCGCATTTATTCCCCACAAATGTTGCCGAGCCATGTTCGGGCCCAACTACTTCAGAGCTGCTTAAGAACCCTTTATAGCCTACAGGCAATGGGGGCATGCACCAGTTGTGTTTGGGCAAAAATCCCGGCAACAAATGGCTCAAGCAAGAGGGCCTTTGGCAGCAAAAAAGAGCATCCCCCCGATCCGAAGACCGGGGGGATGCATAAGGTGCGTTTGGATTCGATCGTCAGACGATCGATCCGATCTTCATGGACAAACTACTCAACGATGCAGTAGTTAAGGCCGAAGGCCTCTGCTGCCCAGCCAGTGCCATCATTGATGGATGAATTGCCGGTGTCAGCAGACATCCAGAGGTACCAGCATTCGCCATCGCCGCCACTCTGAGACTGAGCTGAAACATAGTTAAAGCTGCCAGAGTAAGCATTGTTGGCTGTCCATCCGTGCAGGGCGTAAACGCCTGCATAGAGGATGGTGGTTGCCTCGTAGGTGGCAGGTGCCGAGCTGACAGATGCGTATGCGCCATCGAGCAAATCGATGTTCATAGGCATTGACTCAGGAGTAGTGCAAGCGGTCCAGCCGCCGGCGTAGACCAGCGAGAGACCGTAGCAGGTTACATCCTGAGCACTCGTTCCAAGCACTTCAGCTGCACGCTGGTAGCCAGCGCCAGCATCGGCAGTACCTGCAGTCCAGGCACCATCGGCTGTGGTTGGATTGGCACCGTTGCCCGTAGTGCAATTGATAACCTGTGGGCAGGTTACATCTGCACAAGCCTGGCTGACGAACCAGGTACCACCGAGTGCAGAGCAATCGCTGGCGAGCTGGCCATCAAGGCAAGACTCGTCTGCGAGACAGCAAGCACCCTCTTCATTTGCACCGACGCATGTGAGCGTCAACGTGCCAGGACCAGTTGCACCCTGCCATCCACCGATGCGGATGTAGTAGGTGGAACCAGCGGTCACTGGGTGACCATAGATGCCGGAGTAGAAGCTCTGGCATCCAGTTTCAACACTGGCGTCGCCGTTACAAGCAACCTGTGTAAGGCTACCGCAATCTGAACCCTCATAGAGCACCAGTGAGGTGTCATAAGAGCTTGCATCGCAGAGGCTGATGTCCATGGTGCCATCACCGGCAACGGTGGTGGAGAACCATACATCGGGGCTGCCAGTCCAGTCGAGGTAAGTGCCTGCGCACTGCGTGTCATCGGGTTCGCCGAATCCGCTGTCAGAAGCGGTCGAGGAATCGAATGCAGTTGCGCTTGGGCAGTCAACAGCCTGTGCATCTTCGCAAGTGTCGTTGGATGTGCCACACTCGTAAGTGTTGCAGTCACCTTCGTTGTAGACACCGCCGAAGTCGGCGCAATCCATAGGCATCAGGTCGAGGCAATCCTCGCCAACGCAGCATGCGCCGTCAACAGGAATGTCGCACGAGATGCTCATGACGCCGGTGCCAACTGCACCTTCGGACCATGAACCAACACGTACTTTCACAGTTTCGCCAGCGGTCATGCTGTAGCCAAGCTCTGACGTGAAGCCAGTGCAATCCGCAGCATCATCATTGCAGGCCAACTGAAGGCCACCACAATCGTCATAGAGAGCGATGATGGTGTCTACGTCAAACTGGTTGCAAGTGCTGAAGGTGACTGTGCCGTTGCAAGTTGCAGTGTAGGTGTACCAGAGATCGTTGAAGATCTGAGGATCAGTCTGCGTTGTGCACTCGTCAGCAAGTGCTGGGCCACTCGAGGTAGCAAGAGTGTTATCGATTCCGGTGTCGCCATCGAAGATATCGAAAGCGCCTTCGCAATCATTGTTATCAGGAGCAGGTTCGCAGACTACGTCTGCACATGCAGAGCTGTCGCCCTGATAGGCGCCGCCGCAGTCTTCTGGAGTTGCCTGGATGCAGGAACCGTCAGAAAGGCAGCAAGCACCACTGACGCATGCTGCACAGGAGGAACCCTGTCCAAGCCAGTCGCCGCCAGCATCATCGCACTCAGCATTTGTGAAATCTTCTGCACAACCGTCAACGCCGTAACAGCAGGCGCCGCGAGGGGTGCAATCCTGGTTGAACTGCTCAATGCCGGTGAGAAGGTCATCGACGTTGACGACGCAGTCACCATGAGGCATTGGGGCGCAGTCGCCCTGTGGACGGCTTTCGCCATTTCCACTCTCATTGAAGGTCTCAATGATCGAAAGGATGTCATCGACGCCGACGAGGCCGTCTGGGACACCATTAGGACCACTGACGTCAGCCTGGCATGCAGCGGGAAGAGGCAGATCGCAAGGATCGCCGGTTCCGCCAAGAATGCGGTAAGCAGCGTTGTTGGGCTGCTCCTGAATGGTGCCAAAGCCAAACCCGCCATTGGGGTTGGCCTGCCAGCACTGGTTGTTACCGATCGTGGAGATGGCAGCACCGGTCTGACCGTTGACACCGAACTCGTTGACAGGAATAAAGCTGAAGCCAACCTGAGCGCCTGAACCAGCGTTCCAAGGCAGTGAAGCTGAAACACCGATCAGGTCATAGCCTGCGAGTGTCCAGTTAGGATCAGCGAGTGGTGTGCCAGCGTAATCAATGGATGTCAGATCGCCAGCAAGGCCGAGGCCTGCATCGATTGGGCTGGAGTAGAAGTTGATCTGGGCAGCAGAGATACCAGCGGCACCTGTATAGCCATTCCAACCACCAACAACCATCTGTGCAGAACTGCCAGATAGGCCAGCAGTGTTGTCGAAGTCATCGACGACACCAACATCATACGCAGAGAACGAAGCCTCAAAGTACTGGTTTGCCAGGATGTTGGCTGGATCAATACTGGAACCATCGTCCAGACCAATCTGATCCATCAACACTGTGGCTCCGCCCATGGCGGTACCAGCGGTGAGACCCAAAATACAAAGACAAGACGGTAGGGTTTTCATTTTTTCTATTCCCCTCCAAATGGGAACACGGGTTTGGCGAACCGGCTTTGGCCGGAACGCGGGTGAAGCCTCACAACACTTCCCCATACACAATTACACACACGAACAATCAACACACGAAGGAATCGAGCATGCCGTTAGGCGTGACCGATCACAAACAATATGGGACCCAGGAGTCTTCTCTTTCTCCTGATTGCGAGTACGTGGCCACGCGACGAGCCAGAAACGCAACTTCCCTCTCAATCGACTGCCCTTTCCGAGGGCAGTACTCCACTCCACTTTGGCCGCCAACAGCCCTATTGTCAAGAACTTGTCGAGTATTCAGTGAATTGGAATGAGGCCATACGTCACTTATTCGGGCACTTCTCAGACAAACAGCCTTCAGAGGCCCTAGAAAGCCTTCTCCAGCCATGAAAAGCCCCCGCCTTCCATTGAGAAAGGGGGGGCTGATGGGGCTTAGAAACGGTTCCAGAGGGCCTTGAGGGCCATTCTGGGTATCAAGGGGCCTCAGGGAAATTAATGACAGCCGTCGCACCGCTAGTGGAGACGGACAAATCCTTGCCATAACAGCTTGGATCGGCCCCTGTATACGAGTAGATCCGGGCTTCAATGACCAGGCCGTCCCTGGCACCGCTATCGGAGTCGAAGACCCACTGGTGGGTCAGTTCGGTCCAGGATGTAGCGGAATCGCTGTAGTTACCCGGGCCACTGGCGGAGCCAGCGTAGGAAGTGATGTCATCAACAACCGTGTAGTGGGCCCAGAGCCTGATCTTGCTTGTGACGTCTCCATCACCCAGGCCCAACATGCTGACATCAATCGTATCGCCATCAGTGAGGCCGGTTACCCAGGCTACGAAGCCCTGAGGCGTGCCGGAGAGTGGGTCCTCGGTGATCTTGAGGCACCTGTCATCTCCTCCCAGAGGATCGGCAACATTCTCGAAGACGACGTTGTCGCCGTAGGAGCCCATGACCGTTCCGCCATTGCTCCAGTTGTAGAAACCATTACCGCCACCGGTCTCACACTCATCAGGAACGCCATTGCCGTTCTTGTCCTGTGAGGTGCCATCGGCGATGTCGCAGGCATCGGGCGAACCATTCTCGTTGCAGTCAGGATCGCATTCATCCGGGACGCTGTTGCCATCACAATCCTGTGAGGTTCCATCTGCAAGATCGCAGACATCACCAATACCATTGTTGTTGCAATCTAACTGGTCGGGATTGGGCAGATCACAGTTGTCAAAGTCATCCGAGACGCCATCACCATCACTGTCCACTGGGGGCGTGAGATCACAGCTGTCGCCGGGGAACTGAATCGACACATCTGAACCAATGGAGTTCACCAGGACGTTCAGATCAGTGACGTAGCCACTGGGATCGGCACCTGCATAGGAGTAGATCCTGGCCTCGATGACCAGGCCATCACGGGCGCCACTGTCGGAGTCAAAGGTCCAGTCGTGGGTCAGCAGCGTCCATTCAGTGGCTGAATCACTGTAGTTACTAGGTCCACTGGCGGACCCGGCAAAGGCGTTGATATCACCGCCGACACTGGTGTAGTGGCCCCAGAGCCGCATCTTGCTGGTGGCTACACCATCGCCAAGGCCGAGCATGTCGACACTGACAACATCGCCATCGGTGAGTCCGGTGACCCAGGCAACAAACGCCTGGGGTGTTCCAGAGAGTGGGTCTTCGGTGACCTTGAGTGCGTAGCCATCACCGCCAAGGGGATCAATTACATTCTCGAAGGTGACGTTATCGCCATAGGAACCAAGGATGGTTCCACCATCTCCCCAGTCATAGCAAGAGGAACTGGCTGATTCACACTCATCCGGGACACCATTTCCATCAGTGTCCTCGGAAGTCCCGTCCGCGATGTCGCAGGCATCCGGTGAGCCGTTCTCATTGCAGTCAGGATCACATTCATCCGGGACTCCATTGAAGTCACAGTCAAGGGAGGTTCCATCTGCAAGATCGCAGACGTCGCCAACACCATTGTTGTTGCAATCGTACTGTTCCGGATTGGGTAGATCACAGTTGTCGTACTCATCAGGGATACCATCGCCGTCGGTGTCATCGCCACCACCAGAGCCGCAGTCGCTGCCGCCGAAGCTGGTGTCATTGAACGTCTTGCCAGGTGAGAAGAGTGCGCCGGTGGGGGAGACCTCACTGTGCTTGGTGAAGGACTCACCATAGAGATCGGGATTCCTCGTCAGCGACTGGTTGTCGCCGCCATCACTGCCATAGCTGGCTGTCGCCAGGATGGAGCCATCCCCTGCAGTCAGTGTGACGTCGTCGCCACTGTTATTGAGGCCCAGGGCCCCTTCAGAGGCTGCTTGGAGCACGGCGCCACCAAAGTCACCGGTGTATGCGGCAGGATCGCCACCACCAAAGACCACGATTGCACATCCCGTACTGAGCGTTGGCGTACTTGTCGGGAAGGTGTGACGTACACCGAAGCCGTCAGACAGAGTGGCTCCACCAAGGTAGAGATCACTGCCGGTCATGTTGACGATTTCAACGAACTCGTCATCGCTGTAGCTGTTTACGCCATCGCCGTTGGCATCGCCATCCATGTCAACATTGGATGGGTCGGCAAGGATCTCGTTGATGACGAGAACAGGCGTTTCGCACTCATCAGGAACGCCGTTTCCATCGGAATCCTGGGAGTTGCCATCAGCAATATCACAATCATCCGGGATGTTGTTGCCATTGCAGTCTGGGTCGCAACTGTCCGGGACACCATTCTGGTTGCAGTCAAAAGCGGTGCCATCGGCAATATCGCAATCATCCGGGGTGCCATTGAGGTTGCAGTCCATCTCGCAGACATCTGGAATGTTGTTGCTGTTGCAGTCCGTGACGATATCGCAGGCATCGCCTTCGCCATCGTTGTCACAGTCGGCCTGATCCGGGTTTGGTATATCAATGCAGTTGTCTGCACAGTCCGGGACGCCGTCGCCATCCGTGTCATCGGCAGGATCGCAGGGATTGGGTGTGCCAGGCGTGTCCTGGCAGCCAAGTTCGAATGGAGCCATGACCCATGCACCCACGCCATCAGGGCAGCGGTAGCCGCCTACCGCGGTATAGAGGCCATCGGGTCCAACGGTTGCATCGCAGTAGACCAGCTCGTTGGAGCCGGCGCCGATGAGGCCAAGGCAGTCAATGGTTTCTTCCCATGGCATGTAGTCAAGGGTGCCATCATCATTGGTATCCAGATCGACGGTCGTTTCACTGACATCGCCGACTTCACCAAGTCCTCGAACCAGGACATGGGTCACTGGATCATTGTTCTCGAAATAGTCTTCGATGATCTGGCTGTAGAAGCCAGTGCTGTCGATGGTTTGTCCATCGAGCCTGATGACTGATTCGAGATGTCCACCCGGGCTGTCGCCGGAGCCATCGCCGATCACGATCCAGGCATAGGGGGCCAGTGAAGTGCCAGGTGTGCCGAAGATCTCGAGGTATTCATTGGTGTCGACACCACTGTGATTGGTCCGAACCTCGTTCATGGACAGTTCGGGCTCTGGCTCGACGCATTCCTGCCCGTAGGTGCCGATGACCTCGAGGAGATCGTCGACATTGACCAGGCAGTCGCCATTTGGCGATGGTGCACAGTCGGCGGTGGGGCGGAAGGTGCCATCGCCAGACTGGTTGAATTCTTCGATGACCTTGAGGACGTCATCTACGTTAATGATGCCATCAGGAGCGCCGCTGGCACCAGTGATATCAGTGGGGCAGGTTGGCAGGGGATCATCGCAGGGATCTGCCGGGGCAGCGGTTGAGAGCTCAATTGCCTCAACCCAGTGTTTGTTGTCATAGCCGATATTTGCCAGGTCGGTCCATCCATTGATACCGCAGGCGTTGTTCTCGGTTGCAAGCCAGCTTGGAGAATTCTGCCCACCTGCATTGCTTGCAATGTCATAGGCGTTTTGCGCCGCGTCTTCTGGTGTTACGAGTTCGATGAAGACATAGCCGGCTGGGACGACCAGTGGGGTACTGAAGTTCGTGACGAGGTAGTAGTCACTTCCTGCAGTCATCGTGCTGGAAGCACTTCCAAGGAAAGACATCCCGGAAGTTGGGTCGCCGTCATCATCTGAATAAACCCGCACATCTACTGCGGCGGTAATCAATGATTCCTTGATTCCCCATTTGACACATTCCAGCGTAATGTCGTTGCCGCCAGCATCTATGCCGGAAAGGTCATGCATTCGTCCATAGCTGTGTCCGGGTGTTCCGCTGCTGCCTGAGCAGGTGAGCCCGTTGCCAAGCGTATTCAGATCAACCGATTCGGTGATCTGAATGTTGCTCGCATCGCAGGTAGGCATTGTCAGACCGGAGCGGTGTGGTGGCGCATCCTTGGAGCTCATCGTCATGAGTCCTGGTCGGGCAAGCAGTAGTGGTGAAATACAAAGACCGATAATTGCGGTCGTCGAAACGAGACCTTTAGAGGCACGCTGTGCGGTGGACATGTTCCTTCTCCTCTCCCTCCGTCTCCAAATGGAGGGTGAAACTCCAAGTAACAACACCCTGCACCGGCCTCCCCCTTCCTGGGAGGGGCCGGTGTTCAGGTGCTTCTAGCGTACCGTGCTTGACGCCGCTTCCAAGTGAAGAATCACTCAGAATCAGCTTCAGGTTTGATTCAGAGAAGAATCAGGCCCCCTTGGCCAGCTGGTTGGGGGGGAGATTGCTGTTCTGATCGAGTTTCTCATTCAAACCAGGTGTGACCTGGATGACAGGAGCGTGCTCATTGTCATGGCTCTTGGTTGATGCAGGAGCGGGGATACTGAGAGTCAGGCTGCCTTCTGCAGCTACATGAACGCTCAGATCGAGGCTCTGCTCGCCATATCGAAGGAGGATATTGGAGGCAAGGGAGTAGATCCTTTGCCTGCTCCGTGGTGTGCAATCCACCAGATGAGCCTCTCTTAGGAGCCTCAGATTGTGGCTTACAAGGCCAATGCTCTGTCCGGTTTCTTCTGCAAGTTGGCCAACGGGGCGTGGGCCAAGTGCCAGGTGCCGGATGATTTCCATCCGAACAGGGCCACCGAGCAAGGACAGGATTCTTGTGAGATTGCCCTGATTGACTGATTCCCCCCCGCAAATGCTATTCGTAGACGTATTCATTGGTTCCTCCCAACGCGGTTTCTGGAGCGGGGGCCAGAAAACCTGAATATGCAAGGAAGGCCAAATGGCATACTTCCTTAAAATACCTTTCGTGGTAGCCCCTCCCAAAGGTTGCGGTTCTTTTGGTCAATAGACCGCTGGGATGGACTCGTGGAGTACGCGGGAGGACTAGTACGGTGCGTCTCAATTCGAAATTCTATCGATATTGACAACGTTCCTTTGTTTAAGAGGTCTTAATCGCAACTTCTGTTATTTCAACATGTGTCCAAATTACCTATGGACTAGGTCATCCAAATAATTCCGATGAGGATCAAAAGACCTCCGAGTCCAACGAAAATCCACCCGACTCTTCGGCCAATCAGTTTGCCTCTGGTGATGCCCATGGACAAGAGCATACGGATCCAAGTTGATTGATGGAACTTCTGGTCAGCTGCTTGAACATGAAAGGCCGCCCCGGATTCGGGGCGGCCCTGTTTGTAATACCGAAGGTGGGACTCGAACCCACACTCCCTTAACGGGAAACGGATTTTGA
The DNA here is from genome assembly GCA_029242715.1 of Phycisphaerales bacterium. Classification (GTDB taxonomy): domain Bacteria; phylum Planctomycetota; class Phycisphaerae; order Phycisphaerales; family SM1A02; genus UBA1668. The sequence goes on from JAQWTL010000012.1 coordinate 121,209, forward strand.
ATCCGTCGCGTCTGCCAATTCCGCCACTTCGGCTCTGGAGGGTCTGTCAGAAGCGACCCAATGTGCTCAATGATCCTCTCCGCGGACTCATCGGTCAATCGAGGATCACTCACCGGTACAATCTCAGGCATGAAGATCATGAGAATGAGACAGGGACTGGCATCTGGAACGATCGTGCTCATCGTGGCTATTTTGATTGTCGCGGGGCTTGTCGTCCTCCTCTCGTGGGATGCCAGTGAAGGCAATTCGATTCCCACAGCGAGTCAGAAGCCGGCCACCAGCAACCAGAGGGCTCAGAATCAGAAGCCCAAGCCACCTTCTGCTCCTGTGCAGGCGGCGGTTCCACAGGCGTCTGCGATCCCTGACGATCAGAAACCAGAAGCCAAAGTTCGCGTGAAGCCAGCCACTTTGCAGTTGGGTTATGTGGAGCCTGGTGAATCCAAGACGGCGTCGTTCCAAATAATCAATGAATCTGATGAGCCGCTGAACCTGACGGCCCCTAAAAAGGGGTGTTCGTGCACAGAGGTGGAGGTCGCAAGAGGGATCATTCCGCCCGGCGGCATGACTGAAGTCACGGCGATCTTTACAGCCGGCCTGACGCCGACCACCAAGAACAGCAAGGTGGGCGTGCTCTTTGAAAAACATCGAAGTGTTCAGGTGCCGATGCATGCCATTGTTTGTCGCAAGGTGCGTGCGATACCAGCTGATTTCCGCATGCATCGTGACGGCACCTACGCCGGACCTGTTGTTCGCGACAAGGGCAAGATTCAGGTCAGTTCCATTGATGGGCGACCGATCCGGATACTGTCAGCAGGTGGCAGGCCTGCTATTGCATGGCCTGGCTCAGGTGGAGATCCGATGCTCCCATCGATCTCCCATGAGGTTGCCGTGGATCTCGGTGATCATGACAAGCAGACGCTGCTGGATCCCGAGGGCAATCTGCTTCCGGGCTTCTGGGTCTTCGAGACAGACCATCCTGAAGCGCCGGTTGTAGAAGTACGCATGATCCATGAGAAGCATCGGCCTCATCGTCGAGAGCAAGATCGAGAATGGGTCTTTGTTGAGAATCGGATTGTGGTGGATGCCGTTGACCCTGGTGCCAGTACGACATTTGAACTTCCGATCATCTGGAACAGCCGTGACAATCGAACGCAGCAGATCCATGAAGTGGTGTCCATTTCCCCTGATTTCAAGGCTGAATTGACAGGGATGAGGTCAGATGGCTCGAAGACCAAGGCCATTGTCCAGATCACTCCAGCCGAGCATGTGAAGGGTCCTTACCAGGGCAAGATTGAATTCGTTTCCAGGGAGCATCGTGCCCCGTTGGCAGTGATTGGCTATGTCAATAGTCCGGCCGCTCAGCAGGATGATTCTGAATGAAAATCGCAGTCATCATTCCGGCAGCTGGCTCTTCCACACGATTTGATGGTGGCGACAAGCTGGCGGCGGATCTCGGCGGACGACCGCTGCTTCTTCGAACTGTTGAAGCTTTCACGCGTCGTGATGAAGTCGGTCAGATCATCGTGGCGGGCCCGCCTGATGGACTTGATGCGTTCAAGGATCGATTCGGTGCTGGCCTCGGCTTCCATGGCGTGAATCTGGTTGAAGGCGGAAAGGTCGATAGATGGGAGACTGTTCGTAATGCGCTCGCTGCAGTTTCTTCCGAGTGCACACATGTAGCTGTTCATGATGCAGCTCGTCCACTGGTCTCCGATCAGATGCTGGACCGTGTCTTCATGGCTGCAGGCAAGCTTGGTGCAGTCGTGCCAGTGCTAGCCATGTCATCAACGCTGAAGGAAATTGATCCGGCTTCAACTGTGGATGCGGGTGAAGGTGAGGATCTCGTGGTGGATTCCATCCTTGATGGCGCTGGCCGCATGCAGGTTCCAGCGAGTCCAGTCACTGGGACAGTTGACAGGGATCGATATGCCATGGCTCAGACCCCCCAGGTTTTTCGTCGAGAGATCATCATTGAGGCCTACCAGGGAGCCCAGCTTGATGGTGCCACGGACGATGCCCAGGTTGTGGAACGAGCTGGTGGCCAAGTGCATACCGTGCCCGGGGATGCGACCAATATCAAGATCACGACAACGGACGATCTCCAGTTGGCCAAGGCATTGCTTGGCCTGCACGAAGCTCGTCGGCCCCGGGATCCATTGCTGGGCTGATCGCCCTTGGCGCTCTACAAGAGAAACTTCTTTGATCAGCGGCGTTGATCCTGCAATACTCCGCCCCCCAAAGTGCCGACATTGAAAGTGAGCCCTCGTGAATTCTGAGGGAGCGAAACCCGGAGAGCCCGGAACGTGGTGACAGATGAGACAGGACGCCAGGCCCCCGAGGGGGCCGTCGAACCCCCGATCAGTGGGGGCCCGCGATCAATCTCACTGGTTGTTCCGACCTATCAGGAGGGCGACAGCCTTCCGCCATTGATCAAGCGGCTCGAAGGCTTGCGGTCCGCTGGCTGGGATCTGGAGTTGCTGATTGTTGATGATGATTCGCGTGATGGCACGGAGAAATACATCCAATCTCTGAATGCCCCCTGGATCCGGCTGATTATCCGGCAAGAGGAACGCGGGCTGAGTACCGCCGTCATGCGAGGGCTTGATGAAGCAAGTCATGACATCCTGGTCGTCATGGATGCGGACTTGAGTCATCCCCCTGAAGCCATTCCAGCATTTGTGCAGGCACTTGAGGGAGGCGCCGATTTCGTGGTGGGCTCCCGTTATGTACCGGGCGGTTCAACCGAGGACGGGTGGGGATACCTCAGGTGGGTGAACTCGAAGGTTGCGACTGTCATCGCGCGTCCCTTTACCCGCGTGAAGGATCCGATGAGCGGCTTCCTGGGACTTCGCAGGCAGACCTTGCAGCAGGCAGAAGACCTTGATCCTGTCGGTTACAAGATCGGTCTTGAACTGATTGTGAAATGCCGTTGTGACAATGTTGCAGAAGTGCCGATCCATTTCAGCACGAGGCGTCATGGGGAAAGCAAGCTTACGCTGAAGGTTCAACAGGATTACCTTCGCCATATCCTGCGACTGGCAAGGTGGAAATATCCGGAGCGATCCAGTTTCATCCCCTTTGCGATCGTCGGCGCCATGGGCGTCGGGGTGTATGTGGCGTTGCTTGCGATCCTGGTTCCGCTGCTTTCTGATTCAATCGGAAAATCCTGGACCATTGCAATTGCCATACTCCTCACCATGTGCTTCAACTTCATTCTCGACAGGAAGCTGGCGTTCTGGTGGTCTCCCAGGGATCAGGTCGCGGGCCAGTTTCTCGGGTTCCTGGCCATCTGCTCTGTTCCCGTGCTCATCAACTTCTGGGTGACCTCCTACTTTGCAGTAGACGATCAGATGGCAACACCCCTGGCAGGTGTCATTGGTGCCGCAGTAGGTTCGGTGCTTGGGCTTGTCTTCAACTGGACGATCAGCAGGTTGCTGATATTCAGCCGACCACGTTGAGGGTCTTGATCTGCTTCTTCACATCTGCCAGTGCAGACGTGATGTCGATGCTTGTCCCATTGGCCGATTGCCATTTCCATCCGGCTTGCTCAGCGCGGCTCAAGAGCCTCTCCTGATGTCGTAGATTGGCTACTTGTGTATCGAGGAAGTAGCCATCCTTGGAGATGCCGGCAAGATCAGCTTTGAGCTGCAGGTATTGGGCAAGTGCGGATACGGCCATGGAGTCGTTGGCTGGGAGGTAGATCGTTTCCCCATCCGGGCCCTTTGACAGTTTGATGTCCTTGGCGGGAACGTCCTTCTGCTCGGCACAGCCCTGTGCGGCAAGGCAGGCGGTGATGAGCATGAGTGGTATCAAGCGGGCGATCCGATGCATTTCAGGCCTCCTGGTGGGGTTCATCAAGAGCGTACACGATGCAACGTGGGCATGTTTTACCTGAAGGAATCAAGCGGTCACACGCCGTCGTTTTCGTTTGGTGGCGTCAGCCGCCTTGATGCCGCTGGCTTTCAGATAGTGGCCTGTAAAGCTTCCCTTGACGCTTGCAACTGTTTCAGGTGTTCCTTCGGCAATGACCCGGCCGCCACCTGAGCCGCCTTCTGGCCCGAGGTCAATGATCCAGTCAGCATTTCGGATCACATCAAGATTGTGCTCGATGATCACCAGAGTGTTGCCTCTGTCCGCAAGTCGGTGAAGGACCTGAGTAAGCCGATCAACATCCGCAAAGTGAAGCCCGGTCGTGGGCTCATCCAGGATGTAGAGACCGTGCCCGATGCTTCGGGTGCCCAGTTCTCTTGCGAGTTTCACCCGTTGGGCTTCGCCGCCGGAGAGAGTCGTGGAGGGTTGTCCGAGTTCAAGGTATCCAAGCCCGACGTCATTGAGACATTGAAGCATTCGGTGAATCGGTGGATGCGCTTCGAAGAATTCGACGGCATCCTCAACAGCCATGCCCAGGACATCGGCTATGGATTGCTGTCTCCATGTCACATCCAGTGTTTCAGGGTTGTATCGAGTCCCTTTGCAGGATTCGCAGGTTACGAATACATCAGGCAGAAAGTGCATCTCAATCTTGCGGACGCCTTGTCCCTGGCATGATTCACACCGGCCTCCTTTTACATTGAAACTGAAGCGGCCAGGTGCATAGCCACGGATTTTGGCTTCACGGGTCTGCGTGAAAAGCTTTCGCACTCCATCAAAGACGCCTGTGTAGGTGGCGGGATTGGATCGGGGGGTTCGCCCGATGGGGGATTGATCAACTTCAATGATCTTCTCAATCTTGCCCAGTCCTGTAACGCGAGTATGCCGGCCGGGCTTGGGGCCTGTTCCGTGCAGGTGACGCCAGGCGGCCTTGTGAAGGATGTCGGTGATGAGTGTTGATTTTCCGGAGCCTGATACGCCTGTGACGCATACGATCCCGCCAAGAGGCACCGTCACGTCAATGCCTTGGAGATTATGAGCGGCGGCACCCTTGATGACGATTTCTCGTCGCGAGGACACAGGTCGTCTTTCTTCAGGTGTTTCAATTTTTCTGCGACCTGATAGATAATCGCCTGTCAGCGATTCCTTGCAGGCCAGGATGTCATCAACAGTGCCTTGTGTGATGACGCGCCCACCGTGTCTTCCGGGGCCAGGGCCGATATCAACCACGTGATCTGCCGAGCGGATCATGCCTTCATCATGTTCAACGACGAGAACGGTGTTGCCGATTCCAGAGAGTCTCTGAAGGGTCTGGATGAGTCGGTCATTGTCCCGCTGGTGCAGGCCGATCGTTGGCTCATCAAGGACATAGCAGACGCCGACAAGTCCCGAACCGACCTGGGTTGCCAGGCGGATGCGCTGAGCTTCGCCGCCAGAAAGGGTGGTACTTGTTCTGTCAAGAGTGAGATAGCCCAGGCCTACGCTTTTCAGAAAACCGAGTCGTGACTGAATCTCGCGAAGAATCGGTTCAGCGATGGTGGCATGATCGCGGGCCATCACGAGCGACTCCATGGCCCGAGTAGCATCCTCGATGGTCATGGCGGCTACTTCCGCGATGTTCACTGGTCCATCGGCTGTTTCAATCATGACGTGAATGGCTTCGGTTCTCAGTCTCTGGCCTCTGCATGAAGTGCATGACCTGGAACTCTGGAACCCTGCCAGGCGTTCTCGTACGCGGTCGCTGTCGGTATCCAGGTAACGGCGCTCAAGGTTTGGAACAACACCTTCAAAGCGGAAGCCATCCGTGCCGCCTTCAAGCAGTACGGCCTTCTGTGCCTTGGAGAGTTTGGAGACTGGCGTCTTCTTCTCGACACCCATCTCCTCGCAGAACCGCCTGAGTTGCCTGCTGTACCAGGCATTGAGTCGCCGGCCATTCTTGGTCCATGGAACGATGGCACCTTCGCCCAGACCGATGGAAGGATCCGGTATCACCAGTCCCTCATCGAAAGCCATGATGGTCCCCAGGCCATCGCATGATTCACAGGCGCCATGGGGGGAGTTGAAGGAAAAAAGGCGAGGCGCCATTTCAGGGAGGCTGCACTCTGGATGGTCCGGGCACGCAAGGTGTTCACTGAATCGATGGGTCAGCCAATCTTCGCCATCCTGCTCAAGAACAGTGATCAGCCCGCTGCCAGCCTTGAGTGCCGTTTCGACGGACTCGAAGATCCTTGTACGGGCCGAGGGCTTGACTACGACACGATCAACTACGGCATCAATGTCGTGCATCTCATAGCGGCCAAGTTCAAGTGGGTTGTCGCCGCCACGGGAAAGGGCTTCTCGTATATCGATGATGGCGCCATCAACTCTTGCTCGGACGAAGCCGGCTTTCTGGAGGTCTTCGATGGCCTCCCTGTGGAATCCCTTGCGGCCTCTGATGACCGGAGCGCAGATGATCAGTTTTGTGCTGTTGCCAAGGGTCAGGAGCCTGTCGACGATCTGTGTCGGGCTGGCTCCGGAAATAGGCTGCCCGCAGGTTCCTTGTCTGGAGGGTTTCCAGCAAGTCGGGTTGCCACATCTGGCAAAGAGAAGTCTCAGGTAGTCCCAGATCTCTGTTGTAGTCGCAACAGTGGATCTCGGGTTATGCCCGCCACCGCGTTGTTGAATGGCAATGGTCGGCGGCAAGCCAGTAATTGATTCGACATCAGGTTTCTGCATCTGTTGCAGAAACTGGCGAGCATACGCGCTGAGCGATTCCATGTACTTTCGTTGCCCCTCGGCAAAGATCGTGTCAAAGGCCAACGAACTTTTGCCTGAACCAGAGACGCCGGTTACGACGACCAGTTGATCTCTGGGAATGGAAAGGTCCACTTCCTGGAGATTGTGCTCACGGGCACTGGTAACCGTGATGGAACGGGGGGCAGTCGACACGCCCCACAGGATAGGCCCATGGTGGGTTGATCATGGGCCATAAGTCAGGTTCAGGAGAATGTTGTGCCTAGCCGACTTCGCGTCTCTGGAAGAGGATCACGCCGGCAGCAATTGCGGCAATCGAATAGGCAAGGGCGTACAGGATCGATTCCCAGACATAGCCGAGGGGGATGGAGATTCCCTGGGTGAGGGCATCGGTCAGCCACATGACCTGGAAGTTCGGGAGCACGTCATAGCCGATGATGAAGGCCCAATACTGGGCATATTCACCAGTGGTCGCCAGGTCAGTCAGCGGCACCGAGGAAACATCCACCATCTTCACCAACTCCTCGGTTTCTCCGTCCTTGAAGTTGATGATGGAGATGATCTCTTCCTGGGTGGTGAGCCCTTGCTCCTTGGCATTGGCCAGCCAATGGGCTTCCATCTGCTTGATTTCTGAAAGGAATATCGAGTCAGAGAGCAGTCCCATCAAGAAGAGGCCAATGGTCAGAAGGATCGTCATCAGTTGGCCGGCCCGAGTGCTGATGGCAACAGCAATGGCGCACATCATCAAGATGGCCATCATCATTGCAATGATCGCCAGCCAAAGATCAGGCTTCAGTCCCAGTGCCATGCTTCTGGTGGAGAAATCAGGTCCGAAGTTGATTGCCAGGAGCCAAGCGAGCAGCAGTAGGGGAGTGGTGAAGAAAATCACCGAACTGGTGAACACCATGTTGTAGAAATAATTGCACCAGGCGGCGGCGGCCCAACCAATGAGAACGCCTCCGACTCCGAAGATGATGACGGGCATGTGGAGGGGGTCACGTACCGTTTCCTGGACGGCATGAGTCTCCACGAGCATGAAGATGAAGAATAGGAAGAGGGTGCAGAGCATCATCGCCAGGGAGACACCAAGGAATTTGCCCAGCACGAAGATGGGTCGGCCCACCGGCTTGGAGATGACGGTCAGGGCAGTCTTGTTGGCGATCTCCCGCCCAAGGACGCTGGTGGCGATGAATCCTGAGAGCAGGGCGGCTGCCATAAAAATAGTTGCCAGGCCGATATCGATGAGCATCCTCTGGTTTTCGTCCATTGTGAACGCCGAAAGCGGGTTGCTGAGGATGATCAGCAGGCTGGCCCCAATCAGGACTACCAGCACTACAGGCTGCCTGACGCTCTCAAAAAAGGTGTTCCGGATGATTGCGAGGAGTTGTTGGAACATGGGTGGGGTGCCAAAGGGCCCTGTTGGGAGATGTGGTCTGGCATGGTACCGCCGGGACCCTTTCAGGGGGATACTCCTGCCCGAGGTCGCAGGGTTCGACCGAAACTGATATTTTGCCCCCGCCCATAGAACCTCAACGGGGCGGTGGCACGTATGAAGTGGAACTCCCCGATTTCCGATCCTCCTGCAGCGAGCAACGAAACAGCACCATGAGAGTCGATCACTTGGCCTATCAGAGGGCCACAAACGTGGCTGCCTTTGGATTCTGTCTCCAACTTTTGGTGGCGATGACCTTCTTGGTCTATGGACTTGCTGTGGGGGACAGTCCATCAATCCTCGCATCACTGTGGGCATTTCCCCCAGTCCTGATCTGGGTCGGCCTGATGATGGTCTTCAACCAGCACAAGCTGGAAAGACTTGAATCACTTGAGGAAGACCAACTGGCTTCCGGAGGCATGGCCGGGGAGTCCATATTCGATCGATCCGGAGATGAGATCAGAGTCGCAGCAGGCCGACTTCGTTTGCTGTATCGCTGGGCCTTGCCGATCGCCAGTGTTCTCTACGTCGGAACCATGGCGATATTGGCATGGCGCATGCTCGAGTGGCTTTCCGGAGTTGCCGGCGCTGATGTGATTTTAGGGGACAGCTATCTGGCCCTGGCTGATGGCAAGGGTTGGTTGGTTGCGCTTTGTCTGGGCTTTGCTGCAGCTTGCTTCATCTTCTCTCGTTACTTGAGCGGCATGTCGGAACACAAGGCCTGGCAGAATCTGCGTGCGGGCGCCGGAGCGATGGTTGGCAATGCCCTTGTGCTGCTTGCAGTGGCCGTTGGTGTGATCTTCCGTTTCTTCGAAGTCAATGATGTCCTTGAGGTTGTTGGCTGGAGCATTCCGATCTTCATGTGTGTTGCAGCGGCGGAGGTTCTGCTCAACATCATTCTGAACATCTATCGTCCTCGTGTAGCCGGGGAATATCCACGGCCCGGATTTGATTCCCGTGCCTTGAGTCTGATGGCCCAGCCTGATTCATTCGTTCGTTCGATGAACGATGCGGTCAACTATCAGTTCGGTTTCGATATCTCCAGTTCATGGGGATACCAGCTGGTTCTGAGGAGCGGAGGCTGGTTGATTGTTCTCGGGGCTGTTGCCTTGATTGGGCTGAGCACCATGGTGGTCGTTGATGGCCGGGAAGAGGGGCTCCGCATTCGCCAGGGACGGATCATCGGCGGCGATGGTCATGAGGTCCATGGGTCGGGCTTGTTCATGAAGCTTCCCTGGCCACTTGAAACAGCCCAGCTTTACGAGGTCACCACCGAGCGAGAGCTGTCTCTGAATGGCAAGGAAGAGGTACTGCCCCGTCGATCATTGTGGGGCAGGGACAAGTTGAAGTTGATTCCTGGTGATGTGATGCTGCCATTCATCGTGGGCCGTTCAAGGCTTGGCGACGATCAGCAGTTCAACCTGCCCAGCTCCATATCCGAGCAGGTCGCAGAAGGTCAGGATGACTCAAGTGTTGATGACGTCAACGCTCTTGTAGACATGCAGGTCAACCTTTCATACAGAATTCGTGGGTTGGACGCCTCTGGAAAGAATGGCGGACTTCTGCAATATCTGTCATTTGGAACAGATACCAAACGACGCGAACGTTTTACAGAGCGAGAAAAGGCTCTGCAGCTAGTGGCACTTTCAGTGGTGACCAAATACATCGGCACCCTGGGGCTTGATGATGTCCTCTCAAAGAAGCGTGGTCAGCTTTCTGCTGAACTGCTTAAGCGAATTCGTCCGGCCTTTGACCAGCTTGATACTGGGGTGGAGCTCATTGGAGTATCAATCCCGCTGGTGCGTCCTGTCGATAATCTGGCATCTTCCTTCGAGGATCTCGACGTCGCGATTCAGCAAAGTGACAGCGAAATTGCCAAGGCAGAGAGACAGAGCGTCGTGGTCCTGACGGAAACAGTCGGTGACCCGGATCTCGTTGAACGCGTCCTGGCAGCCATTGATGCTGCAAACGAGGCGGACGAGGTTTATGAAACGGCCGTCCAGCAGCATGGCGAAAATTCACCCGAAGCGGATGATGCAGCGAAAGATCGCGAGCTCAAGACATTTGCTGCTGCGAAGCTGGTGAGACAGGGCGGCGGCGGTGCTGCTGAACTGATTGCCATGGCTGAACGTGATAGCTGGGTGAAATTGATGCAGCAACGAACACAAGCCAGCAGGATTCAGGGGCAGGGAGCTGCCTACCACGCGGCGCCAGAGCTCTACAGGCAATGGTGGATCATGCAGGCCTACAACCGCAACTTTGCGGATCTGCGTAAGTACGTCGTCGGCATTGAACCTGATCGCATGAAGGTCAATGTCGGCTTGAGCGAATATGCCTCTCCGGGCACCATTTACAGTGACACGCTTCAGTCAGAGGATGATGAGTAATAGGTATGAAGAAAGTAGCAGCCATAATCATTGGCCTGATAATCCTGTTCGTCCTGCTGTTATTCAGCATGACCTACTCAGTAGGCTTCAACCAGGTGGCATTGAAAAGTCACTTTGGAAAGGTTGATGCCTCCAGCATCATCCGTGAACCGGGCCTACATTTTCGCTGGCCATTCTTTGCAGACAGTGTCACGACCTATGACACCCGTGTTCAGTTGATCCAGCCAGGCGAGGAAACTCTCCAGACTTCCGATGGCCTCCAGGTCGTGGTCAAAGGTTTTCTTCTCTGGAAAGTCGACGTTGACGGCGAAGGGCCTCTTCACTTCTACCAGTCCTATCCACAGCAGGGGGATGCTGAGGAATTGTTGATTGGTGAGTTCCGAGATGTGGTTTCAGTAGTCAGCGAGTACGAATTCAGCGATCTGATTGGTCCTGATAACAAGCTGGAGCAGATCGAACAGAAGATGTTTGAGAGAGTCACACAGAAGGTTGGCCAGGGCATCAAGCCTGTCACGATCGGACTGAGCAGGGTTCTTCTTAGAGAGAAGACGTCCCAGCAGGTCATCAGCCGCATGCGTGCAAGCCGTGACACACTTGCTGAGAATGCACGAGCTCGTGGCGAAGCAGAAGCACAGCGAATCAAATCTGAAGCGAAGACGATTCGGGACAAGATCTACGCCTTCGCCGAACAGCGGTCACAGGAAATCAGGACTCGCGCAGATGAACGCAGTGCCAAGTACCTCAGAGAAATGAGTGAGGATGAAGAGTTGGCCATCTTCCTTATCTGGATCGATACTCTTGAAAAGGCACTTGCGAAAAATACAACCGTCATCATCGATACCGATTTCGCCCCGTGGCATCTCATGAAACCAGAACCGCCGGAGGGTGAACTGACGATCCCCAAGCCGAATTCCTACATGAATCCTGTCGACTCGACGAAGGCAGATGCTGAGGCTCCAACACGGAGCGCCGACAAGGGATCCTGACATGACTGAGCATGAGAATGACAACCAGGCCGGCGATGGCCGACAGCCAGATGGCAACATTCCTGTCGAGGAAACGCCGCTGGAGGTAGAGCAGGTTCGACGGGCCGCTTCGGCGCAGTTTGTCGTCTCTTCAGACGTCGGTTCTGCGGCAGCGCTTCGCGAGGCCATGGACCCTGCGAATCGCTCGCTGGCAGACGCGTTGCAGATGAGCTTCCGCGTTCTGCAGATAGTCATTGTTGTTCTGCTGGTGCTGTTCTTCTTTTCTGGCTTCAAGACGGTTGGCCCGACTCAGAGTGGCGTGGCAACAGTCTGGGGTCGAATTGTTGACAAGACCGGGCTCGATCCCGGCCTCCAGATGAACTGGCCTCCTCCAATCGGAGAGTTCGTGCTGTTCGAATCTGATGGCCGTACGGTTACTGACCAGGGTGTCTTCCTTCCGATGTCTCTCATGGCTGAAGGCATGGAGAGATCCCTGGAGAGCGCCAACAACCGGGACGAACTTCTTCCAGGTGAGGATGGCTCCTTCCTGACAGATGGCGGCGAACTGGCCCATGTGTATGTGCAGGCCAAATACTCGATTGATAATCCTGTTCACTATCTCAAGACAATTCCAGACGCAATGGCTGGGGCGGTCGTAAGAGTCTCCATACAGCGTGCGGTTGTTCATGTAGGGGCAAGCCACAAGCTTCAGGAACTACAGGACGATTTCTCCAACGAGGAAATCCAGGAACTTGTTGCTGATTCGGCGCAGTCTGTGCTGGATGGATTTGACAGTGGAATTAAAATTACATCAGTGACCTTGATCAACGAGGTTATTCCGCCTCTGTTCATCAAGAAGATCAGTGGGAACTTCAGCCAGGCAAAGCAGTCTGCGGAATCCCGCAAGGAACTGGCTCGCAAGGATGCACAGGACATGCTCATTACTGCTGCTGGAGAGTCCTATCGGGACCTCGAGCAGTTGATGGCAAGCTACGAGGAATCTTGGGCACAGGGCAAGCCTGATGCGGATGAGAAGCTTGCCAAGATGAACGCCTTCTTTGACAGCAAGCAAATCGCAGGTGAAGCGGCTCGTTCAATCAGTACGGCCAACCGTTTCAAATCACGGATAGACCAGACGCTTGGGCGAGAAGCAAGGCGGTTCGCCGGACTTCTTCCTTCGTATCGAAAGCACCCCGAACTTGTGATTGCTGAAAAATGGCTCGCCGCCTATGGAACCGTCATGGATCGTCCTGACGCTGAAATCATGTACGTTCCCCGGGGGCTCGGATCCATGGGAATCGATATCAGTGGTCTCGAATCCGTGCGTGATATCCGGCGTCGTGCCGACCTCAAGGCTCGTGAGAATTCAAAGGCCATGTTGTCGGGAACAGCATCTGATTACATGCTCAGAGCTGATGAGATAAAACTCGGTCAGGCTCAGAGGCAGTTGAAGATCGATAAGGATTCAGGATCCGTCAGCGGCATGCGTAAAGAGCTGCTGGAAGACGAAGACAAGTAGGGGTGTCCCTGCGAAGGAGTGACTGGTGATGGTTCGGCATGGTGATCGAGAGTTGATCGTCGAGGCGGTCGGCCTCACCAAAGTCTTCCGTGATTTCTGGATGCGTACCAAGGCTGTGGCAGTCGATCACATCGACTTTCATATAGAGCCGGGCGAGATCTTTGGGCTTCTTGGTCCCAACGGTTCTGGAAAAAGTACGACTATCAAGATGATCCTGGGCCTGCTGCACAAGACGGCAGGTCGATTGGTGGTCTTAGGCAAGAATCCATCTGATGTCAGTATCAAACGTCGTATCGGATTCCTGCCAGAAGAGTCGTATCTGTACCGGTTCCTCAATGCCAGAGAAACACTTGATTACTACGGACGTTTGTTCCAGTTGGACCGCAACACAAGACGGCGCCGTACGGAAGAGTTGCTGGAAATGGTCGGCTTGACGGCTGTTGCTCACCGTCCGATCGGCGAATTCTCAAAGGGTATGACCCGCCGTATCGGTATCGCTCAGGCACTGGTCAATGATCCCGACTTCCTGATTCTGGATGAGCCGACATCTGGTCTCGACCCAATCGGCACCAAGCAGGTCAAGGAATTGCTGCTGGAACTCCGTGCTCGCAAGAAAACGATTCTTCTCAGTTCTCACCTGCTTGCAGATGTCCAGGATGTCTGTGACCGAATGGTGATGCTCTATGGAGGAACTATTCAGGCCAAGGGTACGGTAGATGAAATGCTCAAGGATTCAGAGCACACGGTCATTGAGACCCCACGTTTGAAACCTGAAACCATCGCCCGTGTCGAGGAACTCATTCAGTCCATGGAAGGGGTAGCAATCGACAGTATTCGCGAGCCTCGCCAGCGACTTGAAGATGTCTTCATGAAAATGGTTGAAAAGGCCCGTGAGAACAAGGTCGCAACCTCCGGTGCTTCAGAAGGCGGTCAGACGGCTTCCTTCCTCAAGGAGGAGACAAGCGGTGAAGTTCTTATTGATTCGCTTGTCAATGAGCAGGTTGATGTTCTCAAGTCAAAGGTCGCAGAGGCTCCAGAAGTCGAATCAGATCAGAATGTTCAAGATCAGGTTCTTGAGACCTTGTCTTCGCCAGAGCCAGAGAAGAGATCTGTCACCAAGCCCCCGCCTGAGGCTCCCAAGGATGTTGACCATGGAATGATCGAAGGTCTGCTGTCGCCTGACAAGGGCGACGAGGAGACCGAGCAATCATGAATACGGGTGCTGGCTTCTATCGCAACCTGCAGAGATTGCAGGAGCGTATCTGGATTCGTGTTCTGCTCAGTGTGATCGCACTAGGGGCTTGTGCTGGCTACTTCATTCCGATTCTCTTGTTCAGCTATGGGGCTGAGCGTGATCAGTCTGCGATTTACGAGGTCTTGACCGGTACGGAAGCAGAGACAAATCAGCGGAAGCTCAGGGATACGGGCAAGATTTACGTTGATGGCCGCGTCTTCGAGGTGCCACCTGAATTCATGCCTGAAATCTTTGACGAAGAAGGCACGTTGACCAGTCCACAATTGGCGGTCCTTATCGCCATGCGCCCCCAGGTCGATTCAATTCTCTCCTGGGCGCCTCGATGGCTGGTGATGCAACCCAGTACGACATGGACTGTGATGTGCCTTTTGCTTCTGTGGCTGTGGCTCATCATATGGATCGGCCTGTTTGTTCCCTTCTTGATAACACTTGTTGTGACGATCGTCCTGTACATCCTGACAGGCTGGATGGGCTTGACGGATCTTCAATGGGCCATCGCTGGGATTGGGCTGCTGACGTTCACGTTCCTCCTGCTCATACGCTTGCTCTTGATGGTCTTGGCATGGCCAAACCAGATACTTGCCGTCGCGCACACTTTGATCCGCGAAGCCTCTCGCACACGGCTGACGTTGTTGTTCATCATCGTGATCCTCATCATGCTGCCGCTCTTGCCTCTCACGCTGGATCCGGAATCTCACCTGCGATTCCAGTTGCAGAACTTCATGAGTCGCAGTCTCGAGTACACCTTTGCACTGGCGTCGATCATGACTCTGCTGCTGGCCTGTGGCACAGTTGCATTTGAAATTAGAGACCGACATATCTGGCATGTGATGACCAAGCCCGTGGGGCACATTCAATACCTGATTGGAAAGTGGCTGGGCATCGTCCTTCTGAACGCATGCCTCCTGGCAGTCGCAGGGGTGTCTGTCTTCCTCTACATCCAGTTTCTCCGGACGACGAGCACTTCGACAGGAATGGCGGCCAATGAAGACCGTTTCATTGTGGCCCAGGAGCTTCTCGCTGCTCGAAGCGAAACCAGGCCGACGCTTCAGGTTCTTGATGAGGAAACCATCCGGCTCGAGATTGATCGTGCAATCAGCAATGATCCTGCGTTCGCTCGGTGGAAGCAGGATGAGACGCTGCCCATGGTGCGTGAGAAGATGAGGCGGGATTTTGTAGAGACGGTTGAGCGATCACAGCGTTCCATCCCACCTGGCCGCAATGGACAGCCAGGTGTCGGCACATTCCTCTTTGAAGGTCTCGATGTCGCTGCTCAGAAACAGACTCCGATTACGTTGAACTACCAATTCATCACGATGGCTGCAGATGAACATGAGCGTTATGTGGCCGGATTCATGTTCAACAGGGACAAGGAGTCTGTGCTTCTTCGTGAGTACATTCCAACTGTGCCACAGGTTGTCCGAATTCCTTCGTCGCTCATCCAGCCAGACGGGACATTGGAAGTCACGATTCTGAATTACTTTGAGCCGCCGCCAGGTCGGTACTATGGCCAGATGTTTTTCGAGAAGGGTGGGCTGGAACTTCTCTACAAGGCGGGCGGATTCGATGCGAACTTTGTTCGCGTGATGTTGATCCTGCTCATCAAGTTGGGGGTACTTGCGGCCCTTGGCGTGTTCTTCGCCACCTTCCTCAATTTCCCCGTGGCTTGCCTGACGGCGTTCACCATTTTCATTGGCGGGCAGATGGCGCCGTTCCTTGCCAGTTCTCTGGAGGTCTACTGGCCCGAGTCAACTGAAAAGGTTGATTGGCAGAACGTCGGGCAGGTTGTGAAGTGGGGATTCGAGTCGAGCATCCGTGGCCTGGCTCAGGCGATGGTCTTCATGCTGGGAGCTTTCGGGGAATATCACCCTGTCAGTTTGCTCGTAGAAGGCCGTTTAGTGAGCTGGAAATCGGTTTTAACCAGTTTCCTGCGACTTGAATTGATCTGGGGAGGCCTCGCCCTCGTACTGGGCTGGGTGGTACTGCGTTCGCGTCAATTGGCCATCTACAGTGGCGGACAAGGCTGAGATAACCAGGGGACACCATGGGACGGGATCGCATCATTCAATTGGCCATGTGCGTCGTCATCATCGCCGGTCTTGCGGTCGGAGGTGGTCTGCTGGGAAATCTCATCGAGACCTCAGAACGACGAGCTTTGCGCTACACGGATAACGCGGATGAGAACATGCCTCCCTTCGTGGCCATTGGTACCGCGATTGGTGCGATTCGAGGTTTGATTGTCGACTATCTCTGGATCAAGGCCAACATGCTGGTTGAACGTGGTCAGTATTACCAGGTGATGGAAGATACGGATCTGATCACGAAACTTCAGCCGCGATTCGCTCCTGTCTGGGTGTTTCATGGGCACAACCTTGCCTACAACATTTCAGTAGCGACAAATACGCCGCAGGAGCGATGGGAGTGGGTCAAGGCAGGGATTGATCTGGTTCGTAACAAGGGCCTGAGGTACAACCCGAATGACATGGAGCTTCACAAGGAGCTTTCTTTCTGGCTTGGCCACAAAGTTGGCGGCTATTCCGATGATGCCCATCTCTACTACAAGCGAGAATGGGCTCGTGAATGGCATAACCTGCTTGGTGAACCACCAATGGAGCAGGAAGCAAGAAATGCCTGGATCCAGAAAGTTGCAGATGCGCCCGATACGGTTGATGCAGCCATCGAGCGTACGCCAGAGGTGGCAGAGCTTCTTGAGCGACTCAAAGGTGGGGTGGACTCGATTGACGACTCATTCGGTTTCGAGCCTGACAAGCGATTTCTGGAACTGCACGCACTGTGGGAAGCAGTAAACCAGCAGTCCTACATTGCCGAGCAACTCGGTTTCAGCGAGGAACTGGATCGACAGGGGTCCCGCATGTTCCGTCTGTTCAATGAACTGCATGCAGATCCCAGGTTCGACGGCGCCTGGGACACGCTCCTGAGCTATGTTCGGAAGCGAACGCTGAAAGACGACTACAACATGGATCCGGTGCTGATGGCCGAGTACACCAAGGAAATCGGTCCAATCGACTGGCGCCATCCTCATGCACACTCGTACTACTGGGCCCGCAGAGGCTCGGATCTTGGTGAATTCAGGGCCCTCTCTGAGCGTGACGAGACCCTTCGAATCAACAACGACCGTCAACAGGCTCATGCACTTCAGGCGCTTGCTAGAACTGGTCGTGTTTATTACGACCCGTTCTCACCGGGCTATCCCGGTCAGGCGCCGGAGCCAAGGTTCATCGATACGATCGATGATCACTTCGAAAAGTTCTACATCAAGTACTTTGATGCAAAGGGTGCCGGCGGTGAAACATTCATCGCATTCATCAAGAACTTTCTCTCGGACGCGATCAGGGAAATGTACAGATACGGCGAGATCGAACGTGCGCAACAAATGCTCGATTTGCTTGATGCCCGGTTTGGTCGTGGCGGATATCCGCCGAACAGTCAATATGACGTAGACCTTGATGTTTTCGTGGCCAATGAGACGCAGGGTGAATACGAACGGCAGCCTCACATGGCTCCAGCGGATGTCATCGGATCACTTCGATACGGATTCCGTGTTGGCGTAGGCGAGAACCGCCCCGAGGTTTATCGAGAGGCAACCGAGTTTGCCAAGTGGGTAACCGAGTTCTTCCGTGGAAGTGACAATGTCAACTTCACTACCAAAATGGGAATTGGCAGGCTTCGTGACATTCTGACAACGCTCGATAAGAGTGCAGAAATCGCCTTTACTCAACTGATGCTTGACCCGATTGTTCCGTTCGAAGAACGCATTACGATCTGGTCTCAGATTGACAACATGGAGCCACAGTTGCGAGTTCGCGTCTACGATCAACTGATTCAGCCGCTCTCCAATCAGTATGCTTCAAGTCCCTTGTCCCAGGCCATTCCATTGGAAGAGGCCTTCCCGAAGCCTCCTGGTCTGGAGGCCTTCCGGGCGCAGATGGCCATGGAAGCCGAGGCTGAGCGCGATGCGAAGGAAAGCTTGGAAGTTGGTGCGAAGGTGAAGTCGCTGGGTGATTGATGGACTCAGGCTCGTTGGATCTGATTCCTCACGCAGCCAACCCCTTCGATTACAACTTCAACATGATCTCCATGCTGAAGGAAGCCTGGGGGCGTTCGTCCGGCGCCAACTCCAGCAGGGGTGCCAGTAAGCAGAACCGTTCCACCAAGCAGCGTCATTCCGCGACTGAGCTCGACCAGCAGTTCGACAACTGGAAAGATCATGTCTCCTGTCGAGGCCTGTTGCATGATCTCACCATTCACTCTTGTAGTGAGCTGCAGGCTCTGGGGATCCGGTAGATCACGTGCGGGCACTGACTGGCCAATCGGGCAGAACGTGTCGAAGCTCTTGCCTCTGATCCATTGTCCACCGGATCCTTTCTTCTGCCACCATCTTGCGGAGACGTCGTTGGCGGCCGCATAACCTCCAACAGCATCCATGGCAGTATCGGGTGAGGCGTCCCGAAGATCCTTGCTCAGAATGACGGCCAGTTCCCCTTCGTAATCAACTTCCGGGCCATGTTGGTTGCATATGGAAGGTATGACGATGTTGTCTCCATCATTGATGATGGAGGCCGGGTTCTTCATGAAGACAGTCGGTGCATCCGGCAGGTCAGCGCCCATCTCCCGGGCATGATCTGCATAGTTGCGACCAATGCAGATGATGGCTGGTGGGGTATTCACGTTCCTGAATCTCCTGGCTTATCCGTTTCATTGGAGGTGCCTGGTACAGGGTCATAGCCTGCATTTCCGAGTGGATGGCAACGCGATAGTCTGCGGAAAGCCAGCCAGCAGCCCTTGATGGCTCCGTGGCACTGAATGGCTTGGACCGCATAACGCGAGCAGGTCGGTTGAAAGCGGCAATGTTGTCCAATCAACGGACTGAGCGTTGCCTGGTAGATTCGGATGAAGCCGATGCAGGTCATTGCAGCCAGTCCAACTCGCTCTGGTGGATGTGGTTGACTGTTTGGGGTCATGTTCTGCAGGCAGCTTTCTGAATGGCTCGGTCAAGCAAGGTCTGGTACTCGTTGCGTGAATATGCCTTATGGGCTCTGATCGTGACAACCAGATCGTAACCGTTCCGGTCATGTTCTGGCATGAGTCTGAAGGCTTCTCGGAGCAGTCTCTTGAAGCGGTTTCGCCTCACGGCGTTTCCGGAATGTTTCGGGATCGAAAGACCCAGCCGATCATGCTCGAGCCCGTTGGCCATCACATGTACTCGCACGGGTCCCCGGTATAAGGATGTGCCTTCCTTGTAGACCAGCTCGAATTGCTGGCTGCTGAGAAGCCGCCGCGACTTGTTGAACCCGAATGCCACCTTCAATCATCCTGGTCCAGGGCGGACTGGTAGCTGCGCATCAGATGTGACCGTGTCACCAGGCCGATGATGGTTTGATCTTCTTCATCAAGTACAGCCAGGGAATCAGCATCGCATCGTGAGAACTTCTGCAGTACGACATCCAGTGATTCGTCCGGGGTCACCGTGGGCAGCTTGCTTCGCTGCAGTTCATTGACCTGCAAGAGCGGGATGGCTTCCCGGTAGACCAGGGCCGCTTTGAGGTCCTCAGCAGTGACCATGCCAGCGTAATTCCCTTCCTCATCAACGACCACGAAGTCCATGGCTCCGCTTTTTTCAGTCAACTTCAGAAGTGTGGCGGCCGTTTCGGAACTCGGAACCGTGGTGGCCTTCTTGATGGACAGGTCGGAAACAGTCATCTTTCGGAGGATCGTCAGATCGCTCATGGAGCCTGATCGCAATCCAGCTGCGCGGAGTTTGTCGCTGTAGATGCTGTCGCGGCAGAGCCAGCGTGCAAGCAGAGTACTCACGACTGCTGCGAACATGAGAGGCATGATGACATCGTAGGAGCGAGTCAGTTCATAGACGATCAGGATGGCCGTCAGTGGTGCGTGTGTTGTGGCGGCGACGACAGCAGCCATTCCAACCAGGGCGAACTGCGCAGGTGTTCCGTTGGGGAGCCATCCCATTGCGTCAACGCCGATTCCGACAGCGCCGCCGACGCTGGCGCCAATCAGAAGTGAGGGGGCGAACAGGCCGCCTGCGCCGCCTGAGCCGATGGTCAGGGACGTGCCCAGAAGCTTCAGGCCGAAGGTGGCCAACAACACCAATGCCAGCAGGCCCGCGCCTTCATCAAGCTGGCCAGTTTCCATGTTTTCGTAGAGCTCGGGCTGCAGCAGTGAAGTGATGGTGGAATAGCCATTGCCATAGAAGTAGGGGAGTTGCTCCAGGCCGGCAAACAACACGGCGCCGAGTCCAAGGCAACCAAGCAGTAAACCACCCACTGCAGGTTTCAAGAGGAGCGGAACCGGCAGCTTTTCAAAGAACTTCGAGACCCATTGAAGGCAACGAATGAAGCCTACTGCAGCAAGTCCACAAAGAACTCCGAGCATCAGATAGAGGGGGAGGACTGAAATATGGAAATTCCCGTCATGCTGGGCGAATCCTTCACCAAGCTCAAAGATGGCCTGGTCATGCAAGATGCCCTGGGTTGCCGCAGCGGCTACCACTGAAGCAATCACGATCGGCGTGAACGTGCGAAGTGAAAAGTCTCGAAGCAGAATCTCCATGACAAAGAAAATGCCTGCGATGGGTGCGTTGAACACCGCGGCAATGCCAGCAGCAGCGCCACATCCCAGAAGCGTTGTCGTAGTCTGCGTACTCGAGTGAATGAGTCTTGCACTGTTAGAGCCAAACACGCCACCGATCGTCGCGATAGGGCCTTCGGCACCAGCTGAGCCACCCGAGGCAATGGTTAGGGAGGAGTTGATCCATTGCTGAAGCGCAACCTTCAGGCGTATCCGGCCTCGCTGTCTCCTGACGCCGTAGATGATGGTGGTGACGCCGGGGCCCACATTAGGGGCACGGATGATTGCCCTGACCAGCCCTACAAGCAGTCCACCAACTGCCGGGGCCAACAGGATCACAAGCCAGAAGAGCGGAGATTTGGCGAGTGCATCACCGGCAAATTCGGCCCATCTCAAGGGGGCGATGAACAGTGTTGCTACCAAGGCCATCAGCAGTCCGATAGCGACAGCAGCGACAAGCAGGTGCCAGTCACGGCGAAAGCCCAGCCGATGGCTTAGGCGGCGGATCAGCCTGGTGGTGGAGATGGTCATGGGAAGTAGAAGGGGGGTTCTCCGCGACCGCTATCGGCCAAAAGTCCGGCAGGATACCACCCATGAGGCCTTATGGCCTTCCAGAATCGACAACCAGCCTTGAATGGGGTAAGATGCCCGACTTGGCCGATTTGGGCCGTCTTTTGGCCCCAGGGTTCGCCACTTCCATGGCCGGGCAAATGGTTGGAGCACCAGGACATGATTGAAGCATTGCGAAGCGACGACATCATCCACCGCATGGGCGGTCGGTTCAAGCTGTGTGCGTTGATCCAGCGGCGGCTCAAGGAGCTGGTCGTGGATGGCGCTCGACCGCTCGTTGAGCGTGAAGGTCGCACAGATCTTGAGCTGGTCATCGAGGAAATCACCCAAGGCAAGATCATCCCCGAGTGGGTTGATGCCACGGACGACGACTGCTCCGATGGGCCTGGCTGGCCTGTGGACTAAAGTCGCCGGCTCGACGGCACTTTCCCCGGGAGACCGGGCTTCATGGCTACTCAGAATCGAACATCTGAATCCAGGCAGATCCTGATCGGGATCTGTGGTGGTATTGCGGCCTACAAGATGGCCGAGGTCGTGAGCACTCTCGTCAAGCGTGGCGATGAAGTGACCGTTGCGATGACTCGCGATGCGACACGCTTCATCGGAGAGGTCACATTCCAGTCACTCAGTGGGCGTCCTGTCTACACGGACCCCTGGTCTCACTCTGAATCGCTTGAGTCGCCTCACATCGCCTTGGCCAGGCAGGCTGATGTCATGCTGGTATCACCATGCACCATGGACATGCTGGCTCGCCTGGTTGCTGGCCATGCGGATGATGCGGTCAGTCTCTTGGCCGCCTCCATCGATCGAAGCGTTTGTCCTGTGCTGTTGGCGCCATCGATGAACGAAACCATGCTTGCTCAGCCGTCTACTCGACGCAATCTTGGCCAACTTGCGGAGGATGGTTTCAGGGTCATCGAGCCCGGAACAGGCTGGCAAGCCTGTCGGACCGAAGGTGCTGGCAGGCTGCCAGAGCCCAGTGAACTGGTATCCGCCTTGGATGCCGCGATTGGGACCTCCTGAGCAGCTCGGACTGTTGATCTTGAATCATTGACAAGGCCCCGAGCGTCGAGACGCCCGGGGCCTGTTTTATTTCAGGATGAAAGCAGGTTCTATTCCTGGTCTTTCTGCTGCTCGTCTATGAAGCTGGAGAGCCTTCTTCGACGGACAGGATGCTGGAGCTTCCGGATGGCCTTGGATTCAACCTGCCGGACGCGTTCGCGGGTGACCTTGAAGATCCTTCCGACTTCTTCCAACGTGTAGGTGTAGCCATCACCAATGCCGTACCGAAGCTTGAGAATCTCTCGTTCTCGGTAGGTCAATGTCTTGAGGACATCGTTGATCCGGCTTCGGAGCATCTCGCTGGTAGCGGTTTCGGAAGGGGTTTCCTGTCGCTCGTCTTCGATGAAGTCGCCGAACTGGGAATCCTCGGACTCGCCCACCGGTCGATCGAGGCTGATGGGGTGCCGTGAGATCTTCATGACGCGTCGTGTTTCCTCGACACTCATGTTGGCCTGTTCAGCAAGTTCCTCGATGGTAGGCTCGCGACCGATCGCCTGCAGCAGGCGTTTCTGGATCGTGCGAAGCTTCGACATGGTCTCGATCATGTGGACTGGTACACGGATCGTGCGGGCATGGTCGGCGATGGCCCTGGTAATGGCCTGCCTGATCCACCACGTTGCATACGTGGAGAACTTGTAGCCTCGCATGTACTCGTACTTGTCAACAGCTCGCATGAGCCCGGTGTTGCCTTCCTGGATGATGTCAAGGAAAGGCAGGCCGCGATTGCGATACTTCTTGGCAATCGAGACCACGAGGCGGAGGTTGCCGCCGCTGAGATCTCGCTTGGCCTGCTCGTACTCCTCAAAGACTTCCTCGATACCTCGCAGTCGTTCGGTGAGGTCCTCAGGGGATTCCTGCACGAGACCACGGAGCCCCATGAATTCTTCTCGCATGGCCTGGATGTCTTCTGGATGATGTCGCTCAGGGTTCTTTTCTGCTCGATCGAGTTCGCGGGTCAAGTCCTTGATCTTCCTGGAAATCGACTGGATCTTGCGAAGCAGAGGCTGGATTCGAGCTGTACGCAGGCAACATTCCTCCAGGAGTGTTGCGATCTTGCGACGGCGGTTGTTCATCCGTTCAAGGATCCGCTCGCTGGCTTCCGGTTCCTGCTCGATGGTGCCCCAGTCCTGTTCATTCAGTTCGAGCAGGGCTCGGATCGTGACGAGGTTGATCGGGATCCGCTTGGCGACCTTTTCCTTGGCATTGGTCTCGGCTGTTGAGATACGCATCGTGCGATCAAAGGGGAGATCTCCCTGATGCACCTGCTGCAGAACCTCGACGGCCTGGGCAGCCGCGTAGTCGCACTCAAGAACCTTGCGGCGGAAGATCATCCTGGTCGTCTCGATCTTCTTGGCAAGTCGGATTTCCTCTTCCCGTGTCAGCAGGGGAATAGTGCCCATCTGGGTCAGATACATTCTGATGGGGTCATCAATTCGCTTTGAACCAGCAGCCTCCATGTTTTCGGTGATTTCGGCAGCTTCTGATTCATCGAGCAGTTCGTCATTGGCATCAACGACTCCACCGTCTTCATCATCCTGGCCGTCTTCGCTGGATCCGGATTGCTGTTCGACCTGGGTATTGGTGAGGCCGAATGTTCGGAACGGACTGTCTCGCTTGAACTTCAGGTTCGTCTGAAGAGGCGCGTAGAAGGGCAGGCCTCTTCGCAGGCGAGGGTCCTCATAGTTGAGGCATTCAATCCCGAGTTCCTTCATCAGTTGGAGAAGTTCATCGATCTTGTCCGGACGAACCATTTCGTCAGGCAAGGCGGTATTGAGCTCCTCGTAGCTGATCCACGTCCGTTTCTCGCCATGGAGAAGTAGATCGCGGATAGAGGGGTGCATTGGGGGCAAGGTAGCTTTCACTGTTCGTCCTTCCGGTGTCGATCCCAGGCACGTTGGGATCATCTGTCTCTTAATCGCCGCTTCGCGGCGGTTTCGGTGTGTTCTAATCGTTTCCAGTTGATCTCAGGATAGCGCTGGCACGTCGCTTGCGCGTCCCGAGATCCTTGATGACATCTGCTGGTGTTCGCTCATCAGTGTCGTCGCGATTCCGCCAGTCAGACAGTTCTTGTCTAAGTACTTCCTCCTGAACGCGATCATCGAGTGCCGCAATGGCTCGCAGGAGAGGGTGTTCTGTTGTGGTCTCATCGGAATCCTTCGCCAGCCTTTCACCGATGAAGTAAAGCCGTGAGGCCAATTCCCGGTGCGACTCGTCGTCCAGTCTTCCGAGAACGGCTTGCATGGTTGGTAGATTCGCCTGGAGGAGGTCCTCCATTGTGTTGGCCAGTGCCTGGTGGGCTGGATCAAAGAATCGATCTGCGGACAGGACCGCTGCAGAGGCAAGGCCGGTTTCCTTGAGGCTCTCGGGCCGAAAGAGAAGAACGGCCAGCAGATCACGTTCAGCGATCTGCCTCGCGCCAGTTGTGCGTTGTTCGTTCTCGGCAACAGGTTGCGAGGCAGCCTTGGCGGGAGTCCTTCGAAGCAGGGCATCGACGTCTCTTGGGGCAACAGCCATCACTTCAGCGATACGGTTGACGAGCATGGATCTCCGGAGCCCATCGACCTCGTTCAATCCAAGACCGCGGAGTGTCTCGATGAACTGTTCAAGCGTTCGTTGGCGTGCAGAGAGGCCTTTCGTATCGTCCAGCCGTTCCTGGAATCGTTCCAGGAGGTACTCGATGGCATCCCTGGAGGCCTCGACGGCTTGATAGAAGCGTTGTTTTCCATCACTTGTTCGAAGCATGTCGTCAGGGTCCTGGCCTTGTTCCAGGACACAGATCCCTACATCGACAGGATGACGGAAGACGTTGCGAACGGCACGTTCAGCAGCATTGCGTCCAGCCTCGTCACCATCGAAGACCAGAACGATCCGGTCGCAGAGTCTTGCAAGCTTTCGAACATGTTCATCGGTCATGGCCGTTCCAAGAGTCCCGACCACGTTTTCGATACCAGCTCCATGGCAGGCGATCACGTCCGTGTAGCCCTCGGTGACGATAGCCACGCGGGATTTCACGATCGAAGCCCTGGCCAGGTGCAGGCCGTAGAGAGTTCGACCCTTATGGAACAGGTCATGTTCCTGTGAGTTGAGGTACTTGGGTTGATCATCATCAGAGAGCGCTCGGGCTCCAAAGGCGATGGGGTTTCCAGTTTCATCGTGGATGGGAAAGATCAGCCGATTTCGGAACGTGTCATAGGAGCCGTCGCCTTCATTTCGCTTCTTGAGAAGCCCCGAGGCAACAAGAACCTTTTCCGGAAGCTCCGGGCCCAGCAGGGCGTTTCTCAGGGAATCCCAGCCGGCAGGGGCTGCGCCAAGTTCAAATCGTTCAACCATCTCAGGGGCAATGCCACGTTGCTTGATCGTATCTCGGGCTTGCTTTCCAGCATCTTCTTCAAGTGATTTGCAGAAGAAGTCACATGCAGCCTTGGCAGCCTTGCGAAGCCATGTCTTGCGGTCAGCGGTGTTGCGAGCGGCCGGATCGGATCGACCGGTCTGTTCGATCTGCATTCCGACACGATCCGCGAGGAACTCGACGGCTTCTGCGAAGTTCTTCTGCAGGTGCTCCTGCACGAATCTGAAGCAGTCACCGCTGGCTCCGCATGAATGACACTTGTAGAAATGGTTGCCTTTGTGGGTGACCACCGCAAATGAGGGGTTCGAGTCATCATGGAATGGACATAGCCCAACATGCTCACGCCCCTTGGGCGTCAGCACGATGTGCTCACCGATCAGTGCCGCGAGATCAGTCAGCTCGCGGACTCGGTCGATATCAGTCTGCTCAAACATGATGCTTCTGGGGAAAATCTGCATGGAGGACGAATGGACTCCATGGATCAAGAACAGCAGATGGCCCCAAACTCTCCTCGGCCTGGTCTCAAATCCTGGCGACCAGTGTGATGCCTTCATTCATTCATTGAAAAAGCGTTTATGCCCAATCCCAAGATGCCGAACTGATATCAAGGGTTCTGCGGGCGTGACCGCTTCCATACGACAGAAGATTGAATTTTTTGCGGACCGAGGAAGTCGGTTGTAGTGGGAGTCCCAAGTTCAAGGCGAAGAGGGTTGCCTTGGCTTGGAGGGATACACCCCATGGGTACTTCGGTCGCAGTAATTATAGCTTATTCCTGCAATGGCTCAGGGCAAATTACATCCGGCAATACCGTCCGAGAAAATGCAAAAAAAAGCCATGAGGACAGCCCATGAGTTCGTCATTTCGCATTCAAAGGGGATCTAGGGGGTCAACCCTGTCCAGCAGCCAGTTTCTGCTTTCGGGTGTATCCGTACTTTCGCTTGAGTGGTTTGACCACTAATCCATTGCGAATGGCTCTTGTAGAGGCTTTCACGCGGGTTGGCGCGCCATCCACGATAGCGGTGACCGTCTGGATGTTTGGCTTGAACTTCCGTCGGCTAAGGCCAGAAATCTTCAGGCCAATACCGCCTTGATGCTTAGGGCGACCGCGATAGCAGATCTTGCGGCCAGTGGTCGTTCGTTTACCGGTGAAGTGGCATACGCGAGGCATTGGATACGCTCCATGGAGCCCGGAAAGTCATTTCCCGGGGAATCGAGCAGTCTAGCAGGATGCTTGCTGATCGTCGAGATCAAACCCTGCCAAGGGGTCTTGGGGTCATATCGGGGCCTGAAAGGGTCTGGGAAGAGCCGGTTGGGGGTCAGGCGGATTCTTTGGCCGTCCGGCGAGGCAGTTCCTCGATGGTCAAACCTCTCTCGATGGACTCGGCGTCCAGGACATAGGTCACCCCAGCATTGTCCAGATCTGGCAGGTCATACATCAGGTTCAGCATGTACTCATCCAGAACAGCTCTCAGTGCCCTGGCTCCAGTGCCACGGGCCATGGCTCGCTCTGCAAGGAGCTTGAGTGAGTCATCTGTGAACTCAAGCCCGGCGCCCTCCAGTTGGAAGAGGTGCTGATACTGGCGAATGATGGCATTTTTGGGTTCGGTGAGGATTCGGACCATGTGCTCTGCTGACAAGGGCATCAGTGGAGTGAGAACCGGAAGTCGGCCCACAAGTTCCGGAATCAGTCCGAATTGAAGTACGTCCTGGGGAGTGATCTGTCCTAGTAGTTCGCAGGATTCCTGCTGTGGCAAACTACTCGTGACAACAGCCGTATCAGCGGAGAAGCCGATGCGTTGTCGACCCAGTCGCTTCTGGATCAGGTCTCCGATTCCTTCGAAGGATCCACCGCAGACGAACAGGATATGAGTCGTATCCATCTGGATGTACTGCTGTTCAGGGTGCTTTCGGCCGCCTTGTGGTGGCACGTTGGCAACCACGCCTTCCAGCATCTTGAGCAATGACTGCTGGACACCTTCGCCCGAAACGTCACGGGTGATGGAGACGTTGTTTGATGTCTTGCCGATCTTGTCGATTTCATCGATGTAGATGATGCCTCGCTGGGCGGCATCCAGATCGTAATCTGCTGACTGAAGCAGCTTGAGCAGGAGGTTCTCGACGTCCTCGCCTACGTAGCCTGCTTCTGTCAGTGTCGTGGCATCACCAATGGCAAATGGCACATTGAGGATCTTGGCTAATGTTCTGGCCAGGAGAGTTTTGCCTGTACCAGTCGGGCCGATCATCAGGACATTCGACTTGTCCAGTTCGACATCCGAATCCTCGTTCTCAAGGTGGCTCAATCGCTTGTAGTGATTGTGAACCGCGACAGAGAGTGTCCGCTTGGCTTCTTTCTGGCCAATGATGTACTGGTCGAGGAACTCGTTGATCTGCCTTGGGGAGGGGATGGTTGTAAACAGCGGTCGAGAGCTGCTCATCCGACGTTTTTCCTGCCGGAAGATGTTCTGGCAGAGATCTGTGCAGTTGGAACAGATATAGATGTCGTTGGGGCCTTCGACCATGGGGCCGACCTCTCGAGAGGTCTTGCCACAGAATGAGCAGGTGGTCACGCGACGACCTCGAAAGCCGCCATCATCGCCACCATCACCGCCATCCTGTGATCCACCGCCGCCGCCGCCGCCGCCACCGCCGCCAAATCCGCCGGGGCCTTCCGGTGAAAGATCTTGGGCACCAGCTGCTGCGATGAGCGTATCCAGTGGATCGGGAGTATCGGAATCGTTTCTTCGTGGCATTGTGTTCAGGTCATCCTGCTCTTGACTGAATCCGCACAGTGTACCGCCTGCCTTGCATTCATACCCCGTAGTCTTATGCATGTAAGGGAGTCTGATGGTCCAAATGTGCCACGAATCGCCTGAAACGCGAATAGCTATCTGGAATGATCCATAAAGTTGATTCGGTCGGAATTGAACATTCCTGCTTGCCTAAAGGCGTTTTTTGATTTGGCAGGCCTGGGCGGCGATGGTTCAGCTGCCCTTGGGGGGGCTGCCGGGGCCTGAGGAGGTTACGCCAGCATCCTTGTGCAGGTGTTCACAGGCTTTCTTGAACTCTTCCTCGGTGAGCTCACCTTGATCTCGCATCTGTCGAAGTGTTTTGAGGTTGAAGGAGAGTGAGATCGTCTGGTCTTTTGAGGCGTGATATCGGCGGCGAATCGCAAGGATTACAAAGCCTCCGACCAGCACGGCTCCCAGGAGCAACATCAGCCACATGATGACTTCCAGGCTGAAGCCTTCAACTTTCTTTGCAGCTGTTGAACCAAGGTTGGCAGCCAGGGTATTGAACATGGGGCTGTCCAGAGACCAGAGTCAGGAGGTCTTCTTGCTGGAAGATTTCTTGGTCGAGGCCTTCTTCGTAGAGGCCTTCTTTGTGGAAGCCTTCTTTG
Source organism: Phycisphaerales bacterium (assembly GCA_029242715.1). Lineage (GTDB taxonomy): Bacteria > Planctomycetota > Phycisphaerae > Phycisphaerales > SM1A02 > UBA1668. The sequence goes on from JAQWTL010000012.1 coordinate 150,357, forward strand.
TGGAGGCTTTCTTGGTTGAAGCCTTCTTGGCAGGGGCCTTCTTGCTTGCGGCTTTCTTGGTCCCGGTCTTCTTGGAGGTCTTCTTATCTGCTGTGTCACCACCGGAATGAAGTTCGTTCCACTCATCAAGTGGCATGTCAGTGATCTTCATCTGGCCAACCATGGCATCGGCGGCCTTGTCATCACGTACCTGGCCACCAATGGAGGGAAGCTGTCCGGCTTTTGCCAGTTCGCTGCGGACATGATCCGGCCGCAGGCCACGCTGCATGGCCATGCTCGCGATTCTCGCGTTGATCTCTGCTTCATGAACCTGGGTTTCGAAATGCATGGCCAATCGTTGCAGGATGAAGTAGTTCTTCATCCGTTGCTTCATGCCGACCTCGGCATCATCACGAATCTCAGCCAGTTTGACCTCAACTTCCTCGGGAGTATGTTCACCGGAGGCCATCATCTCGTGGCGCATCCTGTCCAGTTCTCTCTGGATCTGATCTCCGGAGGCTCGTTCGGGAAGCTCGATATCAATGACCTCGTTGATCTTTTCGAGGCCCTGTTTACGCATGACTGTGGCTTGTTCCTCGTCACGACGCTGTTCAAGAGCCAGGCGGATCTGTTCACGAAGGACTTCCTCGCTGCCAAGATTGAATTGCTCAATGAGCTCTTCCTCGGTTGCTGGAACGATTCGTTCGCAGAGGTGGATGGTGTACTCAATGGTGATCTTCTTGCCGCGGAAGTCTTCTCGCTCGTGGCCTTCAGGGCCAGTGGTGGAGATGGTGATCGTGTCTCCAGCCTTCGCGGATTGGAAGTGGGTGTTCATGTCATCAATGAGCAGGCCGACTACCTGTCCCTTCTCGCCAGCTTCTGGCAGGACGATCAAGGCCTGGTCATGCACAAACAGGGGAGCCTCTTCACCATCAGCGGTGAGCTTGACCGAGCCAAGCATCCGGTCGTGGGGTTCGAAGCCCTTTTCAAGTCGATCTGCCTTGCCGGCCCGGAGGCACTGGCGTTCCACTTCGGCATCGATGTGTTCATCGGCAACTTCCAACTGCGGCCGGATGATCTCGATGCCGCTGAAGTCGGGGAATTCAAATTCAGGAACGATTTCAACCTCAAGCTCGAATGCGAAGGGCTTGCCTTCCACCAGTTTGAGGTTTTCATAGCCATCAACGACCTCAGGGTTCCCAAGAACCAGGAGCTTGTTGTCTGTCACTGCTTTTTCCATGCCCTCACGAACGAGTTTCTGGACAGTCTCTTCCTGCATGGCTGTTCCGAACCGACGTTTCAGGAGATGACTGGGGGCCTTGCCCTTTCGGAAACCAGGTAGGACCGCCTGCGTTTGCAGGGTTCCCATGCTGACGCTCATTTCCTTATCGATGGAATCTGCCGGCACCTTGACCGAGATCAGTTTGCGGGCAGGTCCAGCATCCTTGACCGTGATGTTGAAGTCCAGGGTGGTCTCAGTTGTCTCGGTCATGATCAGGCTCCGCCCCGTACGGGGTCGTTTTTCGCCCCGGTATGGTGGCGTTTTGAACCGGGAAGGGTACCAGAATGCCCTCGCCAAGGCCATGACAGCCTTGCTGAGGGCGGCATGTTCTCTTGATCAACTTGCCTGAAGGCCTTCAGAGAGGTGCCTGGTGAATTCAATGGCAGCGGCAGCGGGGTCATCAGCCTCTGTCATGCGACGGACCAGGGCTGAGCCAACGATGGCTGCATCAGCATGCTCATTGACTTGTCGAACATGTTCCGGGGTGGCAATGCCAAAGCCTGCGGCGATGGGGAGGTTGCTCTGTTGGCGGATCATGTCGACTTGACGGGCGATCTCTGGTGCCTGTTCGGACTCGCCGGTCAGGCCGGCTCTTGCCAGGAGGTAAACAAATCCTCGGCATGCCTTGAGGATCATGGTGGCTCGTTCCACGCTGGTCGTGGGGGCGATCAGGAATGTCAGTGATAGATCGTGCTTGTCGGCAAGGGCACGCAGTGGGGCGGTTCTGTTGATGTCCATGTCAGGGACAATGAGGCCGTCAAAGCCGGCAGTTGCAGCACGGTGAGTGAATTCATTCAATCCCATGCGTTCGATGATGGATTCGCTGACCATGGCGACCAGGCCAAGTGAGACATCTGATCGAATGGATTCAACAAGTTCAAACAATGACTCGACGCGCAGGCCGCTCTCAAGTACTTCGTGCATGGAGGAGGCGATCACAGGCCCATCTGCAATCGGGTCAGAGAACGGGAAGCCGATCTCGACGATGCTTGCACCTGCCTGCTCAAGGCCGAGCAAGGCATTTCTGGTGTCCACTAGAGATGGAAAGCCACCTGTAAGGAAAGGCATCAGTCCGCCTGTGCCCGATTCTCGAAGGCTTGTGAAGATGTCATCAATGCGTGACATGGACTATTTCGTTCCCTTCGGGCCGCCATCTGCGAGGTACTTCTCGTGAATGGCGTCTGCCAGGTCGACACCTGTGATATTGGCCAGTGTTGCCAGCCATGCCATCACGTCGGCAAACTCTTCACGCAGATTGGCATCGTCGCCGTCCCCACGTTCCCGCTTGGCGAAAGCCTCTGATAATTCGCCTACTTCCTCCATGAACCAGAGAAAGGTGGCTGGGACGCCACGGGCCGAGTCTGTTTCGAAGTACCGCTCCCTGATCAGTGCCTGGAAGTCTCGCAAGGTGGAATCCGTGCTCATGGGAGACAAGGATAGCGGGCCATACGGATAGCGTTTTGCCATGGCTGTCCTTCCCGGTACACTGTCCGGGCTGGAACAGTCGTGCGTTCCGGTACTCAGGGCCATTGGCGCAGTTGGCTAGCGCGCTTGTATGACACACAAGAGGTCACTGGTTCAAGTCCAGTATGGCCCACTGAAGACAAAGAACCCCGCTTCACAGCGGGGTTCTGTCGTTCAGGTAGAGGCAAGTGATCTGGGCAACTGCCATGCTTGTTGAGGTCTATTCCTCATCACCAAGTGGGGCGTATCGCATGTAGTCCAGGCCGAGGCTGGCACCAGCCATGAGGCCACTCTGCGCGCCTTGGTAGACCGCAACACCATCGGTAAATGAAGCCGCCCCGGCTCCACCAGCATTGATGGCGACAATCGTTGCGCCGACGTCACCAGTCAGTTTGTTTTCTTCAAACTCTGACATTGTTTCCGAGTTCTGGAACACAACGAGCATCTTGAAGCCCTGGGCGCCTGCTTGCAGGCCTGCAGAAGCAGTGTTGAGATTGGCCCAGCCCACTTGTTGGTGGTTGTTGTTGTAGACAACGCCTCGACCAAATTTGCCGCCAGTGATGATGATGCCATATTGGCCGATACCCGGGTAGATGATGTAGCCCGCGGAGTTGTCGATCTGGCGTTGCAAGCCACTGACATTTTCGGTGAACCAATTGATCGCCGTACGGCTGTCATCAATCAGTTTGCCTTGATCTTCTTGCTTCGGGACAGTTGAGCAGCCCTGATTGATGCACAGGAAGAGTGCGCCGAGAAGAAAAGGAATGAGGAATGTGCTTGGCTTGAAGGACATGGGGGATGGTCTCTACTCTTCAGGTGAAATATGGTGCGTGGGGGAGGTAATCATTCACAATAGCCCCAGGCATCAACAACGTCCAGTAGATCATCGATGTTGACCGCTCCATTGCCATCAACATCTGATGAGCAGAGAGTGTCACAATTCCACTCATTCAGAACAGCGAGCAAGTCTTCAATATCAACGGAAGCATCGCCATTGATATCGCCATGGCATGTCGGAGGGAGTGGTTCCAGATCAAAGATGTAGGCGGCGCCTGCATTGGATCCAGCAGATGTGTCATTGACATAGGAGCCTGCGATCACACGAGTTCCCATGAGATCAAAGGAACGCCCGAAAAGGTCGCCGGAAGAAGCATCTGACGACGTCATGGTCGCCGTGTGAGTCCAGGTGCCATCCAGTTGGTGACGGAAGCTGTAGAGCGCGCCGCCGTTGTTGGCCGCGACGTCCTGACCTTCGGCGCCAACGAGGATCCGGTTGCCCAGGACTCGAACACAGCGTCCGAAATAGTCCTCGGTGGCGGTCGCTGGAGCGGTTAATTTGGCGAACTGGCCCCATCCGCCTCCAGGTATGCACTCGAAGACATAGGCACTGCCACCGAAAGAGGCTTGATCGCTGTCCTTGAAGGCACCGATGACAGCTCGGCCAGCATGGAGGTCAACGCTGGTGCCGAATTGATCACCTGGGTCGCCGTCATCTGCCATGAAGACTTCTTCCAGGAGCCATTCGCCATCTGCCTGGCGTACGTAGTAATACGCCGCTCCCGTGAATTCGCCCACGCCACCTGCTCCCACGAGTAGGGCGTTGCCAGAGATGCTGATGCTTTGTCCAAAGAACTGACCAGGTTCGCCATTTCCAAGGTCAAGCCTGCCGGTCTCGGGCCAGGTTCCATCGGCCTGTCGTTCGTGGATTCGTACGCTGCCGCTGTTGGAGTCATCTCTTGGGTTTGAGATGATTGCCAGGTCACCTTGCAGGCAGACTTCATCTCCGAAGTTGTCCTGTCCCTCGCCATCCCATGGCACCATCTTGGCCTGTTGGGACCATGTTCCATCGGACTGACGTTCATAGATGTAGGTGCATCCACATCGAGAGCCGTTGTTCATCGCGTACTGGGCGCCAATGATCATGCGATCTCCATCAATGCTGATACCAGAGCCGAACTTGTCATTCGTTGAGATGTCCTCAGGAATGAGTTTGGCGGTCTCCAGCCAGGTGTTGTCTGACTGCCGCTGAAAGAGATAGACACTTCCTGAATCGTCGCCCTGGTCATCATTCTTCGTACTTGCGACGGCAGCCAAATCACCAGAGATGCAGATGTTGCTGCCAAACCGATCATTCTCGGCTGCGTCTGATGCAATCAGGATGGCGCTTTCTCCGAAGATGCCGCCTGCGGCCATGCTTGTGCACAGGGCGAATGTCATCATTGAAGATGTAATGGAAGTGACGATCGAAAGCGGTGGATGATTGGTCATCGATTCTCTCCTCAGCATCTATTTGAACCATGATGTTCAATGGAATCAAGTGAGAGATGTCACGCAGCATGAAAATGCGATAAATCAGCCGAATACTGCGGCTTCATCATTCTTCAAAGCCATTTCTGCTGGTGATTTTTCAGGCCACAGTTCGATCTGGGTTATCATCGCAACTTACTTGCTGTCTGGATCCGAATATTTGATTTGAATTCTTCATGAGAGCGTAGGGGGCGTAATGTCGACAGATCAATCCAGTTCTCAGGCTGCAGCGAAGCCCGGTGCGTCTCCTCCGTCTCCATTGAAGTCGCATGACCGCTCTTATCCGCAGTATCTACGGCATGCGGATCGGGTTCTTGGCTTGTTCGCCATTCTGTCGCTCATGGCAGGTGGAACAATCCTCATCTTTCAAATCTGGCAGACGGATATCCATGAATGGGTCTGGCGTTTGTGTGGCAATCTCGGAGCCCTTCTGGCGTTTTGTCTGTTTTCATTTGGAATCAACCAGTTGCTTGGCCGCAGCTCATCCCTCTTTGCAAGGCTGTCTCATCTGTTTCTGATTATCTGCCTCATTGGCTGTCTGGTCGTTGTCACCCTTGTGATCTGGGGAGAGGCAGATGCTGATGTTGCCTGGAGGGCAATTGGAACGATTGCCACTCTCATAGTGGTGTCTTGTATTGGCATCGCAGTTTCCAAGACATTTGTACATAAACAGTAATAGATTGAACCGTCGCGATTGATTGATCGTTCTGGTTCACCAGCCATGCAAATCTTTCTCATTTGAATGACATGAATGCACGTAGCAAGGCGGCCCTTCGGTTCAAGCCGGGGGGGCTGCTCGTTTCATGTCATCTTCCGGCCGAAATTCTTGTCGTGGTATGGTTCGCATCAAGGAGATAGTCATGTTCCAAAACGAACGAATCATGATGGTCTTGATGAGACTGGCAGTCACATTGTTGTTCCTGATCACCTTCCTGCTGGCAGGCATTGAGAAGTGGATCGATGTTTCCCGTGAGAGCGGCGCGCCGGGCTGGTTCATAGACCAGTTTGGTGAGACCATCCTGGGTCGGTTGCCGCTGGGGCCTCAGTACATCGGAATCGCTTTCTTCGAGACCATCTTGGCAGTTGGTGCGGTCATCAGCTTGTTTGCATGTGAGTGGCTCGGAGGCCGTGCACCGATTCTCAAGTGGACCCTGGTGGGCGTTCTCTTCCTCTTCATCGCCTTGGGGTTTGGTTCTCGAATCGCAGGCGATTACGCCGCAGCGGCGGATCAATTCATGTATTTCATTGGAACGCTCATCGCATTGGTGGTCATCGATCGGGATGATCGCATTGAGTCAGGTGCGAAGTAGAGTTATTGAGCGTTTCGATCAGGAGCAATCGCCGTACGCGGCCCGCACCTTGTCACTGTTCGACTGAGCACGTCCCTCAATGGCGAGCAATATGTGGACGAGAAGGCTGTTAACGAGTTCTGGAACAAGATGAAGCGGCAGGTCATACTCCAAGAGCCTGCTCCAGTGCCGCCCGCCAACAACAACAACTTCAAGTAGGGCCCGCCCGGCCAGTCATCAGCTCGGCAATACCCGCAGGGCATCCAGTTCTTCCACCAGGGCGCTGAATCGCAGGACGACGCTGCGAATGAGTTGTCCCGTGCGTGACTCAGCTTCGGCTTCAGCCATACTGAGGCTGGAAGCAAACGCGGGAATTCTCATGACGATCAGAGCTGACAGCAGGAAGTCATCAGTGGCGTCCTCGATCGAATACCCATGCACGCCGCCCATGACCAGAGCATCATGCCAGGCACGGATAACCTCCATGTGATGGCCGGCTCGATCATCAATCAGGTCGCTGCCGCCGAACAATCTCGCAAGATCAACAGCCCCAATGCCCCGGCTCACCAGTTGCCAGTCAATGATGCAGGCTTGAGGCTGTATGCCGCTTTCATCCATCATGACGTTGTCGGCTCGTAGATCGCTGTGGAGCAATGTCTTGGGCCGACTCCGCATTCGATCATCGATCCAGTCACGGGCTTCTTCGACGCGGTATGCCATTTCGATGCCGCGTTGACCGATGATGTCTTTCCAATTGTTGCGAAAAGCTTCCCATTCCTCGTGGCCCGCAACGGAATAGAAATTGTCCTTCCATTCCCAGGGCACCCAATCCAACTTTGAGAGTTCCAGGTTGTCCCAGTATCGGGCTTGCAAAGTGCCGATCTCGGCAACTGTCTTGCAGATCCACTCGTGTGACATGCCTTTGATTTGATCACAAGGTGTCATCCAGGACAGGTCTTCCATGATGATGACTTCTTCCCCATGTGTGGCTGAAGCATGGAAGATGTGAGGGACTCGGGTTTCAATGCCAGGGGCGATCTCTTTGTAAAAACGGGCTTCCCGCTGGAAGGCGTGCATGTTCTCGCTGATCTCATGGAATTCACCCGGTGGCGGGGGAATCTTGATCACGATTGTGCTGGGAAGCGTCTCATCGGAAGAAGCCCAGGTCAGTTCGGCCTTGGCCATCGTGCTGAGGAATCCCGTCTCTTCGGCACCTAGTCCGGAAGCGCGGCTGTCAACAATTTCACCGAGGTGGCCAAGGACGGCATTGAGCCATTCGGTTGTTATGCCTGAGATGTCTCGGGGCGTTTGCATTAGCTGCGAAGACCGCCAAGCATGGCGTCGGTATTATCACGGGCATCACCGAATAGCATTCGCGTGTTGTCCTTGAAGAACAACGGGTTCTGTACACCGGCATAGCCAGTAGCCATGCTGCGTTTCATCACCACGACCATCGTGCTCTTCCAGACCTGGAGGACCGGCATGCCGGCGATCGGGCTGGTCGGGTTGTCTTCCGCATCGGGATTGACGATGTCATTGGCTCCGATGACCAGGACGAGATCTGTTTCCGGAAGGTCGTCATTGACCTCATCCATCTCAAGGACGATGTCATAGGGGACACCGGCTTCGGCCAGCAGAACGTTCATGTGTCCAGGAAGGCGGCCGGCAACAGGGTGGATGGCAAAGCGTACGGTGACGCCTGCGTCGCGAAGTTTACGGGTGACTTCAGCCAGAGCGTGCTGGGCCTGGGCGACCGCCATGCCATATCCGGGAACGATGACCACGCTCCTGGCCGACATCATCTGATCGGCAGTCTCATCGGCGGAGATCTGGATGACTTCACCCTGATCAACATCGCCTGAGGCAACTACGGTCCCTCCGTCCGTTCCGAATCCTCCCAGGATCACACTGACGAACGAACGATTCATGCCACGACACATGATGTAGGAAAGGATGGCGCCGCTGCTGCCTACCAGTGCTCCAGTGATGATCAGAAGATCGTTGCCCAGCATGAAGCCAGCAGCTGCGGCGGCCCAGCCAGAATAGGAATTGAGCATCGAGACGACCACGGGCATGTCGGCGCCGCCGATGGCAGCCACGAGGTGAGCGCCCATTATGCCGGTCAGTGCCGCTGCAATAACAAGGAGGACAATGCCTGTTGCAGTTGCTTCGCTGTTCAGGAACCAGACACCAAGCAGGATGGTGACTATCAAGCCGATCAGATTCAGCAGATGCCGTGCAGGCAACATCAGGGGCTTGCCGGAAAGTTTTCCGTGCAGCTTGAGGCAAGCAATGATTGACCCGGTGAAGGTAATGGCTCCAATGCAGATGCCGATATAGACCTCGATCTCATGCACGGTCAGTTCAGCCGGTGTCATGGCCTGATGAGGATCAAGGAAGCTGGCAAACCCGACAAGGACTGCAGCAATACCCACAAAGGAGTGCAGCAATGCGACCAACTGAGGCATCTCGGTCATCTTGACCCGGACAGCAAGCCATCCGCCGCCGATCAGTGCTGGCACCATGGCGATGGCGAGAATCCCATATCGATTGACTTCTGCGCTGAAGATCGCCACGCCCAGTGCCAGGATCATGCCGATGATCCCGTAGAAGTTGCCGCGTTCGGCAGTTTCCTGCTTGGAGAGTCCGCCGAGGCTCATGATGAACAGAACAGCAGCAACGAGGTAGGCAATCGTGACAAAGCTGTCACTGGCCACGGGGCCATGAGGCACCGCGGTGGTGCTTACTGTTGCCAGGTTGTATGCGTGGTGGATCACCGGGCTACTTCCTGAACATCGCAAGCATGCGGCGAGTTACGGTGAATCCGCCGGCAATATTGATAGTGGCAAAGAACACGGCAAAGGCGCCGAAGACGATGGCTGCAGTATTGGCTTCAGTTGAGAGGTGAAGCATCCCGCCGAGAATGATGATGCCACTGATGGCATTCGTCACGCTCATCAGAGGCGTATGCAGGGCAGGTGAGACGTTCCAGACGACTTGCCATCCAACGAAGCAGGCAAGCACGAATACGGTGAAGTGTTCGACGAAAGAGATCGGTGCCCAGAGTCCAATGACGAGTGCCAGCAGAATGGCTCCAAGGATCCCGCCTGCTTTCCAGGCGCCTGCTGCAACGGCTTCCTTCTTGGCAATCGAGGCTGCTTCCTCGCTGTCCGGGAGTGGTCGTGAGCCAAAGTCTTCGGCGTAGGCGGGAGTCTCAGGCTTGGTCTCTTCCCGTTTGGGAGGTGGCCATGTGATCTCGCCATCCTGCATTACCAGAGCGCCGCGTACGACCTCGTTCTCTCGATCGATTGAGAAGTTCTCTCCGCCACCCATCTCCTCGAGCATCTTCACCAGTGTGCTGGCGTAAAGTCGGCTGGAAAGAATCGACATTCGGCTGACAAGGTCGGTGTATCCGACGATTGAAACACCGTGATGCACGATTTTCTTGTCGGGTACGGTCAGTGAACAGTTGCCGCCTTTTTCAGCAGCCACATCGATGATCACCGAGCCTTCCTTCATGCTCTCGACCATGCCCGCGGTGATCAGCTTTGGAGCTTCTCTTCCTGGAATGATGGCCGTGGTGATAATGATGTCCACTTCGATGGCCTGCTGTGCAAACAAGGCCATCTCGGCTTCAAGGAAGGCATCGCTCATGACCTTCGCATAGCCACCTTCGCCTTCGCCGGATTCCTCGAAGTCCAGCACCAGGAATTCGCCGCCAAGGCTTTCAACCTGTTCCTTGACGGCAAGTCTCGTGTCAAAGGCCCGGACAATTGCGCCCATGCTTCGAGCAGTGCCAATGGCTGCCAGCCCGGCTACGCCGCCACCAATGATCAGGATCTTGGCAGGATCGACTCTGCCAGCGGCAGTCATCTGTCCTGCAAAGTAGCGGGGGTAGGCGTGGGCGGCTTCAATGACGGCCCTGTACCCCGCAACGCCTGCCATGGCGCTGAGTGCATCCATTTTCTGTGCTCGCGTGATCCGCGGTACACAGTCCATGGCCAGCACGGTTGCTTTGCGGGCTGCCAGGTGCTCAAGGAGTTCATCGTTTTCTGCAGGATGAATGAACGAGAGGACTCTGCCACCTTCACGAAGCTGATCAGCTTCGGCAGGTGTTGGCGGCTTGACCTTGAGAACCATGTCGGAATCCGACCAGATCGTTTCAGCATCAACAATCGTGGCTCCAACCTCGGTGTACTGGTCATCGGTGAACTCGGCACCTTTGCCAGCGGTCTTCTCGAGCATCACCTCGAAGCCCAACTCCCGCAGTTTGCGAACTGTGCGCGGCACGGCAGCAACGCGGCGTTCCAGCGGGTCAACTTCGCGGGGAATGCCGACTTTCATCGCTGGTTCGAGTCCTGACTAGTTGCAGTTTGAATGACGGGGTGGATTGTGGGGTGTAAATTAACCCCGGTGTTGGGGTCGGATTGTAGTGAATGAGACCGTTTTGCGGGACCAGTAGCATTTGAGGCTTGTGTCGTCGGCCAGAAAGGCCAGAATGCAATCAGTAAAGGTGCTTTTCATGCTCAAGAACGGTCTTTTTCAGCTGATGTTGATTGGTGTCGTGATCAGTTCAGCCCAGGCGGACATCATCAATGTCCCGGGTGATCAGCCCACCATCCAGGGAGCAATCAATATTGCTGCTGCAGGAGACATCATTCTGGTTGCTCCTGGGAACTACCCCGAGCAGATCGACTTCATCGGGAAGGCTGTTCATATCCAGTCAGCCTCCGGTTCAGACCACACGACCATCCAGGCAGTTGCCCCGGGTTCCATCGTTACGGCAGCCAACGGGGAGACCCCCGCAAGTCAGTTGGAGGGATTCACGCTTGAGGGCGGTGATGGCCTGAAAGGTGGGGGGATTCATATCAATGGGGGTTCGCCGACGATCAGAAACTGTGTGATACGAGATTGCCTGGCGACCTTAGGTGGCGGGGCATACGTGGAATCAGGAGATCCATCGTTTCACTGGTGTCGGTTCGAGGGCAACATCGCTTCCAGCGGAGCAGGCCTGTATGTGAATGGCAATGCCTCCATTGACGATTGTGACTTCGACAGTAACTTTGCTTCAGCTACTGGCGGGGCGATTCAAGTCGACTTCGGTTTCATTGACGGCAACAAGATTCGTATTGAAAACAATGAAGCCGGAAACAATATCCAGGACCAGGGGAGTGGGGCTGCAATCTATGGATTGGAATCCACTATGGAACTGGATGACATTACGTGCAAGGACAACTTGGCCTGGACAGCCGGGGGCATCTGGTCTTATCGATGTGTGATCGATGTATCCAACAGCCTCTTCGAGAGGAATATGGCGGAAAAAAATGGTGGCAGTGCCATGGCCTACTACGGTTCTCATCAGTATGAGAATTGCACAATCCTTGACGGGCAGGCTGAGAATGGTGCTGGCCTCATGCATCAGTACTCGCTGGTCACGATGCGAGATTGCGAGTTCAAGACAAATACTGCCTTTGTAAATGGTGGTGGGTTCTACGGGATTGACTTGGGCCAGCAGTCCAGATTGGATTCATCGAGCCTGTCAGGAAATTCCGCCGAGTCCGGGGCGGGCATGATGGTGACCGGAAGCTCAGAATTTAAAATGAATTTCAATGTCTTCACCAGCAATATCGCGTCCATTGATGGTGGCGGTCTTCATGCGGAGTGGTCTTCATTCAACTCCAATCAATGCGGCTTTCTGGGCAATACATCAGGCCGCCATGGAGCGGCCATGTCACTTGTGGATTGCGACGGGCAATTCAGGGGTTGGCAAGCAGGCCAGAATGTTGCCGATGTCGATGGTGGGGTGGTCCATGCAATTCGTGGGTCTCAGTACTTCTTCGGTTCTGACTTTCAATCCAACACGGCGAAAAAGGGGGCCGGCGTGGCTTGCCGGGCGTGTGACGTTCTGGTCTCAGGCTCATCCATTCGAGTCAATGACGCCTCGTTAAGTGGCGGCGGATTCCACATCGAGGTTCCGGGCGAGCTGATGCTTGGTGGCAGCCTTGTCTGTGGAAATCAACCTGATCAGATCGTGGGGCCATTCCAGGAATTCGGACCAAACACAATTGCTCCTGAATGCAGTGATTGTGATGGTGATGTGGATGCAGATTCCTTCATAGGGATAGATGACCTTCTGGCAGTCATCAATGCCTGGGGGGCCTGTGTTGGATGTGCTGAGGATGTCGATGGCGATGGCGTCGTAGACATCTCTGATCTCTTGACCGTCCTGAAAAACTGGGGCTGGTGCGACTAGTCAAGGGCCGGGCTCTGTCCGGTGGGGCCAACCACGGTGGACTAATCTGGTCGTACAGTACATCCATGATCACGCTTGTTCTGATGACGACAACAACTTGGTGTGCTGGCGGAGTAGAGGCCATTGCTGTGGCCGATCCGGCGTTCGATGCGGCGTTGACGACATGGGTCCTTGAAGGCGAATTGCCATTGGAGGATGCCTGTCTGGAAACTCCTGACGGCACGCCTGATACCAGTACTGGCCAATGTCTTGCACTGAGAGGCGAACAGGCGATTCGCACGTGCGGTCCCATTGTGGGCAGTCTTCCCCCAGGGAGATCCTTGGATATCAACCTGTCATTGCGGGAACATCAAGCAGCCGAAGCATTGCTTCAACTTCAACTGGTCGATGAAGAAGGGAAGGTGCTGGCAATCGCCGTCCTGGAGCCGGGGCCGGAGTGGGAGCGGCAGCGTGTCTCGATTGATGGCAATGATAAAACGGTAGACGCGTCCTGGCTGAGGCTTGGGCGGACGGGGGAAACGGGCCAGATCCTTGTTGACAATATTGCAATGGAACGTCTTGGTGGACCAGAAGAGGGCTTCGTGTCGTTGTTCAATGGCAAGACGCTTGATGGTTGGGTTCGCGATACGGAGGGGTATGAAGTGATTGATGGGGCGATCCGTTGCAAGCCCGCATCAGGTGGCGATCTTCGAACTACAGGGCAATACGAAGACTTCGTGTTTCGATTTGAGTTTCAAATGGTTCCCGGTGCCAACAATGGCATTGCTGTCCGGGCACCAATCGAGGGGAATGCTGCGTATCTCGGAATGGAGATCCAGGTGATTGACAGTACGGCGCCGGGGTATGCGAATCTCAAGCCGTGGCAGTTTCATGGATCTGCTTATGGATTAGCGGCGGCTGAGCGTGGCTGGTTGCTGCCTCCATCTGAATGGAACCGTGAAGAGATTCGTCTTGAAGGAGATCATCTGACCGTGACATTGAATGGGCATGTGATTCTCGATGAACACATCAATCCAATCCTGGAAGCTGGGCCGCCTTCTGGAAGTGAGCATGAGGGTGCCCGTCGCACTTCGGGCCATATCGGGTTCTGTGGCCATGGCAGTGATGTCGCTTACCGCAATATCCGGATCCGACCTTTGGGTAAGCAGGACTTGGATCCCTGAGCGGCCCTGGGCTCTCAAGAGGTTGTTTAAGCCGCTTGCAGGGAGTTGGTCGATCCAGGCACTTTTTTCCGCTTGACAGGGATACAAGCTGCAAGCAGCATGAAAGACAGAGATCTGGAGGCTTTGGTCATGTTTACTCGCGGTGCGTTGCTGACATTGTTCTTCTGCGGCTTGTGTGCCGTGAACGCTGCTGCTGGTCTTGAGGCCTATGTCTCCTGGAAAAACATCCAATGGGATCCTGACACGGAGCAAGGCAGCATCGAGGTTCACTGGCAAAGTGAAGTGACGCTGGCAGGCTTCCAGTTCAACATGACCGAAGGCAGCACACTGAATGCAGTTGAGCCGCTGGAGTGTGATGAGGGGTGGTCTCTCTACGCGAACAATGATCTGGTGCTCGCATTTTCCCTTCAGGCCAATGCCTACATCGATCCTTCTGATTTGGAAGTCGGACTGGTGACCGTTCTGTTTGAGGCACCTTATGGAACGCCGCTGCGATTTGTTGATCCTATTTTCGCGTCACCGGATGCTCACGAAATCGACATCAATGCCAATGATGTTCGCTACGTGGGCATGCCTGAATGTCCAGGCGATGTCTATCCGCCGAATGCAGGTGATGAATACGTTGATGTGAATGATGTTCTCAGCATCATTGGTGACTGGGGAGTTGTTGGGAGCCAATACGATGTCAATGGCGATTTGATCGTTGATGTCCTGGACCTGCTTGAAGCGTTGAACTTCTGGGGCCCCTGTGGCTGAGAGACCGCGCGTGGGCTGTTGAGCGAGAGAGGCTGATATGCAAGCCCTGTTTGCGAGCATGTTTCTTGCGGTATCAGGATCCGTCGGATTTGCCGAGTCCTGTGTTGTCGATATCCCCCTCAGTGACCAGGCGACCAACGAAGCCATGATCGGGACGTCTGTGGCTATGGATGGTGAGTGGGCTGTTGTCGGCGCACCGCTTGATACTGGGCCATCATGGGCCAGTGGTGTTCTGTATGTCTATCAGTCGATCGATGAACAATGGGTCCTGGACGCCCGTCTTGAAGCAGAGGACGGCGATATTGGAGACATGCTCGGTGTAAGTGTGGACATTCTCGATGACACGATCATTGCAGGGGCCTGGTTTGACAATGACGATGGCAGTAACTCCGGAGCGGCATACGTTTTTCAGCGTGGGCAATCAGGGTGGAATCAGATCCAGAAACTCGTGATGCCTGATGCGGCTCCTGAAGATGCCTTTGGGCGAACCGTGGCCATTGGTGAAGATTTCTGTGCAGTGGGGGCGCCGTTGGATGACAACCAGGGGTCCTCGTCAGGATCAGTTGTCGTCTTTGACAGGGATGACTCGGGGCCCTGGACGTTTGCTGAAAAGCTGCTTCATCCCAGCGGCGCTGCTGGAGATGAGCTTGGGTTGTCACTGGTCGTTGATGGGAATCGGATTCTGGCAGGAGCTCCGTGGTCCAATGAGGGGCGTGGTGAGATTCATCTCTGGGAGCGTCCAGGAAGTTCGTGGATGCACACGTGGTTCATGACAAATGAAACGATTGGATCGCCCGATGATTACTTCGGGTTCAGTCTTGCACTTGAAGGCACTCGAATGGTTGCCGGTTGCTACAGGGATGATTCCTATGGCATCGATGCCGGCAGCGTCTGGGTGATGGAGCAGGTATTTGATGGCTGGGCTTATCAAAAGCATCCTCCACCCATGCCGGAAGCAGGTTCCCAGTTCGGCGTCTCGGTATCACTTTCAGGAGACCGATTGCTTGTGGGGGCACGCTATGCAGTGGTTGATGGCGAGAATGCAGGTCGTGCCTACCTGTTAGGCAGCGAGAATTTTGATTGGTCCCTGCTGGAACCGCTCGATGGTGAAGGGCTGCAGGCCGAAGCCGAATTCGGTTGGGCATTGGCTCTTGATGAAGAGCGTGCCATCATCGGGGCCCCATATCAGCCCCTGATCGGATATCTGCAAGCCTGGGATGGCCTCCTTGATGGTTGTGATTGCTCAGGTGATGTTGATGGCGATGGGCTTGTTGGCGTCAATGACATGCTCGCAGTGCTTGAAGCCTGGGGAGATTGTCCTGCTCCCTGTGATGCAGATGTAGATGGGGATGGAAGCGTCGGAGTTGATGATGTGCTGTTCATCATTTCCGCCTGGGATCTCTGTTAAGTACAAAATTGACAAGGGTTTGCTGCAAGAGAGTCTTGCCATGGGCTGCCTGGCGCTCTTTCAGTTTTCAGTCATGGGCCATTCAGGCGGTCCATGGCAAATTCAACGAGTTCACATGCGTGACTGGTTGTAGATAAAGGATTTGCATGAAGCGGTCGTCAGCTCATGCACGTTCTATCCACGTTGCCATCGGGCCAATGTCCTGTTGCTATAACAATCAGGTCCGATATTCATGGACTGCGTGGGGAGGCAACGGGTGACAAATGGCGTCATGATCGATGTGAAGCCCTTGGTCCAAGATGGACCTGGCGGCATCTCAGAAAAGAAGATCTACACCACCGGAGAAGTGGCGACACTGACTGGACTGTCTCAGCAAACAGTCATTCGTTGCTTTGATTCAGGTCGGATCGGAGGCTTTCGTGTTCCTGGGTCAACTTCACGCAGGATTCCTCGTGAAGAGCTTCGGCAGTTCATGAAAACACATCAGATTCCCGCCAATAACGAAGAGATGCCTTCTTACAGAGTTCTCTTGATTGACGATGATCGTGAAACCATTGAGGTTGTGACACAGGCATTGGAGGCGATGGAACGCGTCGGCCTGGAAGTAGCCTCGACTGCTTGGGAAGCAGGCATCATGACTGTTTCCTCTAGTCCTGACATTGTGATAGTTAGCGGCAGGCTGTGCGACCTAGACATGGAACAGGTCTGCCGGAGCCTGCAGGGACGCGTCGAGTCGCAGTCTGTGCGAATCATCGCATTGGCCCGACGTTTCCGGCGAGAAGAAATGGACGTTCTTCGGGAACTGGGTGTGGAATCATTTTTCAGGCCTCCATTGAAGGCCAGTCAGATTCTCGACCTTATCCCAGACAGACTGACTTGTTGACATGACCGATGCTCAGGAAGCAGAGACGGCCCCGGTGGTTATACCGGGGCCGTTCTCTTTGTGGATCAATCCTCGGTGCAACCAAGGTTGGGCGGGCGGCCCTCATGTCGCCCTGCCACTCTGATTGCGATGGCCGGAGAGCATATCTCACAGGAAACCATCAAATTCAAGGCAGTTTCCGGTAGAGCATTCTTCAGTGATCAAGAGCTGGCAACGGCTCCCTTGGCAGCGTTGTAGCGTTCAGCCACAGCAGCCCAGTCAACCACGTTCCAGAATGCCGTGATGTAATCAGGCCTTCGGTTCTGGTAATTGAGGTAGTAGGCGTGCTCCCAGACGTCGAGTCCCATGATTGGGGTGCATGTGCAATCACAGCCACAGGCGCCATCCATGAAGGTATTGTCCTGGTTCGGAGTGGAGCAGACACACAGGCCATCGCCACAAACACAGAGCCATGCCCAGCCTGAACCGAACCGTGTTGCAGCAGCATCCGCAAACTTCTTCTTGAAGTCATCGAAGGATCCGAATGAGGCGTCGATTGCCGCGGCAAGGTCGCCGCTGGGGTTGCCGCCGCCGTCAGGGCTCAGGATTGACCAGAAGATGCTGTGGTTGCAGTGTCCTCCGCCATTGTTCCTGACGGCGCCACGGATCGCGTCTGGGACGGAATCCAGCTTGCCCATCAGTTCTTCAATTGTCATAGAGGACAGGTTGTCATGGCCTTCCAGGGCAGCATTCAGTTTGCTGACGTAGCCAGCATGGTGCTTGTCATGGTGGATTTCCATGGTCTTGGCATCGATGTGCGGTTCCAAGGCATCAAATGCATACGGAAGGTCGGGAAGTGTGTACGTCATGATCTTTGATTCTCCTCTTCGCAGCGGGCTCACATTCCTATGGAAACCCGTTCTGCGCGGCTTGTGAGTATAAAGCAGGAAGGTATATTCCTGCGTTGACTCTTGAGGCTTCGTTCGAGATGATTTCAATGCAGGCTGATCTGCACGACCTGGAGGCTGTAAATGACTGCTGAGACGAACACACCGGCAACCGAGGATGGCGGTTCGGCTGAATTCGGATGCTGGAAGTGGATCTTTATCTGCCTGATCATCCTCGCCGTGATTGGCGTCGGATTCCTGGTTTTGGCAGGGGGCTGATCGGCTCAGCTTCCAGCAGCCTTCTTTGACCATTCAGCGAGCCCCTCGACGGCACCTGGCCCGATTCCATGTCCTATGGGTTCTTCGATCCAGCTCAAGTCAGCCGCTGTTGTGGCATAGAAATCACGCAGGGCATGGCCATGTCCTATCGGTATCAGTTCATCGAGCGTTCCATGAGTCAGGAGCACCGGTAGTCCAGAGGGGACATTCTCATTTGCGATCTCAGGATTATCAAAAAGGGCTTCAACCAGTCGGCCACTGCAGGCTGCAATTCCTGCCAGCGGCACACGTGCTTGTAAAAGCAGGGCATGGGCCAGCATGGCTCCCTGACTGAATCCCATGACCATGACACGTGAAGCATCGCACTCGATGTTCTGTGTTGCGTTGGCGATGAAATTCGAGGCAATGTCCACACTGTCCTTTGCCCCTTGGAGGTCATACTGGATTTCGCCGCTTGCATCCTGATGAAGGTTGAACCAGGCTCTGCCTCCCGGCATGCCATGGGCAGAGAGATCGATCGGGGCTTGGGCAGCCAGGACATGCAGCCTGGGGTCCATGACATCAGCCAGGCCGATCAGGTCATGCATATTGGCTCCGAAGCCGTGGAAAAGCACGAGCAAGGGTGGCGGTGAACCAGTTTCCAGTCGGGGGGGGCGTGAGATGTATTCAAGTGCTTCTGTCATGATTCCTCCAGACTATCAGGCTGGTAGTCTATGAAGATAGAGCAGTCAGATACTGCAGTAGGAGTACGTGCTTTGGTCGAACAGCAGCCCATACCAGAAGATTCCAACGAGCAGTCAGTCGAGAAGATGCCTCCGCGTCGAGTCATCCATTCGGAGGAACCCGAGACAAACAGCGATCAGCGGATGATTGCGATGTTGGCACATTTGCTCGGCATCGTGTCCGGGCCAATTGCAGCCCTCGTGATCATGCTGGTCAAGAAGGGCGATGACTGGGTCGAAGGTGAGGCCAGAGAAGCCTTGAACTTCCAGATCACGATATTGCTGATCCAGATCTGTGGTGTCATCCTGACGATCGTTCTTGTCGGCATACTTGTTCTGGTTGCGGCTGCGGTGCTTAATGTCATCTTCTGTGTTATTGCCGCTGCAACAGTCCACTCTGGCAAGTCCTATCGTTACCCATTGGCGATCCGGCTGATCCAGCATTCAGTTTGATCAGTAGAGGCAGCCTGCTTGCTGTCCTGCCGTGATCTTGATGTTCATATGATTTGGCAAGGAGAAGGCTGATGCATACCGTCTTTGCTTCTGCATGCCGATATACACAAGGCCATGGTGCGACTGCTTCGCTCGCATCGGAAATGCGTTTCCTCGGACTCGAGGGATCTGTGGCAATTCTCTCGGGGCCTACGGTGCGCGGGCTGCTTTCCGAGTGCTGGGAACAGGTTCTTGGCGAAGCAGACATTGGTCACTTTCTTGTTCCGTTCAATGGGGAATGTTCAAGAGCAGCCATCGCAGCGGCCAAGGAGACGATCAGGGAGCAAGGTGCTTCCGTCGTCCTGGGGGCTGGTGGGGGAAAGGTACTGGACACTGCCAGGGCGGCTGCAGCATCGCTGCAACTGCCATTCATTTGCTGTCCGACTGTGGCTTCCACTGATTCACCATGCAGCGCGTTGTCAGTCATCTACTCCGAAGATGGCGTCTATGAGGATTTTGATTCCTTTGGTCGAAATCCCGATCTCGTTCTTGTTGACACCGAAGTCATTGTTGGCGGACCTGTTCGTTACTTCATTGCAGGAATGGGCGATGCGTTATCAACCGTCTTTGAGGCTCGTGCATGCATCAAATCCGGGCACTCAAATCTGAGAGGTGGATTGGCGACCATTGCGGCATCTGAAATTGGAGAGGCGTGCTACAGGACCATAATGGGCTGTGGCCGCGAGGCGCTTGCGGACATGCGACGGCAGCAGGCGACTCCTGCGTTCGAGCGTGTCGTCGAGGCCAATACGCTTCTCTCTGGAATCGGATTTGAATCAGGAGGACTTGCGGCGGCGCATGGATTGCACAACGCCATGACTGCGGCTGAGGGAACCCATCCCTTTCTCCATGGCGAGAAGGTTGCATTCGGGGTCATGGTCCACCTTGCGATAGAGAAGCAGCCTGTTGAGCTGGTCGAGCAAGCCATGGGATTCTGTCGGGATGTCGGGCTTCCGGTCACGCTCGAGAGCATCGGGTTGTCATCAGACGACACAGCCACCCTTCGGACGATCTCAGAGTTGGCAGTTCAGCCGGGCGGTCTCATTCACAATGAGCCATTTGATGTTTCAGCGGAAGCGGTGTTTCAAGCGATGCTTGAGGCTGATCGCCGAGGTCGTGGCATGTGATTGTCAGCGACCACTTCCAAGCCTTGCAAGCCCAATACCTAGAAGCACGATGAATCCCGCAAGGATTTGCAAGGAGTTGAGTTCCTCGCCGAGTATCAGCCAGCCCCAGCAGGCTGCGCCAACTGGCTGAAGAAGCAGCGTCACGGCGGCCAGGCTCGCGGGTAGTGACGCCAGTGAGAAGATGATCAGTCCTTGCCCGATGCAGTGGGGGACAATGGCCAGCAGCAGCAGGTAGATCCATGCCTCAGATTCATCTGGTAGAAAAGCTTCGCCACTGATGATGGTGCTTATGAAGAGCACGATCATGCCTCCACCAGTTGCATAAACAATCACACTCAAAGCGTCCCATTGCCTGCGCACGCGTTTTACGGAAAGCAGGTAGCTGGCGTACCAGAAGGCCGTCAGGATCGCCAAGATGTCTCCTGCCATCGGCGAGCGTCCTTCTTCCGGGTGAGGGCCGGTGAGTAGAAGAAGGACAACGCCTCCGAGCGCCATGGCGGCGCCGATTGGAAACTGCCATTGCAGATGTTCTTTGAGGACGAGCCATCCGACGAATCCAACGAGAACGACTTCCAGGTTGGCGAGCAAAGTGGCATTGGCAGCAGTGGTCAATGGAAATGAAAGATGCCAGGTGAGCAGATCAAATCCAAAGAGGATTCCCGGAAGAAGCAGCCATGCAAGGGACATGCTTTTTTTGCTGGCGATTTGTTTGTTTCGTGATCTGGTGATCAGCCAGGCGGTCAGAAGAATCGGAAAAGCCAGAGTGAGCCGCCAGAAGGCAGTGGCAATCGGCCCGATGCTTGAGGCGTCCATTGCCAATTTGGGCAGAATGGCTGCAAAGGCAACAGCGAGGGCTCCTAGAACCAAGGCTCCTAATGCAAGGCGGGCCTTGGCTGGATTCTGCTCGGTAATCTTTGGCGTTTCTGTGCCCATGCGCGGATTTGTAGCAGGTCAGGCTGATTTACGCTTGCTAAACTACTCGGGAATACCACATGGATGGAGGAACTCCCATGAAATGCTCACTAGTTCTTGGCGGCCTGCTTCTCTTTGCTGCCGGTTGCAACAATGCTCAGGTTGGTGCTGGCGCAGGTGCTGGAATTGGTGCCTTGGCAGGCCAGGCGATTGGTCGGAACACAAGTTCAACACTGATCGGTGCTGGTGCAGGTGCTGCAGCTGGTTACGTGGTTGGTAATGAGATGGACAAGCAGAAGGCCGAGCAAGACCGCCAGCGTATGCAGCGTGAGATAGACGACAACCGCTATCGCTCGAACGAAGAGTGATCCTTGTAAAACCGGTACGTTCTGGCCGGCCACCAGGGGTCGCTTGACGAGTCCGGAGAAGTCATTTGAAGATACAGCCAGCAGGCATCACCCGTGTGATGATGCGAGAGCCTCGCATTTATGCGGTGGCGATTGGTGCAATGGTTGTCTCATCATTGTTTCTGTATCTGATGCCGCTTGTGCCCCAGGTCATCATCGATGGTGTCCTGCTCCCCTCTGAAGGTGGGCCGACCGAATTTGAAGACTTTCTGCTCTCCTTGATGGGAGGAGTTGATTTTCTGCGTGGCAATCTCTGGTGGCCAGCGGTGCTCATTCTTTTGCTGAGTGCTGCTGCGGGGCTCTTTGCCTACTTCAGAGGCGTGTACGCGGCAAAGGCAACTGAACGAATCATCCAGCGGATGCGCAACGATCTTTACCGTCGACTCCAACGGGTGCCGTTGAATTTCATCGATCGGTCGGAAACTGGAGACCTGATTCAGCGATGCACATCTGATGTGGACACGGTTCGGATTTTCCTGTCCGCGCAGGTTGTAGAAATGGGCAGAGCAGTTGCCATGCTGATCGTACCGCTGCCCATCATGCTTCTTGTGAGTCCACTGATGACTCTTGCATCGGTTGTTCTCCTGCCTTTTATCGTGTTGTTTGCAGTCTTCTACTTCAAACGGATTCGATCGACCTTCCTTCGTGTTGATGAGGCAGAAGCGGATCTGACCAGCAAGATCCAGGAAAATGTCATGGGTATCAGGGTCGTCCGGGCTTTTGCGCAGCAGGCGCAGGAGACAGGATCCTTTGATCATCGCAATGCCACCCATCGTGATCTGGATAACAAGCTCTATCGGGTCCTTGCATGGTTCTGGTCAACGTCCGACTTGATGTGCATGGCGCAGAAACTCATTGTTCTTGGAGTTGGCCTCTGGCTGCTCTTCACAAGTCAACTGGAGGCGGGAGCTTTCTTCTTCTTCCTGACGGCTGTTGGCATGTTTGTCTGGCCAATTCGACAGATGGGTCGCATCCTTGCAGAACTCGGCAAGGCGCAGGTCGCATTGGGGAGAATTCAGTATGTCCTCGGTCAGTCCGAAGAAACGGATGGCGAATCCGGACTGGTCCTGGATGCAGCTTCGCTTTCCGGTTCAATCGTATTTCGAAATGTCACATTCTCGCATGCGGAATCAGCGCCCGTTCTTCTGGATGTCAGCTTTGAGATACCAGGAGGTTCAACAATTGCATTGGTCGGTCCCAGTGGTTGCGGGAAATCGACAATCATCAATCTGTTGATGCGTTTTTACCAGCCTGATGAGGGCAAGATTCATCTGGATGGTATTGATTTGAGTTCCATTGATCGCACGTCACTTCGATCGAACCTGAGTGTCGTCCTGCAGGAGCCATTTCTGTACTCCCGTAGCCTGCTCGATAATCTTGCCATGGGGCGTTCGAGTGCAGGAGAGGTTGAAATCGTTGAAGCAGCGTCTATTGCTGCGATACATGACTCCATCATGGGATTCGATGATGGATATTCGACAGTAGTTGGCGAGCGTGGCATGACGTTGTCAGGTGGGCAGCGGCAGCGAATGTCGATAGCACGGGCGTTATTGCGAGATCCGGCGGTTCTGGTTCTGGACGACGCTTTGAGCGCGGTAGACACGAATACGGAGCGTGCGATCCTTTCAGCGCTTCAGCAACGTCACCATCGGCATACCACCATCATTGTGGCGCATCGTCTTACTACGGTGATGCAAGCCGATGAAATCTTCGTACTGGACAAGGGTCGCATCATCGACAGGGGTTCACATCATGAACTGCTGAAACGAGAAGGTTTATATCAACGGCTTTGGGAGATCCAGCATGAAGGCATGGATGCCATTACGGAGCTTGGCGGGGGGGACTTGTCATGACCCAGATGAGCCCTCATGTGGAGGATGTTCTAGGGACTGTTGATCGGGGCCTTTGGCGACGTGTTGCTCGCCATGGTTCTCGATACAGGAAGTTTGGGCTGTCAATGATGATCGGCGGCATCTTGATCGCCATTGTCGAAAGTCTCCTGCCACTGATGTCAGGTCTGCTGATCGATGCGGCGATAGACAAGAACGTCGTTCAGATCACCTGGTATTCAGTCGTTTATGCAGTGCTTTCAATTGGATTCTGCATACTTGTCTGGTGCTTCATCATCGCGGCAGGCAGGCTGGCAACTGGCATGGCTCACGACATGCGACGAGCGTCTTTCGTTCGGCTCCAGGAACTCGAGTTCGCGTATTTCGACAAGCAGCCGGCGGGCTGGATCGTGTCCCGCCTTACTTCTGATTGCCGAAAGGTCGCTTCGCTCATGCCGTGGTTCCTGCTGGATCTTTGCTGGGGAGCGACGTTCCTCCTGTTTTCAAGCATCGCCATGCTGGCCATTGACTGGGTGCTTGGGCTATGTGTCATGGCTGTTGTTCCACTGCTGGTCGTGGTCACGATCTTCTTCGAAAGAAGACTGCTGAAAAGTTCCAGGTTGATGAGAAAGACCAACTCTGAATTGACAGCGGTCTATAACGAGGGCATCACGGGTGTGCGGACGACCAAGTCGTTGACACGTGAGTGTGAGAACATCGAGGAGTTCGAGTCTGTTTCGCAGTCCATGCGTGACTACTCCATGTTGAATGCCGTCCAGACTTCGATATTCGTTCCAATCGTTACCAGTGTCGGGGGTATTGGTGTCGGCATAGCGCTCTCTGTAGGTGGTCTTCAAATCGAAGAGGGCTATGGCCTCACGATCGGAATGCTGATTGCCTTCATGCAATATGCGGTTTTGTTTGCAATGCCTGTTCGAGAGCTTGCTGCCAGGCTCTCTGACCTGAAGGGGGCTCAGGCAGCAGCGGAGCGCATCGAGGGGTTGCTGGAACGGGAACCTGAGATTCATGATTCAGAGGAGGTCCGGCATCGTATAGAGGTAGCAGCGGCCGGGAATCAATCTGGAGTTGCAGATGATGGGGGAGATCCCAGAATCAAAACAATCGATTTCAAGGATGTCTCCTTCTGGTACAAGCCCGCAGAACCTGTTCTGAATCACTTCGATCTTTCCATTACGCCTGGCGAGACAATTGCGCTTGTCGGGCCGACGGGGGGAGGCAAGACCACAATTGCATCCCTGCTTTGCAGGTTCTATGAACCATGTGAAGGTGGCATTTACCTCAATGGTGTCGAATACAGAAAGCGGAGTCTGCACTGGCTCCAATCAAGCCTTGGCATCGTGCTTCAGGAGCCCCATCTGTTCTCGGGCACGGTCGCAAGCAATATTGCCTACTCATCTCCCGCTGCGTCACAAGAGAAGATTGAAGAGGCCGCTCGAACTGTCGAGGCTCATGACTTCATCATGCAGTTGAAGGATGGTTATGGCACGGAGGTTGGTGAAGGCGGAGGAAGGTTGTCCGTGGGGCAGCGGCAGTTGATTGCCCTGGCCCGCGCGATCATTGCTGATCCGCAGGTCTTTGTAATGGACGAAGCGACATCGTCAGTTGATACGGAGACCGAGCACCACATCCAGCGGGGGATTGAGGCGGTGCTTTCTCAGCGAATTGCCGTCGTCATTGCCCACAGGCTTTCAACGGTCCGATCTGCAGACAGAATCCTCGTGATCGAGGGGGGCCGAATTGTCGAGCAGGGCAGCCACAAGGCCCTTCTTGAGGCAGGAGGGGCCTATATGGCTCTTTACCGCCAACATTTTGCCGGGTGAGCGGCCATTTCATACCTCATGCCTGATCTGGAGCTGGAACGAGCCGCTGGCGCTGTATCTTGAAGGGCGATGGCTTTCAGGCCATGCTGTCCACTCGCATTCAAGAGATCGCCCATGATTGGCGAATTCAAGAGGAGTTAGAAAACATGTTTCATCGATGCCTGGCTGGGCTTGTTCCAGCAATTGTGATCACCGCTTCTGTTTCAGCAGATGTCATTGACGCCAATCTGGCGCAGCGAATGGAGGAAGTGGGGCCTGGCGGGACTGTTTCTGCACTTGTGTATCTGAATGAGCAAGTCGATATTCGGAATCTCTCAGAGGACATCGCGGAACAGCGACTTGGGCGAACACTTCGGCACCAGATGGTCGTCGAGACGCTTCAGGATATTGCAGCTGCCAGTCAGGGGCCGATCCTCGGTGACATTGACGGTCTTCGTATTCAGGGGCTTGTCGATACTGCCAAGCCATATTGGATTGCAAACCTGATCCATGTCGAGGGCCGCCCTGGGGCCATCAAGCAGTTGTCACTGAGAGATGATGTTGGACATATCTATCTTGACTATGGAATTGAATTGATCGAACCCGATGCGAAGGGCCCCGTAGTGCCCGCCGCAAATGGTGCTCGAGGCGCCAATCCGACTCCGGGACTGACTGCCATTCGTGCAGATGTTGCCTGGGGCCTTGGCTTTGATGGGGAGGGTGTACTTGTAGCCATCCTGGATACAGGCGTGGATGGTGGCCATCCGGCATTGCAAGGTCGCTGGGCTGGAAACCATCCTTCTTACAGCGGGCATCCAGAGTGGGCATATCACGATCCCTATGGTGGCAATCACGGCAACCCGGTTGATTCCAGCTATCACGGGACCCATGTGATGGGTACGGTCTGTGGTGGCCTTCCCGGTGAAGTCATCGGAGTGGCTCCTGGCGCCATGTGGATGGCATCACGGGGAATTGATGAGGGTGGCATCGCGCAGACAGTCCTCAATGCCATCGACGCGTTCCAGTGGATGGCCGATCCCGACGGTATCGCATTCACTTCATGGGACGTTCCCAATGTCTGTTCGAACTCATGGGGCCTTGTGTCATCTCATGGTTACCCCGATTGCGATGAGACCTTCTGGTCCTACATCGATGCGCTGGAAGCAGCCGGCTGCCTGGTCATGTTCTCGGCAGGCAACGAAGGGTCAGCCAGTAATTCACTTCGCAGGCCTGGTGATCGCGCTATCAGTGATTACAGCTCGATGGCCATCGGGGCCATTGACCCTCACTCAGGCGGCTACCCGATCGCCAGTTTTTCATCGCGTGGTCCGACCTATTGCACGGAGACCGGGTCGGCTGCAGTGAAGCCCGATGTTTCAGCACCTGGTGTCGACACCTATTCGGCATCTCCCGGGGGCAGCTACACAAATCTCAGTGGCACCTCAATGGCATCTCCGCATGTCAATGGCGCGATTGCCCTGATGTTCCAGGCCAATCCTGAACTTGAGATCGATATTGCCAAGCTAATCGTTTATGAAACAGCCACAGACCTGGGAATTGCAGGCAAGGACAATGACTACGGCTATGGAATGATCGATTGCGTCAGAATGATCGAGTCAGCCCTGGAAACCGTCACGCTCTCTTGGGATTTCCCATCCGGTCGTCCAGACTGGTTGGAGCCATCTGGCGGTCACGAGATCGAGATCACCATTTCCGGCAACGAACTACAGCCTGACCCAAACTCCGCATTGCTTCACATCATCGCTGGGGGAGGAACGATCGAGATCCCTCTCATCCATGATGGAGGTTCGAATTATCGTGCGGTCTTCCCTGAATTGAATTGTGGCGCCGTTGTCAGTTACTACTTCTCAGTCGAATCCACGGAAGGCGACTTCTCTACAAGTCCTTACAGTGCTCCAGACTCAACATGGTCCGGAACTGCATGGTCGGGTTATGAGCAGAGTTATCTGGATGACTTTGAATCAGATCAGGGTTGGGAAATCGTCTCTGGTGCTCTGACTGGTAACTGGGTACGCGCGACACCATCCGAGGGTGGTGATCGTTGTGATCCGGGATCTGATTCAGATGGCAGTGGCCAGTGCTACGTGACTGGCAATAGTGGTGATGAAGATGTGGATGATGGCGAGACTGTTTTGACATCACCAACCATGGATGCCGCTGCAGATGAGGCCATTATCGAATACGACTTCTGGTACAACAACGGCGCCAGCTGTGGCGGTGCGGATTCAGGCAATGATGTGTTCATTGTTGAAATATCCGCCGATGGCGGTCTCAACTGGTATCTGCTGGATACCGTTGGCCCCACTGGTTCTGAGGTCAACGGAGGTTGGATCACACGGGCCTATCCGGTTGTTGATCTTGCCGTCGGCCCATCAGATCAAATGCGACTTCGTTTCACCTGCGGCGATCTTGGAGAAGGCTCCATTGTCGAGGCGGGCGTTGATAATGTTCGTATCGGCTATCACTTCTGCAATGAAAGCAACCCATGCCCGGGTGACTTCGATGAGGATGGCTACATCGGTGTCAATGACATCCTTTACATCATCTCAGCGTGGGGTACTCCTGACGGTGATATCAATGACGACAACGAGACCAATGTCGATGACGTCCTTCTGCTGCTGAATGCATTTGGAGACGAATGCTGAGCCAACTTACTCTTGCTGATTAAATTGCGGCCCGGGGTTCCATGTGGATCCCGGGCCGTTCTTCTTCTTGTCATCAGGCTGGTAAAGTGTGGCCATGATTCAATTGCTCAGTCTTGTCTTTTTTCTGTTTCCAGCAGGTCCGCCTCCAGTCCATTCTGTCTGTGATATCTCACAGCAATTCACGTTCTACATGGACGGGCGTTTTCACAGGCAGTACCTCGAGGAAGATGCGAGGGACGCTCGTAACTGGGGAAGTCTTTCAGAGCTGGATCTTTCGAACACGAATCTGCTGGTTCTGACGGCTGGCGACATGCGAATCCCGTATTCGAAAGCCGCAAGGGAGAACATCTCAGGCTTCCTTGCCGAAGGCGGAACCGTATTGATCATGGCAGATGGGACAGGTAAGCCTGTTCCCATTGCTCCAGTGCTGGCTGAATATGGCGCTGTTCTGGAGGACCATCAGGCCGTCAAACCTCTGGTGGGCGTTGGAGAACTTTCGGGCAAGGAAGTTGCTTATCGGCGAGGTGGAACCATCAAGCTGGATAACGAATGGTCGACCCTGATTCAGGATGCCGATGGCAGGCCGGTGCTGGCAGAACGTCGGGTGGGCAAGGGAGCGATCGTCTTGGGCAGCAGAGGTCTCTTTGGCCAGAAGCCCGATGCCTCTGACCCAATCAATGACAACTGGGTTGGACCGATGCTGGTTGCCCGTGCCTCTCGAAAGACCATTGACCCAAAGCTTCGTCATCGTGTTACTTGGGCTGAAGAAAGTCGTCAGGCCGG
Source organism: Phycisphaerales bacterium (assembly GCA_029242715.1). Lineage (GTDB taxonomy): Bacteria > Planctomycetota > Phycisphaerae > Phycisphaerales > SM1A02 > UBA1668. Next base: position 179,044 of record JAQWTL010000012.1, read on the forward strand.
TCCGTTGAAGATCGAATTCCATGATGGAACGGAACAGTTTGCTGATGATGTCGTTGAGGTCTATGAGGAAGTGCGGCCGCATCTGCTTGAGATCACGGGAGTCGAGCCAGCCCCTGGCATGATTCAGAGGTTGCTCATTCTTCCGACAGGAGGAGGCGGTTTTTCCAGTGGTGTCTGTATTGCCATTGGCGCATGGTGGGGTGGATTCCCTGAAAAGCGGTATCCGATGGTGGAGCTGATCGCTCATGAGGCGGGGCATTCCTGGGTACTGCCCTATGCCGAGCCATTATGGAATGAGCCCATCGCTACCTGGTTGGGCATCCAGGTTGGCCGGCGAATGGGGATGCCTGAGGCGGAGAAGACCCTGGAGCGTCAGCTTCGCAAAGGTCGAAAGCTCGATCCTGATTTCACGGAATTAAACCCCATGGCCAAGGGGGCTCATCGTGATCTGATCTGGGGAAAGTCCTATTACGTCTTTGAGACCCTGGAAAAGACACATGGCCCTGGAGCCATGGCGAAGTACTTCAGGACCAAGAGAGATGTACTTGAACCGGGCCGTGAGGGTTACTCAATGGATGATTGTGTGGCTGTCTGGAGCCTGGCAGTAGATGAGGATCTTTTTCCATGGTTCCAGTCATTGGCCTTTGATGTCGATCGTTCCCGGACAGATCTCCCAAGTCCCTGATTTGCCCCACAGTACTTCTGCTTCCTGTGGTATCTTTCCGGCCCTCATGCTCCATACCGCAGATCCCAATCTCAGGAATGTCGCGATCATCGCGCATGTCGATCACGGCAAGACCACTCTCGTGGATTCGTTGTTGGCCTTTTGTGGCTCCATGGAACTGGACCGCTCCGAGGCAGATTGTGTCCTGGATTCAGATCCACTTGAGCGTGAGCGTGGTATCACGATTACTTCGAAGAACTGTGCTGTCACATATCACCCCAAATCCGGCGAGCACCTCGGCAAGACCTGTCGGATCAACATCATCGATACGCCCGGTCACGCAGACTTTGGAGGCGAGGTCGAGCGTGTTCTGAAGATGGCCGATGGTGTGTTGCTTCTGGTGGACGCTTTCGAGGGGCCTATGCCTCAGACGCGGTTTGTTCTTGGCAAGGCTCTTGAACTTGACCATCCGATCATTGTTGTCATCAACAAGTGTGATCGACCAAATGCTCGCCCAGATAGTGTCATCAATGAAGTCTTCGATCTCCTGGTGGCGCTTGGCGCCAGCGATGAACGACTTGATTTTCCGGTGATCTATGCTTCAGGTCGCGATGGCTGGACTACAACTGAGGAAGGTGTGCACGAGGGCGACATGCAGCCACTTCTGGATGCAACCATGTCGCATCTTCCGGCGCCAGTTGGTTATGCCGACGTTCCGTTGCAGATGCTGATCGCCAGCCAGGATTACTCGCCTTATGCCGGGCAGATTGCCATCGGTCGAGTCTATGCAGGTGCCTTGTCAGCAGGTCAGGCCGTGACGATCTGTCATGAAAACAAAAATCGAGTTGCAAGAGCGCAGAAGCTCTACCGCTTTAAGGATCTGGGCAAGGTGCCCGCAGAGCTGGTATCGGTAGGTGATCTCTGTGCGGTGGAGGGGATAGGTGATTTTGAGATTGGCGACACAATCGCCTGTCCTGAACAGCCGAATCCTATTGCCAGAATTGCTGTCGATGAACCGACTTTGCACATGCTGTTCAGAATCAATGATTCGCCGAATGCTGGCCGCTCAGGCCAATTCGTCACCTCTCGTCAGATTTCTGATCGGCTTGATCGAGAATTAAGAAGCAACTTGGCCCTTCGTGTCGAGCCTGGAGATGGGGCGGATGAATTCAAGGTGGCCGGTCGTGGCTTGCTCCACCTTGGCATCCTTCTTGAAAACATGCGACGCGAGGGCTACGAACTGACAGTTGGCCGACCTCAGGTTATCGAGAAGGAAATTGATGGTGTGAAGTGCGAGCCTATCGAGCTCCTCACTCTGGATGTCGATCAGGATCATGTTGGGGCTGCCATGGAATTGCTTGGTACTCGTGGCGGTGAAGTCCAATCGCTTGAGCAACGTGGCGATCGAATGTATGTCGAATGTGAAATTCCAGCTCGCGGTCTCATTGGTTTACGAAGCCACATGCTTACTGCGACTGGTGGCGAAGCCGTGATGTATCACTGCTTCCAGAAATATGCTCCAGTTCGGACTACGGCATATCGACGAAGTAATGGTGTTCTCGTTGCAACAGCGAATGGTCAGGCGGCTACGTATGCCATGATCAATTTGTCACAGCGTGGGATCCTGTTCGTCGAGCCTCAGGACGTGGTCTATACAGGTCAGATTGTTGGCGAGAATGCGCGTGACAATGATCTTGGCGTGAATATCGTCAAAGGCAAGGCGTTCTCCAACGTGCGAGAGTCCAACAAGGAAGCAACTGTTGTCCTGAAGGCCTCAAGGGAAATCACCCTTGAATATGCTCTTGAATACATACAGGATGATGAGTTGGTCGAGATCACACCGGATTCGATCCGACTCAGGAAGAAAATCCTTGATGAAGGCCGCCGCAAGCAAATGTCGCGACAGCAGAAATCTGCAGCGGCCAATCAGGATTGAATGATCGCTTCGGCCTCGATCTCCACAAGAGCATCAGCAAACAAGCCTGTGACAACAACCATCGTCGACACGGGTGCCGTGTCGCCAAATCGTTGCTTGAAGGTGAGGCCGATGGTTTCGGCATCTTCCATTCGCGTTATATACGTCCGCAGGCTGATGACTTCACAGAGGCTGGCCCCGGCCTCCTGCAGAGCGGCCCCGATGCGATCAAGGATGCAGTTCACTTGACCTGCAGGATCATCTGGATGAAGAAGGCCCCCCTGACTGTCTGCAGCAATCGTTCCAGCGACCACGATGTGGTTGTCCACACGTACGGCCCGTGAATATCCATATCGAGCTTCCCAGGGTGTACCGCTGGAGATGTTCTGGCGAGCCATGGTCGAGGACTCCGTTAGCATGGCGGTCATGACCGCAGAAATTGGAATCGTCACCGTATCCGACCGAGCCCATCGTGGGGAATATGAGGACCGTGGTGGCCCGGCCATAGAGGCCTGGCTCAAGGAAGTGCTAGCCAGTCCATGGCAGCCCGTGAGCAGGCTCGTGCCTGATGAACAGCCGCAGATAGAAGGCGTGCTGAAGGAACTTGCTGATGAGTGCGGCTGTGGGCTGATCGTGACAACTGGCGGCACTGGTCCAGCTCCCAGGGACGTCACGCCTGAGGCAACCGAGGCAGTCTGTAATCGCATGCTGCCTGGATTCGGGGAGCTCATGCGACTGGAGTCCCTCAAAGTCGTTCCCACAGCAATTCTGTCCAGGCAGGTGGCTGGCATTCGCGGATCTTCTCTGATCATCAACCTCCCTGGGAAGCCCTCAGCCATCGGGGAGTGCCTGGATGCTATTTTCGCAGCCGTTCCATATTGCCTTGACCTTATCGGGGGAGCTCGTCTCGAGACAGATCCAGATCGACTGGTTGCCTTCCGACCTGGCGCTACAATGAAGCCGTGACAACAAACGCCCCCATGACGATCGAGCAGTTGAATGAGGCCTTCGAGTTCCTGGAGGACTGGGAGGATCGTTATCGCTTCATCATGGATCTTGGCAAAAAGCTACCGCCCATGCCAGATTCCGAGCGAACCAAAGAAAACTTGGTTCACGGATGTCAAAGCACCGTGTGGGTTTCTGCTCAGTCGCCAGGCGGAGTTGGCGCTCCTGTACATCTTCATGCAGACAGTGATTCTGATCTGGTCAAGGGTTTGGCGGCCATGGTCGTGATCATGCTCTCTGGCAAGGGCGCTGCTGAGATTGCGACCTGCGATCTGGAGGCCAGTTTCGACCGACTGGGTCTGCATGAACATCTCAGCCCGACACGCAGCAATGGTCTGCATGGGATGGTGAGACAGGTCAAGTCACGTGCGGCTGCAATTGCAGCCGCATGATCATGCTGTGATCTGATACAGCTTGCGTACCGTCTCAGTGACCTGGGTTCCAAGCGACACGACCTGTTCATGCAAGGCGTCGTTTGAAATTCGGCCCTTTTCCGCCATGAGTTCATGGACATTCGGAATGGCAATCTGTTGTGGCAATACCGTTACATGGATATTGCCGAGGATCCATCGGATACTGGAAAGGCCCCGCACGCCACCAAGGCTGCCTGGTGAGGCAGACATCAAGCCAGCAACCTTGTGCTTGAAGCAGTCCAGTCGAGAGCACCCTTCCTGAGGCCTGGAGAGCCAGTCGATCGCGTTCTTCAGGGCTGCGGTCAATGAACTGTTGTATTCCGGAGAGGCGATCAGGAGCCCTTGATGGCTCCGGAAGAGATCCTTGAGTGCGACCACCTGCTCTGGCAGTCCATGCTGTGCCTCAAGATCCTCGTCATATACGGGCAGGGGATAGTCGCGAAGGTGGATGACGGTGACTTCGGCACCTGCTTGTCGGGCGGCATCTGCGGCAATTTCTACGAGTTTCTGATTCCACGAATCTCGGCGGAGGCTGCCGCTGAAGGCAAGGATTTTGGGGGACATCTGGTGGCTCCATCAGGCTTGTGGGGATGGAGAGTGTACTCATGAGCGGTTGGTGATGTCCTGAATCGGGTACTGTTCTCCACGTGCATGGTTCAGACCAAGGAACAGGCGGCCGCCCCTCGGGGAAGCGACTCTCTCTCTTCGTCCTAGCGATGATGAATGTTGCCGTGGTGGTTGGCCTTGAAGGGCTGCCCACCATGGGCAATTTCGGCCTGAGTTTGGTGGTCATCTATGCCTTCTTCGCGGTGATCTTCTTCCTGCCTGTTGGACTTGCCGCAGCTGAACTGGGCGGTGGATGGCCTGCAGAGGGCGGGGTCTACAACTGGATCAAGGAAGCCATGGGGGAGCGAATGGCTTTCGTTGGCATCTGGTGCCAGTGGGTTCAGATTGTCGTGTGGTATCCGACAGTGTTGGCGCTCTGTGCCACCTCCATCGCCTACATGTTCAATCCGGCCTATGACCAGTATGTCTGGTTTTCGGTTCCAATCATGCTCATCGTTTTCTGGGCATCAACCCTGATCAATTTCAAGGGTTTGAACTTCAGTGGCATGATGACCACCATCTGCCTCTATGCAGGCACGTTCATACCTGTTCTGATGGCGATTGGTTTTGCAGTCTGGTGGGTTGCCAGTGGTCGGGAAAGTTATGTTCCATTGACATTCGATGCCTTGTTTGATTTCACGCCAGGGACAAATGCTCCTGTTGACCAGGTTGCTTCCACTGGAATCGGGCATCATGCTCAGGGGCATCCTCATGTCGAAGGGCTTCATGCAGAATCGGCGCCATTCACCATCGGTTCTCTTGTTGCAGCAGTTGCCGTGTTCTCCTTTCTCTCCGGCCTCGAAGTCAATGCGGTTCATTTCCGGCGAGTTCGCAACCTGCAGCGGGCTGTTCCGATTTCGCTTCTGATCTCTGGCGTCTTGATTCTGCTGGTTTCGGTGCTTGGTGCCCTGAGTGTGGCGGTTCTTGTTCCCCTTGAAGAAATGAAACTGACAGCGGGCACCTTGCAGGTTTTCCAGAAGGTCTTCGGGACACTGGGTATCGAATGGTTGTTGCCAGTCATGGCTTTTCTGGCTTTGTTTGGGATGATCGGCCACATCATGGTCTGGGTCATTGGCCCTACCGAATCGCTCAGGGTGGCGGCATCAGATGGTGTCATTCCGCCTATCTTCCAGAAAACGACTCGAGGCGGTGCTCCGAGAAACGTGATGCTCGTCCAGGCTCTGGTGGTTTCTCTGATATGCCTGATGAACCTCTTCCTGGATCTCAATCGTGTTTTCTATGTGCTGACCATCATTTCAGCCCAGATCTATCTGGTGATGTATGCCTTGATGTTCATCTCATTGATACGCCTGCGACTCACGCAGCCCAAAGTGAATCGTCCATTCCGGATTCCCGGAGGAATCATGGGCGTCTTTGTGGTCGGGGGCATCGGTCTGCTGGGTTGTCTTGGCGGCATCGTGTTCGGTTTCTTCCCGCCTTCCCAGAGTGATATAAAGATGCCAGCAGAGTTCCTGATTCCAGTGGTCTCGATTGGATTCCTGGTCACGATGATTCTTCCTTTCATCTTCTTCAAATGCCGCAATCCTGAGTGGGCCAAGAACAGCGATCTTCCTCGGGCTGAAGAAGCCAGGAAACGATGGATACGAGGCGACTGATGAACCGGATCATTGCCATGTGGTCTGGGCCGCGGAATATCTCCACGGCCATGATGCGGTCATGGGAGAACAGGCCGGATACCACCGCCTGGGATGAACCCCTGTATGCCTGCTTTCTCCTTCAGACGGGGATCGATCATCCTGGTCGCGAACATGTGCTTGAAAAGCACTCGCATGAAACCTGCTACGAATCCGTGGTTGAAAGATTGCTTGCTGATATTCAAACGCCGATCTTCTATCAGAAACATATTGCGCATCATCTTCTTGACGACATGGACAGATCATGGATGGATGATGAAAGAGTGGACCATTGTTTCCTGATCAGGGATCCTCGTGAAGTGATTCTGTCTCTGCATAAAAGATTCCCGGGAATGGAACTCCGTGATACGGGGTTGCCTCAACAGGTCGAGATTTTTCAACGACGACTGGAGGTAACGGGCCAGACGCCTCCCGTCATTGATGCACGTGATGTTCTGGAGGACCCTGGGGGCACACTTGGCGCGTTGTGCGATCGTCTTGATATTCCATTTGTTGACTCGATGCTTTCATGGCCTGAGGGGCCGCGGGCTTGTGATGGAGCCTGGGCGGATTGGTGGTACGACTCTGTCAGAGCCTCAACAGAATTTGCGGCCTGGTCTCCCAGGGAAGGCGATGTGCCAGATCATCTGGGCCCGGTGCATGATGCATGCCAGGCACTTTACGAACAGTTACATGTCCATCGGATCAGGGGAACATGACGTGCTCCAGAAATATGACGAACGCAATCGTGACCTGCTGATCAACATCAATGGAAAGATACTGCATCGAGATGAAGCAGGTATCAGTCCATTTGATTCAGCCGTTCAGGGCGGAGATGCCGTATGGGAAGGCCTCCGCGTTTACGACGGCCGCATATTCCGTTTTCGGCAGCATCTGGATCGACTCCGTGCTTCGGCGGAGGCGGTGTCATTTGCCGAGATCCCTTCGCATGAATCAATCATCGAAGAGGTTCGCCGGACGCTTGAAGCCAATGGCATGCGTGATGGCGTTCATATTCGACTGACCCTCACACGAGGCTTGAAGGTGACCAGCGGAATGGATCCACGTCTCAACACCTCCGGGCCTACGCTCATCGTGCTCGCTGAGCACAAGCGTCCGGTATATGACAAGTCAGGCCTTCGTCTTGCGACAAGCAGTATTCGAAGATTCTCACCGGATCAACTGGATCAGCAGATCCACTCATGCAACCTTCTACAGTCAATCATGGCCAAGATCCAGGCCAACAATGCCGGTGCGGATGATGCGCTGATGCTGGATGCGCGTGGATTCATTGCTGAAACCAATGCAACACATCTTTTTTTCGTACACGGTGAAATGGTGACGACTTCACATGTGCTTTGTTGTCCTGAGGGCGTGACTCGCTCGGTGGTCCTGGAGTTATGTCGCAAATCAGGAATCCAATGCCATGAAGGGGACTACGAACTGGAGCACGCTCTTTGCGCGGATGAGGTCTTCTGTACCGGGACCATGGGCGAGCTTGCTTCTGTCGTTGAAATCGATGGGCAGATGATTGGCGATGGAAAAATCGGGTCCATGACCACAAGGCTTTCGGGACTGTTCAGTGAATGTGTTGCCGATGAAGCTGAGCCAGTGCTTGATACGTGATCAGTCCGCGTGAAAGATGGGGGCGAGTGCGGGGTACACGGTCCGCCACCGATCATGCAGGTCATCGTAGAGCCGGGCGTCATGAGAAGGTTCATGGGCGGCTGATTCGTGAATGAATGCCTTCATGGCATTACGGACATCAGGGAATCGGCCGCTGCCGACCATGGCCAGGAGTGCGGCGCCATAGGCGGAGCCATCTGTCACATTGACCGTGCTGACCGGGAGGTTGAAGATGTCGGCGGCCATCTGTCTCCAGAAACTGCTTCTGGCGCCGCCGCCGGTCATTCTGATGGAAGTGATGCTCTGGCCACTTGAACGTATAAGATCAAGACCATCCTTGAGTCCAAAGAGAACGCCTTCCAGTACAGCTCTTGCAAAGTGCGATCTCTCATGCTGATTGGTCATTCCAACGAAGGCACCGCGTGCTTTGGGATCAGCATGTGGAGTTCGTTCCCCGGTCAAGTAGGGGAGGAAGCAGAGACCGTTGCAGCCCGGAGTCACTGTTCTTGCACCTTCAAGAATTCGGTCATACGCAGCAGCATCGGGTCCTTCAAAGGTATCTCGGTACCACTTGAGACTTCCTCCTGCACTGAGCATGACACCCATGACATGCCAGGCGCCGGCAACCGCATGACAGTAGCCATGCAATGCGCCTGTAGGGTCGTGCGGTCGTGTGTTGCGGTCTGCAAAGACCACGCCTGAGGTGCCCAGGTTCAAAGAGGCGACGGATTCATTCCCGATGCCACAGCCAACTCCACCAGCGGCCTGATCGCCAGCTCCGGCCACTACCGGTGTGCCGGGTCGAAGGCCAGTCATGGAAGCGGCCCTGGCCGATACGGTTCCGGCGATGTCCTGTGATTCACAGACCTCAGGGAGCAGGGGCCGATCGATCTCCAGCTTCTGGAGGATCTCATCTGACCAGTCGCGTGTCTCCAGATCCAGCAGCGATGTGCCTGAAGCATCGGATGCATCCATGGCATACGTTCCGGTCAGTTGGAATCGAACGCTGTCCTTCGGCAGAAGTATCTGCCGGGTTCGAACGAATACCTGTGACTCATGTTGCCTCATCCACAGAATCTTGGGCGCAGTGAAACTTGTCATTGCGGGTTTGCCGGTGATTTCTATGAGTCGATCGCGACCAATGATTTCATGTATCTGCTCACATTGTTCAGCGGTGCGTTGATCATTCCAGATGATGGCTGGGCGAAGAACGGAAGAGTGTTCATCATGCAGGACCAGTCCATGCATCTGTCCACTGAGTCCGATGGCAGCGATTGATTCTCCGGAGATGTCCTGTCCTGCCAAGGCTTGCTGGATAGCTGAGCAGCAACTTCGCCACCAATCATCAGGGTTCTGCTCAGACCAACCGGCATTTGGAGTCGAAGAGGGGTAATCACTACTGGCGATGCGGACGACTTCGCCTGTGTCCTGGTTGACCACAAGCACGCGGGCACCACCTGTGCCGATGTCAATCCCCAGAACATATGGTCTATCCGCCATCACTACTTCCCATGTGGCTCTTGTGTCGCCATCCAGAGTACAGCCCTGTGATCATCCTGTCGGTCCGGTAGGATGCCGGGCCAAAGAGAAGGAGTTGGATCATGGCAAGACCAGTCACCATTTTCACCGGCCAATGGGCGGATCTGCCTTTATCAGAGATGGCTTCGATTGCTGGGGGCATGGGCTATGACGGCCTGGAACTGGCTTGCTGGGGCGACCATTTTGATGTGGGCAAGGCACTTGAAGACGAGGCCTATTGCAAGGAACGCCATGATCTGCTGGCAAGCCACGGCTTGAAGTGCTGGGCAATTTCAAATCACCTGGTTGGTCAGGCGGTCTGCGACCGAATCGATCACCGGCATCATCACATCCTGCCAGATCATGTCTGGGGTCATGGTGATGCTGAAGGTGTCCGCGAGCGAGCGGCAGAGGAAATGAAGAAGACTGCACGCGCAGCAGCTCGGTTGGGTGTTCCGGTAGTCAATGGATTTACGGGTTCATCGATCTGGCCAGATATCTACTTCTTCCCACCCACGCCTCCTGATCACGTCAAGCAGGGATATGACGACTTCGCAAATCGCTGGGGCCCGATTCTGGATGTATTCAAGAACGAGGGTGTCAAGTTCGCGCTGGAGGTGCATCCCGGTGAAATCGCCTACGACATCTATACCGCACAGGCGGCGCTTGAAGCAGTTGGCCATCATGAGTCATTCGGATTCAATTTCGATCCCAGCCATCTCATCTGGCAGGGAGTAGATCCGGCACGTTTCATAGATCAATTCGGTGACCGAATCTTCCATTGCCACATGAAAGACACTCGTATCATCCAGGATGGTGAACGGAGCATTCTTGGCTCTCATCTTCAATTCGGCGACCCTCGTCGTGGCTGGGACTTTGTCAGTGTTGGCCGTGGCGATGTGGATTTCGACCAGATCATTCGAGCGCTTAATCGGATCGGCTATCAGGGTCCGCTGTCGGTGGAATGGGAAGATAGCGCCATGGATCGACTGCAGGGCGCCCGGGAGAGCTGCGACTATGTACGTGCAGTTGAGATAGCACCGCCTGGCAGCGGCTTCGAGGATGCGTATGCAAGTGAACATGCTGCAGAGGCTCCTGCGTGATGAGCAGGCGGCCAATACGCATGGGCATGGTGGGGGGAGGGCGTGATGCTTTCATCGGTGCGGTGCATCGAATGGCCGCAACACTTGATGGCAGTATGGAACTTGTTGCTGGCGCCTTGTCGTCCACGCCTGAAAAGTCTGTTGAAAGTGCTCTGGATCTTGGCTTGTCCAAAGACAGGGCTTATCCAGACTGGGAATCCATGCTCGAGGCTGAAGCGGCCCGCCCTGAAGATGAGCGGATCGAGGCAGTAGTCATCGTGACGCCCAACCATGTGCATTATCCGGTTGCCAAGGCGGCAATGGAGGCGGGCTTTCATGTTGTCTGCGACAAGCCCCTGGTTCTTGATGAGGCGCAGGCGAAGGATCTCGTATTGACACGCACGCGTACGGGGCGGGTTTTTGCGGTCACCTACAACTACACGGGTTATCCGATGGTGAAGGAGGCCAGGCACCTGGTGCAAAGCGGCGCCATCGGTGATGTGCGAAAGGTGATCGTCGAATACAACCAGGGTTGGCTTGCGACACCACTGGAAACAACGGGTCAGAAACAGGCTGGATGGCGCACAGATCCATCCATGGCGGGTGCCGGAGGTGCCATGGGTGATATTGGATCCCATGCAGAGAACCTGGTTTCCTATGTCACAGGCCTGGGGGTTACCGAGTTTGCCTCGGATGTCACGACTCATGTCCAAGGTCGCAACATCGATGATGACACTTCGGTACTTCTGCGATTTGACAATGGGGCACGCGGTATTCTCACGGCATCACAGGTATGCCCGGGTTGCCTCAATGATCTGAGGCTTCGTGTCTGGGGCACTACAGGCGGTTTGTCTTGGCAACAGGAAGAACCCAATACCTTGAAGCAGACCTCGCTTGAGGGACCTGATCAGATTCACCATCGTGCAGATGCAAGTTTGTGTGAAGCAGCCAGTGCCACCAACCGTTTGCCAGGCGGACATCCGGAAGCCTTCATTGAAGCCTTCGCAAACATTTATCGAAGTGCATCTTCCGCAATCCATGCGGGTCGTGATGATGGCTCGGCATTTGATTATCCAACGGTAGAGGATGGTGCCCGCGGCGTGAAGTTCATCGGAGCTGTAATCGCTGGTGGCGGCCAGGGGTGGAAGTCTTTTCAGGAGTAGTCCACATGTCAACGTGGAGAGTCATACTTGCATGCTTTTTCGTGACGTCTTCCGCATTAGCCATGGATGTTCCTGCAGTACTGGTCTTCTCCCATACCGAAGGGTTTCGGCACGACTGCATAGAGAGTGCGGCTCAGGAACTTCATGAAATTGCAGAAGGGCACTTCACTGTTGAGGTGACTGAGGATCCGGCTGAATTCACGCCTGGAAATCTTACGCGTTTCGATGCTGTCGTATTCCTGAATACGACAGGCGATGTTCTCAATGACGCGCAGCAGGAGGCATTCAGTGCCTACCTGCATGATGGCGGAGGATATGTCGGGGTTCATGGCGCTGCTGATACGGAAAACGAGTGGCCTTTTTATGGACAGCTCCTGGGTGGCGCATGGTTCATCACTCATCCAGCAGTTCAAGAAGCAACAGTTGTCGTTGAGGACGCGCACCATCCAGCAATGTCACATCTTCCGGAGCGATGGGTGCGTACTGATGAATGGTACGAGTTCACGGCTAATCCACGGGCGCGTGTCCACGTTCTGGCCTCTCTTGATGAGACTACTTACAACGTTGCTGGAGGCATGGGCGATCATCCAATCGCCTGGACCGTGCCAGTTGGCAATGGCGCTGCTTTCTACACAGGAGGGGGGCATACGAAAGAGGCTTTCACGGAACCTGCTTTTCGCGAGCACCTCCGCGATGCCATTCTCTGGGCGATTGGCGATGGTTGGATTGACCTGATTCAAGAGCCGGGCATGGGGGGCTGGAAGGGTTCCGAGCAGTGGCTTGATGTGGAAGCGGTGAAGATGAATCCAGAAGAACCAGGTCGCTTGTTGACGGTGTCTGCCTCAGACAACAGCGCAGCTGGGATCTTTGTCAACGGCGATGGTCACGTCCCCAATCTCTTGACGGAATCAGAATTCGGTGATGTCGAGCTTCATCTGGAGTTCATGGTTCCGGAGGGCAGCAACTCCGGGGTATACCTGCAGGAACGATACGAAATACAGGTGCTCGACAGTTGGGGCAAATCGAAGCCTCAGCATGATGATTGTGGCGGCATTTATCAACGATGGGATCCTGAGCGAGATCCCATGGGCTATGAAGGCCATGCGCCTCGTGTCAATGCTGCTCGGAAGCCCGGGCACTGGCAGTCTTATGACATCATCTTCAGAGCCCCCACATTCGATGCCGAAGGCCGAAAGATCGCCAATGCACGATTTGAAAAGGTCGTGCATAACGGCATTGTTGTTCATGAAGATGTCGAGTTGACGGGCTACACCAGGGCTGGGAAGTCGGGAGAAGAAGTGGCATCAGGCCCCCTCATGCTCCAGGGAGACCATGGGCCAGTTGCGTATCGCAATATCCGTATTCGAAGAATCAGTTCGCCGTCCTCAGAGGAATAGCTCACTCTGGGCAGGCGCCGTACTCGCCGATGATGGCCAACAGATCGTTCACGCCAACAACATTGTCGCCATCAACATCTTCAACGCAAACACAGTTGCCCCAGGCATTGATCACCTGGAGAACATCGTTGACGTTGACCGTTCCATCTGCGTTGACATCCATTGCGCAGACTGGGCAGAAATCATTTCCACCAAAGTCCTCCCATCCGCCAAGGATGTGATCAGGGATGCTGTCGCAGAAGCTGGACCCCGACAGTTGAGGATCATTGCAGTCGCAGGCGCTTGCGATGGCGCCGCCTCGCAGGCCTGCAGTATTGGAATCGAATGCGCAGTCGATGTGCTGTCCATCGCTGTCGTTTCCATACGCAATGGCGCCTCCGAAGACCCCGGCCGTGTTGTTGGTAAACACGCAGTCATGGATGATCATGTTCGTGAAGTGATGAAGCCTGAGGCCACCGCCATCATCTTCAGCGTGATTTTCGGTGAACAGGCAGTTTTCAATGAGGGGGTTGCCTTCCCAGATGGCTACGCCGCCCCCAAAGGTGGCTGTGTTTCCTGTGATGTGGCAATCGCGGATGATGGGGCTGGTCTCCACAATCTGAATACCGCCACCAGTGAGTTCACCCTGGAAGGTCTGGCCAGTGCCGCCTGTCACTGTGAATCCTTCAAGGATGGCGCCCTCGCCTTCCCCTGAGATGAACAGGACCACAGAGCTCATTCCATTGGCGTCCAGGATGGTTTCCTGCATGCCGTTGGTTGATCTGATCAGAAGGTCCTTGCCCCGATAGTCGAGCCGTCCAGGCCATGTCCCAGGCCCTACGTTGATCGTGTCGCCTGTTGAGGCGGCATTGACGGCATCCTGGATGCTTTGAAAGTCACCCGGCACATTGTGCTCGGTTGCGAGAACGGCCGTGCTGAGGAGGCATAGGGCAGTAAGGGTGGCCTGAATCATTCTGGAATCCTGCAAATGAAGGCCCTTTAAGAAGGGTTTACTGTGGGTATTTCGTCCTGAAAATGCCTACGGGTCCCATTATGACAGATAAAGGGCCCTTTGCCAGCTCAGAGCTACCAATAAGGGTATGGCCAAGTGGGGGTGTTATATGGGTTTAATCCCTTATTTCACCCCTTTGAAGGCCCTTCGGCCCTTGCAAATGCCTCATTCCCGGATAGTCTCAATGAACAGGGATCCACACACCCTTGGGGTGCGGAGACCTTGTAGCTACCCCTGTCAATTCACCCCTATTCAAAATGAGCGGAGAGACGGCGTGATGAACAAGCGGTTCACCAGGAATGTAACCTCGATCGTCATCGGTGCAGCCATGGCTATGGCCACAGCGGCACATGCCCGAGACGGTGCCCAGGTTGAAATTCTTCAGGACGATGCCGAAGGCACAATCCTGAGATACGAATTCGTATCCCCAACACTCAAGAAGATCCACGTTGGCGATGGCGAAGCCGTAATCGTCCAGATCGGTGATGAGAGCATCAATGCAGAAGCCGGAGAGCCGGCCATTGCGGATGTCCGTCGCTCTATTACGATCGGCCCTGACACTGCTGTCACGGCGACGATGATCAGTGGTGACTACATCGAAATTACCGACGTGGATGTCGCTCCCAGCAAGGGAACCATTCTGCGTACAGTCAATCCTCAAGATGTTCCCTTCACCTTTGGTGAGGTCTATGAGCAGCCTGGATTCTGGCCGGCCGAGACCGTTGAGCTGGGTGATCCCTACATCATCCGAAGTCAGCGTGGCGTGGTTGTTGATGTCAATCCGATCCAGTACGACGCGGTTGCCAGGACCCTGCGTGTCTATCGCAACATGACAGTCATGGTCGAGCCAGTGGGGCTTGCAGGTCGCAACATACTCACGCCTCAGGCACAGCAGCATGAGGGCGGTTCGACATTCCATGGCATCTACAAGAATCACTTCCTGAACTACAGCCGTAATCTTCGCTACGACCCCATCGAGAGCGACGGCGAGTTGCTTGTGATCTGCCACGATGCATGGATGAGCAATATGCAGCCTTTCGTGGATCATAAGAACGGTATTGGCATTTCCACCACGATGGTGTCGGTGTCTGAGGTGGGTAACTCTCCGACTTCGATCATGTCCTATATCGAGGGCATGTACGCCGGAAGCGACTTGGTCTACGTGGTTCTTGTGGGCGATATCGCCCATGTGTCCTCTCCGACCTATCCGCTGGAAAGCGGAAAGTCAGACCCCTCCTATGCCTTGATGACCAGTGATACCTATCCCGATCTGATCCTTGGTCGTTTCAGTGCCGAATCTGCAGCGGATGTGGATACGCAGGTTGAGCGCGTGATCACCTTCGAGACCGAGAACTGGACGCAGGATCCCTATTACAAGCGAGGCCTCGGCATCGCTTCCAATCAGGGGCCTGGTGATGACGGGGAAACCGATGATCAGCACGTCCTGAACATCATGAATGACCTTGATACGTACGGCTATAGCTTTACGGACACCATCGTTGATCCAAGCGGTACAGTCGCTCAGGGTGTTGCAGCACTCAATCAGGGAATTGGTGCGGTTGCCTACTGTGGCCATGGTTCAACCACCGCATGGGGCAATGGTGCACCGTTGTCCAACAGCGATGTCAACGGTCTTACCAATACACACATGATGCCCCTTATCATCAGTGTGGCGTGTGTAAACGGTCAGTTCGATGCGGGTACCTGTTTCGCAGAGGCTTGGATGCGTGCTACTGATGGTGGCGAACCTACTGGCGCAATGGGCATCTATGCTTCATCGGTCAACCAGTACTGGGATCCCCCAATGTGTGCGGAGGACGAATACTTCGACCTCTACGTCGCCGAATCCTATGTCACCTTTGGTGCGCTCTGTTATGCCAGCTCATGTCTCATGATGGATGAGTATGACTCTAGCGGTGTCGACATGTACTACACGTGGCACATCTTTGCCGATCCAACCCTTCGAGTTGTCGGCACTACAGCGCCTCCTACAGGCATGCAGGTTGCAGGCAATGGCTTCAATGCTGAAGGCCCTAATGGTGGACCCTTCATCAACGGTACGGCTGACATGACTGTCCGTAACTACGATGCTGCAGATCTTGATTATGAGATCTCAGTGGACGCTGCCTGGATTGACATCTCCCCTGATGGAGATGGTGTTCTTGGCGAAGGCGAAGAAGAGACTATTACAGTCAGCATCAACAGCGCCGCTAACAGCCTGGGCAATGGCCTTCACACAGCAACCGTTTCCATCAGTGGAAGTAATGGCGATGAGGTCAGTAAGGAATGCACCGTCAATATCGGTGTTCCAATTGCAATCTACAGCTTCAACATGGATGACAATCCTGGTTGGTCCATGGATGCCGAGTGGCAGTTTGGTGCTCCAACCGGTGGCGGCGGGGCCTATGGCAACTCTGATCCAAATGGAGGCGCAACGGGATCCTATGTCTGTGGCGTAGATCTCAATGGTGACTATGACAGCACCGTTGGTGGGCCATGGCATCTCGAGACCAATGCGATTGATTGCTCACAGTTGACTGACACCAGTCTGAAGTTCCAGCGATGGCTGAACTCGGATTATCAGCCTTATGCGTATGCAACCGTCGAGGTCTCCAACAATGGCTCTGACTGGACGCTCCTCTGGGAGAACGGCTCCAGTGAGGTCGCTGACAGTAGTTGGAGTCTTCAGGAATTTGATATCTCCGATGTTGCTGATCAGAAGGACTCCGTCTATGTCCGTTGGGGCTATCAGATCGGGTCTGGTGTCTGGAATTACTCCGGATGGAATCTTGATGATGTTGAGATCTGGGGAATCGCACCTGAGGTGAATGATTGCCCGACGGATCTTGACGGCGATGGCGAGACAGGCGTCAATGACATTCTGGAGTTGATCAGTGCCTGGGGCACAGCAGGTGGCGACGTCAATGACGATGGCACCACAGACGTGACCGATGTCCTCCTTATCCTTGAGGCCTACGGACTCGACTGCTGAACCAAGCAATATTGATTGAACAAGTCAGGGCCCGGCTCATCTGAGCCGGGCCCTGTTTCTTTTCATCGCGGTTCGTTGAAGGCAGGGTGTTCCTAGTTGGCGGCCTGGAGCTCGCTGAGCCGGGCTTCTGTGGCCTGCAACTGGCTGTCGAGAACATTGGCTACACCCGGATTGCCATGGGTATTGCGACGAGTTGTCTTGAGTTGCTTGATCCTGGTCTGCAGGGCTTCTTCATCAAGGGCGTCAAGTTGTTCCTGTGAGAGGATGGGCGGAATGCCATCAGCCTGGGTCTCGGTGACCGAGTCATAGCCTGGCGGCTTGGG
>JAQWTL010000043.1 GCA_029242715.1 Phycisphaerales bacterium
ATCGTAGGGATGAATGAAGGTGGCTCCGGTTTCTTCAACGATCCGTGCCGCCGTTGTTTCACGAGCTTCCAGTGTTGGTTCACAAGGAACCACATTGGCGCCGTAACCCTCGACCGCTCGGCGTTTCACCGCCGGCGCCGTTGTCGGCATGATGATCCAGGCAGGGATGCCCCTGTCACGTGCTGCTCGAGCCAATGCCTGAGCATGATTACCACTGCTGTGAGTGCACACACCACGCCGGGCATCTGCATCATCCAATGACAGGATCGCATTGGTTGCGCCACGAAGCTTGAACGCTCCAACGCCCTGAAGATTCTCACATTTTATGAACAGCTGACAACCGGACATGTCATCCAGCGTCTTGCAGGTGATGACCGGGGTTCGATGAACCCGATCACGAATGCGATCATGCGCTTCACGAATGACATCGATCGTCAATGGAGTCGTCATCGCCAGTTCTTTCCTGAAGACATCTCACCACCGCCTGTTCAAGTTCCCAGAACACGTCGCAAGGCCAGGAGGCTTGCGGCATCGACCAACGCTGCGCCATGCGCCTCGGCGATGTCCAGAACCTCACCCACGTTCTCCGTGACCAGCCTCTGGGTGGTCTCCTTGGCTTCAACAACCTTTGCTCTGCTCACTGCATTATCCTCATCCTTGACGGCCGAGGTCATTTCGACACTTGCGGCAATGGCTCCGCCGGGATTGGCAATGAAATCAGGAACAACCGGCAAACCTCGTTCATGCAAGGCATGACGAGCTGCTGCTGTACATGGGTTATTGGCACCTTCGACGACAACCTTGGCTTGTATGCGTTCCTGATTGTGAGTGTCAATGACGTCCTGGACCGCACACGGGAAGAGTACATCTGTCTCTTCCCAGAGAACATCATCCATGCCGATCTGCTGGTGACCTTCTGCCTTGAGATGTTCACGGGCGGATACGAAATCCATTGTTGCAATGGCATCGAGCAAGGCACCTGAGAGTGGAGCGTGCAGACGCCATGCCCCATCGATGCGAGGATCGGCCAAACAATGAATCTCCCCCCCTTGCTCCGTGAAGTAACGGCAAACCGCGGCACCCATTGCACCAACACCCTGAACACATGCTCTGGCACCTTTGGGGCCATCGGCCCGTCTCTTCAGCCAGGTACTCGCGGCCGTTGCAACGCCTAGTCCGGCAATGCCTTCGGCGTCGTAATCGGTTCCACCCTGTTCAACTGGTTTGCCTGTGAAACAACGTGTTGTACCCAACTGGTCTATGGCCCACTGGCAATGCATGGGATCACCTCCCAGGTCGTATCCCAATCCACCCCATGGACCTCCGTTGTCGTAATGGCATGGCCACGAAAGCGAGACAAACCTTCGATACTGCTTTTCAAAGCCGGGGGCCTTCGGATCCGCCCGCAGTCCGGACTTCGCTCCACCTGTCGCCAAGCCTGCTGCTGCATTCTTGAGGGTTTGTGTTCGAGCCAGGCGACCAATCTCATCCTTGGTAACAGTTGGCGTAATGCGAGTTCCCCCCTTGCCAACACGGCCCAATGGGCCGTCCACCACAGCCAGAGTTGACCAGACAATCACATAACCCTCGACATCCAGCGATGGATCACGCACAGTGACTTCCATCTCCGGTTCCAAGGCGTCAAAGGCACGCTGCTGCTCATGCAGTTCCGTCAGAAAATCCGCGTTGCTCATTCCTGTTCCTCATTCCTTGTCAGGTGTACTGCCCATGCAGGCGGCAGATTACACAAGACCAGATCTCGATGACTGGACATGCCCTCTTCCAGCCTGCCAATAAATCGCTCATGCCACAACATCGCTCTCTTGACCTCTGAATTACCTACCAGCCTTCGAGCGTACCGGATGGCAGCGTATTCGAAGAAAGAAAGCGTGCCACCTGGACGGATCAGACTGACCAGACGCCGCAGGATCGTCCTGCTGAGATGCGTTGGAAACGCGTTATAGGGCAACCCACAAACAACCGAGTCATATGGACTCTCGAGGGTTACATCCAGAATGGATCCTTCATGCAGAGTCACCTGATCTGCATGGGAGCCCAGGACATGCTCCCGCAGATGCTCACAGAAGGCCGGATTCAATTCCACGACATCAAGATGGTCTCCTGGACGGAGATCCTTGATGAGTTCGAGAGTAAAAACGCCAGTGCCTGGACCAACTTCAAGCCATCGCCGATTGCCCTGCCAGGATCTGGCTGGAGCGGTCATTTTTCGAGCCAGGCGACGCGATGAGGGCGCAACAGCACCAACGGAGGACTGGTTCCGGATGTATTCCCTGAAGAACCCGCGTCGACCGGCCATCACTTGGCTGGATCAACCAGCAGTCGTTGCAGTGGTTGCTGCCAGGGCCTTTTCAACCAGAGCATCAAAGGTTGCCGGATCTTCGATCGCAATCTGCGAAAGCATCTTCCGGTTGAGCTTGATACCCGCACGAGAAAGGCCGTTGATCAGCACGCTGTAACGCGTGTTCCGCATGCGGCATGCCGCAGAGATCCTGGTAATCCAGAGACGTCGGAATTCGCGGCGGCGGTTACGGCGATCGCGATAGGCAAACTGGCCTGCCCTGATGAGGGCGACCTTTGCCTGCTGCATATGTCGGCTCTTGGTTCCCCAGTATCCGCGGGCGGCCCTGAGGATTCGCTTTCGTTGCCGGTTCTTCGCGGCACCTTTGCGTACGCGTGGCATGACGCCTCTCCTTCTTTCCCAACACGGAGGCTCGCGACAGCGAACACTTGAGACCCGGCTCGGAGGAATCTGTCAGTCGTTACGTGGCAATCAGTCCTTGCTGGTTTCTTCCGTGGTCTTCTTGCCGCTGGTGATGCGTTGATGCAACATGGCTGAGACTCGGCGACGGTCAGCTGGATGAGCGAAGGCCGGTCGACGATAGGACCGAAGAAGGGTCCCGCTCTTATGGCTTCGCTTATGGCGACCAAAGGCACGTGTGAACTTCACCTTGCCCGACTTGGTCAGTCGAATTCGCTTGAGCAGGCCTTTGTTTGGCTTGTTCTTGGGCATGGGAGGCTCCGAAACCTTGATCTACTTCATGGACTTCAAGACACGCAAGCCGACGCCTTGGGATCTGCCCTGAGGACGTCGGCCAAGTCCATGAGGATAGCGTTCCGCTGTCCCGTGTCAATCGCCAGGGGTTGACTCGGAGGCCTGGGAGCCCCTGGAGTGGATCAGGAAGATCTCGATCACCGGTTTCCCGGCCTTACGCTGCTTGTCACAGTCCCATATGTGATCCTGAGAAACCCGGCAGGAACTGAGCCCGACCTCGCCATCGCTCTTGAGGACCAGAGGCTGGAGGGGGACATCTGGGAGTGATTCTCCTCCCAGGGCGCGATCCAGGTAGAGATTGCGATCCGAAATGATCACGGTCGCCCCCTGGAAGTTGATGCGGAAGATCTTTGGAGCCTGCTGACTGTGGAAACTGAACTGGCCCTGGGCCTGTTCCGCCACCTCCTTGTCGAGCCCGTACTCCTGCCCCAATTTGCTGGTATCGAGCATCACGGGATCGTGATCGATGGCCTGCTTGAAAGCAGGATCCTCCAACTGCATGGACGGGGCCTCACCATCATGATCTGACTCAAAGGCGGACAGAGCCGTGTAGAACTGACCGAGTTGCGCCCTTCGAATAGTCGTGTCCTGAATGGACGAACCACTTCGAATCATTGGCAGAATGATGGCCAGACCGAGAATGAGGACGGCCGCAATAGCAACGAATTCACGCAATCGAACTCGAGGAAGCCGTCCGCCTGGTTCAATTCGCATTCGATCGTGTTGTTCGGTTTCGGCTCGATTGATACGAGCCATCGTGGCTGCAACAAGGGACTCTTGCTGATCTGAAGTGACTGGTTCAACGGGGTAATCATCGAGCAGTCCCAACATGGCCGCCATGCGACCAGCCCTGGCTCGCGTCTGTTCATCCACGCCTTCCAGGGCCGCAGGATCAAAGTTCACTTCGATCAACTGTTCCAACAGGGCTGCATCGCCCGGATTCAAATCACCCATTGCGTCCGATGGGGTTCCACGTTCATCCATTTCTGGCACCATCTCCCGTTTCAGTCGCCTCTTGTTGTTGCCAAGCTCTCCCAAACGTGGCAACGGCGCTGTGCAATCGACTCTTCACAGTCCCGAGTGGGATCTCAAGAGAGTCTGCTATCTGGTTATAACTCATACGCTGAAAATAGCTCAGCAACAGGATTTCCCTGAGATGTGCCGGCAAATTGTCAACGACTTTCTTTACTTCATTCACGCGTTCAGATGTTTCCAATGACGCTCCTGGCATGGGACCATCATCAGAGAGGAGATCCGCCATGCGGCTTCCGTCCTCATCAACACCCAGATTGGCCGATAGAGAGACCGCCTTACGTCGCGCGTTGCGACGATGCCAGTCACGTCCCTTGTTGACCGCAATTGTGTAGAGCCACGGACGAAATCGCCTCGTGGGGTCAAAGGTGCGAGCAGACTGGTGAATCTGGAGGAATGTCTCCTGGAAGACATCCTCAGCCGCTGCCCGAGAACCGGTCAGGCGGGTCAGAAATGGCACCAACTCGTTGGAATACCGGTAGAGGAGTACCTCGTACGCGGCGTCATCCTCACCCGAGATATGGGCTGCCAGCAGGGCCTCGTCCGTTCGTTCTTCCAACGGGATCTCCTGGTCCTTCAAAGAGGCTGAAACCACGTTTGTGGTCCTCTTAACCTCCTCGTGGCCCGTATACCAGCCACGAAGCCGGTTGATGATACCCGACCCTGCAATTGGACTTGCCACTTGGCCGCAAGCCCCCTGTAGGTGAAGTGATAATGATCCCATCCTGTCGATACCCCAGCGGAGGACCCCAGGTTCGGGCGAGATGGCTTCAAGACCAAGTTTTTCCTAATCCGATAATGCTTGAGTAATGAACCCCTCTGGAGACCCCTCCAGGCAGGGCTGCTAACATGCCCCTCACTTCAAATTGATGGTGGGACCTCGGCAAGGGCCCCGGCCCCTGAGGCTCATCCACCAGCAGACCAGGAGAAACCGTGGGCGTCCCGATCTCACAGATGTGGACAGTAGCCAGCTATGTGCTGGCACAGAAGTTGAAGCGCCGCAAGCAGTACCCACTGGTACTGATGCTGGAGCCCTTGTTCCGCTGCAACCTGGCCTGTGCCGGTTGTGGCAAGATCCAGTACCCCGCTCACATTCTCAAGCAGGACATGCCTCTGGAGGATGCCCTTAAAGCTGTTGATGAATGTGGTGCCCCGATGGTTTCCATCCCAGGTGGAGAGCCCCTTCTCTACCCCTACATCTCGGAACTCGTCAAGGAACTGGTCAAGAGAAAGAAGTACATCTATCTCTGCACGAATGCCATCCTCCTGAAGAAGGCACTCGACAAGGGAACTTTCTCCCCAAGCAAGTACCTCACGTTCTCCGTCCACATGGATGGCAGACGAGATGAACACGATTTCGCAGTGTGTCGAGACGGAACTTATGACAAGGCAATCGTCGGGATCCAGGAAGCCGTTGAACAGGGCTATCGTGTCACGACGAATACCACCCTCTTCGAGGGAACCGATCCGAATGCCGTTCGTGAATTCTTCGACCAGATGATGGATGTCGGAGTCGAGGGCATGATGGTCAGCCCGGGCTATGCCTATGACAAGGCGCCTGACCAACACAACTTCCTGCACCGCAAAGAAACAAACAAACTCTTCGAGATGATTCTTTCGAATCGCAAGAAGAGTTGGCGATTCAACCAATCCCCGCTGTTTCTGGACTTCCTGATGGGTAAGCGAGAGTACGACTGCACCCCATGGGGCAACCCAACCTACAACATCTTCGGTTGGCAAAGGCCCTGCTACCTGCTGCAGGAAGGCTATACGGATTCATTCCAATCCCTTCTGGATGAAGTCAACTGGTCCAATTACGGCTACGAGTCGGGCAACCCGAAATGCCGTGACTGCATGGTTCATTCCGGCTATGAAGCTACTGCTGTAGACCACACTTTCTCCAGTTTTGGAGGCATATGGGGCACCGTGAAGGCCATGATCTTCAATCGTTACGCCAACCCAGGCGCGATGAAGCGACTGAAGGAAGAAGAAGGCAAGCCGCACGGTCCAGAAGCTCACCTGGTCCAACTGGGCATCGATATCAAGGACCGGCAAAAAGCCGGGGCGGCCTGAACATCACATGACTGGCTGGTGGGTCCACAACGCGTTCGTAAACGGCGGCGCCATCATGCTGGTCGCCTGGATCTTCTGGGTCCTGCTTTCGATCACATTGCATGAACTGGCGCATGGCTGGGCTGCCATCTGGGAAGGCGACATGACGCCTCGAGAACTCGGCCGCATGACAGCCAACCCTATCGTGCACATGGGTGGATGGTCTCTGATTGCCTTTGCTGTCATTGGAATCGCCTGGGGGATGATGCCGGTCAATCCGTCACGATTTCGTCATCGACGCTGGGGCGACGCCATTGTTGCGGTTGCGGGTCCCGTGATGAACATCCTCCTGGCATTTGTTTGTCTGACCGCGGCGGGTGCGTGGGCTGGTCTCTCGGACTCGGCTCCAAGCAACGAAGTTGGACCAACCTGGCAGGAACAAGGTCAGTTCTTTCTGCTCATCGGCGGCTGGCTGAATCTGGTTCTCTGTCTGCTGAACCTGATACCGGTGCCCCCCCTGGATGGCTCGAGGATCCTGGCCTCCATTTCCTGGAAGATTCGAGAGCTCTACCGGCATCCACAGGCTCAGTTTGCGGGCCTTTTTCTGTTCCTGCTCATCTTCTGGGGTGGCATCGCTGATGGAGCCTTCGTCTGGACCATGGAGGTTTCAAGGGATTACACGACCTTCATCGCCAGTCTCCTGGGTGGATGAGCCCTGAAGATGCCGTTATCAGGCACTTGGATCCAGACCTCATCTGCACTACAATCCCTGATTCGCCACGAAGCGAAGTCGATCCCCCACATTCGATGGATGGCTCCAATCGGATCCCGGGTAGACAGGGCGTTTCAAGCTGACTTGAGTCAGCAACGCACCCAGCAGCGTGCCAAGACAGGAGGAGCCCGATGGTCGTACTGCGACTCAAGCGAATGGGACGGCGACACCGCCCTTTCTACCGACTTAATGCGATGGACAAGCGCGCACCGCGTAACGGTCGAGTCATCGAAGAACTCGGCTGGTTCGATCCCGTCGCACCTGAAGACAAACAACTTTCGCTGAAGAGTGAACGGATCGATTACTGGCTGAGCGTTGGCGCCCAGCCTTCCGACACTGTTCGAACACTTCTGAAGCGCAGCGGCATCGACCCCACTCCGGGGAAGAAGTCCGCTGGAACCGCTTGACGAACGCTGGGTTTCTCCCGTCATGCGGTTTGACATCCTGACCTTGTTTCCTGAGATGTTCGAAGGTGCACTCACCACGAGCATCCCTGGCCGGGCGGCCCGGAACGGCATCGTGTCCTACAACGTTCACGACATCCGGAACTGGACCACTGACCGGCATGACCGGGTGGATGATCGACCCTTCGGTGGAGGCCCAGGCATGGTGATGATGTGCCAGCCGCTTTATGACGCGGTCCAGGCAGTCGAGAAGATGGATGAGACACCGGCGGAGCGGATCTTGCTCTCGCCACAAGGAAGGAGACTCGACCAGGCAATCGTGGAGGAACTCGCCACCCATCCCCGCCTCTTGATGATCGCGGGACGCTACGAAGGTATTGACGAACGGGTGATCGAGGAACTGCAGCCACGGGAGATCAGCATCGGCGACTACGTACTCAGCGGCGGGGAACTTCCCGCACTGGTTCTCACAGACGCCATCACAAGGTTGGTTCCCGGTGCCCTCGGGCATGATGATTCAGCAGCAGAAGATTCCTTCACACTTCACACCGAGGATGGCACCCGGCTATTGGACGCTCCCCACTACACCAGGCCAAGAGTCTGGAAGGAACGAAACGTCCCCGAGGTACTCATCAGTGGAGATCACGGTGCTGTGGACGCCTGGAGACGAGCAGAAATGGAACAGAGAACCAGGAATCGAAGACCCGATCTCCTGGATACCGAGAACGACCCCACCCAATGACCCCTGGGCACTAAGACCCATGTCGAATGAGAGGCCAACAAGGCCTGGAGAATTGAAATGAACCGACAGGAAATCCTTGAAGCAGTCACCCAGGATCAGCTGAAGCCCGCTGGTGAATTTTCCAACTTCAGTGTTGGCGACACCATTGATGTGCACGTGCAGATCATCGAGGGAGAAAAGGAACGAATCCAGGTCTACCAGGGTGTTCTCATTGCTGAGAAGGGCCGCGGTATCAACCGCACCATTACGGTTCGTCGAATCGTTGCCAACGAAGGCGTGGAAAGAATCTTCCCGTTGCATTCACCTCGCATCGTCAAGATCGAGGTTGTCCGACGTGGCGATGCACGCAGAGCCAAGCTCTACTTCCTTCGCAACCGAGTCGGTAAGGCACGGCGACTGCGTGACCAGCGCCGCGGCCTGAAGCACGTCAACTGATCTCTCGAGTCCTGCCGGGCTCTTCCTGGATCTGCTTCGCATCATCGGCAACCGTGTCGTAGATGGTGGCCAGCAACCCGGAAAGAGGGAACTTGCCGTCTGACATCGTGCTTGGACCCAACCTGCGAAGCAGGGCATGGGCCACGTGGTCAAGTTCTGCAGGACGACGAGCCTCACTGAAGCCGGATCCGACCCGCCAGAAACGCTCGGTGCATTCCGTCAGTGGAACACCTGCCAACATCTCAGAACTCAATGGAGGATCCGGGTGCGCTGCTGCCCCACCGCGGGTCATCAATGTTCGCTGTTGGCGCAGGCGATCAGACAACATCTCGACTGACTGCCCGCGGATTTCCAGAATGAGCAAGGGATCCTTGGCCAACCGCTCGGCAGCCAGCCAGCCGATTGCAGCCCCTCGCCAATGTTCTGGATGCCCTGTGCCATCCCAGGTGATGTCGAGCGGATCAGACTCCGCTGGAACCAGTGGCACACCAAACCGTGCGCAGAGCGTGTCCATTTCCGGCGGCCATTGCCTCTCCATAAGACATGCCGCATAGATGGCCTCAGCAGACATCGCCTCCACAAGCCGATCCCATGTGATCTCGCTGATCAATGTTGATTCCAGGCAGACCCGTCGAGAATCACCTGTCTCTGAACGCACCTGGCCGGAAATGCAACCTGCTTCGATCTCGATTCGACGCACCCGGCCAACACGGGCCGCTTCCAATCCGCGTTCCATCGAATCATTCGAGAACAGGACACGCAGGCGTTCCAGCCATGGACCTGAGACAGGAGATGATTCCAGCATGCTGATGTCCGCGTCGAACTTGGTCGCGCGGGGTGGACGGGGCTTTCGAGCACCATTTGGAGGGGGCATTCTTTCGGCCTTTGAGCGTGTCATGCCTCGACCTCCATCGCATCCGCTCGCAGCATCAGTACCTCTCGCAACTGACCGGTACTCAGTTCCGTGAGCCAGTCATCCCCTGATCCGATGATGTTCTCTGCCAGGGCGGTTTTCTCCTGGATCATCTGGTCAATGCGTTCTTCCAGAGTTCCAAGGCAAACGAACTTGTGTACGTGGACCGTTCGGCTCTGACCAATCCGGAAAGCACGATCCGTCGCCTGTCGTTCGACTGCCGGGTTCCACCATCGATCAAAGTGGAATACGTGGTTGGCCGCTGTCAGGTTCAAGCCCAGTCCACCGGCTTTCAATGAAAGCACGAATACCGGTGTGTTGCATTCCTCTGCCTGGAAGCCATCGATCATCTTCTGTCGCTTCGCAACAGGCGTTCCGCCATGAAGGAACAAAGACTCGGCACCAAGATCGTGCTCGATCATCGCAGAGAGCAATCGACCCATTCGGCGGTACTGCGTGAACACCAGGGCACGTTCTCCAGCAGCAAGAACTTCCTCAAGCAGTGTCATCATCCGCTGCGCTTTTCCCGAACGAGCGCAAAGGCTCCTGAGATCATCGCCATCAGGACTCACCAGATTCGCCAGGTCATCGCCACTTTCAGCAAGTGCAGGATGGTCACAGATCTGCTTGAGTTTGCCCAGCATTGCGAGAATAAGACCACGCCGCTGGATCCCGTCGCTGCGATCCACCTTACCCAGCATCCTGTCAACGACCTGCTCATAAAGCATGGCCTGTTCATGGGAAAGCGTTGCAAACTCGCGTGTCTCCACGCACTCGGGAAGATCACTGATGACCGTACGATCAGTCTTGAGCCGTCGGAGAACAAAGGGTTGAACCAGACGTTTGAGTTGGGCCGCTTGCCTGCTGTCACGATGGCGTTCAATCGGACGTGCAAACCGCCGACGGAAATCCGACACTTCGCCCAGGTAACCGGGATTGCAGAATTCCATGATCGACCAGAGCTCGCTCAGACGGTTCTCAACGGGCGTGCCGGTGAGTGCTATGCGGCGATCCGTGTCCAGGCTTCGAATGGCAACCGTCTGCTTTGTCGGAGGGTTCTTGATGTACTGGGCCTCATCAAGAACAACTCGATGCCAGGGCTGCTTCTGAAGTGATTCCTGATCCCGACTGACCAGAGCATAGGTCGTGATGACAACGTCCTTGTCATGAACCTTCTCGCAGAATTCCTGGCCGGAAGATCGAGTCGGTCCATGGTGGACATAAGCAGTCAGTTCGGGTGCGAACCTGTGCAACTCCCGCTCCCAGTTTCCGATCACGGATGTCGGAACGACCAGGAGTGTTGGATCAAATGCCGTATTCTTGTCGGTCGTCTGGGCACGTTCCCACTGGAGAAGCCCGATCAACTGAACCGTCTTGCCGAGGCCCATGTCATCAGCCAGACAGGCCCCCAGACCAAGACGATCAAGGAATGAAAGCCATCCCAATCCTCTCAACTGGTAGGGACGAAGTGAGCCTGCGAAGAGTTCCGGCTGCTTGATCTGGTCCATCCAGGAGCAGGTTCCATCTCCCAGCAACTCGGAAACCCAGCCGGATGATTCCAAGCCCGTGATCGCCAGGCCAGTCTCTTCATCCTCGCCACCCGATGCCATTCGCAGGGCATCAATGAGTCGCATGGTTCTGTCATCCGACTCGGATTTCTCAAGGAAAGCCACTGCCTTGGCGACTTGTTCGGGATTGATCTCAACCCACTTTCCGTGAATCTGGACCAGTGGAGATCGCTGCCGCCCGAGTCGCTTGAGTTCTTCAAGGGAAAGTGGCTGGTCGCCGACTGCAACCTGCCACCTGTAGGCAACCATGGTGTTGAGACCTGAAAGCGAACCTTCGCCGCCAACTGATTCAAGATCATCGGCATCGATGGACAACTGCAAACCAAGTGAGCCATCGGTGGTACTCCACCAGGAGGGCGCTGTCACGATGCAACCAGCTTCCTCGAGCAGTGGCTTGTACTCGGAGAGGAACTGCGCTGCCGTTGCCGTATCAAGTGTGAGACCTGCTGGTGTCGCCTCACTGAGAAGTGGTTCAAGCACGGGATAGAGTCTTGCTGCACGCCCCAGTTCGGTAACAAGGACATCCTGCGGCTCAGCCTCGTTGTCTCGTGCACTGCCCAGGGCTTCCGGGGATTGTGTCCAGACATCCTCAGCCGTCAGTTGCTGAATCGGTTCAGTTGATGAATGCAGGCCTACGTCCAACCGCCATGGCTCGGAATCGCCGCCGGGAGGTGATTCCAATTTCAACCACAGCCGATACTCAAGATCCGCACCGATGTCATCCAGCCGTGAAATCCACCGCCGAGCGTCACGAAAGAGCGAGCGGCCCGCTTCACCATCACGCGTGATGTCCTGACCTTCTGCCAGCAACCCCGACAGCCAGGCCACGTGTGGATCCGAAGGATCGCGTTCATCAAGTGCCTCAACGAAATCATCCGCAATGAGAAGCCGACGGATATGGCTGTCGATGATTCCGACCAGGGCCGATTCCAGCCGAGGCCAGGCACCCTCACCGAGATCGTCTCGAACAGCGCGAATGACCGGTGGCATCGAAGCCAGAATGGCTTCAAGCCGTCGGCATACTTCCTCATCATGCAGCCATGGGCGCCAGGAAGCATGAAGCATCGCCCGTTCATCCTGTCGCAAGGAAGGAATGAACCGCTGATCCATCATGAGATCCAGCGAAAAGAATCCAACGGCTTTCCACCAGTCGATTGAGGGACCCAGATGCAGGCCGGACTTGCCGCCCTTGTTTCGAGTGGCTCTGCCCAGTGCAACAACCAACGGCACGAGGTCCGCCGGATCCACCGCGAGCCCCGGAACGAGGAAATCCCCCAGTGAAGGCACATCAAGCGTTTCGACACCACCCACCAGATTCGCCAGCGGATCACTGGGCCAAGGACCCAGCAGGTCACGCGGCAACTGGATCGGTATGGCGATTTCCTCAATTGACCCGAGTGCTGCTTCGGGTACATGAGCGGCAAGAATTGCGCGAAGTTCCTCTACAGGCATCGCGAAGGGATGTTCCATCACCTCGGTGCCCGGTCCAGGCTCCGCTTGCTTTGAACCTTGTGGATCGGTGAGAAGGAGGAAGCGACGGAGGGATTCGGCCCAGATCACCAGCCGTCCGTCACTCCAATTGGCGTGCAGCACGTTCTACGCCCCTCCAGGCTGTCGTCCACATAAGACGAGATCAACACTGATCGCGCTGGGGCTCGAACCCAGGACCTACCGCTTAAAAGGCGGTTGCTCTACCAACTGAGCTACGCGATCCAGAACGACGCAGTGTACCCCAATCCCCCTACATCGCGGGGGGTTGGAACGGTTGTGGACAGCCTGATACCTCGATGCAGAAAGCGGCAAAGCAGGGTAAGCACCGTCTGGGCTGAATGCTTGCTGGATGGCAGATACCCCTCCTTCTGAGCCCCTCTGCCCGCCGACAATCCATGAATTCGCCACAGACGTCAGAAACCTGACCTCGGAGGGTGTAGTTCCGAGAATATTTTTGTCCGAGCCTGGGCTTCATGGTCGATCAAGGGGTGCTGGATAGGACCCATAAAGTCTTTTCCAGGCCCGGAAAGGCTGATTTTATGGCCAAACCGGGATCCCGCACGGAAGCGGGGCAACCGGCGGGCGGAGCCCGCCACTGGGCACGGATGCCATGACAAGTACACAGTCCATCTCAACCCACCGACGCCACGGTCGCGTCGCTGGATCCCTGCTCTTGAGCTGCCTGATGCTCTGCGTCCTGTCAGCCTGCAAGAACTCCCGGTCACTCCAGGAGCCCACACGCCTGGCGGCCCCCTACTCATGGACGGCCCTCTGGGCAGTAGCACCTCTGGTGAATGAATCAGGCACCAGTGCCGTGGACACCATCAGAATCACGGATTGCCTCACCGAGGAACTGCAACAGGTTCAGGGGATCAACACGATCCCTGTCACCCGCACCCTCACCGTCATGAACAAACTGCGAATGCGAGCAGTGACAACACCGCAGGATGCACAGACGCTCATGGACACGCTGGGCGTGAATGGCTTGATCGTCGGAACCGTAACAGCATGGGATCCATACTCGCCCCCGACGCTGGGGCTCGCCCTGCAACTGTTTACACATGACGATCGTTTGATCAGTCCAAGGACGGACTCGCTCCCCGATCAATCCACTACAACATCCAGGGCGGGCCCCAACGCCGCAGCCCAAGCGGCCGGAATCTTCGATGCTTCGGATCACACCACGCTTGAATCACTGGCGATCTTCGCCACTGGCCGAACGCATCCTGCTTCCGTCTATGGCGCGGACATCTACCTGATGAAGATGGACCTGTACACGAAATTCGTGGCCCACCAGTTGCTCGAAGGACTTCTCTTCAACGAGCAGCAAAGGTTGGCCGCAATGACCGATTACTAAGCCAGGTCGAGCCTGGCCACAGAGGACCAGGCATGACCTACGACTCACAACTTCCCCCACCCACTGGCGAGCCCCTCTCCCACCGAATCAGCCTTTTCAAAGGCAGATCGCGGTGGGTCTTCGAGTGGACCGTTGGTGATGAAGACAACCTGATCGATGCAGTCTCTGAACTCGCCGCCAACGAACAAGTTCCTTTGGACTGGTTTGACGTTGCCATGGTGAGGCAACAGATGCTCCAAGCCGTTCCTGAACCCTGACTGCAAAAAAATCCCTTCAATCCCTTTCATTCAAAAGTATTTCCTCCCAAATCCCCTTCTCTTCAACGGTTACCCGTCGAAGCGCCGAGCCCCAAAATGAGCCAGAACAACACACTACCAATCATCGGTGACTTCCTTTCATACCTGCTCGATGAGCGAGCATTCAGTCCATACACGGCCAAGTGTTATGGCGTCGACCTCAGACAGTTCGTCGAATATCTCTGCGACGAACATGCACACACGATTGATACCGCCACCGAGGCATCCATATGGCGTCGTTGCACGGAAGGCAACGAAGGTTCGGATGTCGTCGGCACCGTCGGACCATCCTGTCTCACAAGCAGGATCATCACTGCAGATACTGCGAACATCCGTAAGTTCCTCGCTCACCTCGACAGCATGGACTACTCGGCTGCCACGATGGCTCGCAAGATCGCAACGATGCGTTCCTTCTACCGATGGCTTGAACGGCGTGGACTCGTGCAAGGCAATCCGATGACCCTCATTCGCACCCCTCGCCAGGCGAAGCGGCTGCCGAAGGCCATTGGTGTCCAGGAAGTCGAGAAACTGCTCGCGGCGCCTGATGTCCAGACTCTGCTGGGTGCACGTGACCGCGCGATGCTCGAGACCCTCTACTCGACAGGCATCCGCGTCAGTGAACTCGTCGGCATGGATATCCAAGACATCGATGAAGTCGGCCAGGCCCTCATTGTTCGTGGCAAGGGGCGTCGGGAACGAATCGTGCCTCTCGGATCCCACGCGATGGCAGCGCTCCAGCACTACCTGCAGATGCGTCGCCGCAATGAGCATGAACTGACTGGTGAACGGGCCGTGTTCATCAACAAGGGTGATGGCCGGATCAGTGCCCGCTCCGTGCGTCGCAAGGTCACCAAGTACCTCAAGGAAGCCGGTCTCGATCCCGAGATTTCACCCCACACACTGCGGCACAGCTTTGCCACGCACCTCCTTGATAACGGAGCCGACCTGAGAAGCGTCCAGGAACTGCTGGGGCACCAGAGCCTCTCAACAACGCAGGTCTATACGCATCTCACCACCCAGAGAATGCAAGAGGCATACAACGAGGCCCATCCTCGAGCTGAAGCCGGCTGAGCCGGATAACGAGCCTCTTTCCTCCCGACGCTCGGAAGGACAGAAACGCACACGAGCGACGCTTCGGCGTCGCTCGTGTCTTTTTAACCGCTAGGCTGTTCGAATGACCTGGGCCTGGATCATTGTTTTCATAGGTTTGCTGCCTTGGCTTGCGCTCGCTGCCATGATCATGGCGACCTGTCGTCATGTTCGAAGCCTCGCTCGCAGCAAGTCCGAATCCGTACCAAGTGTGAGTGTGATCTGCCCGGCTCGTGATGAGGCTGATGAAATCGAGGCCGCCGTCCGGACACGTCTTCGCGATCCCGCACGCTGGCTGGAATTCATACTGGTCAATGACCGTTCCACAGATGCGACCGGCGACATCATCGACAAGATTGCCAGCGAGGATGATCGGGTCAAGGCCATTCACATCGATCAACTGCCCGATGGCTGGCTGGGGAAAGTCAATGCCCAGCAGCAAGGCGTTGACAAAGCAACAGGTGACTGGCTGTTGTTTTCAGATGGTGATGTGCACGTTGATGCTGGGCTGGTAGAGCAGGCAATCGCCTGGGCCCAAGAGGAACACGCTGATCATGTGGCGTTGATTCCACGAATCAAAGGTGGCCCGCTGATCATGCGCATGTGCCTGCCGGTGATGATGCTGATCCTG
Source organism: Phycisphaerales bacterium (assembly GCA_029242715.1). GTDB lineage: Bacteria > Planctomycetota > Phycisphaerae > Phycisphaerales > SM1A02 > UBA1668. Next base: position 15,856 of record JAQWTL010000043.1, read on the forward strand.
GTGGCGACGCTTCGACTCTGGCGTGCCAATGATGACAATCATGAACGGGCCATGGGAGTTGGCGCGTTCAATCTGGTACGGCGCGATGCCTTGGAACGAGCAGGTGGCATGGAATCACTACGCATGGAAATTGCTGATGACGTCGGAGTCGGCATGATCATCCAGCAAAGCGGTGGGCGATCCAGGCTTGCTGTCGCGCCTGATCGACTGTGGGTCGCGTGGTATCGAACCAGGCGTGATTTTCTGAAGGGGATGGAAAAAGGTGCCGCCAAGTTCGGAAATCGATTGCAACTCCTCATGCACTCGATTCTGGTACTACTGCTCTGTCTGTCTGTACTTTCGCCATACATCATGCTTGCCCTCTGGCCAATCCTCCCGCTTCCGGTCGCCTTGATTGCCCTGGCTACCGCGATCATCGGAATCGTCACGACTACTGCGAGTGCTCTGCGGTTCGCCTTGCCCAAGGAATGGGCGATGCTTGTTCCATGCGGGCTCTTGATGGCTTTGTTTGTCGGACAACGATCTCTCTGGAAGGCCGTCATCAAAGGTGGTGTCGATTGGAAAGGTGATGCACATACACTGCACTCTGCTCAGGCAGGTGCAAGGGTGAAGCTTTAGCCCATACAATCACCCGCATGAGTAAAACACCTGTCGCCATCGTGACTGCCGCCAGCAAGGGAATTGGAGCCGCCTGTGCACGCCGCCTTGCCAATGACGGCTTTCGAGTTGCCCTGATGAGTCGCAGTGATGCCGGAAAGGATGTCGCTGATGAAATCGGAGGCATCGCCTTCCAGGGTGACATGATGAATCCTGATGACATCGAGCAATTCATCACCACTACAGTTGAACACTACGGCCGTTTGGATTCGGTGGTACTCAATACCGGTCACCTGCCGACTGGTCCCTTGCTTGAACTGAGCGACGACGCCTGGCGTGAAGGCATGGACATGGTGCTTCTGAGTGTTCTGCGTGTCGCACGTGCTGCCGTTCCAGCGATGCGTTCCTGTGATGCGAATGGTTCCATCGTCTGCACCTCTGGTGCAGCAGCTCGAGAAGTGATGGACAACTACCCGATATCAACAGTTCTTCGATCAGGTCTCACAGCCATGGTGCGAATGGCGGCCCGCCAATGGGCACCGGATATTCGGGTCAATGCCGTGCTGCCTGGTTTCGTGAACACATTTGATGTGCCTGATGAGATCATTGAAATGATTCCGGCAGGACGGGCTGCCTCAGCAGATGAGATGGCCAGCCTGGTTGCATTCCTCTGCTCAGATGAAGCGTCCTACGTAACCGGTGAATCCATCTGTGCAGATGGTGGTCTGACCAGGGCTGTTCGCTAGGGCCTTCTCCTGGAAACAAACCAGATGCTCCCGTACAGAAGGCATGGCAGACGACCTCTTACAGGTACATCCAGCCGGTCCATTCCAATTGGCAGGAAGCTGATCTCTCTTCCTTCTATACTCGCTCCTTGGAATCGCCATGACCTACAACGATGTACAGGAGATCTACGAGGAAGCACTCAAGCGTTCCATCCAGGAACGCACCGCCTTTCTTGACGGCGCCTGTGGCAACGACCACGAACTTCGAGAAGCTGTTGATCGTCTGTTGAAGAACCAGGCGTCCACGATCCAGGACAAGACGCCAATCCAGATGCCTGGGGAATACACGCCGGGTGACAAGATCGGCCAGTTCACGGTTCGCGATTTTCTGGGTGGAGGCGGCATGGGCGCGGTCTACCTGGCGGAGCAGAGCACCCCTGTACGAAGACGAGTTGCCTTGAAGGTCATCAAGCCGGGTTTCGACACCCGCAATACGCTGGCTCGATTCCAGGCAGAACGTCAGGCCCTTGCCATGATGGATCATCCTGGCATCGCCAAGGTATTGGAAGCTGGCACCACAGATGCTGGTCGACCGTGGTTTGCCATGGAGTACATCCAGGGCGAAGAACTCCTCAACTACTGTGATGAACATCGACTGGCCACCCACCAGCGATTGAGCCTGTTCATTCGGATCTGCGAGGCCGTACAACATGCACACCAGCGTGGAATCATTCATCGAGATCTGAAACCCAGCAACATCCTCATCAGTCGCAACGAGAATGACCAGCCTCAGTGCAAGATCATCGACTTCGGAATTGCCAAGGCGGTATCCACACCGCTCTCCGACATGACACTTCACACGACGATCGGTCAACTGGTCGGCACGCTCTCGTACATGAGCCCTGAGCAGGTTCGAGGCTCAGATGACATCGATACCCGGACAGACGTGTATTCACTGGGCGTGATCCTCTATGAAATTCTCTCCGGGAACGTCCCATTTGCGGCTGAAACACTGACCGACTCCAGTCAGGAATCACTCAAAGAAGCGATCCGTGAAAACGATCCGCCCCGGCCCAGTTCACGTCTCTACTCACTTGAACAGGACAAGGCGACCCGAATCGCCCATTCACGTCGCGTCGATTTGCCGGATCTTCAGAAGCAATTGAAGCGTGAACTGGAGTGGATTCCGCTGAAGTCCTTGAGCAAGGATCGTTCGGATCGCTATTCGTCGGCTGAGGCATTGGCTGCTGATGTTCAGAGATATCTGCGTGGTCAGCCACTTGAAGCGGTTCCCCCGACAACGTCTTACAAGTTCAAGAAATTCCTGCGAAGGAACAAGGTCCCCGCCATCACTGGTGCCTGCTTCCTGGTTCTGCTCATTGCAGGCGTGACCATGACAAGCATCTTCGCGTGGAAGGCATCTGAACGTGCACGTTATGCACTGGAACAGCAACAACTCGCTGAGCAGAAAACCGAAGAAGCACGTCAGATGGCCACGGAAGCTGAAGAGCAGAAGAAGGCTGCCGATCGCGCGATCCTGTTCATCGAGGGCATCTTCAAGGAACCGGCCAGGGGCATGCTGCTCCAGGTCCAGGATCTTGCCGCCTCCATCGGCGTGTTGCAACCGACACGTGAGCAGGCATCACAGGTCATCGAGCAGATGCTCATGGCTGCCAGCAGTCGAGCCAATCACCAGTTCGTTGATCAGCCCGAATATGAAGCAACGATCCGGAACGCGATCAGTTCTCTTTACCTGGCGATGGGCAAGGGTGTTGAAGCACGCCAGGAACTGGAGCGTGCCATTGATCTCAGACAGCGTCACCTGGGTGAGGATGATCCGGCAACGGTCAGCCTGATGCTGGACATGGGTCGCTTGCTCTGGCTGCAGGGCAAACACGAACAATCCCTCAAGTATCACCGCGATGCCGTAGATGCCATCAAACGTACGCTTCCCATTGATGATGCGCGGACTCAGTCCGCCGTCGAGAAATACGGCGGTGTCCTGCGACAACATGGAACGAATCTCGCCCGCGATGGTCAACTGCTCGACGCGAAGACGCATTACGAGGAAGCCTATGGGCTCTACCTCACGAACTTTGGCCAGGCACACGCCTCCACGAAGGCGATGCTCTTTGCACTCCAAACTCTTGATGGTCCTAATCAGCCAGCCAGTCGAAAGACTTCAAGAGCGCCTGTCCGGTCGGCACCTGATGGCCCTGGTGGAATGACTTTCTACACCAGAAAGCAGTTGGAACAGATGAGCCAGGACAAGATTCGCGCTCACATGATCATGATTTCTCAAGCCAGGCGTGAAGTTGATGAGGACAGTGAACTGGGCACTCAACTCAATGATCAATTCATGCTCGTGATGCAGACCTTGCGTGAGAAAGCGAAAGACTAGAGGACATGTCCACCAACAGCGGCGACATCACGAGATTGCTCAATGATGCCTCAGACGGTGACCAGAATGCCGCATCCCAGCTATGGGTGATTGCCCAACAGGAAATTCGGGGGCAGGCGGAGATGCTGGTGGCTCAGGAAAGTGCCAAGACCGATCTTCAGCCGACCATGCTGATCAATGAAGCCTGGATCAGGCTGCATGGCGGTAACGGTTCACCCGAATTCAAGAACCATCGCGAGTTCTATGGTGCGATCTGGCGAGTCATGCGACAGATCCTTGTGGACTATGCCAGAGCGCGCCAAAGCCTCAAGCGTGGTGGTGACCGGAAGAAGATACCGCTTGATCTCAATGCCAATGGCCTTCGTGACCTGGATAGCGTTGGTGACGATTCCGAGGAATTGCTTCTCGCTCTGGACCGGCTGAAGGACCTTGATCCCATTGGATTCGAGGTTTTCTGGGGCCGGTTTGCGCTTGGCTTGAAGAAAGAGCAGGTTGCCACGATGCTGGACATTCCAATCGGAGAAGTCGACAGCAATTGGAGGCATGCCCGGGCCTGGCTCCGATCCAATCTCGAGGCTTCCTGAGTTACTTGAACCGGGGAACAGGACATGGTTGACTACAACCTCGCCAAGCAGATCTTCACCAAAGCCATCAAACTGGCCCCGGAGGATCGTGGCGCGTTCCTCGATGAACAGTGTGGTGATGATGCCGAGTTTCGAGCCCAGGTGGAATCGCTGCTTCAGAACCATTCATCGACGGTGAAAGATCCATCACCCGACCGCATCGCCGGCGAATACCAACGCGGTGATACCGTCGCCCACTTCACCATCCGCGATCGACTCGGGTCCGGTGGCATGGGAGCCGTCTATCTCGCGGAACAATCCGTTCCCGTCAAGCGGCGGGTCGCCCTCAAGGTCATCAAGCCGGGCTTTGATACCCGCAATACCCTCGCTCGTTTCCAGGCCGAACGCCAGGCCCTGGCGCGCATGGATCATCCGTGTATCGCCAAGGTGCTTGAAGCCGGTGCCACCGATACCGGCCGTCCCTGGTTCGCGATGGAGTACATCAAGGGCGAGGATCTCCTGGCCTATTGCGATGAGAACAAGCTCGATACCAGGCAGCGGCTAGAGCTATTCATCAAGATCTGCGGTGCGATTCAGCATGCCCACCAGCGTGGCATCATGCATCGGGATCTCAAGCCGGGCAACATCCTGGTCACCCGTGGTGAGAATGATGAACCCCAACCCAAGGTGATCGACTTCGGGATCGCCAAGGCCATCTCCAGCGATCTCACCGACATGACCCTGCACACGGTGATCGGTCAATTGGTGGGAACACTGACCTACATGAGCCCGGAGCAGGTCAGGGGATCAGATGACATCGACACCCGCACGGATGTCTACACCCTGGGCGTGATCCTCTATGAACTGATCAGTGGCCAGGTCCCCTTCTCGGGCGAGACCGCCAGCGACTCGGGCCAGGAAGCGATGAAGAAGTCGATCCGCGAGGCGGATCCGCCCAAGCCCAGCACGCAGTTGTCATCCGTTGACAATGACGAGGCCACGACCATCGCGAAGGCCCGGGGGACCGATACGAGTTCCCTTCAGAACACCCTGAGGCGTGAGCTGGAGTGGATTCCGCTCAAGGCGCTGCGCAAGGATCGTGGTGAGCGATACGCATCACCTGATGATCTGGCCGAAGACGTGCAGCGATACTTGGATGGCGAGGCCCTCGAGGCTGGACCAGTAACACGTCGATATCGGGTGAAGAAGTTTGTCAAGCGAAATAAGAGTTCGGTCATCACGGTGGCTTCGTTCGTTCTAGTGCTGATCGCAGCGACGGCTGTTTCGTTGTCGCTCCTGGCGGAAGCGGATCGGCAACGCACCATTGCGGATCAGCAACGCGATGAAGCTGAAAATGCACGAGTTGAATCGGAACAGGAAAAAGCACGGGCCGAAGCGGTCAAGGACTTCGTGACCACCATGCTCTCATCGGTTGATCCGAGCACAGCGGGCTTCATGGACAACAAGTTGATGATGATGGTGCTTTCTAAGGCGGCCATGGGCGCGGAAACCCAGTTCCAGGACCAACCGTTGGTTAAAGCAGAGATCCAAAATGTCATCGGCATTACCTACAAACAACTTGGGCAGTATGACCTGGCAGAAAATCCTGCCTTTGAGGCCATGAAGATTCGACGTCAGATTCTGGGTGATGACGATGTGGAAACGCTTGGTTCAATCGCGCTTGTAGCGAGTGTTCTGGAAGGGCAATTGAAGAATGATGACGCACTAATTTATCGCAGAGAAGCACTTGATGGATTTCGTGCCAAGCTGGGAAATGAACATCGTCAAACACTCTGGGCTATCGGAGACATGGCCGTCATGCTCCTTAAGCATCACAAATACGATGATGCTTTGCCTTTATTCGAGGAGGCAGTAAATACAAGCCGCCGTGTCCTTGGCACAGAAGAATCGTTTACCTATACGGCAATCGACTCGATGGGCGGTTTCTACCATGATCGAGGTATGTACGAGAAAGCCTTGCTCTACCGCCAGGAAGCTCTTGAGGGCCATCGCCGTGTACTGGGCGATCTGGATACACGAACACTTGGATCCATCAGTGCTCTTGGAGTGTTATTGCAAGACATGGATCTGCACAAGGACGCGAAAGTCCTGATTAAAGAAGCCTACGAAGGCAGATTCAAGGTGCTCGGAGCACAGCATCCGCACACAGTTGAATCACTTCGCAGTGTAGTCGAAGTAACGCATGAACTAGCCAAGACATCCAACGACGAAATCGTTTGGAATGAGGCCGGCGAGTATTTGGAGAAGTATCTAAGAGAAAAATCATTTCAATTGGGGCTTACATTTCAAAGTTACCCCAATTGGATCAAGGAAGAAGATCTGGAAACTCTCCAATTCCTATCAACTATGGCCGATACCTTGGCACGTAGATATGTTTTAGGCCCCTATCTGGAAAAGGTGCTGGAGTATCGTTTAGACGAAGATGCTTCGGCAGGCAAGGATCATCCCGATACAGTCGATGCTTTGGCAGGCATGGCCGACTGGTTAAGAACCACTGGCTCATACGATGATCCAAAAGTATTTGAGCACTGGGTTAAGGCCATAGAAATGAGCCAAAGGCTTTATGGCATCAATGACCCGAAAACAATTGAGATCATCTCATTTGGGACAAATGGAAGATCCTACCCATTGGCGATTGATCTTCTCACCAATTTGCTAGAACAGAATCGCCAAGAACTCGGTCCTGACGCGACTCAAACGATTGACCTGATAGGGATTTTAGGTGATATGCACTTCAGGACTAGTTATGAAAAGTGGCAAGAGTCGAGCTGGCGGAATGAGCAAATCGAAAAAGCCGTGAGTTATTACACTGAACTTCTGGAAGCACCTCCCGAATACGGTCTCGACACACTTTTAGTGCATCATCGGATCGCTGATTGCTGGACTGAACTGATGCGATATGACAAAGCGTATGAGATACACTTGGAAATATTGAATAACAGAACAAGAATTCTTGGTGATAGTCACCCAGATACCGTTGAATCAATCAACAACATCATCAGCGTTCTGGATGAATGGAGGCGTTTTGAATGGGAGAGTTTCGTTCCAGAATCAAACAGACACTATGAGCTACTGAAGTACCGCCAGATTCTGAAAGAGATCCGAGGTGCGAACACCAACGCCACCGCGGAATCCCCTGGGCCATGAACTACAACCTCGCCAAGCAGATCTTCACCAAAGCCATCAAACTGGCCC
>JAQWTL010000046.1 GCA_029242715.1 Phycisphaerales bacterium
GTCTCGTCGTCGGACGACTTGAAATCGATCGACTTGAGGCGACCGAGGTCGAGGATCACCGCGTCGCGGTTCGAGACGAGGGCCGCCCCCGACGACTCATGTCCGCCACACACGCAGGCAATCGGGATGGTCGCCGGAAGCGACTTCACGATGGCGGCGATCTCCTCGGCAGACATTGGAAGCTCGATCCGCTTGGCCAGGGTGGTGACGTTTCCGGTGGCCCCATCCGCTTGCGGGAGAACCTTGTTGGCGCTCACGCTCCACGCCCGTTGCGTAAACCACTCGTCGTTCGATCCAAAGACGGCCTCCGATGAAGCTCCCATCTGCTTCGACGATTGTTCGGCGAGCGATCTTCCAACGACGATTCCGACACCACTCGCCGCCGCACCCTTGAGGGCGGTCCGCCGCGAGATCCTATTCTCTGGATCCTGCATCACGCTGAGTCTCCTTGTGTCGGTCGGGGCCGGGAATGCAAGTACGGTCAGGTTCGGACAGGCTCGCCGATCGTACCGAGCCTTCGCCGGACGTATCCTAGCAACGATCCCCCCCCTCCCCCTGGGTCCCCGCTTAGCTCTCATTCAGGAGCCTGAGGATCGCCTGCTGCGTTTCTCTGGGGAGGACGGCCCATCCTTAATGGAATAGGTTTCATCGATGAAGTTTTGCTCTTTCAGGTGCGTGACCAATTTTTTTGATTTGTAAAATTGCCACTATTCCAAAAAACATCGCCGTGACAGCAATGATCAATGCACTGCCTGCAAGTCCACCAATCATGATTCAATTCCTTTCGCTGTAGATGCCAGGGGCAACTCTTACTTGTCCTGAAATAGATCTTACTCTGGAATAATGGCATGGAAGTGTCTCGGTTAAACTGTCCCTGAGATGCGATTTTTTCTTCCAGTCATTCTGATCTCGATGTTGCTCACGGGATGTTCCTCCATGAACACAAGCCATGAATCGTCACATGACGCTGCCGCTGCGATTCGAGTCGTGACCTACAACATCAAACACGGTCGAGGCATGGACAGCACCATAGATCTCGAACGAACCGCTACCACCCTTGAGCTGCTCGATGCCGACCTCATCGCTCTGCAGGAAGTGGACGATCAGGCGAGCCGAAGCGGCAGCGTCGATCAAGCCACATGGCTGGCCGAGCGACTCGGCATGCATGCCGCCTACGGAGCCTTCATGGATTTCCAGGGTGGACGCTACGGACTGGCAATTCTCTCGCGACGAGAGATTCAATCCCATGAAGCATGGCGACTGCCCAATGGCAATGAACCGCGTGTCGCACTGGCCGCACGCATCCTGACAGACTCCGGGGAAGCGATCACCGCAATCGTGGTCCACTTCGACTGGGTCAAGGACGATGGTTACCGATTCGAACAGGCACGTGAGACCATCCGCCGGATCGAGGCGCTTCAGTCACCCTGGATCGTCTTTGGGGACTTCAATGACGTCCCAGGTTCACGCACCATGAATGCCTTCAAGCAGATTGGCAGGGATGCCGTGAAACCAGAAGATTCCGCCGCAACCTTTCCCGCAGACCAACCGACGATCGAAATCGATTACATCATCACCGGACCACCAAGTGCATGGATGCCGGCATCAGCGATGGTCATTCCCGAATCACGCACCTCAGACCACCGACCGGTGATGACGGAACTTCTTCTCATCCGGAATTGAACGACGATGCACACGAGACGAACTCTGGATAGGCAGAGGCGTTTCAGTGAAAGTGTGACTCTGATGCGAGTTCACCATCACCGTCCTCAGTAACCACCACACCACCATCGTCAGTCCCGGCTGCCTGAAAGGTCGGCCATGCTCAGTCGCGGAGATTGGACCCGATGGCCCGGTCGCGGACATTGGACACGGTGGCCTGGAACGCCTCCTTCTTACCCCAGCAAGGCCCCCAATCCTGAAGAAGGATGGACAGGTCGTCAAGCCCCACTGCGCCGTCATGGTTGAGATCGGCCAAGCACGCGTCGGAGGAGTTTCCAACGCATGGCTCGCCAAGCGCCATGTACAGGAAGAGCATGTCGACATGATTGACGGTGTTGTCGCGATTGAAGTCCGCTGGTGAACACGGCGGGCAGGTATCCCGAACGGTCATGATGTCGATTGGTCCTGCGGCCAGCAGTACATGGGCATCGATGTCGATGGGAAAGCTCGCCGGGTAGTGCCGATTGGTGAATGGCGGTCCCGGTGCGCGTTCCCCACAGTCACCCCATGCAATGAGCCTGCCGTCAGCGGTTCGGGCGATCGAATAGGCCGCCCCTGCCTGGACCGATACTACGGGGGGGAGATCCTCTGGAACATCAGTCTGCTTCTTCCCATTGGCTCCCCAGGCATGCACGATCCCATCAGTGCCAACGGCCAGGGAATGCCAATCCCCAGCTCCGATCGCCCGGATGTGCTGGAGGCCCTCGGGGAGTTGTATCTGGCCCGAATCGTTGCTTCCCCAGGCCTCTACGGTGCCGTTGAGTTTCAGGGCAAGAGAGTGCTGTTGGCCGGCGGCAATCGCAATGACATCGGTGAGACCAGAAGGCACATCGCACTGTCCTGCATCGTTGATGCCCCAGGCGACGACTGTGCCGTCTGACAGGAGCGCGAGCGAGTGGTTGGGACCCGTGGCCAGATGGCTGACGTCCTGGAGTTCGGCCGGTACATCACATTGCCCCTCGTCGTTGGCACCCCACGCAACCACGGTTCCATTTGCTTCCAGCGCCAGGGAGTACAGATCACCTGCAGCAACAGCAATGGCCTGGCCAAGTGAGGCCGGAACATCGCTCTGCCCATGCTCATTGTCTCCCCAGGCAATGACATCGCCGACGCCATTCACGGCCAATCGGTGCTCGGCTCCCAGTGCGAGGCTCTGGATACCGGTGAACTCCTCGTTCACCGGATGATTCACACTGGACTGGTCATATCGGTCGTCACCCCATGCCGTGATGGTTCCGTCGACACACAGGGCGAGCGTATGCCAGCGGCCACACGCGACTTGCTGCACCGGACCAAGCTCTGCAGGGATGTCGAGCTGGCCGTATTCATTGGAACCCCAGGCCACCACGGTTCCGTCTGATCGCACCGCCACGGAATGTTCCATTGCGCCAGCCACGGCAACCACGTTCGACAGGCCCGAAGGAACATCACATTGGCCATTAGTGTTCAAACCCCAGGCCATCACGGTTCCATCGGACCGCACGGCAAGCGAGTGGTCCTTGCCGGCAGCTATGGCGATCGCGTCATCAAGATCTTCAGGAGTTGTCGTTTCGCCGTAGTTGTTGGCACCCCAGCCAACCACCCTGTTGTCGTGAGTCAAGGCGAGTGCGTGACTGCTGCCAGCAGCGATCGCTTTCACCATGCCAAGGTCGGCAGGCGGAGTCTGGATGTCGAAATCGACATCTCCGTTCTCTCCCGCGAAGTTGTCACCGAAGATGGAAAGGGATCCATCTTCGTGAAGCATCAGCAGGAATGGGTAGTGCGGCTGGCCGGACCATACGTCCTGAATCGGACCGTTGCCGCCTGCGGCGAGCGCCAAGACATCGGTGTAGGTATCCGGGCGGAAGGTATGCTTGGGGGCGTAGTCCTGGTGTCAATCGATCAAGTCACCATCGGAAGTAAGGACGGTTCCGTGTTCCTGTCCGGCGGCGATGGCAATGGTTCGAAACTGTGCTGCCTGGGGCAGGAGGTAGGGCTGGGATTGATGCCCCCCCGTTAGCTCAAACGCCATCGGGAGGAGGATCCCCCCAGACCACGACCTGCCCCGTGCTCCTGAGGGCGACGGAGAAGATGTCCCCGGCATCGATGGCCACGATGTCATCGAGTTGACTGGGAATCTGGACGTACGCCCCGCTGCCGCAATCCCAGGCGTTGATGTCCTGGCATGCATCCTGCGAAGCTGCGGATACAGAGATGGAGGCGAGAGTCGCCCCCACGACGAATACTGCATGTGATTTGAACACGTAAGGTCCTCGGTACGGGGAGGAAGGTCGAAGATCAACAAATAGGATCTAGCGCCACCACTAAGTTACTGGAACGAAGATGGAATGCAAGGAAAACGAATCGAACTGTCGATGGCGCACGAAGCAATTCTGTATGTGCGTTTATTCAGTGTTTGTTTGAACATTCGAATCAGATTCGAAGGTCAACGGCCCCTTGGACCATACTTTGCCAACGTGACTGTCGGCCCTTTCGAATCCGCTCACCCGCTTTCAAAAACAACCCCTGCTTCGGCAGGGGTTGTTCATTGGTGTTGCGATGAATTCCACCATCTAATGGAGATACCAAGTCAGTTCACTTGGGCAAATGAGAGACCTGCATCGGATCATCGATAGCAATCGTGACCGGCTGAAGCCACTCCGGGCCCGCTGCCGTGTAGGTCACCATGGGAAATGGGTTGTTCCCCGGACCACCCGGATTGAAAAAGGCGAGGTAGTCGCCGAAAGCGGGAATGTGAACCGCTCGAATGCGGCGCATCGCAGCGGCGTCACCCTTCAGGATGATGTCGATCTGGTTGTCATGGTCCTCGATGTAGGTGTCGTCGTAGACATCTCGTAGTGGGCCAAGATCCGCCAAGCCAAGGATCTCGATCGTCCCCATGTCACCGATCGTGTACGGGACGTCGGTCTCCTCCAGCCAGATGACGTCCCCCTGCCCCGGAGAGATGCGCACCTTGATTCGAAAGAAACTCGCAAACTCGGTCGGGTAGAGACTCCGTACGCCGTCCGGCGAGAATCCACCTGTCGTAAGCACCCGCAGCCGATACTGGGCGTCCTTGCCGTAGAGCGTGGCCCCGTCGTTTGGAAGGCTCCCGCTGAAGAACGCCGGTCCACCCTCGCCGAGCAAGCCGTCCGCCATACGAGTGAGCTTCGCCGCGCAGAGCCTGGGACCGTTCCCATCTCCATACGCCGTCAGTGGCGTAGCACCGTCGCCATAGCTCAAGCCGACGGCCGACTCGATTCGACCGCCAGGCCCCAACAGCTTCATCGGTGTCCCATCATCAACGATTTCGAATAGAACCGGGTACACCGCTCCGGATTCATCAGGGTCGAGCCGATTGCCGAAGTCGCCATTCATGACGAGTGTCGAACGTTCGTTGTACTCGAAGTTCGGCATGATCGAGATGTTGACCGGCTGCACTTGCTCGCCGGTATTGAGCGTGATGAGGATGTCCTCGGGGTGTACCGTCGATGGCAGCACCGGCCAACTCAATTCCATCGGCGTGCCGTCACCATAGAACGAGGGCACACCGAAGCTCAGGGCCATGCCGATCGGACTGATTGCCGACGTGTATGCACGCAGCGGGATGTCGTCGGGATCGACGTCAGCGTAGATCGTGTTCCACGCTCCACCATTGAGAAACACTGCCAACTCCGCCATGCCAAGAGGAAGTGATACACCTGGTGTTCCATTGATGTCCGTGAAACCAAGCCCGACCGCCATGATACGTGGCTCGTCTTCCCAGTAATCAGCCTCGAGAAGAACGTCCTGCATGAGCGCCCGGTAAGTCGGTGGCGTCCCGCAACCCGCGAATGCGACAATCGAGACTCCGGCAAGAATCGTGAGTGCGCACTTCATTCAATCTTCCTCCCCGGTATCCACGATTGCAGTGTATTTCGATCATACCACCACGCTCAACACGTACAAACGGGAACCTTCCAGAACACACGATGCGATGAAAATGCCCTTGACCCCCCTACTGGAGACTCAAAAAAACACGCTTCCATTTCGGTACAACCCTGTTGCCAACGTGGTTGTCGGCCCTTTCGAATTCGCTCATCCGCTTTCCAACCCTTGCCCTGGATTCCCGCTCTCTCGCCGGCGTTTCCAGGCGAATGAACCTCGCTTCACCGCGGGGCTTGTTGTTTTTTGAGCGCTCGGGTGTAGCAGATTCTTCCTACTACACATCAATGGCATCGAGTTGCGATTGGTACTCCGCGGCAGCAGCATCTCGGCCGGCCCCGGGCTCGGCAGCCCATGGTGCGGTCAACGGCAACGCCGTGCTGCTCGTCTCTGGGGATATCAGCAGATCACGATCGCCGATCGGTCTGAACTGGTGAGGTTAGAAGCACGGAACGCTTCCACACGATCCGCCAGGGAAGAACATCCCGCCCTTCGCTGTGCATTCGCTCTCGGTTGTGCCATCCGTGCAGGCATCGCCAAGACAGCACGCACCAACTACGCACTCCACTGAGGAGCAGTTGATGCCCGGTGTGAAGGTGCCGCCCATCTTGGTGCACTCGGCCTCGGAGGTTTCCCAGCAGGATTCGTCGTCACAGCAGGCGCTGAGTTCGTCCTGGCACTCCCCGGCGGCGTAGAGATCGTCACAGGTCATGTCCGGGTAGAACGTGCCGGTTGTCGAATCGCACAGGTCCTCGGTGATCATGTCCGTGCACGAGGGTGTGCCGGGGACATCGGCACAGCAGGCGCCGATGACTCCGCATGTGTCCGAGTCGCAGCCCGTGAGTTCTCCATTCCAAGTGCCACCAGCAAGATCACACTCCGGTCCGACCGCCTCGATGCACACGCCGTCTCCAAGACAGCAGGCCCCTGAGATGTCCATCGGTTCGCAATAGTTGGAGTCGCATGAAATCTCACCCATGAAGAGGCCACCAAGGCCTTCGCAATCCGAGGGTGTGATATCTGACACGCAGCCGGAGATCCCAAGGCAGCAGGATCCGGGCTCGTTGACGCACTGGGCCTCTTCGCAGTCGTCAGTCCCTTCGAGGAAGGTTCCGCCATTGATCTCGCAGTCGTCCGGGCCAAGCGTCACATCGCAGGTAGTGGCGAAACAACAGGTGCCTATTGCCACGCATTCCTGGACCTCGCAGATCGGGAACGCGGAATCCCAGGATCCCTCGATGCTGTCACAGGTCGATTCCGAGACATCATCGAGGCAGTAATCTCCGAGGCAGCAGCTACCGCCGACGCAGGTCGTGCCGAAGACATCAAGCACGAGTAGCAGATCGCTGATATCGGTCACGCCATCGTTGTTCTGGTCATCGTTGCTGGATCCCCAGGAACCGATAATGCCCAGCAGGTCCTCGATGTTGACAGTGTCATCACCAGTGACGTCGCCACTGCAGGTCCGGTCGCACTTGAAATTGCGATTGAAGTCATCGTGGGCTCTGCCCCTTGCATTGCGGCTCTGGGTCCGGTTTCCGTCGAGCCGGGCCTCGTTGCGAGCACTCTTGACCGTATTCCAATCGATGGACAGGCGGACGAAGTCGTCGTCGGGATCGTCCTGCGTCAACGTGGCTCGGATCGTGAACGCATCCTGCCACTGGACCTGCCACTTACAGCAGTCGGTATCCAGCACGGGGATCACGTTGGCATCGCAGGCCGTGTCGAACTTGATATCGATGGATTCGCCGACCTCCGGACATTCCACGTTGGTGAACGATTTCGTCAGTACAGAGGGCGCCAAGGTCGTGTTCTGCATACCGGTAACGGTGATCTGGCCGCCCATTCCTGCAACGGCCGCGGACAGGACACGCTTGGCCTGTCTCTGCTGACCGTCCAGTGATGAAAACACCTTCTTGATCCGGGCTGTGTTCTCGGCGGGAGTGGTGATGGCATTGTTGCCGATGGCGACGCGGGCACCATTGTCGCCGTTCGTGAAGGCGGTCGTCAGGCTGGCGCTCGTGCAGGACCCAAGGTACACGAGGGCACCGGGGAGGTTTACCTCCCGAGCAATGAACTGGTGCGTGACGGCAATGCCGACGTAGTCGGGCATGTTCCAACTGTCCGTAATGTCGCCAGGTTCCAGTTCAGGCTGGCCTTCGACCTTGCCGGCCAGGTAGGCCTGGTATCGAGCATCGCGGGCGGCGCGACCAGCCGGGGTCGCCGCATAGGCCTCGACAACCATCGACGTGGAACCGCCGTGGGTCACGATGTAGAGCGTGCCCAAATCGGAGTCGCTTTGGTTGATGATCTCATGGAACGTGAGCAGGTTGCAATGCTGAGGTGTATTGGCTCCGGCAGCCTGCTGCTCCCAGAACGTCTTTGGCTGATACTGCTGACCCTTGCCGCCGCCACTGCAGGTGTACTTGAGGTAGTGGTGCTCGCCATTGTTCGATGCGTCGAAGTTGTCTCCATCATCGATCTGCCAATAGAAGGGCGAGAACAGGTAAGCGGAGTGGTCGTTTCCGATGCCATTGCCGGGCGTGTAGTTGCCGCCTCCGCCCGACTCTGCATGGGCGGGTGACAACCAATGGCACGTGGCCAGCAGGGACATCGCGATCAGGTATGCATGGGGGTGTTTCATCTGCTTGCGGCTCCTGCTCCAGGGAATACCCGTTCCGTGGCTCATACAGCTGCTCGCTCACACGATATCCAACTGTGCTGTATCTGCAAGATAATTCTGTTTGAGCCGGAATTCCGTGCTCCAGGTGCCGATCGCCCTCAATCAGCTGGCATCGCGGCCCCCCGCGTTGCCCATGAGAATGTCGGGCGTTCGAATCGCCTCACTCGCTTTCCAACTGCTTTCCGGATATCCCAGCATCGCACAAGCGATTCCGGACGAATGAACCCTGCTTCACGGCGGGTATTCTTGAGCTGGTGGCATCAATTCTCAATGCGCGGGAAGATGCGGGCAGGGAGCATCAGACATGAGCAACACCACCAACATCTTCGGCGACGATCCGTTCGATGGGAAGAGCTTCGTCGAAACCTATCCGGACATGGAATCGACGCCACTGGTCCTGATGACGACCACGTCTTCCATCGAGGACAAGTCCATCTCTGACTACCACGGCATGGTCTTCGGCGAATCCGCCTTCGGCGTCGGATTCGGAACCGATGCCTTTCAGTCGGTGCAGGCCGTATTCGGAATGCGGGCAGGTTCGACCGAACGCCGGATGGAACAGGTTCGCCGCCAGGCCATGTTCAATGCCAGTGAACAGACCAAGTCACTGGGAGGCAACGCGATCGTCGGTGTGCGAGTCGACTACGAGTTCACTTCCAGTGCGATGTTCGTTGCTGTAACGGGGACCGCGGTCACGGTTGATCTGTAGCCCCTGCTCCATCCCATTCACAACCATAATGCCTCCATTAGGCCCGCTCTCGGGAATGAGCATTCGAGTGTCGTTCTCAACACTTTCATCCTTTGACGAGTACTCTGTCACGAATGACACTCCAACCGCTCGCCCATGACATTTCCTGGCTGCACTCCAGACTTGATGAAGCGGTCACACATGAGGATATTGACCTGATCCGCGAAGCCGCGCGAAGCATGCTTCAGACTGGAAAACTCGATCCAATTCTCGCTGGCATTTCAGTGGATCGAATGGATGCCATTCTCAAACTTCTGACCATTCGGTTCCATCTCCGAAACAAGGCTGAACAGCTTCACATCACCAGAGTCAACCGAACGCGAGAACTCGGCGCTACTGAGGAGCTGCCTCGCCCGGAATCACTGGCTGAAGCGATCAGAACCCTTGCCTCCAGTGGCGTACCCCTTGACCGTGTCCTGAAAACCCTGGCCCAACTCGACATTCAACCCACCCTGACAGCGCATCCCACGGAATCACGTCGACGAAGTGTGATTGCCAAGCAGGATCGTATTGCTGAACTGCTGGTCATACGAAATAGTGGCGACCTCGCTATCAGCGAGCGAAAAGAACTCGAAAGCGATGTTCGACAAACGCTTTCGCTACTCATGGCCACTGACGAAATCCGGTCCAGGCGACTTGATGTGATCGATGAAGTCCGTAATGGAATTCACTATCTGGCAGGCTCGATCTGGAGTGCGATTCCAGGCCTGTATCGCGATCTCGCAGATGCCATCGAAGCCTGTTATGGAACCCGCGTGGAGCTACCAGTCATTCTTCGCTATCGATCATGGATTGGTGGTGACCGGGACGGCAATCCGTTCGTGACTGCTGAGCGATCAGCGATTGCATTTGCCGAGATGCGGGAGATTGCACTGGAGCAACATCATCAGATGCTTGAAGATCTCCATGAGGAACTCAGCATTTCGAGCCGTCGAGTCCCGATAGATCCCAAACTAACTGATTCGATCGAACACGATGAATCCGAGTCACCTCTGGATCCCATGTCGATTCGCCACCTGGAACGCGAACCGTTTCGCATAAAGCTCAGCCACATGCAGATGCGGTTGGGCAGTTCCGAATACGGCGTGGATCGCTACATCGATGACCTGATGACGATCCAGAACGCACTGAGGTACGCCAAACTGGATGAGACCGCAGATCGAGGTGGAATCATCGACGCCCTGGTGGCAGCCCGCACATTTGGATTTCACCTGGCCGCTCTGGATATCCGTCAGCACAGTCGGGTACATGAAGCCGCCGTCAAGGAGCTGTTCGAGATCGCCGGGGTCTCCGATGACTATGCCGCTCTGGAAGAGCCCCAAAGGCGTCTTCTTCTGGAAACTGAACTCACGACCGCGCGACCTCTTCTGGCACACGGCCAGAACCTCAGCCCGGAAACCCGAGAGCTCCTTGAAGGACTCAAGGTCTTTGCCGAAGCTATCGATCGCGATCCAGACTCCGTTGGCACCTACATCATCTCTATGGCCAACGACGTCAGTGATGTGCTGGAAGTCCTCATACTTCTTCGAGAAGCAGGCTTGTGGACGATCGTGAACGGCACCGTGCACAGCTCCATCGATGTCGCCCCCCTGTTCGAAACTGTTGACGACCTTGATTGTGCCGGTGAGATCCTCACCGCGATGCTGGAGAACCCGGCCTACAAGCTGCACCTTGAAGCCCGTGAAAGATTCCAGGAGATCATGCTCGGCTACTCCGATTCAAACAAGGACGGTGGCTACTGGGCGGCGAACTGGCGACTGCATGCCGCCCAGCAGGATCTCGCCCGAATTGCGAAGAAGGCCAACGTGTCATTCCGTTTCTTCCATGGTCGTGGCGGCACAGTCGCTCGCGGTGGCGGTCGTGCGAACCGTGCCATTTTGGCAAGTCCACCAGAAACCAGAAATGGACGTATCCGCTTTACTGAACAGGGAGAAGTCATCTCGTTTCGATATGCGATGCCTGAAGTCGCTCATCGCCACCTTGAGCAGATCGTCAACGCCATGATTCTTGCAACGACGAACACCGGCGACCAATCGGCTCCGGATGAACAGATGATCGGTTTGATGAATGATCTCGCAAATCATTCGCGGAAAACGTACCGAAAACTGATTGATGATGATGCGTTCTGGCCAATCTTTGTCGAACGTTCCCCGGTCCTTCACATAGGAGATCTTCCGATCGCCTCACGCCCGGTTTCACGGTCTGGAGGTGAAGTCACATTCGACAACCTGAGAGCAATCCCATGGGTCTTCGCCTGGACTCAGATGAGGTACAACGTTCCAGGCTGGTATGGAACGGGATCTGCATTCGATCAACTGGTTCTCCAGGATGAAACGACGCTGAATCAATGCCGGACCGCCTACAAGGATGGAGGCTACTTCCGCGCTTTCATCGACAATGCCCAGCAGGAAATGGCCCGTGCTCGTCTTGAGGTAGCCGGCTGGTACACCGATGATTGTGATCAGAAATTTCACCAATGCCTGGTCAAGGAGTTCCGACTTGCGGAACGCGCCGTGCTTGCGATCACCGGCCAGGAGCAACTCCTGGACAACAACAAGGTCATCCAGCAGTCCATACATGAGCGGAACAGCGACACTGATGTCATCAATGCCATCCAGGTCGAACTACTGCGACGCTGGCATGAGGGTGATAACGAGCAGCAGCTCAAGACATTAATTCTGCTGAGCGTCAATGCATTGGCAGCGGCCATGCAGAGCACAGGCTGATCATTGACAGGTGTGTACATGCGTAAGACAAGACCACGATGGCTGCACTCCAACAAGGGCGTGCATGAGTCGATAAAGACCGATCAGCTCCACGATCCGATGAGAAGCAGGACATCCGAAACATCCACAAGACCGCTGCCGTCGATATCACCGACACTCGAACCACCCCAGGCATCCAGCAGAAGCAGCAGATCCACGACGTCGACACTTCCATTGAAGTCGAGGTCGGCAGGATCGGCCGTGACGCACATCTGACAGTCATCCTCGATGCAACTCCCCAGATTGACGAAGTTGTCCCCCTCGCTGACTCCGGTGATCTGCGTGCCATTCGAACTCACGTTCCCGCACACCCGAGTCCTCTCGATGATCAGCGTCGCACTAGAAACGTGTGCCCCTGCACCATAGCTCTGACCTCCCCACTCCGGATGCTCCGCAGTGTTGTCGGTGATCTCACAGTCGACCAGGGTCAGTGATGTATCCAGGCTCAATCGCAGCCCACCACCGTTCCAATTGGCATGATTACCACGGAAGTGGCAGTTCCGGACGACCACATCGGAAGACGCGATGAAGCGAGCACCGCCGCCGTATTCCCCGAATCCGTTGGTGATGACGAGATTCTCGAACACGGCCTGGTCGGCGTACACGGCGCCCAGCACGATCAGTTCACCCTGTCCATCGAGAATCGTCGCGGGCTCACCATAGGAGTCCACAGCACCACGGATCGCTATCTGGTTCGTCGTGGAAACGGATTCCTCAAGATAATAGGTACCGGCCGAGATCTCGACCACGTCACCGGAGACAGCGGCCATCGCGGCCTCGGCCGGATCGGTGAAGTCGCAGGAGCCATCGAGACAGACGGTGATGGTATCTGCCATGGCACTGGTGGCAAGCGATGACATAACCACCAACGCGCCCGCAATACGGCTCATGCTCAAATGCAACATGTTCTCAGTCTCCTGCAATCTTCTTCAAGGGTTACAGCAATCGTATTCTTCACAAGATCCCCGCCTCACATGTTTTAAGCATATCACATCAGCCAAGATCAGCCATGCCAGAACACATTCATTTCAGATATAAAAATTAGCAATAAGGCAACTCAAGCCATCTGTCACCCTAGTGGCCTTGGGATTCAGAATCATGCGATGGATTGTGATGGGAAAAATGAGAGGGATAACGACGGCTTGATCACACTGGGCTCACGGCTCGCAACTGATGGACAGGGTTCCCGCCCCGGAGCTGTTGCCCCCCCATCCGCCAAGCCGGATCAGATAACTCGTACCCGACGTGACTTCCGCCTCAAGAAGCGAGGTGTTGTCCGAGCAAGTGCTGCCGTCTCCATTACAGGCCACCTGGACCATGTTGAGGCAGTTGCCCCTGTAGAGAACCAGATCCGTGTCAAAGGTGGCGCTGTCACAGGTACTGATAACAAGCGAGCCACTGCACGTCGCCTCATAGGCAAACCAGATGTCGTTGTACACGCCTCCAAGCCATGCCCCCTCGCAGAGTTCCTCGTCATAAGCATCCGCGCTGGTGGTTGCATCAACTGTTGAGAAGATGGCCTGACCATTCATGACAGTCATTGCACCTTGGCATTCGTCGTATGCGCTGCTGGAACAACTGGAGGTCAGACAGGACGAAAGCGATCCGTTCCATTCGCCACCAATATTCTCGCATTCGACAGACTCGATGTACTGACAGTTTCCATTGATCAGGCAGCAGGCGCCTGACAACTCACACGCCGTACCCCAAAGCTCTATGACGGCCAGTACATCTTCAACGTCGACATCTCCGTCGCCATCCAGATCGCCGCCGCAATCACCTTTGCAAGTTGAGAACTCCCCAAGCACAAGAAGAAGGTCATTGACCGACACCTCGCCGGAGCCATCCACATCGCCAATACATGGGAGTTTCGAATTCCGCTCGAAGAAGTTTGATATCTCGACACTGGCATTGATATCCATGTTGCCCCATGCTCCAGGCCATTCATGCCCGCCACCGACGATCGCGTAGAACCAGAGCTCCAGTTCGTTCTTCAATGAACTGTAGATATCAAGCCTCACAGTGCTGCCGTCATTGGGATTGACATTCGGAAGACTGACCTGAGTCATGTCCGTGGCCTGCATGACCTTTGCCCAAAATGCGATGATCTCAGGAACCGATCGGTATGGCCCCCAACCAGTCGCGTTGTCCATGTCACCGTTGTAGAGAACGACGTTGTCGCTTGTACCATTCATTGCCAGGATCGGACGGGGCACAGCTGGGGCGCAACTGGTAAAGAGCGAGTCCATCATCGTCCCAGTGACCGGTGCATAGGCCATGAACGTTTCTGATTCACGGCAAGCCAGTTGGTAGGACATGTCGCCACCGTTGGAGAATCCTGTCACGAAGATCTTGTCCGGATTGATTCCATACAGGTCCTGAAGATGGAAGGCGAGTTCTCTCAGGAAGCCGTCGTCGTCGATTTCCACCTCCTGGTGAATTGGGTAGTCGACGTCCCAGAAACGCCTGTTCAATGTGTCGACAGTTCCATTGGGGAAGGCGACGATGAACCCACGCTCATCGGCAAGCTCCAACCAGCCACAGCACTCCTCAAAATGACTGTTAATCATGCCGTAGCCATGCAACACCATCACCAGGCCTGGTGATTCAGGCAGCTCATTCGGAACGTGTATGAGATACTCGCGATCCAGGCCATCGTGGGGAAAGGAAATGTTCTGCGCATGTGCCACAGTGGCTACTGCCAGACAAGAAAGAACCATGGCAACAAGCAGTTTCATGATTCAAGAATAACAAACAGCAACCCATTACTCTTATCAAATGAAACTGAGATCCAGGATCGGTCTAAAACGGCCATCCTTGCGTCTGTTATTGATCAGATTTCCTGTCCCGATACTTCCTGCCCCTCATTGACCTGCCTACTTTTCTGGGCGGCAGTAACGAGCGTGCAGTCCTGATCTGAGCAGAAGATTGCACTGTCAATACCAAACATTGACAGTTCCGACATCATCTGCTCCGTCGTGAGATATTCAACAAGCACCACCTTGTCAGCAGCCAGGCATTCGGTGGGAATCTGTACAGGAGTCGTGATGAACACATCCGGATTACGCTCAAGGGCTCTTGCGTAGAGGGCTGATGAATCAAAGGCCTGGAAAGTGACCTTCGAATCGGCCGGTAATTCCGTAGCCGGTACTGGAGATGGACTGATTTGAACACCGCCATCAACCACGAATGTCTCTGGAGCTCCAGGGTTCATGCTACGCAACAGGTAGACTTCAACCAGCCCAATGCTTGCGAGTAAAACCAACAGAGAACCAGCCACTATCTTGCGTTGCCGTTTTCGCCGGACTTGATCCCTCATCGCGTCCTGAAGCAAAGGGAGCATCTGCTCTCGCCGGCGTGCACCGGCGGATGAGAGTTCATTACGCTCGTTGGTCATGGTCAATCTCCTCTGCCTGATACTCGCTTCGCAATTTTTCGAGGGCCCTTCGAATTCGACCATCGACGGATCCTGGCCCACCAAGCCTCAGAGCATTTCCAATCTTCTGCAGACTCCAACCAAGACTGAAGCGTAGACGTAGAATCGATCGCTGCTGTTCGTCAAGAGTGCCCAGGTGCCTGTCGAGTTCCTCGAGTTGCTCATGAGGCATTCGCTCAAGTTCCGTTCGGACTGGTCGCTGTTCACGCTTTCGTCGACGTGCCTCTGCACGAATTCGATCTCGTGAGGCATTGAGCAGCACACGGTCAAGCCACGCTCGAAGCTGCCCTTCCTCATCGAATCGAGGCAGTTGGGTAGCCACTTTCATCATTGTGTCCTGAACGACATCTAATGCCGTAGCCTCATCAAATCCGGTCATCCTCATGGTTGACTCCAGACAGCGGTCGAACCACAACTCGTAAAACGTTGCGAACGCCTCGGTAGAACCTGAGGCGATCGCGGTAGTGATTTGCCTGGTTGTTGATTGGTTCTGCTCGCGCATAACTCGCATGGCCTCTCAAACCTACTCGACATCTCATATATAACCGGGCAATCCATCAATTACTCATCCTCGTTTTCTTCAATTTCCTTTTCCAGTGCGGCATCCTTCTCCAGTTCACGCTGGCGATCCCGCTCCCTGAGGGCTTTCTCTCGTTTCTTGAGATCTTCTAATTTCCTCATGCCCTGATTCATGGCTTCCTTGTTGGCCTCATCAAGGTAGTCAAGAGCCTCTGACTTCATTCGACCCTCTTTAGCCTCGATCGCCGAAGCAGAAACACGCCATTGGGCACTCTTGTTCAGAGCTTCGATGGTCTGACCGACCATGCTATTGACGGACTTGGGGCCTTTGACAAAGAGAACACCTGTTTCCAAGTGGATACGGACCGAAGTTCCCAAGCTGTCACCCTTGAGCTCTATCCCTGCTTCAACAGTCCCGAAGATTTCCTCGACGTCCATGCCACTGGTCAGCAGTTCCTGAATCGAAAAGACTTCAACGAAAAGAGTCGGGATTATCTGCTGCCCACCCCAGGACTCCATGAAGGTGATATGAACAAGTTCACTGTTGACATTTCGATATAGAAGTTCACCCGGAATCGACTTGGCATCTCTCTTTGAATCTCCATTTGAAACTGGAATGACTGCCTTCCCTGTGGTATCACAAACCAGTTCAACGATCGTGCCCGGCTTGCTGATCCGAGCGACAAAACCGGAAATCTCGAAGTATTGAGCTTTCTGACCAAGGATGACCGGGAAGTCTGGAAACTTCTTTGCCAATTGAGCAAAGAGTTCAGATGCGGTACCACCAGCGAATGAGAACAATATTGACTTGTCTTGTTCAATTGCTTCTGATGATTCACTCTCAGCGGTGCTGATACTGGCAAATGTGCTTTGAGACGGAATGACCGTCAGAACAGCCAGCAAGCAGATCGAAAGTGCGGTTCTGGTAAGTGAGTGATTCATGATCGAGATTCCTTGTATTCGCGTTTCATTCAGTGGATTCCCCCAGAACCTGACGACAGTTTCCACCTCTAGAACGACGCCGGCTCGGGGGTTTCGCGTAGTACGCTTGATTTTTCTACTCAACTGCAAAAAAAGCTCCTGACGCACCTGAAACAGCACTTTTAACTCAATGGCCAAGCCTGCTCCTGGCCACTTCACAAGGCTGGTATCGCCAGCCCCAGTTGACGGATCAAGACACCAGTTGATCTGCTCCTGAGCCATTTACATCGAATTACCAGATTAAAAACAACCCCCTGCTGATGCAGAGGGCTGCTGTCACGAATGTGATCTTCCTATCTAGGGGAAAAAGTCAGACGGGAAGCATTCGTTTCAAACCATTTGTCCTAGTAAGTTGATTGCACTTTCCAAGTTTTTGAATGGCCTTCCAACTCAGGAAAGTCACGGCCAGACCAGCCACCATCAAACCCAGGGGCAAAGTGAACATCGGGGTAGCCACAGTTGCACATTCCATGCACACGGCAGCAGTCTCAAACGACAATTGATTTCCTGAATTGCAGAGCGGACAGCATGTAGTCATGAATTGTTCTCCAATGAGCATGACATCTTAAAATTTCAAGCTAGACGGATAAGAAACCCAACTAATCAGTGGCATTCGCCACCGAAGTCCGCAATCAAATCCAGAAGATCTTCGATATCGGTGATACCGTTGTCATTGACATCACCTGCACAGGATTCGCCTTCACAACCCCAATCTTCGATCAGGCTCAGAAGATCCTCGACGTCAATGTCATGGTCGCCATCAAGGTCTGCATCACAGTGCTCCTCTTCAGCCAGGTTCTCTTCGACCCACTCGATGGCAGCCTCGTGATCCTCTTCAATCCCCTCGTTGTTGAAGACGATCCAGAATGGTTCGGATGACTCCAGATCCTGATTCAGGGCATACATCTCCAACTCGAGCAGATAAACACCGGATTCAGCAAGACCTCCTGTGTCATTGGAGAGAAGGAAATTCAGGTGGAGGTGAAAACTACCATCAGCAGCGCATGCCAACTCAAATCCATTTGCAGCGGCGTCACCCACGTCAAAGGATGGACCATTTGAGCCGTAACTGATCGTCAGTATTTCTGGAAGTGACTCATCGAATCCAGAGCCATTCCAGCGGCCCAGACCATGCATCGCGTTCCATCCCAGCCACGTATCGGCATCGAATGTATCCGGGAATGCTTCCCATCCTGGATCTGAAGTGAATCCAGGGATACCAAGCTCACCCATCTCTGCAGCGAAGACTCGCTCCTCTGGAAATTCACCTTCATGGTCATCATCATGGTCATCATCATGGTCATCATGACTTCCAATCAGTCCAGTAAAGAGAGCACCGTTCTCGATACCAATGTAGATATCGCCTTCATGCCCGTCATGATCATCATCCCCACCAGCCATTACCGATGATGCCAGCCCAACTGTAGCGACTACAGCAAGACAAGCCCAAACAGGGGAATGTGTTTTAGAGCTTCGTGCCCTAATTTTGCTTTGTAAAATTGACATGCAATCTTCTCCTCAATTCGCGGATTAAAACAATCGCTGCCCAGCAATCTT
Organism: Phycisphaerales bacterium; assembly: GCA_029242715.1. Lineage (GTDB taxonomy): Bacteria > Planctomycetota > Phycisphaerae > Phycisphaerales > SM1A02 > UBA1668. The sequence continues at coordinate 18,315 of JAQWTL010000046.1, forward strand.
CGGATCAAATAAGTTGTTATCTGGACGAAGAAATACGTCGCTAAAGTGCAGCGTCTTAACTGAACCGTCTACAAAGCCATAATTGGCTTTAGCATTATTACTTTTCGCCTCACCGGAGACGATGTTGGTTTCAACGTGGTTCGCAGCGAGAATGGGTGGTGCAAAGGGATGAGAATCACCAATCCACCAGTTTTCGACATGGACATGATCTGCCCCGGCGAAGGATCCCGTTGCAACCATGTGCAAAAAGTGCACGGTGTTAGCCGGGCTTGATACTCGACTCAAGCGATCCGTAGCGCTCTTTGGATCAATCGCCGCATCTGGCGATTTGGTTCGGGACAGGTAGTTATTCCAACCGTAACTGGTCCGACGAAATCGATCCGTCGTGCCTTCAATAGGAACATCCCAGTGCAGACTCATGTCCAGTGGTGATCGAACCACGTCATCAATCTCTACGTATTCTCCGATCAGATTCAACCAGGCAATCTTTTCGTTTGCGAGTCCGCCATGAGCAAGGCCCGCATCAGCAAATTGCCCCTCTGATGCGACTGCATACTGATAATGAGCCATTTGCAGAGAACGAAGATTCGCCATGTCAGCCGTGACGAGGGATCGCCTTGACATTCCCTGAATTGCAGGAATCAGCAAGCTGGCCAACAACCCCAGGACCACAATCACAATCATCAATTCAAGGAGCGTGAAGCCACGATGTGAGAACCGATTGGAGCTGGCGATTCCAACGTAGCCAATGGGCTCCGTCTGATTCGTATTCTTCAAGGACATCTGATCACTCCAAATAGGGGCCTGAGGCCCTGATATCTCGCATTGAGATTTGGCACAGTATCCTTATTGACAGTTGATTGTCAATAGTTATTGACAATTTATTGTCAATAACCGATGGTGAACCCGAACCGACACTCATTCCACGATAAGCTCATGCCATGACTGCCCACCGTCAAACCAAGCAACTTGAGGCCATCCGAACAGCTTTCCAAACAGCTGAGCGACCACTCTCAATTGAAGAGTTGCATGAACTTGCGACCAGAGATGTCGGGACTCTTGGTCTGCGAACGGTCTACCGAGCGGTTCGTCGCCTCGAGGAGGAAGGGGAAATTGCACGCGTTTTAGTACCAGGAGACAGCGACCGGTACGAACTCGCCAGTGTCGCCTCGAAGCACCACCACCACTTCCATTGCACCGCGTGCGACCGCTACTTTGACGTCCACGGATGCCCCGGTGGATTGAACAAAATCATTCCCAATGGTTTCAAACTGGAACATCACGATCTGACGCTCTCTGGCTTGTGTTCGTCGTGTGCGTGAATCGCTTCATTCCCCTTGAAAGACAACCCCTGCTTCGGCCCTTGCCCTTGATGCATGGGCCCTGTCATGATGCCATCTGATCTTCACCGAGACTGCTTTCATCGCATGACCACCTGGGTATGGAAATCTTCGCTGCAAGCTACGAGCCTGAGGCCCATCTATCGGATCGTCATGTGACGTGCAGGACTTGCTGAACTGCGCAACTTTTGAGCGGCGAAGAACATCAATACCGTATGGAATCACTGCTCAACGTGAAAGAGCTTGTTGTAGATCAACCATCGGCCCTCGATCTTCAGCATTGAAAAAGTGTCGATGAAGATCATTCCAAGATAAGACTCACGAATTCTGACGCCTGCGGTTTCCCCCGCGATCTCACATGTGAGGATTTCAAGCATCCGATCGGCACCAGCTTCATTGGGCGAGGGCTGCTGAGACTCGACAAATCCAGCAAATTCGTCGAGAGTCATCTCGTGCAGCCCATCAGGGAGATAGCCCGTAATCCGTGAATTGGGATGAAAAACCGATCGAATTCCGCTGGCATCAGAAGCTAGCAGGCTTTCGTAGTACTTGTTGACACAATCCTGGATCTCAATGTTGACTGACACGTGAATCCTCCTTGAGAAGCACAAACCCTTTAGATGCAAGGATGGCATGCTACCCCATCATTAATTCTGTTGATCAAGAAAATGATGAAGCAGGCACGAGTGAGGGCGCCTGTTTGTTCAAGGATTGAGACCGTTCAACTCAGATTGATACATTGACGCAGCACCATCATGCCCCGCTTCCGGTTCAGCTTCATGCCACTGAGCATAGAGCCATGTTAATTTTTCTAGCACGCTGATGTAGTAATGGGAATCCCTCCCATGTAACCGACGATGATCATTCAGGGCGCCGTCCAAATATGATTGAGCCTGTGAATACTGACCTTGCAACTGAAAGAGATCACCAACATCTTCTTTCAACCTGATTACATCAACATCATCCTCACCCAACTTCTGGCGACTGGCGTCAAGTGACTCCAGAAAATACGGCATTGCTTCTTCGTATCTCTGCTGCGAACGCAAGACCCACCCCATAAGACGAACAATTTCCCATGTCCGGGAATACTGATCACTCTGAAGTCCACGAGCAATCTGGATTGCTTCTGTCAGGTACTCCTCGGCTTCGTTGTAACGAGCCTGTTGATAAAAGAACGATCCAATCGAGGCTATGCGATTGATTGTTTCAGGATGCTCTTCACCCAGGATGCGACGACTAATGTCAAGTGTTGCCTGGTAATACCTGAATGCCTTGTCAAATTGATCCCTTGTCGAATACAGGTAAGCCAGATTCGCAGAGGCTTCCATCGTGTGAGGATGGTCCGTTCCGAGGGTTTCCTGCGTCGTTTTCAGGATACCAAGGAACAATTGCTCAACCTTGTAGTCAAGGCTGTTGATAATGGCTACTTTTTCCCTCTGCTCGGGAGTCGAACGAGGCCCAACCCCGACTTCATCCGTCAGATACCCCGCCATCTTCAAAAGCTGTGCACTGGACTGCTCCATCATGGCTGCCTCTCGCTTTTGCCGAGCCTGTTCCGTTGCGTAGATCATGATGGTGATTCCAGAAGCAACAAGAACCATCAAGATGATGGCAGCAGATGTGGCAACCACTTTGTGCTTACGTATCGAACGGCGCATGATTCCAATGGCTCCAAGTGGCCTGGCAGCAATCGGTTCATCGCGAAGGTAACGAGCTATGTCCTGGCCCAGTTCAGTAGCGCTCTGATAACGAAAGTCGCGGTTCTTTTGAAGCGCCTTGAAAGTCATCGTCTCGATATCACCTCGCAGACTTCGATTGACAGAGGAAAGCCTGGTCGGCTCCTCTTCTCGTATGACACGCACGGCCTCATGAATGGCCGCATTTTTAAGGTCATAAGCCGGGGTATCCGTCAGGAGCTCATACAAAACCATGCCCAGGGCATAGACATCACTTCGGGTATCAATGTCTGCAGGATCAGCTTCGCATTGTTCAGGGCTCATGTACTGCAAAGTACCGATGAGTTGCCCAACCTCTGTTCGAAGCGTAGTAAACGCCATATCCGAATCAGTACTTCTGGCAACACCAAAGTCAATCACTTTGGGCACGCCATTACCAGTCACAAGAATGTTTCCGGGTTTCAAATCGCGATGAATGATTCCTTTTTGATGCCCATGCTGAAGGGCCTCACATACCTTGGAAAACAAAGCAAGACGTTCCCTGGTTCCCAGGTTCTTTTCCTGTGCATATTCTGTGATAGACCTGGCATTGGGAATGTACTCCATGGCGAAGTACGGCTGACTACCCCCATCACTCTCATGCGTTCCCGCTTCATAGATCTGTGCAATGTTCTCATGGCGAAGGCGACCGAGAGTCTGAGCCTCATACTCGAATCGTTTTCGAGCACTGCGAGAGACAACTCCCCGCTTGACGACCTTGAGCGCTACTGCCCTGCGAGGCGATTCCTGCATCGCCTTATAGACAGTACCCATACCGCCCTGGCCAATGATCGCACTGATCTTGTAGGGGCCAATACGATCTGGCATTTGAATGGACGAGTGCCCTTCACCGGGCAAAATGCTGTCAGCCGTTGCTTCACAGGGCAATTGTGTTTCAGCTTCTTGGCCCTGATTCTCTGGTTCGGAGAGATCTGGTTTTGAATGTTCGGCTGTCATGCTGTTCTGTAAGGATTCCATGTATCAGGAATAGAAAGAAGGTTCAGCCCACGTCGCCAAGAGCACCCATGACCTATACCCGCGTCCACCATCGCCAGAGCGCCCTGATGATGAAGATCAGCAGAATGAGTACTGCAGCAAAGTCAAAGTCCGTACCCGTCAATATGTCAGGCGAGGAGTTGACCAGAGCATGGATTCCCACGGCGATGAAGATGTTGTTGGTCAGGAGAAACAGCATCGTAAAATAGATCGCCATCAGAAGGAGATGCAGCTGATTAGACAGTGCTTCTGTAATCGAACCATAATCATCCCCAGCAATGCGATTGGGAATATGGCAAATACTGAAGATTACACCTGCAACAAGAACTGAGCCTATCAAGGCCAAAATCCAGTTGCAGTTGAATGTCCGCCGCAGCAGCAAGGTGACTTGTGAGATCAGGAATACTCGGAAGAACAGCTCTTCCTGCATCGCGTTAGCAATGAATTGCCCCTCAATAAAATCACATAAATAGGCCGGAGCATGACCTGACCATTCGGGCCGAATCACATTCTCAATGTCGGACAAAAAGAACGGCGTCAACTGCGTAATGCCCCAGGCAATCAATGTCCAGAGCACCCCCCACGCCAACTTGGACCAAGACATTCCAAAGTCATTCCAACGCAGTCGGCCAATCTTCCAAGCCAGAAAACCCAATACCAGATAGACCGGCAGGTAGGCCAGGAACGTAGCGTTGATCCAGCCATCCGTCGCGATGTGAATTGACTGTAAAAAACCTGTTGGCCCCACCACCAGGTTCATGAAAGTGGACAGCAGGCACTGAGCCAGGATCATCAGAACAATGAACCAAAATGCTGTTTCACGAACCGTTTTAAGCCAAGGCGCAAACGAAGGGCTGGTCAGCCATAGTGGAAAAGATGAATCATGGCACCGATTGGTCATTGATTCATCATACCCAGAATCAAATCAATGAATCGAGAACACATCTGCCACAAAGCTTGATTACAGATTTATTGCCGCAAACTCAGTTTACGTTTCTGCCATGCGATGATCAGTACAAGCAGTGCACCAAGAACAAATGCGATGATGAGCAAGAGCACAAGTCGCCATGTCAATAGATTCACTACAAGGCTTGCTGTCTTATCTGCTTCCTTCGCTGCATTCTGTATCGTCAAGTCCACCCGATCTATGACGCTTTCCAGCTCTGGTGAAGCGATGAGATCATGTAGCGAACGGGATGTTTCAGCAATGGCATCTACAGTCGCTCTCAGCTCAAGAAGCATGTCTTCTGTTTCAACTGGCTCAGATTCAACGGCATCAGAGAAACCGAAGATCTCATCCAGGACAAGAGTTGTCTGTTCTACCTGAATGGTGAGTTCATTCAAAGAGACACTCGCCTCTGAAAGGCTGTCAAGTGTCTGACCCCCACTCTCGAATGTTTCCTTCAGGGACTCATTGATGGCAATCAATTCTTCTGATCGTCCATCAAGGGACTCCAGCAGAATCTGTGATTCTTCTCGAACACGCGTGGGCAGCCGATCAACCATGCCTTCAAGTTTCTCGACTTCTGTGGAGATCCTTGCGAAATTGACACTCAGTTGTTCCAGATCTTGAAGTACTGAAGTGATTTGGGGACTCGAAAGGACCTCAAGAACAATCAGTTCAGCCTGGTGCCCCAGATCACTTGGCAGACGATCAACACGGTCTGCAATTCTTCGTGCCTCCACACCCATTTCAGCCGCCGTTCGAGAGATGCTGTCTGCTGCTGCAAATGGAGCCAATGGCAGCCCAAGCACACTCACCACGCCATTCGTCTGGGTTTCATTGACAAGCACAGGCGATTTGGAAACGCGCATATTTTTAGGATCAATGAAGGCTTCTTTCTCTTCATCCGATCTTGCCCTATCCCTGATCTTGTCATCCAGAAGATCGAATGTTTCAGGCCGAGTCCACCGCCGTGCAATCTCACGAATTCTATTCAGAATATTGGTGATGCCTGTTGACCTCAGCAGGAGCAGGTCACGTTTTTCATATTCCCATCTCCAGGCATTCAATCGATACGCGTCATACCAGAGCTCAACAAGGGCCGTGTATGGGTTTGGCCTTGAATACGCCTTCGTAAACATTCGCTCTATGAGATCTACTGTGGTGCGAGTCAGATAGAGCTGTTCTTCATTGCCATCGGCTTCCCTGATGGCATTGTTTTTAAGCCTTGTGATTGTTCGCTCGAAATACACCATGAACTCTCCGAGTTCATCGCGAAGTCGTTCTTGTGGATCATTGGCACCCTGGCTGGTCAGCCGAGCTGATCGTGCGAAGTTGTTTTCATTGCTTTGGCCAGTTGTACAACATGGCAGAGCCACTGCTGCAACGAGCAAAAGACATGTGAATAAAATCCTGTTCATTCCACTACCTTCATAAGTACCACATCTTGCTGCATATGATACATCGCACTATTGAAGCTGGCGAAGGCCCCGCCCAAGTACTGTTGGCTACCGGAGAAACCGCAAACGTGACACGCTGCAAGAAGATCAGGAAGCAATCATTCGATTACTCACATCCCTCTAGTCTCTCGACACCAATCACTGGAGCCGTACCGCTTTCAATGTGATCTGAATTGATAATGGCGAGTCCCATGCCCAGGATGCCCCATGGTGGATGGCTTCTCTTCTCTCAGGTACCCTGCCAGCATAGATCTACCTTAGTTCCTGGAGCTTTTTGTGGCCGCAGATCGAATAGGCAAATATGCAATCATCGGAGAGGCCGGACGTGGCGGGATGGGAATCGTCTACCACGCTCTTGATGAATCTCTCGACCGAGATGTTGCCATCAAGGTCCTCCCTGATTCAATGGTCTTCAATACCAAGCGTATGGCCCGGTTCCAACGCGAAGGTAAGCTCCTGGCTTCGCTCAACCACCCCAATATTGCTGCCATCTATGAAGTCGATAACGAAGACTCTCGGCCGTACGTGGTTCTGGAGTACGTCTCCGGAGACACCCTGGCTGAAATCATCAGGCGTCGCCCCGTTCCCTGGAAACAGATGCTGCCAATCGCGATCCAGATCGCAGAAGCCATCGAATACGCGCACCAGGAAGGGGTCATCCATCGGGATATCAAACCACAGAACGTGAAGTTCGATGCCAAGGGCAACGTCAAGGTCCTGGACTTCGGACTCGCCAAGGCCATCGAAGATGAAGAGGCGACCGAGGATGCCTCCAGTCAACAGCCCTCACCGGATGCTGCGACCGTATTAAATCTCTCACGGGCAAGCCAGGATCAATCCTCCACCAGGCCCGGCATGATGATGGGGACCATCGGATACCTCTCCCCGGAACAGGCCTGCGGCCATGAGGTGGATAAGCAGACTGACATCTTCTCCTTCGGGTGCATCCTGTTTGAAATGCTCACAGGCGATGCTCCCTTCGCCTCAGAATCCGCCGTCGACGCCATCGGTCGAACATTGCACAAGGACCCCGCCTGGGAGCAACTCCCAACCGACACACCGAGCAGGCTCAAGACGCTGCTGCGGCGATGCCTTGCCAAGGATAAAAAGGACCGCCTCCGTGACATCGGCGATGCCCGACTGGAATTGATCGAACTGCGTGATTTCGAGCACGAGGAGCACACGGAAGCCTCCACCCTCGCTGGCAGAACGTACTCCTGGCGCGTGCCCACATCGACGATCATCGTCGTAATAATCGCTGCGATCACGTTCGCTTGGCTCTATTTGTTTGACCGCTCTTCATCATCGCCTTCCGACGCGATCGCCATTGCACCGCTGAGCCATCGATCCGTGAGTATCCCGGACAAGCTCAAGCTCGATGCATTTTCCTCATCGGCAGATGATGATTACCTCAGGGTGGTCTGCTTCGAGGAAATGAACCCCGATCGCAAAGGTGGAAAGCCAAATCTGGATTGGCGTCTCTACGTCCGACCACGCGATTCGGCCCAACTCCGCGAGATCCACCATTTCACGGAACTCACTGGATATACCTTCTCACCTGACGGCGAGTCCTTCGTCCTCAACACCAAAGGCCATATCTACAGAGGGCTGATTGATTCGACCGCAGCGCCGATCGAACTGGCAAGAGTCCCCAATGCCCAGAATGCTGTAGGCGGATTTGCCATGTTCCCCGCCAAGCGAGGTGTGGTCTGGTTCGATGATGAAACAATCATCGTCGAAGCTGCCGATGAAAATGGCCAGCACCAGATTGTGCTCCTTGATGCCCGGACCGGCGATCTCAAAAAGACCATTCCCATCAAGCTCGACAGCAACGAACTTCGCTTAGATGGACTGATTGGCAAGTTTGATGACGATCATGTCCTGATGTACGTGTCGCTCTACAACAGTGAAGGATTCAGTATCAATATCGCCACTGTCTCCCTGAGCACTGGGAAACTTGAGGTTCTTGTAGAACGCGCTGGATTCGCACAGGTCATTGAGAACCACCTCTTCTTCAGCCGAGGTGACTCCCTCTACATGGCCCCCTTCAACCCGGAGACCCATGAACTCCTGGATGCTGGCCATCCTGTTATGGAAGGCCTCCACAGCGACTACGGAACTCACGGCAGTTTCAACATCACGGATAACGGCACGCTCGTCCTCAAACCCGGCGGCATCAAGGGCGGCAAACGACGGTTGCTCCTGAATACGCCAGACGGGATCCAACCGTCAGGGCTGCGCGATGCATCATTCCATAACAGTCTTTCCGTTTCCGGTGATGGCTCACAAATTTGCACAACGATCATTCGAGAGGATGGGATGTGGGAAATTTGGGGCGGAACGTTTGACCCGCCACGTATGCGACAGATCATGGCCAGAACGGATGCCGATTATTGCTACCCGATGCTCAGCTACGACGGGAGCACCCTGGGTTGTGTTCAGATCGAGACAACTTCTGATGGTATCGAGTTTGCCTACATGGTTGTTCCAACCGATGGCGCTCGTCCCAGTCACATCCTCAACAAATTTAAACGCGAAGATCAAGTGCACATGCGCTGCTTCAACCTGGACAACACACGCATCCTGGGAGATCGACCTAATCCCAACCAGGCCAACAGCCAACGTCATCTCATTGAATTTGATGTCGAAACTGGAAAGGTGACAGAATTTCTTTCGCGAGCAGGAGGCGCAAGTGAGGGATTGTGGTCACCAGATGGTTCACTTGTTTCCTTCAAGACAATCGAAACTGGCACCCCTGAACTATATCTCTATAACCCCGATACGAAGGCCACGATTCGAGTCTCTGACATACCAGTGGGTATGTACCGCTGGATGGAACACTCCGATGGCACCCTGTCACTCATCTACTGGGACAGTGATTGGGACGTCTGGGAATCGACCGTTGGCCTCGAAGCCAATGGTGAACTTCTGATTGGCGAACCCAAACCCTATCCACTTGTGCTCTCAAAGACAGCACTCTTGTCCACATTGGATAACAGAGGAAATGCCTACGTCATCGAAGCCGGCCTGAACGACGCCCCCCCCAACCACATCGTGGTCATCGAGAACTGGCTCCCAAGCGTCTTGACGGAAGAGAACTGAATTCAAACTCAGGGGACTGGTGGCTGGTTGGTGCCCGCAGGCTCAGCCTGAATGGCATCGAGTTGAGCCTGGTACT
>JAQWTL010000007.1 GCA_029242715.1 Phycisphaerales bacterium
CCATGAACTACAACCTCGCCAAGCAGATCTTCACCAAAGCCATCAAACTGGCCCCGGAGGTTGAGTTCGTCTGTTGATACTCAACCTGAGAACGTACCCCAGCACGACAAGATCATGCCCAGGTCTGCTGCATCGACCCAACCATCAAAGTTGAGATCTGCTTCACAGCTCCAGTCGGCCGCACAATCACCGGTTTCAGGACATTCGCCCCAGGCTACAAACAGAAGCCCCATGTCCGCTCCGTTCACCACACCATCATCATTCAGATCACCGAAACACGTCTGTGGTTCGGTTGGAATCAACAGGAACGGTCGACGATGTGAAACTATCGAATCACGCTCACCGACAGTCGCAATACCCACGATCCACCCCTGACGATTGACATCATGAGCCGAATTCAATTGCAGTGAGCAAGGATCCAGCGTTCGACTTAGTCCTGACAAATCGATGGAAAACTGACTCTGGATGTCGATGGCAGACCACTCCCCCCCTCCGAACACATCCCGTTCCCAGAGCATGGCGCGTCGGCAATTACTTTCTCGAGGAGACCGATACCCAGCCACTTGAATTCGGGTCAATCCCTCACTGGTACCAATGCCCAGTCCAAGGTAGTTGCTGTTAGCTGCACTTGAGTTCCACAGGCATGTGCTGTTTTCATTGCCAACCGCCGTGATCGGCAGCTTGACATAGTCTTGTGATGGCGCCGCCCGAAAAGTCGCCCGTGTGGCACAGCGGCTTGATGAGAGTCGATCGGTCATAAAACCGACACTGCTTGATCCCAACGTGTCTCGTTCGGCGGCTGAGTTGTCCCACAGCCAATTGTCACCCTCTGTGCCACAAAGTTCCTGAAGACTTTCACGCTCTGTTGAAAGCTCACCGTGGGCATTGGCACCGAAGTCAAATAGTGTCGGCCAGTCACGATTGGACCAGCAGCACGAAGGGGGTAACACATCTGTATTATCGCACTCCGCTTCTTCCAACGAATGAGGTACGTCACCGCGTCCTACAGCCTGGCCATCATCATTCGTTTCCAGGAAGGAAAAAGCAAGTTGCTCGATGATGTCACGGGTATCCCCCTCGTCTTCGTGTCTAGAACGCAACGGATTACTACCGGTTATCACGTCGATTTCAGGTAACTCGCTGCGGTAACGAAATGCCCTGAGGCCCAATATTGATGCTTCACATTCATATCTACTCACACCGCCGCAGATGCTGTAACCCGTGGGCGTATCAATGACATCAAAGGCACCTGAATGACCATCACCGGGCTGATCGAGAGGGAGCTGGATTCCCGCCCATCCCAGTTTTTCTTGTTCCCATACGGTCGCAAATGTGTGTTCCTGGCCTGTTCCCCACACGTTGGAACGCAATCCGACAATGACATCATTGTTGCTGACACCTGTTGCCCATGAATGCGGGCCGTAGTAGCCATTGGGAGTTTCCAGTTGCACAAATTCCGTTGCCAACGTATTTCGATCCGTCACATTCCAGGTGGCGGCAACTGGAACATTGCCTCCATCAGTATTGCGACTGACCCATCCAACAACGCGCCCAGAGTCATTCAATCGGAACAGGACATTCTTGTATGGAACGAAATTGAACTGATGAGGGCTTGACCAGGAAGCCGTTTCAAACGGGATCATTGTTCCATCTGGCCCATCCAGGTTGTTCGGTTCACCACCACGATCCGGGTTGATACCGAGATCAACATAAACGTACGACGGGCGTTCAGCCTGCACAACCGTTGCCAATGCCGTCACAAGTCCGATCACCACTAAAGATCTACATTTACTCGCCATCGACTTTGTCACTTTCTTCCTTGTTCCCAATACGTAAGGGGTGACTCTTCAAGTCCATCAGATTTCTGAACGCCGTTCAATCCCTCAACGCACGCATCATCTACAAGTTTGGAGGCGCAATCAGACCTGCGGTCGGATTGCAAGCACCCCAGTAACCCAACAGGACCGACAGGTCTAAACCATTAACGTTGCCATCGCAGTTGATATCTGCAATCGACTCTGCCTGGCCCCAATCACCAAGCAGTGTTGTCAAATCCTGTCCGTTTACCCATCCATCGTTATTGAAGTCAGCCGCACAGTAACTATCCAGCTGACTGGAAGGCTCGTAAGGCCTGTCTTCGCTCACGATGTTTCCAGAACAGGGATTATCAGGTGGCGGAGCAGATGTACATGATGCTGCACACACCTCTATTTGAGGTGTGCCCACGAGTTCCATGAATGACTCGCTTTCAAGTCGCTTGACCGGCTCTTCCACATCCGTCAGACGTTCAATGATTTCATCCTGGCCACCCGGTCGGTAGGCTTCAATCCTTGGATCAGGGAAAAATTCACCGGGTCCTCCGAGTCCTCCTGGGACCAATTCCACATAGGGATAGTCAAGCGTCGCTAATTCAGTCGGTGTACTGGCTTCAAAAAGATAGACATCATCGACAAGAACACCAGTGACCTCAGCCAAATGACAAGCATCAAATCCACTTTGGCTGCAGGCTTTATCGCAACGACAAATGCAGTAGGCAGGACTTGGCTCATCCTTGTAGATATCCGTATAAGAGCAGGGCACGTACCGATACCGAAAAAATACAACCGCAGCATCCCAATCATCTTCTCGATCGATTGAAACTTCAGCAGTACGCCAGTTGGCTGATGCTGGAATCGCAACTGAGCCGGGATACTGCCAATCATCCTCCGGATCACCCGCCCTGTGTGTCATGATTCCTGTGTGTAACACATAAACATATCCATCCAGTGGTGACGCTGGGGCAATGTAGTCGAAGCGAAGCGTGAGTTGAGTTCCTATACAACTGTTTCCGCTCAGTTCAACGAGCTGAAAGGCCGTCGGCTGTGTATCTGTGAATGGACCCTCTGTCTCTCCTCCCCACTGCCCAGAGTAAGTAAACCAAGGCCATAGTCGGTCGTTGTTTACGATAAGATCGCATGGCCAAGCTTCATACGAGAAACCACCGTCCGCGTAACAACAATGCTCCAAGCCTGGTAGTTCCAGAACATGCTGCCCAGTCGTCCCGCGACGCACAGTTTCGAGACGCTCTTGACAATCAACCGGCTCACACAACTGTTCGTCGATTTCGTCTTTCTGCATGACCTTCCACCAACCTTCCCACTCTTCAATTGATCCCGGGTCTACGCCCTCAAAATCGTGATCCACAATGTAATTTTGAGTTGGAGGCTCAGCATGAATAGCGGATGAGGTTATTGATAGCAGCCCAAAGATCAAGATGACTGGTGAGATCAACTTCGTGGCAAATCTGGAAAGCATGGTGCATGACTCCTAATCGCACCTCCCCACAAATCTGTTAACTCATTACTTGACGAATTCAGTGAACTGAATTGGTTTCAATCGATTGAGTTCAAGCGTACTTTCTTGTTTCTGTTCCAAGATCATTAAATGCGGTAATTTGATCAGGTTGAGTCATGTATGCTCTCTGAATATTGAGCTGTAAATTCAACTAATTATAAAATGAGTTGAAGCTTTGCCTTAGACGAGCCATTCCATGAGTTCTGGCCCTCATATGACAAGCCGGCCCGCGACACGCACGGACCGGCTCTACCATCTCCCTGATGGTGCTCGTATGTATTTCGCTAGAGATATGAACTCACTGATACGTACCCAGTTTGAGCAGGACGCCCAGGATGTCATCAGCATCGATGCGACCATCACAGTTCACGTCTGCATCACCCTGCTTCCAACTTCCCATTCCATCAATGACGACATGAAAATCGTGTAGATCCACCAGGCCATCCCCATTGACGTCGGGCTTACCGGGCATGCAATGATCACCTGATTCATGACAGTCTGGAATGCCGTTTCCGTCGACATCCGCCAAGGTGCCCTCGAGGATCTGGCCAAAGTCGACAATGCCATCATCGTTATGATCTGCAGACCACTCGATGGTCCAGCAATTCATCATTGGGAAGCGACCCACTGCCCCACCGCGATCACGCCAGGACCCCATGGCCTCGTTGCTTCGCCGATGCAATCCACACATCACCACGTATGGATTGTTGCCTGATGGAACTGGATGAACGCTGTTGCACTGCCAATTGGTGTATCCCCAGGGCTCACCATTCACCCAGGACCAACGATCATCGGTTTCCTGCATGACCCCGATCCAACCAAACGTTCCCAGGCCGATCGCCCGGAGGTGAAGATGGCCCAGCGACCTGACAAGAAAGGCGGTCTCACGCGCCTCGGTCAGAGTCACCAGGTAACCACCCATTGCTTCACATCGCTCACGGGCGTCGGACCAGGGAACAGAACTCGTCGTGATATCTCGAATCGTCATGTACCAGTGACCATTGCCACCATCCTTGGTTGACCACTGAACCGGACGTGTTGACCATGTCTTTCCCAAGGTAGTTCTTGGAATATCAATGAACATATTGATGCCTTGACAGTCGAATCCAAAGCCGTCGCTGTCAGGTACGGCACTGGCTGGCTGGCTCACGAATCCACAACCATCATGATCCACCCAGGCACGTGGGCCATAAGCCTGAACAACAGCAGCTGAACCAATGAAGAGACTGAAAATGATTACGGTAAGCCTGGGCATCGTCTCACTCCTTTAAATCCATTTCTCGACTGACAAGACACGCCAGGGCAAAGGACAGCCTTCGCTGTCCGGTGATGGACAGACGCACTTACAGCGAGAATTGAATTGCTGCATTCTTGCCCGGTGATACACCACCGGGCTTCCAGGTTCTCATGCGGAAAACGCACAAGCATGTGCGGAACTTGCCTTGTTTTCCAAGGAAGATGGAATTTTCATCCACATCACGTGATCCATGCCAAGTAACACCCTACGCTTTGGGACGAATTCATTGGAATTCTCCACGAAGGGGTTTGCCGAAGACGCATGTAGACTTGAGGACTCTGCTTTGACCACCGGCAGTGATATCACGCGACTGCTCCATGACGCCAAGTCCGGCGATGCCAGGGCCTTGGACGCCCTGTGGGACGCGGTCTACACCGAGTTGAGGCAGATGGCCCATGTCCTCATGGCCCGAGAAAAACAACAACCGGACCTTCAACCCTCGATCATCGTCAGTGACCTGTATCTGAGGACCGCGGAAAACGTGGTTCCTGACTGGAATGATCGAAGGCACTTCTTCGGATGCTCATGGCGAGTCATGAGGCAGATCGTCATCGATTACGCCCGGAAGCGGGATGCCCTCAAGCGAGGTGGTGATCGGAACCGCATACCCCTTGAAGTTGCCGTAGGCAGCTTCTCGACGCTCTGCGAATTTCCCGATGATGCCGAGGATATCTTCGAGGCCATGGACCGCCTGCATGGACATGATCACAGACAATTCGAGATATTCTGGAGACGTTGGGCCTTCGGCCATACCTACCGGCAGATCGCCGAGGATCTTCAGATGGGTGAAACCACGGCCCGGGATGAATGGCGACATGCTCGGGCCTGGATCCGAAAGGAACTTGACCTGGAACCTGAAGCCCGTTGTTCAGACCAGGGCAGGAGACGAAACCGATGACCTGTTTTCATCAAGCCAAGGATCTGTACCTGGAAGCGCTCCGGATGCCCCAGGCAGAACTGGCCGCGTTCCTTGAGGAACGCTGTGGTGATGATGACAAACTCCGCCGGGAAATCGAGCTTCTCATGGAAGTCGATGCCATCGATACCACCATGTTCGCCGAAGAGGCAACAAGCAAGGAACAAGCGCCTGAATTGCAGGCCGATGAAGTGGTTGCTGGCCATCGCATCATTCGAAAACTTGGTGAAGGCGGCATGGGCACCGTTTACCTTACGAGGAATATCGAGCTCAACTGCGAAGTTGCTTTCAAAGTCCTTCATCGCGCACATGACACCCCGGTATTCAACGCACAATTCCTCCAGGAACGCCGAACCCTGGCGATGATGCAGCATCCGGGAATCGCGCGAGTGCGGCAGTCAGGCTTTACACCTGGTGGCAGGGCCTGGTTCACGATGGACTACATCGATGGTTCGCCACTCACGAGCTATTGTGATCAGTACAAACTGGATCTGCAGCAAAGACTGGAATTGCTGATCAAGATCTGTGATGCCGTTCAGTATGCCCATGGCAAGATGGTGATTCATCGGGATCTCAATCCGAACAACATCCTGGTGACGACAGATGAACGTGGCCAACCACAACCACATCTCATTGATTTCGGGATCTCAAGACTTCTTGAACACGATGAGCAGACTTCTGAATCACTACCGACTCGTTGCGGCACCCCACCCTACATGAGCCCGGAGCAGTACCTTGGCCACGAAGACCAGATCGAAGTACGTTCAGATATTTATGCACTAGGTGTTCTTCTCTACAAACTCTCGACAGGCCGCGAACCTTTTGACAGACAGCAGTTGAAGAAGCCCATGCAGCAACTCGGCACGTTCCTGAGAAAGACAACTCCACAACTCCCCAGCGATCGTTTCCTTGAGGTGTCACCTTCCGAACAACGCTCATTTGTTTCCAAGATGGACTTGACGGTGAGAAAACTGGTCAAACGCCTGCGTGATGGCGTTGACTGGATTGCATTCACGGCTGTGACGCCTCGGCGAGAAGATCGCTACTCATCGGCAGATGCGATGGCCAGTGACTTGAAGAGATTTCTGTCTCAGCACCCTGTCGAGTCCGCGCCATCAAGCAGCATGTATCGAATGAAACTCTTCCTTCGTCGCAACTGGGCAGCGGTGGCAACGATTTCCCTGGTCATGTACCTGCTGATAGCCGGGACTGTTTATTTCTTGTATCAAAACAATCGATTGAATGAACAAACTGATCAACTGACTCAACAAGCCGAATTGATCGAAGGTCAGCTACTGGAATCAAGGCAGGCATTCACCCTTCTGAAAGACACCATCTTTGAGGGCATGACTCCTTACACGATTCAATTCGAGCATCCAGAATCCAAATCGGAATTGATGAATCGACTGGTCGCGATGCTTGATGCCACCCCCTCGATCAACATGGCCATGGTGGCTGATCTTCGATTTAAAATTGGCACTGTGCACCTCATGGTGGGCCTCGATACCAAATCTGAAAGTGAGTTTCTTAAAGCCGAGCAACAGTTCAACCAGGCTCGTGATCTCTACGCTCAACTGGATGGTGACTACCGTTCCAATCTGGATCAGATCGAGTCGAGTCTGACTTTGATCTACACTGAAACTGATCGGATGGGACCTCGGAAACCAACTGAATCGGATTCCACCACGTCAGCATCCTCGCCGGAACGCATCAAATCAATCGTCGACAAGATGCTTTCTCCGCCGACGGTGCCTTTCAAACCTTGAGGCATCAATTGACTGAAGGTGGCGATTCCTGCATTGAGCGATCCATCGGTCCAGTCAGAAGTGATCTCATTTCAGAGAAGTAGCGTTGAGCCTCGAACTGGAACTTGGTCGGCAAGCTGAATCCACGGTTGTGGATGATGACCCCTGGAGGATCGTCCGGGATGAGCTCAACCGTGAAGACCCAGGAAGCAGTCTCATGCAGCGGCTTGGTCATGGGCCGTTGAAGAATTCGCTCAAGTGATCGATCGATCTCGATGAGATGCTGCTCGTCGTCGATATGTACGAAGTTGTCAATGATCGTCCATCGCTTGGAGTAATGAGCAGTCTGGTAGTCAGGTTGCTGGGCAACTGCCTTCATGACGGTCCAGACCTGGTCATTCGTGGAACCTGGAAATCTGGCTTCCATGGAGCAGCCACACAACAGAAGTACCGGCAGAAGCATGAAGATGATTTGTTTCATCAGGCGTACCGTACCTCGAAACCGCTGAACACCCCCGAAGCCATGGCCTGACATTCCCGTGTTTCGGCAATGTGACCCGCCATGGCCTCCTGAACCTCGGCAATGAATGCCCGGATAATGGCAGGCTCGCCTTCGACTACGCATTGCACCGTTCGATCCGGCCGGTTCATGACCCAACCCGTGATTTCATGCCGACCAGCGATCTGCTGGGTGGTGTACCGAAAACCCACGCCCTGGACATTGCCGTGAAAGACAACGTCCTGCTGAATATGTCGGGAATTACTCACCAGGATCAACTGTCCAAAGATTCCATGATCTCTTCGGAGATGTCGGCATTTGTGTAGACCTTCTGGACATCATCGTGGTCCTCGAAGATATCAACCATCGTCATGATCTTGCGAGCTGTGTTGGCATCACACTTGACCTGGAGGTCCGGGATCATCGTGATCTCGGCTGAAACGGGCTCGACAGCGGCTTCTTCCAGCGCCTTGAGGATGGTCACGAAATCAGATGGTTCACTGGTGATCTCCCATCCAGCATCACTCTCACTCACATCCTCTGCGCCCGCTTCAAGGGCAAGCTCCATCACCTGGTCTTCGGTAACCGCTGATGACTCCAGCAGAATGACACCCTTGGTGTGGAAACTGAAGGCGACAGCCCCAGGCTTCGCAAGATTGCCTCCATGCTTCTCAAAGGCATGTCGCAGATCGGGGCCCGTTCGCTGCACGTTGTCAGTCAGACAGTCCACGATGATTGCAACACCATTGGCCCCGTAGCCCTCGTAACGGATTTCCTGGAAGACCGCCCCATCCGACCCTTCACCACTGGCCTTGGCAATAGCTTTCAGGATCGTGTCCTTGGGCATGTTGACGCTCTTGGCGTCGAGAATTGCGTAACGAAGGGTAAGGTTCGTATCTGAATCAGGACCACCGTTCTTGACAGCAACCATGATCGCCCGGCTGCATTTGGACCAGGCCTTTCCCTTCACGGCATCCTGCCGTGCTTTGCGGTGTTTGATATTCGCCCATTTGCTATGACCAGCCATCTCAATCAACTCCCCATGCGTGTCAGTTCTCTTCCACGGTAGCCAAGGGCTGAACCGGGCATGGCTCCCCTGCATCCAGGGCCACTAGCTTGGCCTCCAAGCTGATTGCCAGGGGACCGAATTCCAGATCATACACGGCGCTCTCCTTGCGGATACGACGCCCCCAGACCATGCCCTGCAATTCCTGAAGCATGCGGATCTGGTTTTGTCGATGAGCTGGATCCAGCAGGATCGCCAACCCAGATGACCACGCCTCACGAGCAGCCTCTGGCTGCCCCGCACGGTAATAGGCATCTCCCAGGTGATCGAGGATTTCCGGGCTGGGCTGTTGACCAGATCGTTCATTTGCCTGCTCAAGCAGAGAAATGGCACCAGGCCCCTCATCATCATCTTCAAACCGTCCCTGGACATATTGAAGCCAGCCATAACTATCCAGGATGGCTGGGTGCTCTGGTGCATCACGCCATGCCGTTTCCAGCATCCTGATGGTACTTGAATCCAACCGTCCACGAACCATCTCGTAATACGCAAGGTTGTTACGAGCCATGACATTCGTTGGATCATGCTCAAGCACATCCTCATACAACCAGGCAGCTCCGGCCCGATTGCCCATAGTGCTGTAGAGCGTCGCGATCTCGAAGAGTAGATCTGCTCTTGCTGATTGACTGACAGGTTCCGGGACAAGGTATTCAATCATTGAATCAGGCAGTTGATCAATAACCGTCGAGATCTCACTTCCGTCATCAAACAGAATCGCAATGCCAATGGACATGTCCAGGAGACTCTTCCGAGTCTGGGGGTTTATCTGAGGAAGGTCAGACAAGACCATCACGCCATCGAATGCTGATCGCTGCGCGCCATCAGACTGGAACATGGAAATCACATCCAGCCATTTATCCTGCCCCATCCGATACCGGGACTTTCCCTTGACCATGGCATCGATGTCGTCACGCAGTGATTGCCGAACGGTCTCTGCCGCTGCCGGTTCATTCAGGTTGTAGAGCAACTCAGCAAGGACTGCTTCCCCGCGCATGACCTTGTCGGGCCTGGGAACGGCGGACTGGACAAGCGATTCCTTGCCACCACCCAGCCGCCACGAAAGAAGCAAGGAGACTGCCTCCTCGACATTGCCTTTTCTTGATGATTCCAAGCCGAGGAAATACTGTGAATCGACATCATGAGGATTGATTCGACCAACCTGCTCCCACGCTTCCCTGGCGTAATCCTGACGCCCTACACCTTCCCAGTACAGAGCGAGCATCCGCCAGGCGGCAGCATTGTCCTTGTCAAAGTTTGTTGCACTTGAAAGCAACCCCAGGCCCGCAGCATCATTGCCGCGAATAAACATCTCTCTCGCCTGGATGTATTCACGAAGACTCTGTTTGGTACTGGAAAAGGACCACCTGCGATCAACCAACGCGCCTTCATCCTCGATATGCAGGTTCCGGCGGTTCTGGACTTCGTTCAGTTGATCAGACAGCACATCGGATTTCACCGCCACTGTTGAAATGGTGAGGAACAGAGCGAAAATCCAAGCGCCAAGACAATGCATCAGCTGCCACGACCCTTCTTCTTCCTGGTCACAGCTTTTTTCTTGGCCGGCGCCTTCTTGGCCGGTGCCTTCTTCTTGGCGGGCGCCTTCTTGGCCGGTGCCTTCTTCTTGGCGGGCGCCTTCTTGACCGGTGCCTTCTTCTTGGCTGGTGCCTTCTTGACCGGTGCCTTCTTCTTGGCGGGCGCCTTCTTGGCTGGTGCCTTCTTGGCTGGTGCCTTCTTGGCTGGTGCCTTCTTGGCTGGCGCCTTCTTTGCAGGCGCTTTCTTTACTACTACCGGCTTGGTTGTTTTCTGACTTGCTGCGGCTGCCTTTGCCGACTTCTTCGCAGCTTTCTTCTTGGCTTCTGCCTCAGCCGCCTGAATCACCTTGCGTTTTTCAGCCTCAAGCTTGGCCACCTGCCGCTTGCGATTCTGAGAATCCTGTTTCATATCAGCAAGAGCATCCTTTGCCAGACGAGCAGATTCCTGATCTGCCCAATGCTGCAGCCTGGCCGAAACACTGCTGCTTTCATCGCTGTTGATCTGCCTGGACAACCAGGAACCAACCTCAGAGACATCTGCCGTCTCATCGACTGCGCCCTTCTCGAGCAAGAGCCTTCGCATCTGATCATCCACAGGAACACCCTGGACATCACAGCAATGCATCAAGACAAAGGATGAAACATAGGGAACCATGCCATCGAGCGATTCGATGTAGTCACGAGCCTCCCGTTTCTTCATCTCCCGAAGAGAATCCAGACATGTTTCATGCTCTCTCAGGAACACCGCATGGAGTGAACTCCTGAGACGCCGTGCACGCTCAATCTTGTGTGCATCATTGAAGCCTGCCATCTCAACGATTTCTTCAGGCTTGCAGACCCGAAGATCGTTCCAATCAACAAGCGACTTCCGGAGCTTGCGGCAGCTATCCAACGCCTTTTCGGAGGTCGACTCCCAGGCGCAGAATGCAAAGGCAAGAACCGTAACCGGATCATTCTCAGACGGCAGTACAGGGTCTGCTGCCTTGAGCTTCTTCAATACCGCCTTGAACTTGGTGGCATGCTTCGTCGAGTTCTTCACGTCGTCTCGTCCTCGATTGATTTGTCATCGACCTCATCGGGCCGAATTGACTGCTTCAGCGTCTCTTCGCGTCGCCTGGCTTCATTGATTGCTGCCAGAACTTCTGCTTCACGCTTGAGTGATTCATCGATCTTGTATCGCAAACGCGGCACACGCCGCATTTCCAACTTTTCCTTCAATTCCCGATGTATCCGGCCTGCGGCATGCATCAAACCCTTCTCTACAAGAGCCGCCTTTTCTGCAGGCATCACTGAACACCACACCGTCCCCTGCCGTCCATCCGGACTGATTTCAACTCGCGTCACAGTAACGACACCACTTATACGAGGGTCCGAAAGCCCTCTGGCGAAAACGTCCTGGACGCTTCGCTTCAGAACTGACTCGATTTGGGCGCGATGGTGACCCATGCCTGCTCTTAACGATCGCAGCCGTCAAAGTGTCGGCGCAACCTCCTGGGACTTGTAGCACTCCAACACGTCGCCGACCTTGATGTCGTCGTAGCCATCGATCAGCATGCCGCACTCCTGGCCACTCTTGACTTCCTTGGCATCGTCCTTGAACCGCTTGAGCTGCGAGAGCTTGCGATCCGCCTCGATGACGATGTCCTCGCGTGTGACACGAATGAGAGCATTCCGCTCGATGGAACCATCTGTGACATAACAACCAGCAACCATGCCGACTTTCGAGATCTTGAACACTTCCCGGACCTCGGCATGGCCAATGACTTCGATGCGATGCTCTGGATCAAGAAGACCGACCATCGCTTTCTTGAGATCATCACTGATGTCATAAATGACGTCATAGAGGCGAATATCAACGGCGGCTTTCTCAGCTGCTCGCCTGGCACCAGCGGATGTCGTCACGTTGAAGCCGATGATGATTGCACCAGAAGCCTCTGCAAGAGCAACATCCGATTCGTTGATACCACCCACTGCCGTATGTTTGACCGCAATGGAAATGTCATCCGTAGACAGCTTCTTCAGCGTGATATCAAGAGTCTCAACTGACCCCTGGACATCACCCTTGATGATGATCGGCAGTTCCTTCTGGTCAGCGCCTTCGAGCTTCTCGAAGATGTTGTCCAGCGTGACCTTTTCACGAGCCAGTGACTTGTTGCGATCTGCCTCGATCCGCTCTTTCGAAGCGGTCTCCGCCTCGCGAATCGATTTGACCACGTAGAACTTGTCACCGGCATCCGGAACCTCGTTCATGCCGGAAATAGCGACTGGTGTCGATGGCAGTGAAGCTTCGATTCGACGCCCGTGGTCGTCGACCATGTCACGCACTCGACCATATGCACGCCCAAGCACGATGAAGGAGCCCTTCTCGAGCTTGCCCTGCTGGACAAGAATGTTGGCGACCGCGCCGCGGCCTTCCTGCAATTGGGCTTCCAGAACAATGCCCTCTGAACGTCCGCCAAAGTCGGCCGTAAGCTCAAGCAACTGAGCCTGAAGATCAAGAACTTCAAGAAGATCCGATACACCATCGCCATTGGTGGCGCTGGTGCGAACAACCTCGATTTCCCCACCCCATTCAACTGGGTTCAGCTCATGCTCGGCCAACTGACCGAGAATTCGCTGAATGTTGTTATCCGTTGCTTCTGCCTTGTCAATCTTGTTCAAGGCGACAACGATTGGAACACCAGCGGCCTTGGCATGGTTGATTGATTCAACAGTCTGAGGCATCACGCCGTCGTCGGCTGCAACAACAAGCACGACGATGTCGGTCGCCTGGGCACCACGGGCACGCATGGCAGTAAACGCCTCGTGACCAGGTGTATCAATGAATGTGATCAATCGATCACCTTCGCCCAATGTGACAGGTACCTGAAAAGCGCTGGTGGCCTGAGTAATACCGCCGGCCTCGCCTTCCGCCACATTCGCGTTTCGAATCTTGTCCAGCAAGGATGTCTTGCCGTGGTCGACATGCCCGAGAATGGTCACGACAGGAGAACGAGTCTGCTCGTCAACCATCTCGCGATCAGCAAATTCCTGAGCAATCTGCTCCTCGGCCGTCTTCTGCTCGATGACTTCCAACTCGATTCCGAATTCCAGCATGGTCTCGATCGCGGAATCGGTTTCCAGCACGCTGTTGACGGTGGCCGTATGACCGGCGAGGAACAACTTCTTGAGAATGTCAGCTGCTTTCACGCCAGTTGCGCTACTCAGCTCCTTGATGGTGATCGGCTCGCTAACAGTTACACCACCACCAGTCTGAGCAGCCGTCTGGGCCCGCTTGCCACCGGAACCATCTGTACGCTTCTGAACGTCACGCCTGGCTGCCTTGAAGAAGCCGCCGGCTCGCGACAGCCTTCGCTCTCGCTCAAGAAGGTCCTGTTGACGCCAACCGCCCTGTCGACCCTTCTCTGGAGTGAGCGTTCCGCGACCGGAACGGCCATCTGGCCGAGCAGTACTTCGCCGCTTGTTGCGACGCGATGGCCGGCGGTCATCGCCTGCAGCACCTGGGGCACCAGGTGGCATTACGCCAGCTGGACCACCCGAAGGACCACCAGGGCCACGAGCAGCCGGTGGTCGTGATGCTGGACGTGGTTGGCGAACCGGTTCTGGTTGCTCGACACGGATCACCTTTGGACCCGAGAGTGTTGTCTTGACTGGTTGTTTCAACTGGCGGCCAGCTGGAGTTATGACCTTTGGCCTTACTGGTGCATTAGGCACAGCTCCCGGGACAGCACCCTGTTGTGGCAGGTCTGGCGAATCATTCTCAGCAGAGGAATCAACATCATCCTTCTGATCCTTGCCAGGCTCCACAGAAGCAGGTGGCGCTTCACTGAGCGGCGCTGCTGAAAGAGGCGCGGAAGCTGCAACAGCCGGCGGCTCGATTTTCCGGATCGGCGGAGGCGGCACAACTGCTGGCTCGATTTCTGGCCTGGGCGCCAGAGGCTCTGGAGGAACAACTGCTGGCGGTGGTGGTTCAGGAGCAGCCGTTTCGACCATCTCAACTGGCATGGCTTTCGGGCTGCGTCGCTTCGCGCGAGCACGAGCCTTGTCCAGATCTACTGGTGCCGCCGTCTGTACAGCCGAACTACTCTCGGCTTTAGCCGATGAGAACCACTCGCGTATGGTTGCCGCCAACCCTGCCGACAGAGTCGACATGTGATTGGTGACCTGAGAGATCCCCTCGTTAGAACACTTGGAGACCACGTCCTTCGACGTAACGCCCAGTTCCTTAGCGATCTGGTGAACCCTGATTGTGCCGGTCTTCTTCGCCACGTCCTGCTCCCGGATACCGTTGCCGATTGAACGACCCGGCTCCGATTCAACGCTTACCTGGAGAACCTCGACATGATCACTGAGTGATCAAGCGGTGCTCGAAGCGTCCTCCTGGTTCTTGTCAGCCTCGGTGGTTGACGCTTCAACCACCTCTTCAACAGCCTCATCTGAGGCTGCACTTGATTCCTCTTCATCCAATACCGGGGCCTCACTGGCCGGAGTTGCAACCGGGCCACCGCCCAGAATCGCATCGGCAGCAGCCTCAGCGGAAACATCCTGCTCACCGCCAGCCAGGACGGCATCGGCAGCAGCCATTTCCTCGGTACGTCTCTTCTCTTCCTCTTCCTTCTCACGTTGCTGCTGCTCGGCAACCTCACGAGATCTTTCGGCACAGACAACAGCAACCCTCGCGGAAAGCTCTTCAGCCATTCCGACTTCGCCCTGAAGAACCTCGACACCGACTTCCTCGACATCGAAGACACTGATCATGCCAAGTGCGCCCATGCGATCAAGCATGGCATCTTCGACACCTTCAATGGGTCGCAGCGTGGACTCGAGTGTTTCCAGACTCTTGGCAAACTCGACAGGTGTCAGGATGTCGATATCCCAACCAGTCAACCGAGCCGCAAGCCGAACGTTCTGGCCACGCCGACCAATGGCCAGCGACAGTTGGTCTTCTCGAACGATGATCGTCGCACGACCCAACTCGAAGCAGAGGCTTACTTCCTCGACCTCAGCAGGCTTGAGTGCATTGGCGATCAAGATCTGGCTGGACTCGTTCCATCGAACGATATCAATCTTCTCACCACCGAGTTCATCGACAATGTTGCGAATACGACTTCCGCGAACACCAACACAGGCTCCAACCGCATCTACTTTGGAGTCGATGGATGAAACCGCGATCTTGGTTCGGAAGCCAGCCTCGCGAGCCATGGCCTTGATCTCGATGATGTGCTCGGAAACCTCGGGAACCTCCGCTTCGAAAAGACGGCGGATGAAGTCGGGGTGGCTTCGGGAGAGAACGATCTTCACCCGGCTGCCATCCTCACGGACCTCCTTGATCAAGCAGCGAACACGGTCACCAGGGTGAAACTGTTCGCCCTGAATCTGCTCGGAACGCGGCATGAATCCCTCTGTACGCTCGATCTGCACAACCAATGCGCCACCTTCGTAACGATGGGCTGTACCTGTGAGAACTTCGCCGACTCTCTTGGAGAATTCATCGAGGATGCTTGCACGTTCGTCCTCACGGAACCGCTGAATCATCACCTGCTTGGCTGTCTGTGCAGGGATGCGGCCCAGGCTGGCGATGGGGATCTCATTGAACTGGCCTTCCTCATCGGCACGCCATAGGTGCATGTCCCCGCTGAGAGGATCAATCCGGCATCGGAATTCCTCGGCATCCAATGAATTGAAGTGCTTTCGTGCAGCACTGATCATGGCCTGCTCAAGGTCATTGATCAGCAACTCTCTATCGATGTTCCGATCACGAGCAATGGCGTCGATGATTCGGATAGTCTCGGCGTTCATGTTCGTTGCTCATTCACCGCTTGCACGGCGATCTGGGAAGGGTGGGCAAGCCACCTTGTATCGATCCCGCGTGGTCTCCATGGACGTCACAGGCCACGGGCGACATACCGTTTCCGGCTGCCAGCCCGTGGCCCGCGGTTGCCCGGCAGCATCGTGCCTTCCGAGCGAACGTCGTGATGAACGTTCACTCAGACCACGGTGCCACCTGAATACAAGGCCACACGCGGACCATCTGAAATGTCGAGCCGACGGATGACATCATCCGTCGTACCCACGTAACCGACCTGGGGCGTATCAAGCCTCATGACGATCATCAATGAATGTCACGGAACTGTTCACGATGGAACTCCCGGAACACGTTCAAGCCAATGCGATCACCGCACCCGCACATGCGAGGCGGCGTATTCCGTACTTTATACACGCCCCATGAGGCCCGCAACCAAGCCAGATCCCCTACTGGCCTATGAAGCCCTTTAAAGCCTCAGGAAGGGGCTTGGCGACTGGGTATCGAGGTCGTATCAAGGACCTGGACGGCTCGCCGCCCAGCATGCTGCCCCTGGGATGCCTGGAACTTCGACCGGCCTTCCACGCAAATGGTTGCCGGGGTCCTGGTCGAAACGCCCGTAAGAATGACATCCCCTGGTTGCATTGATCTCAGTTCAGACAAAGTGATGCTGGTTGATGCCAGAACTGCAGAAAGCTCAACCGCAGCTCCCGAGAGATGTTCTCGAACTACCGGTGATTGATTGCTGCCGGCTGAAATGTCTCCCGCTGCCTGCCAGGATCGCGTACCCAGATCATCCACCAGCGGCTCGATCAATGCGTATGGAAGGCAGAGGCTCAACGTTCCACTGCCTCCTGCAAGTCCAACGCGAAAGCGAAGAGCCAGAACCACCTCGTTAGGTGAGACGATCTGTGCGATCTGCGGATTGGATTCGACCGTATCAATGGTGAAATTGACTGCTCGGAGTCCCGACCATGCCTCATGTAACGGCTGCATCGCCCTGTGAAATACAGATCGGGCCAAACGCGTCTCGATCGAGGTCAGTGCCCGATCCGGAATGATTGAACCGTGAACATCCCCTCCAAGCAGTCGCTCGATGAGGGGGTAGAACACATCCTGGGACATTTCGAGAACCAACCGACCACCCAACTCCGGCGCAAGCACGGTTGCAAAGCAGGTCTGGTTTCCAAGGCCACCGATGTACTCGGCGTATGAAATCTGCTCCGCTGCCTCAATCTCCATGTCCACGATCATCCGGCTCATGCCCGTGAGCTGCCCGCCATAACTGCGGGCGAAGGTCTCATGGAGCGATTTCAACGATCTCAGTTGATCCTGGCTGATTCTCTCAGGACGCTTGAAGTCATAGGGCCGAACCTGTGGCCGCAGTGATGTCGGGCCTCCAAGGGTGTACAACGCCCCTTCAGCCGCTGCCCCATCTCTACCCGGAACCCCGTCGGCTATAGAAGGATGCCTCGTTGAGATCCCTTCCGACTCGAAACCCTGCTGCTGAATAAAGGAACGGGTCATGGGGGCGATTGGCTCCGTAGCGGACCGGTGGTGGCGAACTCGTCCCCCACATGCCTGCGGGGGTATATGCTTCTGTTTATCGGAAGGCATGGGAAGCATGCTTGAGCCAGGCTGCCTCGATAACGAATCCCGCCCCTGAACCCCCAGGCGATTGGATGCCCCAAAGTGATGCTCACGACACTCCTATTGACCATTTTGAGCTTTGCAGGCCCTGCTGACAACATTCAGGTTCCAGGCCTCGGTTCCCCTCTCTTTGCCCCCCAGGCCCCTGCATCCGAAACTCAGTTCTACGATTCACGTGATCGGGTGCGAGTCGAGGCGATTGCTGATACCGAAAGAGCGGTTCCTGGCGAGGACATCATCCTTGCTGTGATTTTTCAGCATGATCCAGGCTGGCACATCCACACCAACGATCCCGTGGTCCCACCGGAACTGGGCGAGCCCTCCGACTACATCAAGACCCAACTGTTCTTCGAGCCTGTGGATGGCCCCATCCGTGCCCATCCTCGGTTCACCCAATGGCCCGAACCTCATGAGATCAAGGTTGCCTTCACGGGCAACCCCGTCACCTACGCCGTCTTCGAAGGAAGAGCAGTCGCCTACGTTCCGGTCACGATCGCACCCGATGCCCCACTGGGCAAAGCGATCCTGACCGTCAAGCCAGTCTTCCAGGTCTGTGATGATTCCAGTTGTCTGGCACCGACTCCGATGCCCAGCGATGGCAGTTCATGGGATGAGTATGAGGGATTGAACGTATCCATCGAGATCGTCTCGCTGAAAGCCATGCAGGCCAACCCGACACCGCCACCGGATCCCGAGATCTTTGGTGGTTTCAACCAAGCTGTCTTTGGTGAAATCAAATCAGACGCTGAGTACGTCGACTTCGACACCTTCGGCGTGGAGTTCTCGCTTGATACGGCCAGCACCTGGGGACTGATTCTCTTTCTGATCGTCGCCGCAATTGGCGGTCTACTCCTGAACTTCACGCCATGCGTCCTGCCGGTGATCCCACTCAAGATCATGGCTTTGAGCGCAGGGGCCACCCATCGGAGCCGCACGATCCTGCTGGGAGTCGCAATGGCCATCGGCATCGTGGCATTCTGGCTTGGGCTCGGTGTGGCGATCAAGGTGTTTACCGAATTCACCGCGACCAACCAACTCTTTCAGTACCCCGCATTCACCATCAGTATTGGTGTGCTGATTGCGATTCTGGCTGTTGGGATGTGTGGCCTGTTCACACTTCGCCTGCCCGGCAAGCTCTACATGTTCAACCCCAGCCACGACACGGTCTGGGGTTCGTTCCTCTTCGGGATCATGACGGCGATTCTCTCGACACCCTGCACGGCCCCCTTCATGGGTGCTGCCATGGCCTGGGCTGCCGGCGAACCCTTCATGACCGCCTTCGTCACGTTTGCCGCCGTCGGGATCGGCATGGCCTTGCCCTATCTCTTCCTCAGTATCTTCCCGAAGCTCACTGAAAAGATGCCAAAGGCTGGACCAGCCAGTGAATTGATCAAGCAGGTCATGGGCCTGTTGATGCTGGCAGCTGCGGCTTACTTCATTGGAGTCGGGCTCAGCGGCATGCTTGTCACGCCACCTGAACCACCGAGTCGGCTCTACTTGTGGGTCGTTGCCGGCGTGATCGTGCTCGCAGCAGCCTGGCTGGTCATTCGAACCTTCCAGATCACTGGCGGGCTACGAAACCGCGTTGTCTTTGGTGGCATCGGCATGGCCCTCATGGCTGCCGCGATCCTTGGTGGAATCATGCTCACCGAAAAAGGTCCGATCAAGTGGATCTACTACACGCCTGATCGATTCGCAGAAGCCAAGTCCGATGGCAACATCGTTGTCATGGAATTCACTGCGGAATGGTGCCTGAACTGCAAAGCACTGGAACAATCCGTGCTCGCAAGCGACACGGTCTCTTCGTTGCTGGCTGAAAAAGGCGTCGTTCCAATGAAAGTGGATCTGACTGGCAACAATGATGTCGGCAATGACATGCTTGCTGAAGTCGGCGGCCTGAGAATTCCGCTTCTGATCGTATTCAAGCCGGATGGCCAGATCGTGTTCGAAGGCGACTTCTACACGGTCGATCAGGTTGTAGAAGCCGTGGACGACGCCCGCGGTTCTGGTTGACCCTCAGGGGTTCGCCCTCATCTCGATCAATACCTGATCTTGATCCGACAATTGTCGCAAGCGATCGATCTGTCGAGCAGCATTCAGTTCGAGCACCCGACGATAGACCTCTGCCGCTACGTCTCGTTGACCAGACTCCCAAAGCACATCGGCAAACAGTCGTTGTGACCACAAGCCGACTGGATCCAGTTCTGAAACCGCATACGCCACGGGAATCGCCCGTTCGATCTCATCTGGATCATCGGTCGCAAGCAAAGCCGTGATGACGAGGTGACCCGCCTCGATCGACCCGGTGCGTTCGAATATGTCCAGCCCGATGGATACCACAAGTTGGCGTGTCTCCTCGACCTGTTCAGAAGGCGCCGGACTGTTCCCTGCTGCATACATCGCAATTCCGTTGAGCAACTGTTCCGCTGCTGCAAGACGGATGCGATCATCATTCCGAATGTCGGCTGCGATCAACAAGCCTTCTGCTGCGCTTCGGCGACCAGACAAGCCCACCAGACCGTTCGTCGTTTCTTTGCTGGAATGGATCAGCAAACCGTGAACGCCCACCTTCATCTCAGCTCGTTTGGCTGGCAGTGTTCCGATGAACAGGACCAGGACCGCCAGGCAGACGGACACAACTGCAGCCAGTGCTGCTAAGAAACGTGCCACGCCTAACCGGTTTGATCGGGCCATGCCTACGGGCGCTGCGATGGCAAGCACGGCAAGAATCCAGGGAACCGTCGTAGGCTGTTCGATGGTCATCTCGATCTGTGCATGCACAACAAGTACTACGGCCGCGGCACATGCGCCGACTCGGAGCCCCTTCCCGACTCGATGCCAGAGCGAGGCCAACAAGACTGCCGATGCAATGAAGCAAAGCCAACCAAGCACACGCACCATCATGGCCTGGCTACCCAGCGTCATCATTTCAATGGTCTGCACTTGGGCCAAACCCAATCCCACAATCAACACAGCCACCATGAAGACCAGCGATCGCAAGGGCATGACACGATCCAACATGGATGACGGCGCTCGCGTGCAACGTGACGTCCACCAGAGGCCAACGAAAACCAGGATGACCCAGGCAAGAGACAGCACACCCGTCGTGGCAACCCAATCCCAGGGCATGGAATGAGGTGACACGATTTCCTCGGCACTGCCCGCACCGCGGACTTGGAGCCATGCAGATTGGAAACCAGAGGGGCCTGCACCAACCCAAGGTGCTTCCGCCGCGACCTGGGCAGCCCCTGCGATATAGCCACTTCGAATGACGAGGCTTCGAATTCCTGGCAGATCCCCGAGCAGGCTTCCAAGAGGCGCCGCCAACAACGCCAGGATGACCAACAGTAATGCCACCCCGCCACCCCATCGATACCAGCCTCGCAAGAACACGCCGGCAGCTGCGAAACACAAGCCGATGAACAAGACAACCCAGCCACCCAGTGAACCGGTTGCAATCACAATCGCTGCCATGGCAATCGCTATGAAAGCACAGAGGCCTGATAATCCAGAGGCGACTTTCTCACGAATGGCGATGAGCGTAATCGCAAACCAGGCACTCGCTCCTGCTGCCAGGACACTCGCCAGAAGATTGGTGCTTGAAAACCAGGTCGTTGGTACGGCGTTGCGCAAACGACGCTCAAGCACGCGGGCTGCTGAAGATCCTGGTTCCAGACCACGCATCGCGAGAACATCCGCACGGTTGGCATCGAAATAGGCAATGGTCCCTGGAATGTCCCATGCGATCTGCGTAATGGCCTTGATGACCAAAGGCGCAAGGCCTGCAAGCAGTATGGCGAGCCCGGTGGCACGCAGCCAGCTGTTTCCAGCCCCATGCGCGAGTGCCACCGCTGCCACAACCGATGCGATCCAGAGGCTCCCTTGCTCCAAGTCGGCGGGATCATTCCACCCGTGCCACAACAGCACTGGAATGGGAAGGGCCGCTAACAAAAGGATCCACCACGCAGCCCCTCGACCACGTATGAACTGCCCCGCAAATATCAGAGCGGCCCCGAACAGCATGATGGCGTCAACAAAGAATCGACTGGACGGCAAAAGGCCTAGAGCCGCATGGTCCACACTGGTGGGATCCACGTCGAACCAGGACAAGGTGATCGCAGCTGTCGTCAACCGGACGACAACGGCCCCTACGATCAGGGCCGTACCCAGCAAAGCCACCCAAAAACCAATCATCCAACCCTGGGTTGGATGGTTTGATTCAGGCTCAACCATCATGGCCTTCGCCTCGTGTCACACGACGAGAAGCATGTTCCAGCACACCAAGCATCAACAGGACAAGCAGAACCTGAACACCGACCAGGACAGCCTGCCAAGGCGCGAGGTGCGCCAAGGAGACACCCGCAATTCCTGTGACAGCCGCGATGCACCAGATGACTGCAACTGCGCCGCGTGGTGAAAGCCCTCGGGCTACCAGCCGGTGTGAATAGTGCTGCTGGTCGCCCACCAGCGGACTGCGGCCCTGTCTCAATCTCAACAGGCTCACAGTGACCATGTCATAGAGAGGAACGGCAAGTATCGCCAGAGGCATGAAGATTCCATACCACCCGCTGCCGAGGCCTGTGCCCTGCTCTGCAGGGTTGTAGAAGGTAGTACGCGCGACCAGAACTGCCAGCGTGAACCCGATCACCAGCGATCCGCCATCACCCAGAAAAATCTTTGCCGGTGCAACGTTGAAGACAAGGAAGCCAAGAAGTGATCCGATCAGGACTGCCAGAGTGGCCGCAATGAACCATTGATCATTCAACAACGCGGCCGCCATCAGGAAAATTGATGCAATCGCTGCAACGCCTCCAGCCAATCCATCCATGTTGTCCATGAAGTTGATTGCATTCGTGATCAAAACGATCCAGATGACCGTGATGATGATGCTTGGCACAGGGCCGACGCCCAGTGGCTCATCTACGATTCTCAGAAGGCGAACATCAAACCAGGCCGAAAGGCATGCCGCGACCACCACCTGGATGATCAATTTGAACCATGGCCCAAGGCCCCGCCGGTCATCCAGCACACCGATGATGTGAATGAGCAGCAGACTGATGGCAAAGGCAATCACAGTCGGCATCGTCTGGTCAAGTCGTGACTGATATGTCTCAAGTTCCGGAACGATTGAAAGCAGAAAGTCCCAGGCAAACCAGACCAGTGCCGCACCTGCAAGAAGCGCACCGATCAAAGGCCATGCAATGGCGACTCCACCGATATTCGGAACATCACGAATGGCCTTGTCGTGCCCTGTCGATCCTGCAGAATCCAGAGCCCCGACACCACGCCCGATCCGGATGAGAAGTGCAGTCAAGATCACGCTCACGAAGAACGCAACGGGCACCAGCAGAACCACAGGCCAGACCATGCCATCATGGTACCGGGGCTGGCCTCGCTCATGTCCTCATGAGCGAATTAGCCCTGGGATGATGAATTTGGTCATTTATCCCAATCTCCTGAAGGCACCATCAGGCTGGGATCCACCGTATGACCCTTATGGGTCATGATCGCTTTGAGTGATTCCTCCGGGGTGTCGTTCACCAGGAGGTACTGCTTTACTCCACCACTGATGAACTTGTTCTTGATGCCCTCCTCGATGAGTTGCACGAGTGTGCTCAAGGCCCCCTTCACATTCACCAGACTAACTGGCTTGGCGTGATGCCCGAGGACTCTGCCCACGAAGGCATCAAAGAATTCCTCGTACGTCCCCAGGCCTCCAGGCATGACGATGATGGCGTCTCCGTGTTCGATGAGTGCCTGCTTTCTTTCAGCCAAGGACTCCATGACCACCATTTCATCGCAATCAGGATGTACCTGCTCAAGCTCGACAAACTGCCTGGTCGTGATTCCCACGGTCCGCGCACCAGCTGATTGGGCACCTTCAAACAATGCACCCATGAGCCCCACACTGCCACCACCGAAGACCAGTGTGAGACCATGCTTTCCGAGCATTTCCCCCAACTGCCTTGCAGAGTCCATGAACGCTGAATCTGCTCGCGTTGAGGAACTGCAAAATACGGTTATGGACTGGATCTTGTTCATGGCTTACAGCGTAACAGGGTCCATATCCCAGCTGTTTTCCTGCCATGGCAATACAATGGAGTTGTGAAAAATGACGGACCCATCGGGCTGATTGCAGGCGAAGGCCAACTCCCAATTGTCGTGGCAGAGGGAATGCGTAAAGCAGGCCGCACTGTTGCATGCGTCGCCTTCAGAGGACACGCCGATGAAGGTCTCATTGATCAATGTGATCGCTACCGGACGGTAGGCCTGTATCGGATGAGTCAATGGTTGAGGACTTTGAGGCGATGGGGCGCATCCGAAGCCATCATGGTTGGTCGGGTCTCCAAGGCCCGCATGCATGATCCGTTGAGGTTGGTCCGTCAGATCCCCGACATGCGAACGGCCCTGCTCTGGTATCGTCGCCTGCGTCATGACCGTCGCAATGCCACGGTTCTGGCAGCCGTCGCCGATGAACTTGCACGTGGAGGCATTCAACTGTTGGACTCGACAACCTTCATCGAAGATCACCTGGCCACAGATGGTGTACTGGGACAGGTTCAGCCCACTGACCTGCAACAGGCGGACATCGCATTCGGATGGCCATTGCTTGAGCAGACGGTCGAGATGGACATCGGGCAGTCCATGGCCGTTCGTGAGGGCGATGTGATCGCTGTCGAAGCGCTTGAGGGAACCACAGGCATGATCAAGCGAGCAGGAAACCTCTGCAAACGCAGTGGCTGGACTCTATTGAAAACCTCCAGCAGCCAACATGACCGGCGTTCAGATGTACCAACCATTGGCGTGCAGACCATCGAGGAACTTGCTGCAGCGGGTGCCGGATGCGTTGCCATCGGCACAGGTCGCGTCATCCTGATCGATCGACCCGCTGTCCAAGCGGCCGCGGACAAGGCCTCCATTGCAATCGTGGGCGTCCCGGTATCCGGATCCTGACTCCCCATGGCTGGCGAGCAGATTCCCCCAGAAAGAAAATGGGTTTCTCGTGCTGGTGAGAAACTGGATCACGCCCTGGATGTCTTCTCCATGGATGTATCCGGTCTGCAGTGTGCTGATTTTGGATGCAGTACCGGTGGGTTTACGGATTGCCTTCTGCAGAGAGGTGCAAGCAACGTCATTGCCCTGGATACCGGTTACGGAATTCTGGACTGGAAACTTCGGCAAGACGACCGCGTTGAGGTCCGCGAGCGATCCAATGTCCTCCATGCCACTCCACCGGATACTCCCGTTGACCTGGTCGTGATCGATGTTGGCTGGACACCCCAGGCTCGAGTCCTCCCAGTGGCCTCAAAGTGGATTGGTAACGGTGGTCGGGTGATTTCTCTCATCAAACCCCACTATGAACTCTCCGCTGATACCAAAGGTCGAGGGCCCAGCAGACTTGAAGATGATCAAGCCCATCAGGCCTTTGAGCAGACCCTCGCGAAGCTGCCTGACTGGGGCTGGAAAGTAGTTGCCCACACACCCTCCCCAATTCGTGGCGCCAAGAGTGGAAAGGGAAGAAAAGGCGCCGGAAATCTCGAGTTTCTGGCCATGATTGAGCCCTTTTCCCTGAGTTGATCCTGTGTCAATTTCAGGACCTCCAAGAAGGGGTTCAAAGGCTCGCGAGACGCCTGTTTCAGGTAGAATGGACAGCCCGAATTCGGGCGTGTTCCAGCCTGCCTGAACACCCGTTTGAACTCTGTTTTTTCCTGACAATTCGAGACCTCATTCAAGATGACTGACCGCGACATGCCCATGGACGATGCCCAGTCACCTGACGTCTCGAATAACGGTCACGGTCACGTGATCGAGCAGTTGATTGATCGGGAACTGCACGACAGCTACCTCACCTACGCAATGTCCACCATCATGGACCGCGCGCTTCCTGATGTCCGCGATGGCATGAAGCCATCACAGCGTCGCATCATGGTGGCGATGAATGACCTGAATCTTTCGCCAGGACGAAAGCACCGCAAGTGCGCAAAGATCGCTGGTGACACCTCTGGCAACTATCACCCACACGGCGAATCCGTCATCTATCCAACACTGGTCAATCTCGGCCAGAACTGGAAGATGCGAGCGATGCTCGTGGACAAGCAGGGCAACTTCGGTTCCATCGATGGTGACCCCCCTGCTGCCATGCGATACACCGAAGCCCGGTTGACACACGTAGCGGTCGAAATGCTTGATGACCTCAAGCTGGACACCGTTGACTTCATTGCCAACTACGATGAGACCAGGACCGAGCCGACAGTCCTGCCTGGTCGCTTCCCCAACCTTCTGGTGAATGGTTCCAACGGAATCGCGGTCGGCATGGCCTGCTCCATGCCGCCACACAATCCCACGGAAGTCTGCGACGCGATCATCGCGATGATCGATGAGCCGGATCTCGAGATCGAAAAACTCCTGGAGATCATGCCGGGACCCGATTTCCCGACTGGCGGCGTCATTGTCGGACGATCGGGAATTGCTCAGGCTGCTGTCAATGGCCGTGGCCGTGTACGAGTCCGTGGACGAGTCACCCACGAGACCGTTGGAAAACGCGAAGCCATCGTGATCAACGAGATCCCGTACCAGGTCGTCCAGAACAATCTGATTGACAAGATGGTTGATGCCACCAAAGCCGGTCGCATCGATGGCATCTCCGATATCAAGAACCTCTCTGGCAAGTCACACCGCACTCGGATCGTCGTGTACCTCAAGAAAGGTGCAGACCCGGACGTGGTGGAGAAGCAGCTGTATCGACACACGCCGCTGCAGACGACCTACTCGATCATCAACATCGCGCTGGATCGAAACCGACCACGGACCTTGGGCCTGAAGCCGCTGATCCGTTGCTTTATCGATCATCGTCGGACTGTAATTCGCCGACGTACCGAATACCTCCTGCGAGAAGCACGAAAACAAGCCCACAAGCTGGAAGGCCTGATCCTCGCGGTTTGCGACGTCGACGAGGTCATCCGACTGATCCGGGCCAGCAGGACCCGAGAGGAAGCCATCAACGCATTGATGGAGCGAGCGTTCTCGATTGTGAAGTCGCACCAGTACGCACCGCATGTGCCTCCTGCTTTGCTGGAACGATCACAAGTAGATGATGGAATCACCCTCACGCGTGTTCAGGCTGATGCCATTGGTGCCTTGAGGCTGATCCAGCTGGTCGGCTTGGAAATTGAGAAGCTGACCGCTGAGTACAAGTCCTTGCTCGAAGACATCGAGGAATACGAATCGATTCTCGGCAGCGAAGAACGCGTGCTTCAGCTCATCCGTGAGGATTGCCTCTCGATCCGGGAACGGTTCGGCTCTCCTCGCAAGACCATCATCGAAGAAGGTGAAGATGACGGCTTCGACATGGCCGAATTGATCACGGAACACGACGTCGTCGTGACCATCTCAAGCGAGGGCTACATCAAGCGTGTCCCTCTGGAGACCTACCGTGAACAGGGCCGTGGCGGGCGTGGCATCCGAGGTGCCGGTACCCGGGATGAAGATTTCATCGAGCACCTGTTCTCATCTTCAAGTCACGATGATCTGTTGTGTTTCACGGATACAGGACGGGTCTTCAAGCTCAAGGTATGGCAGGTCCCGGAAATGTCCCGGACCAGCCGAGGCCGCGCCATCGTCAATCTCCTTCGGCTCAAGGATGGCGAGCGAGTTGTTGCCTTCCTGAGCATCAAGGACTTCGAGAAGGGTGAGAACTTCCTGTTCTTCGCCACAGCCAGTGGTCGTGTCAAACGTACGGCTCTGAGTGATTACCGCAACGTCAATGTCGCAGGCATCAACGCAATCAACTTGCGAGATGGCGATCGGTTGATTGGGATCGTCCAGACGGACGGCAGCGATCACGTGCTCCTCGCTACGGCAAATGGCATGTCCATTCGATTCGATGAGAACGATGCTCGCGTCATGGGCCGTGTCGCCTCTGGCGTCAAGGGCATTGATCTTGCAAAGGATGATGAGGTCGTCGGCCTTGTTCGAGTCATCGACGACGCCTACCTGATGACCGTGACAGAAAATGGATACGGCAAACGAACTGCCATGGATGAATATCTGGTCCACTCAGAAGGTGGTTCGGTGCGTCCCCAAAGTCGTGGTGGCAAGGGTCGACGAGATATCCGAACGACGGAACGCAATGGCAAGGTTGTTTCCATTCGCTGCCTGGAATTTGGCGGATCTGTGATCCTGGTGAGCGTCGGCGGCATGCTGGTAAGAATCCCGGGTGATTCCATCAGCCAGATCGGACGAAATACGATGGGTGTCAGACTCGTCAACCTCAAGGCGGGAGATACCGTCGTGGCCACCGCAAAGGCCCAGGAAGGCGATCTTTCCGACGAAACCGAGATGGCAGCGGAAGAAGTCGAGCCCGCCTGAGCCCTATTGTCGGGTAGGATGCATGAGCATCCCCCACAGGGGAAACCGTGCAAGAGGGAGAGTGGTCATGGCTCTGAATACCTGGTCCGAAACGATTGTCATCGCTGAACTGAATGATGAGCCGATGTTCTCTGAGGACATGGACAACCTTCTTCAACGACTTAGAACACTACGCGACGCCAAGGACGAGGTCCCGGACGTCATCGTCGACCTGCAGAATGTCGCCACGGTCAATTCATCGAATCTGGCCGCACTGCTGACTGCTCGAGAATTGCTTGAAAAAGCAGACCCCAAACATCGGCTGATCATCTGCAGCGTGAGTGATGGGATCTGGACAGCACTACTGGCCACCGGCCTTGATCGCATCTTCACTTTCAGTGAGAACGTGACCACGGCTCTGGCAACCCTTCAGTTAGACCTGTAGCCAACGCGAGTTGCAGAATGCTCAGACTCCGGCGGGAAGAACTCGAACCTCGCATCGAACTGATGCCTTTGATTGACGTGATCTTCCTGATCCTCACGTTCTTCATTTATGCCATGGTGCTCATGGTCCGGGTAGATGTCCTGCCCGTACCTCTTGAAACCTATGCATCCTCGGATGAACCCAAAAGTACGCCGGCCATTGGCATTACTTTGCGTCTAGATGGATCGATCTATGTCGGCCATGACGAGGTCGATCTGAATAACGTGCTTCCAGCCATCAAGAAGACACTTGAGGAAGAGCCGGGAACGATCGTGTACCTGGTCATGGAGCAAGGTAATGGCACCGTTGATCGTGGGCCGTTGCTGACAGGACTTTGGGACAACCTCCACCTTGCAGGGATCGATATCCAGTTGGTTGGCAAGGATCGTGAGAGCCTGGAGCCAACCCAATAATGAACCGCGACCGAGTCATCATCTGGGTTGCATTGGTGGCCTCCATCGGCATCCATCTCTTCGTCCTGCTTCCTGGACTGGTTGAGGCATCGACTGCGGCAAAGGCCACTGTTGAAGAAACTGCCGTCAACAAATCCGAGTTCAAGCGTGAGGAAGAAGAAGAGGAAAAGCTTGAGCTCGGCATCGATGAATCAGACGCCTCGACTCTGACCTGGATCGGCTACAAGGAATATCAGGAACACATGGCTCGCCTGGCGAAGGTGGAGCAGGCCGAACTTCAGGCCGGATCCGCCATGCCCGTCTCCGGGGGCGCCCCTGCTGCACCGGATGTACCGCAGGTCACCCCGCAACAACCGACTCAGCCAACTCCGGAATCTGCACAACCTGCTCCCGAAGCTGTGACCGAAGCCGCCAAGGACCAGGAAACCGCATCCAATGCTCAACCTGCAGAAACCACGCCGGCTCCTGAATCGAGTCCCGAATCAACCAAGACCAGCGAAGCACCCCCGCCACCAGGTGGCCTTCGCAAGCTTCCTGAAGGCAACGCCCCACCAGGCCAAACCGTCAACCCCGAGCTGGGCGCGAAGACACCCAAGCCTGATGAAGCCCTGCCTGAATCACCGGACAAGAAGCCAACGGATCCCGTTCAGAATCCCAAGCAGGCTGAAAACCCCGCCTCATCCAAACAGGAACCCAAGCCACAGTCCCCACCGGAACAGTCCAAGCCTGACAAAGCCACACCTGAGAAGCCAAAGCCACCGGCAGAGCAGACGCCTCCAGTACAACCATCCAAGCCTGGCCCTGGTGGAACAGCAGGTGATGGGCCTCCTGCTCCTGATTCCATGCCAGCCCGGGATGAAACCGATCCCAACCTGCCGCCTAAACCAGATGCCGCCAAGTCCGACTCCCAGGCCACCTCTACCGTCAAGGTACCGCTGAAGGACTGGAAGAAAGGCAAACCAATTGCTGCCCAGGGGCTTCGTCTCTATCCACGACGCCCAAGTTTCACGGCGCTGCAAGGCGTGACCAATGGAGGCAGCAAGAACATCCTCGTTCGCTTCGAGTTCAGCCGCAATGGGAAACCGGCCAAGGTCATACTGGTTCGAGGTTCTGGAAATTCTTCACTCGACCGCCTATTCAAGGCAAGCTTCTATCAATGGCGAGCCAGCGGAAAGCAGCTCGCCAAATTGAAGAAGAAGGAATTCGTTCCCGTTCAGTTGGAAATCATCCTGACGGTGAACTGACGACCGGTGACTCGAAGACTTCACGCCATGTCTGCATGCGTGCATCATCCGTGAGTACGTAGCTCAATGGAGTGACACTTGCGTGCCCATCCAGAACGGCTTCCACATCCGAATCAGGTGATGTGGCGGCAAAATTCAAACCGGTGCCGGCTGCCCAGTAGTACACCTGTCCATCGGGGCTTGTACGCCGCTCATACGCTTCTTCCAAAGGCGCGCTGTTCATGCCTACAACACGGACCTCGGGCATCGGCTGATCAGGTGACTCGGTCTTCGGAATGTTGATGTTCACGACTTCATGTGGATCGAGTTTTCGCTCCAGGACACGATCAATGATGGCGCGTGCAATGGTTGCCGCTCGATCCCATTGCGTGCGGTGGCGATCCCTGAGGAGCAGACTCACTGCAATCGAAGGAACACCCAGGAATGCAGACTCGACAGCCGCCGCAACCGTTCCGGAATAGATCACGTTGATGCCGATGTTCGCACCACTGTTCATTCCACTGATCGTGAGATCCGGACGTGTTCCCTGACCAAACTTCTCTTCCCAGAGTTCACGAAGCGCCAGCTTTACACAATCTGCAGGTCGGCCATCCACAGAAATACCTGGTACGCCTGGCATCATCTCGACATCACTGACCATCAATGGCTCTGTATAGGTGATGCCGTGACTCGTCGCGGACTGGACCGTCTTGGGCGCAATGACAACGATCTCGCCAAGCCCCTCGATCGCCTTGTACAAGGCACGTATCCCGGGTGCCATGATGCCATCATCATTCGTCAACAGGATGCGCATTCTGCTGGTTCCTTTCTTCAACGAGCTTCAAGCACGTACGAACGGCCACCCCACATCACGGGCTCGCCTTGACTGAGTACACGGGCACCTTCACACAGGATCCTGGCAAGGTCCACGCAACCCAACGGGAATCGCCAGAGTTGCCATGGCGCTTGATGAAACGAACGATACATCGCTGCCAGTACACCTACCTGTGTCAGCAGGGCAATCACTGCCACGATGAGTGTCAACAAACCAATGCCGAATTCTCCTGATCCCATGGCAACAGGCCCAAGAACAAGACCGAACAGACATCCCAACGGACCCAGAAGACCCATGAGCCGCAATCTCAGGGCCCATTCCTTCATGCGGCCAGGCTTGCGGCGGCAGGCCTCGATGAAAATACGCTGCCAACCACGACGAAAGGCCACGGAAGAAGAATACATCGAGCACACGAGAAGTCCTTCTGAACTGAGCAGGTGCACGCGACCCCCCTCTTGATCAATTCGCCTCGCAAAGGCGATGTCTTCAAGAAGATCATCTCGAACAGCTTCATGCCCACCGATCTTTTCGTACCACTCACGATCAAAGAGCATGAACTGGCCATTGGCGAAAGGTCGAGATCCCACATCACGGTTCACCCGATCAGGTGGATAGAGCGTCAGCAGCAACATCGAGGCCACGGTCTGGGTCCGTCGCTCGTAGATGGCATCAGTCGTCAGTTTCGAAAGAAGGCTCAGAAGTGAAGATCCTCTCGCCTTTGCAGAAGTCACTGCCGCCCGGATAAGACTTGGATCGGACAAGGTGTCTGCATCCATGAAGACCATGTAACGACCGCAGGCACCCGCTGCGCCCAGTCGGGCAGCATGGCATTTTCCCGCCCATGAATCAGGGCAATCACTGTTCTCGATGATACGCACACGGCTGTCAGAAGCCGTGGTTTCTCGCAGAATCTGGACAGTGTCATCCGTACAGCGATCCGCAACGAAGAT
Source organism: Phycisphaerales bacterium (assembly GCA_029242715.1). GTDB lineage: Bacteria > Planctomycetota > Phycisphaerae > Phycisphaerales > SM1A02 > UBA1668. Next base: position 32,094 of record JAQWTL010000007.1, read on the forward strand.
GATCTCAAGATTCGACCAGTGCTGGTTCATCAAACTCCGGGCACAACGCTCGATGATTCTGGCTTCATTGTGAGCAGGCACGATGATGGAGACCAGTTCCTCCTCAATGTCATCGGAGACATGTTCACTGACACCCAGTCCCGTTCCCAGTGCACGCTGCAGACGCCAGCCAATGACAACCCAGAGTGCCAACGCAACCAAGGCGACGGCAATGGCAATCCAGCAGAGAATCAGCAGGACGATCATCTGCAAAGTGTAGGGCAATACGCATCCTGGCAACGAACAGCATGGCCTCACAACGCCCCTGCCAGAGCCAAGGATCGTTAGACTCCATCATGCGCCAACTGGATCAACAGCATGAACCACTGATCTTTGATCGAACTGGAATTCGCGAGGTTGATCGACGTGCCATCGATGAATTCGGAATGAGCGGCCTTGTGCTCATGGAGAATGCCGCCAGAGCGGCCAGTCAGTTGGCGATTGAGATGCTCAATGGCTCAAAGGTTGTCATCGCCTGCGGTCCGGGAAACAACGGAGGTGATGGGTATGCCATGGCCAGACACCTGCACAACGCCGGCGCCGAAGTTGTGGTCGTGGCCCTCACTGCTCCCAGGACAGGATCGGACGCGGAAACAAATGCACGCATTGCCCAGTTGATGGGACTGAAAACTGTTGAGGATCTCGATGTCCTGTCCACTGCGGACCTGGTCATCGATGCGATGCTGGGTACCGGCCTTGACCGTCCCGTGAAGGCTGGAGCCAGGGACTGCATCGAGATGATCAATCGCACGGCCAAACCCACACTCGCCATCGATATCCCCTCTGGCCTTGATGCGGATACCGGCCAGCCCCTGGGCACCGCCGTTCATGCCACTGCAACTGCGACCTTCGTGGGGTGGAAACGTGGCTTCCTGAACGAGGATGCCAAGGCCTTCACAGGTGCCCTGCACGTGGTCGACATCGGGATTCCAGCATCATTGGCTTATTCACTATGCCTGAAGCAGCCTGATTGACGGCCCCAGACCGTGAGCGGGCTATCATCCCCGGCACGTGTATCACTTTCTCCTCACCAGCCGTTACCTCACCAGCCGCATCATTCCCCTGCTGGCCATAGCTGCCGTCGCCCTGTGCGTGGCATTGGTGATCGTGGTGGTGTCGGTCATGACTGGTTTCCTCGACATGATCAAGGACTCTGGCCGCACGTTGATGGGCGATGTCATGATCTCCTATCCAGTGAGCGGGATCCCCTGGTATGACGATCTGATCGAAGAAGTGGAGGCGATGCCTGAGGTCGTGGCAGCAGCCCCAATGGTGGAAACCATCGGTGTCCTGCGGATGCCCTATCCACGTGGCGCGGTGAAAGAACCCAAGATGGTTCAGATCTGGGGTGTTGATCCGGAACGCTTTGCCAAGGTCACGACCTTTGGTGAGACTCTCATGTGGCCAGAGGTTCCCGAGTCCGCCCGCTATCAGGTGTCTCATGATGAAGCCTACGGCCCGATCATCGACACCTTTGACCGCACGCAACGCATTGCCATTCTCCGAGCGTCCGACTGGGAGGACACCGAGGGAATGAGCGATTCCCAGGTTGCCGACATGGGCAGTGCTCTGACTCAACCGGAGTGGTACGAACACATGCGGCACTTGATGCTGGACAAGGGCGACACCCTGCCCAGAATCCTCCGGGATGATCAACGGTTGGACATGCAGAAGGTTATTGAACTGGAACAGGCCGGCAGGCTTCCCATTGATCTGGATGTCCTGGCTGAGGGACTTTCCATGAGTCGTAATGGGCGGCCGGGAATTGTTGCAGGCATCCATGTCTCTGATGCGAACTACCGCGACAGCAATGGTGAATACCAGATCGGCGGCAATGGTCACTGGTGGCTTCCGAGATATGAAGGTGCGCTGACCACTATTCCTGTTGATGCAACCGGCGGAACCCTCGAACCTGAAACAGTACTCATGCCCTTCGTGAATGAGTTCTCCAGCGGCGTCTTCGCTGTTGATGAAATTCGGGTCATGATCCCTCTCGGCACTGCTCAGCGCATGATGCACCTGGATGCCGCAGAGATCGTGGATGAATTCGATCCGATGAAAGTTGTGGGTGTTGAGCCTGCCAGAGCAACCATGATCCTGGTGCGCGGGCAGGATGACATCGATCCTCTTGATCTGAGAGAACTGGTGAGAGCTGCATACCAGCGTTTTACCGACAAGATGATCGAGACACAGCCTGGCAGCGTGTCGCCACCCATCGAGGGCATCAACCCCAGCCTTCGTATCCTGACATGGGAAGAACAGAACGCTGCATTCATCGGCCCGGTTGAGAAGGAACGGGCCCTGATGCGCACTCTCTTTTCAATCGTCTACGTTGTCTGCGCAGCACTTGTCTTGGCAATTTTCTGGGCAATCGTCTATGAGAAGACACGGGACATCGGCATTCTTCGAAGTATCGGCGCATCGAGACCAGGCATCGTCTGGATCTTCCTTCTCTATGGACTCGTGGTCGGAATCATTGGAGCGGTGATCGGTCTGGGACTGGGGTGGTTGATTACCGCCAATGTCAACGGTATTCATGACCTCCTTGCCCAACCACCTGGCTGGCTTGCATGGAGCCTGGCTGCCGTAACAGTGATCACTCTTCTCTGGACGTTCCTGAAACTCTTTACAGGCCGCATCCTGCCCGTGATGCTCGGGCTCATGATCTCAATCCTTCTGGGCCTGTTGACCGCACTCGTTTTCATTCTCGATGCTCAAGGTGGCGTCGTCATATGGGATCCCGCGGTCTACTACTTCAGTGAGGTTCCCAATTCCATTGATCTGCCCGCTGCCATCATCACGATGATCGGTGCAGTGATCTTCAGCCTTGTGGGCGCCGCAATTCCCGCTGCACGTGCCGCAGATGTCGATCCAGTGAAGGCGCTTCGCTATGAGTGACCAGGGCAAGGTGGGCGTCCCACTTCTCGAAGCTGTCGATCTGCACAAGACCTACCGCATGGGCTCGGTGGATGTACCCGTACTCCAGGGCAGTTCCATGAAACTGGATCCGGGAGAGTGGGTTGCCGTGTTGGGCGCCAGTGGTTCCGGCAAGAGCACCCTTCTTCACCTGCTTGGCGGCCTGGACACTCCAGACCCGAAGGGTGGAGAGGTCATGTACAAGGGCCGCACGATCTCGACTTTGACCAGGGGCGCACGAAACCGATACCGGAACCGTGAAGTTGGATTGGTGTTCCAGTTCTATCACCTGCTTCCAGAGCTCAACGTTCTTGAAAACACGTTGCTACCGGGCCTGGTTGGTTCAGGCATCCGTGCAGATCGTGATCGCGCTCGTGAACTCCTGAGCACATTCGGACTGGATCATCGACTCACACACAGGCCACGGGAACTCTCGGGCGGTGAACGCCAACGTGTCGCCATCGCCAGAGCATTACTCAACAAACCGGAAGTTCTCCTCGCCGACGAACCTACGGGCAACCTCGATGAAGATACGGGAAGTGAGATCCTGGAACTGCTGAAGAAAGAGCACCAGGCAGGCCTGAGCATCGTCATGGTGACCCATGACCGAGCCATTGCAGAGCTTGCTGATCGCGTGGTTGTTCTTCACCACGGCCGTGTCGATCAGGATCAGTCATTGAGCATCCAGTAGCGGACCTGACGGGCAACTGCCCGGGATGGCGTTGCGCCAATCGAATCTTCAAATGCCTCATCGATGTCCTCGCCACGCTTGACGCGATCAATCCAGGCGGCAACCTGTCTGGGGTTTTCCTCGAGCATCCGCCGAACAAGCAGGCCTGCTGCTGCTGTGTCCGTTCCATTCATGGCCCAGTTGCCTGCCCCGTAGGGACGGGACAGTAACGCCTCTGCAGATCCCGGTTTCCGGAGGTATGAGATGGCAGTTGACCGCCAAGGTTGCTCTGGAGGCGATGTGCGCCACCATGCCATTGCGTGTGCCAGGCCCTCATTGAACCATGCTGGTGGACGGCGTGGGGAATAGTGCCGATGCATCCAGGCATGTACGAGCTGGTGCCGCAATGCCGACATCGCTGAACTGACATCAGATCCGTCCACGAATATGGCCACATCTGAATCCGCGGAACCAATCGGCTCGAACATCACGACTTCAAGTGGTCGTTGGAGAACATCACGGACAAACTGCTCATGATTGGCTGATTGAGAACAGACCAGTATGGCTGCTCTTGGCGCAAAGATTCTGTTGTCGGGGGCATTGCCAAGCAACTGATTCAAATCATTTACAAGAGCATCGACCTGCAAACCGATGGCCATCAGGTCCTGTCGAGGTTCATCACTGGCGATAAGGGCATGCCGGGACTTTCGGATGCGGCGGTCAGATACTTCCGTTGACTCCACTCCCGAATCAATGTCTTGCAGACGCTGGTTCAACCATGCATGAAGATCACGCGACCGACGTGCCACTTCAACCTCACCAGCAGGCCACGGTTCAGCACTCCAGGAACGAGCTTCTGGGCCAAGCAGGTGAATGCGCTGAGCCTCTTCACGGGCCAGTCTGGAATTGCGATCGGAGATATATGCCTGGGAATCAGATCGGAGTGCCTCAACCCGGGCTTCGCCATCAGGCAATCGCCGGGACGCTTCTGCCAGGAACTCCCTGGCCATTCGAAGGTCTTCCTTTTCAGCTGCCGGATGGACCAAAAGAACCCAGGCGGCATCAAGCCAATCCTCCCCCTGTTTACGATCCATCACCTTCAACCAGAGCTGACGAGCCTCCCGTGCCCGGATGGCCTCCCAGGAAACCAGGCCTTGGCTGCCGTGAATCCCGGAGCGATCCAGCCCACTTGCGAGAATTCTCAACGGTTTACGGTCCATGGAGACCACCCTGATGGCCCTTGGAGGGTCAAAGACCACATCCCCACTGGCGAATGTCGCCAAGAGGGCGATCCAAAGGCCCTTGCCGGCCGTATTCCAACTTATAGGCAAGATCAGGTTCACGAAGGTGACTCCTCGGCCGATGACTGCTGGCGGGTGCTCTGCATACCGTGCCTGTATGTAAAGGAATGGATTCATGCCGGAACAGCATGTCCCCAAATCCTCCATAGGCACCCTATCAGCCTGGGCTTCTCGCGGGATATTGCTTTGGCGGATACCCTGATAGGACTCGGCGGAAGGCTGCCGTATTAACAGGAATTTGGAGATTCGAGATGTTCGAGCGATTGACGGATCGTGCCCGCAAAGTGATGGCCCTGGCTAATCAGGAAGCCCAACGATTCAACCACGAGTACATCGGTACTGAACACATCCTTCTGGGTCTCGTGAAGGAAGGCTCCGGTGTCGGCGCCAACGTTCTGAAGAACCTCGACATCGACCTTCGCAAAGTGCGGCTCGAAGTCGAGAAACTCGTGAAGTCCGGACCTGAGATGGTCACGATGGGCAAGCTGCCGCAAACCCCCCGTGCCAAGAAGGTCCTGGAGTATGCGATCGAAGAAGCTCGGAATCTCAACCATAACTACGTAGGCACCGAGCACCTCCTGCTTGGCCTGCTCCGTGAACAGGACGGCGTTGCAGCCCAGGTCCTGATGAACCTGGGCGTCAAGCTCGAGGAAGTCCGAGAGGAAGTCCTCAACCTCCTGGGTGCCGGAGTCGAGAGTGAAGAAGCCGAAGACGCTGGAGATCCCGTTGCCGCTGAAAGTGGCGCCGCTCCACGACGTGGCAAGAGCAAGACACCGGCCCTGGACAGCTTTGGTCGTGACCTGACCGAACTGGCCCGTAACGGTGAATTGGATCCGGTCATCGGTCGCCATGATGAGATCGAGCGACTCGTACAGATCCTCTGCCGTCGAACCAAGAACAACCCGGTCCTTCTGGGTGAAGCCGGCGTAGGCAAAACCGCCATCGTCGAAGGGCTCGCCCAACGGATCATCAACAAGGATGTCCCCGACCTCCTCCATGACCAGCGGGTCGTGGTACTGGACCTGGCCATGATGGTGGCCGGAACCAAGTATCGCGGTCAGTTTGAGGAACGCATCAAAGCGGTCATGAATGAAGTGCGTCGAGCCCGGAATGTCATCCTGTTCATCGACGAACTCCATACGCTGGTAGGTGCCGGTGGCGCAGAAGGCGCAATCGATGCTTCCAATGTTCTCAAGCCCGCTCTTTCGCGTGGAGAGATCCAGTGCATCGGTGCGACAACCTTCGATGAGTACCGCAAGTACATCGAGAAGGATTCAGCGCTGGAACGTCGTTTCCAGAGCATCACCGTCGAGCCGCCGAATCCTGAACAGACCATTGAAATCCTCAAGGGTCTTCGTGGCCGTTATGAAGAACATCACCGCGTCACGATTACCGACGATGCCATCTCCGCAGCTGTTGAACTTTCCAGCCGTTACATGCCTGATCGTGTTCAGCCTGACAAGGCCCTGGACATCATTGATGAATCTGGCGCACGTGTACGTCTGAGTTCAATGACCAAGCCACCAGATCTCGCTGAACTTGAATCCCGCATCGAGATGCTGGGTATCGAGAAAGAAGGCGCCGTGAAGGCCGCCGACTATGAAAAGGCTGCCGACCTGCGAGATCAGGCGGAGAAGCTTCGCGCCGAGAAGGACAAGGTCCAGAAAGACTGGCGCGACCAGATGAGCGAGACCGCAGGCGAGGTGAACGAAGAAGTCATCGCCGAAGTCGTCTCGAAGATCACCGGCGTACCTTTGACACGACTTGAAGAGGCCGAGTCCGCAAGGCTGTTGCAGTTGGAGGAAGAGCTCCATCGCATGGTTGTCAGTCAGCACGAGGCCGTCACGCACGTATCCAAATCGATCCGCAAGGCACGCAGTGGCCTGAAAGATCCGAATCGACCAATGGGTTGCTTCCTGTTCGTAGGCCCTTCCGGCGTGGGCAAGACCCTGCTGGCCAAGGCCCTCAGCGAGTCCATGTTCGGTAATCAGGATGCCCTGGTATACCTCGACATGTCTGAGTACATGGAGAAGCACACTGTCTCTCGCCTTGTCGGCGCCCCTCCCGGTTATGTCGGATACGAAGAGGGTGGCCAGTTGACCGAACAGATCCGTCGTCGGCCCTATGCCGTTGTTCTGCTCGATGAGGTCGAGAAGGCCCACCCAGACGTCTTCAACATGCTCCTTCAGATCATGGAAGAAGGTCGTCTCACGGATTCCTTCGGACGACGTGTCGACTTCAAGAACACGATCCTGATCATGACATCGAATATTGGTGCAGACCTGATCAAGGGCGGCCAGTCATTCGGCTTCGGCAAGCGAGGCGACGTCATGGACTACGACAAGATTCAGATTGCTCTGAAGTCTGAAGTCGAGAAGTTCTTCCGACCGGAGTTCATCAACCGACTCGATGACACCGTGGTCTTCCAGCCACTTGTGAAGAAAGACCTTTACGGCATCATTGATCTGGAACTCGAGAAAGTCTGTGCTCGCATGCGAGCCAAGGGAATGGAATTGGTACTCGACGAGAATGCCAAGGACTTCCTCATCGAGAAAGGGTACAACCCCGATTTCGGTGCCAGGCCACTTCGCCGTGCCATCAGCACCCATATCGAGGACCCCCTCGCAGAGGGCCTGCTGTCAGGTGAATACCACAGCGGCCTGAAGATCGTCGTCACGCATGTCGAAAACGCTACAGAGTTGGCCCTGAATCACGAGGCGCTGCCGGAACCTGCCGTGGAAGAACCTGCCGATACGGTCTCTGAATCAAGTAGTTGATTCGCGTCAGCGAATCGTCTGCAACTTGAATTCTCGGCCTTCCTTCACGATCAGGACTTCCCTGAACTTGAACTCTGGCCTCAATCGCTTGCAGAGGTAGCAGTAGGTTGTGCCGTCAGCACCAGTCTCGATGATGACCTCGTTGAAGGTCTGCCCGACAATCATGCGGTTCAGGAATGAGGCCATGTCGCGGCGGTGCTTGCGAAGGTGCTTCTCGTACTTCTCATATCCATCTTCCTGCTCCATGTAGAAGGACTGAGTGGAAGGCGCAAGCATCTGGTCCCAGAGCAGCTGATATTCGTTGTTCCTGAGACAAGCGAGCGTGTTGATCAGGACATGTTTGGGCATCTTGGCGCGAAGGGTGACCGTGCCATCTTCCTGTTCTTCCCGGATCCTGAAGACCTCCCCACTGATCTTCTGATCAAATGAATCAGGGGCAGTCTGCTCTGGCTCAACCCACCGGATCTCGACGCCGTCTCGCGTCACACCATTCTCGAAGCTTGATGTGGACATCTGGTCGTAATACGACGGCCTTGTCCTGTACTCGATCACGTACGGCTTGCAGCCTGCGGTCGTGATGCACAGTAGTGCCAGAAGCAGAATCAATTGAATGGGGTAGACAGTGCGGGACATTATCCAGCTATGCTACTCCGCGATCATGACGACCAATCAAAGCCATGACTGTCCCCCCGCAATCTTTGCGGATAACCGGATGATCGTCCTTGAAAAGCCCACGGGGCTTCTCTCGGTCCCGGGTATCGGCCCGGAAAAAGCAGATTGCCTGGCATCACGTGCAGAAGCCGCCTATCCGGGTGCTCGAATCGTGCATCGGCTTGACCGGGATACATCCGGCCTGATCGTCATGGCCCGTGATCCGGATACTCATCGCGAACTCAGCAGGCAGTTTCAGGATCGCGAGGTGGACAAGAACTATGAAGCAGTCGTCGGAGGCCTGGTCTCCATCGATCAGGGGACAATCAATGCACCCATCCGCAAGGACATGGACAACCCTCCCCGGCAACTGATCGATGATGTTCACGGTCGCCCATCCGTTACCCACTGGGAAGTGATCGAACGGATGGATGATCGAACACGATTGAAACTTCATCCGATCACGGGGCGTTCTCACCAGTTGAGACTTCACCTGCTGAGCATTGGTCACCCCATTCTGGGAGATGATCTGTATGCACCTGAAGAACTGCGTGCTGCCGCGCCGCGGCTGCTGCTTCACGCCACACTTCTGGGTTTGACGCACCCGGCTTCTGGGCAATCAGTGGTCTTCGAGAGCCCCTGCCCGTTCTGATGCATCATCTTTCACCGGTTTGATATTTGGCCGCATCCTCTGAACGGGTTCGACACCGGTGATTGAATCAGGTGTGTCGCGGAGCACACGAGCAAGTGCCATCACGGGGAAGTACAACCTGTAAAGGTGGTAACGAAGGTAGAACACCTTCGGGAAACCCGTACCGGTGAACCATGGCTCCGCCCATGAACCTGCAGGATCACCATCCGGATTGACCACTGGATCCTCGGCTTCCTGATCGGAGAGTTGTGTCGATACCAGCCACTCAAGTGCCGCCTGGACACTTGAATCCTGCGAACCATAGATGGCATGCATGGTCATCGTCGCCCAGGCCGTCTGCGATGCCGTAGAAGGCCCGATACCCTTGAGTGACGGGTCCAGATAGGATTCGGGCGATTCACCAAATGAACCGTCTTGTTTCTGGACGCTTTTCAGCCATGCGCCAGCCCGTTGGACCCAGTCCTCATCTGTCTTCACACCACAACGAATCGGCCCCAGCAGCGCTTGCCAGGTTCCATAGATGTAATTCACACCCCAGCGGCCGATCCATGGGCCGTCCGAAGTCTGCGTGCGCCGTACATAGTCGACAGCTTTCTGCACACACGGATCTTCAAGTGTGAAGCCGTACCAGGAAAGGCATTCGAGACAACGACCCGTGATGTCCGAGCAGGAAGGATCCTGCATGGCATTGTGATCCGCAAAGGGAATGTACTCAAGAATCTGGCGATGGGTTGTCTTGTCAAACGCTGCCCAACCACCGTCATCGTTCTGCATGGAGAGCATCCATTCAACACCACGACGACCTGCTTCACGGTTGTGTTCGCCACCAGCGCGATACAGGGCCATGGCGACCATTGCGGTGTCATCAACATCCGGATACCACGCGTTGGCATACTCGAAGTACCAGGCGGAAGTCTCGGTGGATGGCTTAACAATCTCATGCCAATCACCTTTGAAACGGCATTCCTTGCTCCGAAGCCACTCTGTTGCAGCACGCACAGACGGATCGCCTTCGTCAAGGCCGGCCTCGGTCATTGAATACAGGGCAATGCCCGTATCCCAGACCGGGCTCAGGCAAGGCTGAACCTTGATCGACTTGCCTCCTGGTCGCTCAATGAAGAAGTCATCCAGATCCCGTTCAGCTTGCTGACGAACCTCGTGATCCCGCGGCCATCCCAACGTATTCAATACGACCTGGATATACACCATGGATGGAAAAATGGCACCAACTCCGTCGGTCGGAGCTGGTTGGTCCTGAGAAGCTCGTTTCAGAATCCACTGGGTGCATTCACGCAGCGCTTTTCGTCTGAATGGTGTTCCACCCAGATGATGAAGACCTTTCAGACAACTATCAACGCCCTTGAAGAATACTCGCCAGAACCAAGGGGCATTGTTCTCGCACGTGAGACGCCTGCGTTCTCGTTGATCAATGAACAATTCGTCAATACAGAGTTCCTGCGAAAATTTACGCGTCGGCCTCATGGTCGTGACGATTGAAAGCGGAAGAATCATCGCCCTTGTCCAGGCGCTGATCTTTGTCAGATGAAAATAGAACCAACGTGGAAGCAGAATGATTTCAGGTGGAATTGATGGCACCGCGCTCCAGGGCACCTGGCCGAGACTGGCCAGATAGAACATGGTGAACGTGTTGCAGTTCTCTGCACCACCTGCCTGGATAATCAGATCCCGAGCCTTGCTCATGTGAGGAGCATTTGGATCATCGCCCATCAACTTGAGGGCAAAGTATGCCTTGACCGACGCGCTCAGATCCATGCCTGAATTGGGATACGGCCCCCACTCCCCACTGGGACGCTGTTGATCCCGAAGGCCATTGGTGATCTGTTCCAATCGTTCACGGCCACTGCCATCAACGAAGGGTTCGTTTTCCAGGCCCAGAATGAACTTCATCAGGATGTACTCGCTCTCCAGGATGGAATCACCCTCGAGTTCAGCACACCAATGACCATCCGAGTTCTGCAGATGACGCAAGGCAGCCACGCCACGAGCAAGGGACTTGCGGAAACGGCCTGCGGCACTCTTCTGATCGTTCGTTTCGGGCATCGTGGTCCTTCCCCCCGTCCTTCTTCCGTGAAGGAGCCATTGTAGCCAACAGACCTGCGACTTCGAGGGTAGCATCGCCCGAATGCTGTCATGGTCGACATCTGATCCCGTTCCAGGTGGCTGGGCTGGCGCCTCGGCAACCAGTGCACACCCGGATACCGCTACGGCTGCCACCGAAGTCGCCGACACCCTGCATGATCGTTTCGGCACCCATCCTGACCTCATCCTGGTATTCGGCAGCTTCCAGCATGTAGCCGCCTTCACAGATGCCATGAATGTGCTTCGGAGAACTCTGCAGCCTGGTTGTCTTCTGGGGACGACCGCTGAATCCGTTCTTGGTGATGATGAGGAACTGGATGGCGTCTCGGGCTTCTCGGCCATTGCGCTGCGGCTACCGGAAGTCCGCGTCACGCCCTGGCGGAGTACCCCCACTCACCCGCTACCTCTTTCCAGGCCCGATGAGTTGCCTGAGAGGCTCGGTATCGAGCATGACACCAAGTGCATGATCCTGTTTGCTGACCCCTTCACGACACCAACGCATCGAACACTGCAGACTATCTCCAGATGTGGTGATGACGGCCAGACGATTCCAATCGTCGGTGGCCTGGCATCAGGCGGTTCACGACCAGGCATCAACAGGCTGGTCCTGGACGACACTTTTCAGACATCTGGTGCTGTCGGTGTCACCTTGAGTGGCCGGCTTGAATGCGATGTGATCGTTTCCCAGGGCTGCCGACCTGTTGGCAAGCCCATGGTGGTCACCGGTGTGAAGGATAAGCATGTGATCACTGAACTGGGGGGCGTCCCCGCACTTTCACAACTGCAATCCACTGCGCAATCACTTCCGAAACAGGAACGTGACCTGTTGGAGAAAGGCCTGTTGATCGGTCTGGTCGTGGATGAACACCGTGATCACTTCGGCCGAGGTGACTTTCTTGTCCGATCAGTGCTTGGAGCCAACCAGGCAGATGGCAGCCTCTCGATCGGGGCCGTGATCCGCCCTGGCCAGACCGTACAGTTCCAGATTCGGGATGCACAGGCCGCCCATGAGGACCTGCAACTTCTTCTCGATGGTCAGCAGTTGGCCAACGATCCGTTGGCAGCCATGCTGGTGACGTGCAACGGTCGAGGCAAATCACTGTTCGGAACCGTTGGACATGACATTTCGATGACGCGTCGGCGACTCAATGAACCGCCTGTCGCCGGATTCTTCGCTGCAGGTGAACTGGGGCCTATCGGTGGTGAAAGTTACCTCCACGGCCACACGGCGGTCATGACCGTGTTCCGTCCTGGCATCTGAACTCTTTCCACCTGCAGAGTCTTCAAACGTGAAACCCGCAAGCCAAGAACCCATTGATCCGGATCAGCCTCTGCAGCACGGGTCCAGCAGTCTGCGTTTTTCCCGGTACAAGAACTTTCATCGCGACCGTTTGAAAAAACAGCGATCCGAACGTACGCATGTGACTTTTCATGGAACCTCGCGCAGCCTGAAACGTTCACGTTCCGCTGCCAATCTTTTCCGGATATTCGTTTCCATGCTTGGTCGGCGTCGGAAGACACTGGTACTGGCACTGGCCGTTCTCTCGCTTTCGACCATCCTCGCCCTGCTTCCACCCGCTGCAACGAAACTGGTCATTGATTATGCGTTCACGGGCGAAGCACTTCCAGCAAGTGTCTCCACTTGGGTTCCATCATCATGGCAACTGGATGGTCATCCACGTCGATTACTTCTGGCCATTGCGATTGCCCTGGTCATCGTGGCATTCGCCAGTGTGGCCTGTGGCTTGACTGGTCGTTGGCAGGCAACCAAGGCAACGCGGACACTCGCCGTTGCACTGCGGAAGAAAGTCTTCGATCACGCCGTGCGGTTGCCCTTGAACCGCGTGAGCGAATTACGGTCTGGCGGGGTCGCCAGTCTCCTCCGAGAAGATGCCGGTGGCATTGCCGAGCTCATCTTCGGCATGATCTACAACCCATGGCGTGCCATCATCCAGTTGGCCGGCATCCTCGTGATCCTGGCATTCACTGATTGGCGGCTGCTGCTTGGTGCTCTGGTGCTCCTGCCCATGGTCTGGTTCACGCACCGCACCTGGATCGGTCGCATTCGTCCGTTGTATCGCGACATCCGGGCCCAACGTTCAAACGTTGATGCCCATGCCACCGAGGTCTTCTCTGGCATGCGTGTCGTGCGGGCCTTTGGCCGTGATCGCTCTGAGACGGCCCGTTTCATTTCCGGCAATCACATGCTGGCACGCCAGGAAATCCATGCCTGGTGGTGGTCTCGCATCACCGAAACAACCTGGGCCCTGGCGATTCCGATTGCCAGTGCTGCCCTGCTCCTCTATGGAGGTACACAGGTCCTTGAGGGCACCATCACAATCGGCGACCTCGTCATGTTCCTGACCTACCTCGTGCTGCTGCTTGGTCCGATTGAAACACTGGCCTCCAGTGCGACTTCCTTCCAGACCAACCTGGCTGGCCTTGATCGCGTCCTTGATCTGTTGGATGAACCTCGCGAACTTCCGGATCGCGAGAATGCGATCATGTTCGATGAGGCCAATGCAGAAGGCTGCATCGAGGTCATGGATCTTGGATTCACCTATCCCCGTGCTACCGAGCCTGTGCTTCATGACATCAGCTTCACGGCCCGGCCCGGACAACTGATCGCCTTCATCGGCGCCTCGGGTGCCGGCAAGACCACCTTGTGCAATCTGATCGCCCGCTTCTATGACCCGAGTCTCGGGTCGATCCGCATTGACGGTGTCGACCTTCGTGACATCAGGCTGGACAGCTACCGCAACCTGATCGGCATCGTGGAACAGGATGTCTTTCTCTTTGATGGCACGATCCGGGACAACATCGCCTTTGGTCGACGAGGTGCGAGTGATGCAGACATCCACTCAGCGGCAGAAGCTGCCAATGCGTTGGAATTCATCGAGGACACACCACGGGGCTTTGACACATTGATCGGCGAGCGTGGAGTGCGACTCTCCGGTGGCCAGCGGCAACGGCTGGCCATTGCCCGGGCGATTCTGGCCAATCCGCGGATCCTGATCCTGGATGAAGCGACCAGCAACCTCGATACGCAAAGTGAACGATTGATCCAGTCCTCGGTCGATCAACTCTTGAAGAACCGGACGACGTTTGCCATTGCGCATCGTCTTTCAACGATCCGTCATGCGGATCTGATCATCGTGCTGGAAGGTGGCACCATTGTCGCCCAGGGCACCCATGACTCCCTGATGGAATCGAACGATCACTACCGCGACATGGTCGCGGCCCAGACGGCCAAAGCCGAACGTCCCGAGCAGGACATGCTGACGAACTGATCACGCGTCTGGTTGTTCAACGCCACTCAGCGGTGATCACATCCATAATCACCAAGAACAACCAGCAGGTCGTCGATGTCGGAGAAACCATCCCCAGTGACATCACCATCAGTTCCATGCCCCCAGCCCTCGACCATAAGTAACAGATCATCGATGTTGGTATGGAAAGTGCCGTTCAAGTCACCGTTGCAGGTGACGGGGCCAAGAGTCAGATCATTCAGTGAAATTGTCAGAGTCGCATCCTGTCCAGCAGGAAAAGTCACCAACGGTGACTTGGATCGTCCTCGCCATGTGTCCATGTTTTGAGTCGAGTAACCAGCCGCCTGCACTTTATTAAGGGCGTCAGACCAGACGTTGTAATGGGGTGTAGATGTACTAGGAGCCACAGAACTGTAAGCCTCCTTCATATATTTCCATGAGGCCGAATCAATGTTTTTCAAAACAAAACTCTGTCCGGAACCAGTCAAGGAAAACAATGGCTCATAAGTACCGTCTGACAGTTGGCACTGGTTTCCAGGAATGGCCTTTACCTCAACAGATGCATTTATCATTCCTGTGTTTATTGCTGTGCAAATATCTTTCCACAGAAACAAGCCACAAGTAGAACCGCCCGAATGCGCTATGTTGGGTGGCGGCCAATCTTCGCGATAGATTGCATTAGTATAATCTTCATATGTGCCGCTAAACGAGTATCCCAAAGCACCGCCGCCTTCATTGTCTACTCCAGAAAAATTAAAAGTAATGTTCGTAGCTGTTGAGTCAACAGTGACATTGTAGTTGTAGCCAGTACAGTCAACGTTTGTTGAATTCACAACTGTACTACATTGCGCTTCAGTGCCAACGCCAGTAATTGTTCCTACGGTTCCATTGAAATTGGCAACCCTCGTGCCATCGCCAGGAATACTAGTTAGATAGGATTCGAAAGATGGGTAGATCTTTGAAAATATGTAATTGAAGTTAGCCCCCGTGGGAGATGAGTACCGCACGAAATTATTTTGACTATCTATCACCTTGCACTGATGTTGACCAGAAGGAACAACGTAACTCAATGCCTGCCTGATAGCTTTGTCTGTCGCATTGATTCTTTCGCCCACGGCTGCTCCACTACTGGCATTGACATTAAAACTCAGCGGTAGCGAGTAATAATTGATATTCGTCAGATTAACCTGTCCATTCGAATACTGATTGTCGTTGTTAAACGTGATTTCAATCGGCTGCCACCTTAAGTAGTAACTAGAATTACTTGGGTTGTTACCGTCGACGGGCGTATTGTTCTCAAAACCAACACCGCTTGGATCTCGTCCAATGATCATTCGTTCACTTGTTAGCCCTTTGACAATTATTCCCTGTGGGTAATCTTTCCACCAAAATGTCTGTTCCTTTAATGGAGCGGGCAACGGTGCATGAGATGAGTCGGCGCTTACTGCACTAGTTATGTCAGTAGTAAACCAAAAGAAGAAATCAGCACGTGAAACATTAGTTGCTCCAACATCCAGCTGAATTGTTAACTCATTGTCGGCGGTAGCACACGCAGTCTTCCCGATCCCAAAGACACCAACAAAACAACCAACAACCATCATCACCAACAGATTTCGTTGTGTAAAAGGCATGGGTCCCTCCCTCAATTGAGCCAGACCTGGAAACGCCTGCTGGAACATCCACTCAGGCATTTGCAGGGCATCGGCCCAGAGACAAAAGACTAGTCAACAATCACACGAGGTCCAGAGAGCACCCGCCAATTTGATGGGAATGTTGCCGGATGGCCAATCATTCCGACGTGAGGCGAGATCCCGTATCGTCCAGTCCTGCAAACAAATGAGCCTGGGACAGATCAGCACGAAGGGAAGCCGAGTCACCTTCACGCAGTCCGGAACCCGACGCGATTCGGGCCGTCATTCTTCGGTGATCGTTTGCGAGGATCACATCGGTTCGATCACCAAGTTGTTCCACCACCTCCGCTTCGCCCGTGAACATGGCATCACCATCAGGGGTGATTTGTTTACCTGTGAACATGGCATCACCATCGGAGACAAGTTCCAGATGCTCGGGTCGGATCCCCAGTGTGACCTGTTGACCAACCGACAACGATGGCCAGCGTTCCTTCGGCAGTTGGATGCGTACATCCCCATCAGCCTTGAACATCAGACCATCCTCGATCACACCTTTGAGAAAATTCATCTCTGGAGTACCGATGAATGAAGCCACGAACCGATTGGCCGGATGTTCATACAACTCCGCCGGTGGACCACACTGCTGCACCACGCCATCCTTCATGACCACCAGTCGGTCACCCAACGTCATGGCTTCTTCCTGATCATGTGTGACATGAACCATCGTGGCGCCGAGCTGTCGATGCAACCGACGCAGTTCGGTGCGCATCTCGCTACGCAACTTGGCGTCGAGATTGGAGAGTGGTTCATCCAGCAGAAAGACGCTGGGGTCTCGGACGATCGCACGCCCCAGCGCGACACGCTGCCGCTGGCCGCCGGAGAGTTCACGTGGGCGACGTTCCAGGAGATCACTGAGACCCAGGACACTGGCGGCGTCCTGGACACGCTTGCGAATCGAGGTACGCTCCTCATGTCGCGATCGGCGATAGCTGCCTGAAATCAACGAACGCAGCAAGCTTGGGTACTGCCGTCGTCGCAACAGACCGAAGGACAGATTCTGCCCGACACTCATGTGGGGATAGAGCGCGTAATCCTGGAAGACCATCGCGATATCACGATCACGGGCGGCCATCGTGTTGACCTTCCTCCCATCGATGAAGAGATCTCCATCCGTGATGCTTTCCAAGCCGGCGATCATCCGCAGCGTCGTGCTCTTGCCGCAACCAGACGGACCAACCAGGACAACGAACTCACCATCGGCAATCTCCAGTGAGACACCATCGACTGCCCGGACACCGCCGGGGTACGTCTTGCCGATTGTTTCGAGTCGTACATCTGCCATCGTCAGCCCTTCACCGCTCCAGCGCCGATGCCTTCCACGAAGGCACGCTGCGCTGCAAAGAATAGAACAACACAGGGAATCATGGTGACTACGCTCACCGCCATCAACAGATGGACATTATCAAGGCCCCCGTACTGGTTCCGGAAGGAGTTCAAGGCCAGTGCCAGTGTGGACTGGTCATCGGAGTGCAGATAGATCAAAGGCCCGAGGAAATCATTCCAGACGAAGATGAAGGTGAAGATCGCCGTGATGGCCGTCACCGGCTTGCACATCGGAAGAATGATCCGCCACCAGATGCCCAGCATGCCGTACCCGTCGATGCGGGCCGCTTCGATGAGCGACTCAGAGATCTGAGCGATGAACTGCCGGTACATGAAGATGAAGAACGCGCTGCCGAAGAAGGCTGGGATGACCAAGGGCAGGATCGTGTCGATCCAACCCATTGATCGGAATACGAGGAACAACGGGATCATCGTCACCTGGGCTGGCAGCATCATGGTGGCAAGCATCAGAAGGAACAGCCCGCGACGTCCTCGAAAGTTGATGCGCGCGAAGGCAAAGCCGACCAGACTTGACGACAGGACTGTACCGATCACGACCAGCACCGTAATCACGATCGAGTTTGCAAGCGCATCAAAGAAACCCTGCCAGGGTTCGGTACCGATCTGCTTGAGCGCCTCGGCATAGTTCGACCAGTGAATCTCCTCGGGCCAGACCGCAATGGAACCACCGCCTTCAGCCGCCGCTCCGGCACGCTGCGGTGACTCCAAGGAGATCACCAGCATCCACCACAGTGGGAACAGCATCGCGACCGAACCAATGGTCAGCGCCAGTCCCACCAGGAATCGTCCTGTCCAGCGACCCATCAGCGAAGCCCCTCGTAGTGAACCATGCGTGCACTGCCACGCAACGTCAGCATCGTCAGGCCCAGGATGATCAACAACAGCAGCCAGGCCATGGCCGAGGCATATCCCATCTCGTAGAAATCAAAGGCCTGGTTGTAGAGATACAGAACATAGAAGCGAGTGTGATCGCCTGGCCCCCCGCCGGTCATGACGAACGCTTGCGTGAAGACCTGGAAGGAACCGATCAGTGACATGATCACGTTGAACAGGATCACCGGCGAAATCATCGGCAGCGTCACACTGACGAAACGACGGACAGGACCTGCTCGATCAATCTCTGCCGCTTCATAAAGCGAACGCGGAACGTTCTGGAGCCCCGCGAGGTAGATCATCATGCTGCCACCAACCAGCCAGAGGCTCATGATCGCGAAGGCTGGACCACCGAAGTTCTCTGCATCCCGCACGAACCAGTCGGGCGGTTCCAATCCCAATGGAGAGAGCACGGGATCAAGAATGACATTCATCAAACCGTTCTCGGCATTGAAGACCCAGCGGAACAGCACCGCCATGCCCACGCCGGCCAGAATGCTCGGCAGATACCAGGCGGCCCGGAAGAGGGACACGCCTCGGATCTTCACGTTCATCAACACGGCCCCCAGCAGGGCAACCACCTGCCCAATGGGGACCGCCAGCAATGCGTAGACACCGGTGACTTCCAAGCTGCGCCAGAACACGTCGTCGTGCCCCAACAAATGACCGTAGTTGGCCAGGCCCACGAAGTCTGCTTCATCGAGGGTGGTGATGCCACTCCAACGCGTCACCGACAACGCCAGCGACAACAAGATGGGCACGGCCATGAAGAGAATGAATCCAATGATCCACGGTGAAACCAGCAACCACCCCGACCGTTCCTCGGTAGCACTGGCAGGATCCGGACGGTTGCGGCGTAACAACCACCAACCGATTGCCAAAGCGATCACAAGACCAATGATGAACACGCCCACAATCCACAGCCAGGGCATGCCGGGCAGTGACGGACTGGCCAACGGACTGTTCCGTTCCTGATCCCACCAGTCGCGTGCCTTGACGAGCGCGTCCTTGACCGGGAGGTCGCCGGTTCGCAGCGCCTGATCAAGTCGCTTGGCAACTGTTCCTTCCAATGCAGGGTTGGTCGACCAGGGCACGACCCGTGCATAGTCGACGGGATCGATGAAATCGCGATCACGTGATGGTGGCGTCGTGGGATCGATGAACGAATCACCTTCCGCAACCATGCGATTGGTAGGAACAGCAAGACCGAGTTCGGCCTGCTCGGCCTGCGTGGTCGTGCCGGTCAACCAGGACACCAGTTGCCAGGCTTCTTCAGGATGCTCGGTCCGAGATGAAATCGACCAGGCCACCGTCGCAACCATGTTTGCAGATGTTTCGCCGCGCGGCAGTGGCGCATAATCCCATTGGAAGTCCTCGATCGATCGATAGGTCGGTACGACCCAGCGACCAAAGGGACCGGCAAAGCCAAGTTTGCCCCCGAGAAAACGTGATGCGGGATTGGCCGTCTCCGAGCGGCCGCTTGTCAGCGTGCGCTCTTCATCATGTCGCCAACTGCGAATGCGATCCAGAACTTCAATGACACGCGGATCATCGGCTCGGATGTTCCCTTCGTCATCGATGAGATCAACACCCTCTGTCCACAGAACGGCCCGCACCATGGAAGCCCATGAAACGAATTCGGCACCGGTACAGTCAGGAAGCGAACCGACCGCACGCGCCGAGTCAATGAAGTCATCCCAGGTCCAATCGGATGATGGCTCAGGTACACCCGCACGCTCAAGAAGGTCACGGTTGTAATAGAAGCCGACCGTCGTGAAGTCCTTCGGAATCCCCCAGAGTGAGCCGACCCCGACCTGGCCATCCTGGAAACGGAACGCATCCACCGTTGATGGATAGAAATCCTGAAGATTGAAATCTTCGGCTGTGCTGTTCGAATTGGTCCGTTCATCGAGAGAAAGGAGCAGGCCGGCATCTGCATAGGCCGCCAGTCGTTCCGCCCCGACATAGAAGACATCCGGAGGATCGCCGGCAGCCATCATCGTCTGCAGCTTCGTATAGAAGGAACCGGCATCCCCGGGGTTCAATCGGGTGACGTGGATGTCGGGGTTGGCCTCTTCAAACCGCGCGAGGGCCCGGTCAACGATGGCATCTTCGGCCGGGCCACCATCGCCCGACCAGTGCATGACGACCAGTTCTGTCTTGCCCTTGGTCCCATCGCCATGAAAAATCTCGCGGACACCCACTCGTGCAAAGGCCCACGCCACCAGTGCCAACGAAAGGATCAGAAGAATGGTCCGTGTGACCCGACCAGCAATGGCAGCAGGTGCTTGACTCGAGATACGGCGTTCACCGGACATGGTTGAGGTGATCGTATAGGGTGGATGGATCCATGTTGCTCACAATCGCCATCCTGGTTCTGGCCGGCCAAGCCGACATTCCTTCGACATGGCCCCCACCAGTCCCAAAAGCCCGGTCAACCCACCTGTCCGCTACCCAACTGCCCGACTCCATCTCGGGAAAACAAGATGCGGATGGGAACTGGCAACTGGATTTTCGATTTCGCCCCGCCAACCCGCTCCCTCCAGGAAGCCGGGTAGCCATTGCGGGCAACTTCAATCATTGGAGCACGACCTCCCAGCCCATGGTTCAACTGCGAAAAGGGACCTGGCATGCTCGGATGACATTGGCTGACGGCACCTACTGGTACAAGTTCGTGATCAACGGGGACACGTGGCTGTCGGATCCTGGCAACCCGGTATCAGATCCCGATGGCTATGGCGGAGTGAACTCAATCATTCGGCTGGGGTCCGTTGCGAATCTGGATGCTGGCAGGGCACGGCTCGGAGACGGTCATATCGATGCCAGTGGATTGGCCCACGATCCGGCCGAGCCACGCTATCTCCAGCGGCGTGATCCACAGACCTGGCGAATACGGTTTCGGACGCTTGCCCATGATGTCCAGAAAGTCAGTGTTGTTCGGCCAGGAGCCCCCCCGGTTGCGATGGCGGCTATTCTCGGTAACGATCGCGATCAATGGTGGGAAGCGGTTGTCCCAGATACCGGTGAGGCAGTCCCCTATACGTTCATCATCCAGGACGGCAAGACGCAAGAACGGCACCAAGACATCCACACCATGAGCGATTCCGAACAAATCAATTTCACAACACCCGAATGGGCACGCGATGCCATCTGGTACCAGGTCATGATCGACCGGTTCCGCAACGGCAATGCCTCTAATAACCCGGATCCCATCCGACCATGGAACTCGGCCTGGTACGAGGGAAGTCCATGGGAAGGTGCAGACGGGCAGACCTTCTATGAGTACTACGTCTTCGCAAGACGGTATGGCGGTGACATACAGGGCCTGCTTGAAAAACTCGACTACCTCTCGGATCTTGGCGTCAATGCGTTGTATCTGAATCCCGTGTTCGAGGCAGATAGTCCGCACAAGTACAACGCAACCAGTTACATCCACATCGATCAGGCCTTTGGACATGGAAGCGACTACGCCCAGGCCGAAGAACAGGAAGATCTGCTTGATCCTTCCACGTGGACCTGGAATGAAAGCGACCGACTCTTCCTGGACTTCCTGAAGGAAGCCCATGCTCGAGGATTCAAGGTGATCATCGATGGTGTCTTCAATCATGTCGGTGTCGATCACCCTGCCTTCCGTGATGTGCTGGAAAATGGTGAGGATTCACGCTTCACTGATTGGTTCTCCGTGACATCATGGGAACCGTTCGAATATGACTGCTGGGGTGGCTTCAAGAGTCTTCCGGTCTTTCGAAAGAATGATGAACACGGCATCGCCTCGGAGGAAGTCCGAAATCACATCATGCAAGTGACCACGCGCTGGATGGATCCGGATGGCGACGGGGATCCTTCCGATGGTATTGACGGTTGGCGGCTCGATGTCCCCAACGAGGTTCCACTGCCGTTCTGGATCGAGTGGCGAAAACATGTGAAATCGATCAATCCGGATGCCTACATCACGGGGGAAATCTGGACCCGTGCAGAGGAATGGCTGGATGGCCGTTCATTCGATGCGGTCATGAACTACCCATTCGCAGAAAACACTCTGGCCTGGATCGGTAACCGTGAGGCCAAGATCACACCAACGGAACTGGATCGTCGACTGGCTGAACTTCGGTTGACTTATCCAGAGCCTGCAACCAACGTGCTTCAGAATCTCCTTGACAGTCATGACACGGACCGGTTCGTCTCCAAGATCCATAATCCGGATCGGCCCTATGACCAGGGCAATCGCGAACAGCAGGATGCAAGCTATGACGGTTCCAAACCGCCAGAGGATGCGTATCGACGAGCTCGGCTCGCTGCCTTCGTGCAGTTCACCTATCTGGGCGCACCAATGATCTATTACGGCGATGAGGTTGGCATGTGGGGATCAGATGACCCCAATAACCGAAAGCCGATGCCCTGGCAGGACCACGGCCCTTATGCGGATGATGGCTTTGAATTCATGCCTGAACATCTTGATTTCTACCGGAGAGTGATCGCTCTTCGAAATGAATCGGCCGCATTGCGCCGTGGTGAGTTCAGAACAATCCAGGTCCACGACGACAATGACACCTGGGCCTTTGTCCGGACACTCGATGACGAGGAAATTCTGGTTGCAATCAATGCCTCTGACCGTGAGGCTGCGTTTGACATGCCTGATATCGGCAATGGATGGACACGGGTCTTCAGTGAACCAGCAGATGCCGATGCCGGTGATCCGCCTCGCATCACCTTGCCACCGCTGGGCGCTGCAGCGTGGCGCCGTCATCCATGACTCGTCCTCATGACCTTTTTACGAGCCGTGCGGCCGGTGTGCTCCTGCACCCGACATCACTTTCACGAGGTCATGGCATCGGCGACATCGGGCCGGGCGCGAGACAGTTCGTTGATTGGATGTCCCGAGCCGGGTTGTCCCTGTGGCAGATGCTTCCCATCGGGCCAGCAGGACGCGGGAACTCTCCTTACAGCGGGCAATCCGCTTTCGCTGGAGAGCCGCTTCTTATCAGCTTGCATGATCTGGTGAAAGATGGCTTGCTGCCGAACCGAGCAGCACGTTGTCCTGCGGAACTCGCATCGGGTTCAACTCGATATGCAGCCGCACGACGATTCAAGGCCTCCCGTTTTCAAGAGGCCTTCGACAACTTCCACAAGGGCGGTCGATCCAGATCTCGAAGTTATCGCGACTTCGCTTCCGCCAATCGTCATTGGCTGCATGGCTGGTGCCTCTACGCTGGAGGCGAACCTGATGAACAAGTCTTCCTGCAGTACATCTTTGACCGTCAATGGAAAGCACTTCGCAAGTATGCCAATCGTCAACACATTCGATTGATTGGTGATCTTCCGATCTTTGTAGATCTCGATTCAGCAGATGTTGCTCAGTATCCTGATCTCTTCCTTCTGGATCGATCAGGCAATCCGAAATGGCTCACAGGTGTGCCGCCTGATCGCTTCAGTCGAAATGGACAA
The DNA here is from genome assembly GCA_029242715.1 of Phycisphaerales bacterium. Classification (GTDB taxonomy): domain Bacteria; phylum Planctomycetota; class Phycisphaerae; order Phycisphaerales; family SM1A02; genus UBA1668. Next base: position 55,822 of record JAQWTL010000007.1, read on the forward strand.
CTCTGGAATCACCCCCAGTACCGTTGGCCTGCCCATCGCAATGAGAACTGGCGATGGTGGACGGCACGATTCCGCCAGGCGCTTGACCGTTTCGATGCAATCCGGCTTGATCACTTCATCGGCTTCGTCAGGCTCTGGCATGTGCCAGCTGGTAGTCGAACAGCTCGAAATGGGCGATGGAGGCCAACCCCGGGTCGTGAACTCCTGAAAGTCCTTCGAAAGCGATTGGGCTCCCTGCCGATCATTGCCGAGGATCTTGGGGCCAAGACCCCTGCCGTGGACCGACTTCGTGATGAATTCGGCCTCCCAGGCATGCGCGTCCTCCAATGGGCATTTGGAAGTTCTGACAGCGGGGACCTGCCTCACAACCACCCTCAGCAATCAGTGGTCTATCCAGGCACTCATGACAACGAGACGGCCACCGGCTGGGCCCGCCGACTCGATTCCAGCACTCGACGACGTTTCAACGCATATGCAGGCCAGTCAGAGCCTGCCGCTGATGCCCTGGTGCGATTGGCGATGACCTCCCCGGCGACCTGGGCCATCTGCCCGGCTCAGGATCTGCTTGGCCTCCCTCCCAATACCCGGATGAACCGTCCTGGAGTTGCCAGGGGGAACTGGACGTGGAGGCTCTCCGAGGGCACACTGTCGAACCTTCGAGCCAGGGAACTACGCATTCTGGCCGAATCAAGTGGACGTGTTCCAGGAGTGAATTCGTGATTGAACGGAATGTGCCAGGTGAATCCACAAGGAACCGACTGGAAGATGATCCACGCGCCATCAGACATCGATTGAAGGCCCTTTCAAAGGACCTGTGGTGGTCATGGAATGAAATCGGTCGCCGACCATTTGCGATGCTTGACCCAGAGCTCTGGGAAGCCGTCAGGTACAGCCCCTTTCGTCTGCTGCAGAAACTCGACTCGAACATCTACACCAGTCGACTGGCCGAGCCCTCCTTCCGGGAAGTCGCTGCCAGGGCCATCAATGCCCATCATGAATATCACAACAGACGAAGCTGGCACGAGGCGAATTCGGATCCCTCTGATCCCCCACTCCGCATCGCCTACTTCTGCTCGGAGTACGCGATCCATGAAAGTCTCCCGCAATATGCCGGTGGACTTGGAGTACTCGCAGGTGATCACCTCAAGTCTGCGTCAGATCTCGGACTGCCTCTGATAGCGGTTGGCCTGTTGTACCAGCACGGTTACTACAAGCAGGAATTCCGTGATGATGGATCCACTCGGGTGATCTATCCATCCTTTGATGCGGATGCGATGCCTTTGGAAGACACCGGCGTTCGTCTTGATTGCCCCATTGGCGACCGAACCGTTCGTGTACGTATCTGGTCGATGTCGATGGGACGTGTCCCCCTCTATCTGCTCGATGCCAATCTGCCCGGCAACAGAGTTGAAGATCGGGCACTGACCGCAAGCCTCTATCAAGGTGATGATGACATTCGTCTTCAAAGACAGGTCCTGCTTGGTGTCGGAGGCTTCCGGGCACTGCGACTTCTGGAAGAAATACCAACGGTCATCCATCTCAACGAAGGCCATGCCGCATTTGCCGCTGTCGCGAAGATGGCCGAGCTTGTTCAGGGAGGGATGGACCTTGAAGAGGCCAAGCAGCTCGTCCGATCAAGTACGGTATTCACAACACATACACCTGTCCCGGCAGGCAACCAGAGATATGACGCCAACAAACTTCGTGAGGCACTGAAGCCGGTGCTTGAACCAGCAGGACTTGATCCTGACATGGTCACACAACTGGGTCGTGAGAATCCAGATGATCAACATGAAGCCCCGTGCATGACGGTACTTGCACTGCGACTGGCAGAACGAGTGAACGGCGTGTCTGAACTGCACGGTGCTGTATCTCGCGACATGTGGAAGAACGCCTACGGTCTTGAGGACCCGGACCAGGTTCCGATCAAGCACATCACCAACGGCGTACATACCGGAACATGGATGGCGCCTGTCGCTGAAAGATTCTGGTCAGAAACCATCGAGTACACCAAGACCCCTGGCCCCAAGAACCCCTGCTGGGCTCGAGCGGAATCAGTTGATCCTCGTGCCTTCTGGGACTTGCGTGAAGCCTTGAGAAGACGATTGCTTTCCTTCGTGCGTCGCCGGCTGGCCATCCAATCAAGACGGCGAGGCGAAAGCCCGGAAAGAGTGGTCCGAAGCCGTCGCATTTTCCAGGACTCTGCACTGACCATCGGCTTCGCCCGTCGATTCGCGACCTACAAGCGTGCAACCTTGTTATTCCATGATCTGGACAGGCTTGCCAATATTCTTGGAAACCCTGATCGTCCTGTACAGGTGATCTTTGCAGGCAAAGCCCATCCGGCCGACGAAGGTGGACAGGCCGTCGCGCAACGTATTCACGATCTGTGCCTGGAATCAAGATTCGATGGACGAATCGTCCTGCTTGAGAACTACGACATCGAGATCGGACGACGCCTGACTTCTGGCTGCGATCTCTGGCTCAATACACCACGTCGGCCCTTTGAAGCCAGCGGTACCAGCGGCATGAAACCGCCACTGCATGGTGGACTCAATTGTTCTATCCCAGACGGTTGGTGGGTTGAAGCGGATGATGGCCGCAATGGTTGGACCATCGGAGACGGCAGCTCTTCTGAAAATGAAGGTGTCCAGGATGATCAGGATGCAAACATCCTGTATGACCTTCTTGAGCAGGAGATCATTCCAGCTTTCTGGGATCGCGATGATCAGGGGCTGCCCCAGGCCTGGATTGAACGTGCCCTGCATACGGTGGCCACGATCCCGGAGTGGTTCAATACAGACCGCATGGTGGCTGAGTACCTTGAATGGGGTTACAAGCCCGCCTCTGTACAGGTGTAAAAGAGCGTATCTGCTCGAAAAATGGTGGCATTGGCTCCCTATTGCTTGTTCTGAAAGCGATGGCATCTACTATTGATGGTTGGAGATACATGCCGCCAGGTGCCTCTGGAGAGCGCATTTGGAGCAGAGGAGAGAAATGAGATGATTCATCGTTTACACGTTTTGGTTATTGGTCTAGCCACACTTCTTTTGTTCTCATCGGCCACCATGGCTCAGAGCATCATGGATGGCACTCTGGACGAATCTGGTTTCTGGCCGGAGCATTCCGCGCTTCAGGGAACCTCCACCAGTTTCGGAGATAACGACTTTGGCCAGCCGGGATTCTGCAATGGTTCCGAGCTCAACGCGATCCATGTGACCAAGGAAGACGGCTACATCATGATCTTCCTGGCGGGCAATCTCGAGAGCAACTTCAACAAGCTCGATATCTTTATCGATGCGCGTCAGTTCGAGGGCCAGAACCAACTCCAGCACAACAACCCGGATGTGGACTTCGAAGGCTTGAGGCGGATGGGCAACACCAACGAGAACATGACTGATGGCCTGACATTTGATGAGGGCTTTGCCGCTGATCTCTGGCTCTCAGTGACCTGTGGCGATGATGGCAATGGTGGGTTCGTGACCTATGCCAGCTTTGCTGAACTCTATACCGATGGTGACGGGAATGGCGCTTATCTCGGAAGTGGCTCTTCAGGCAACAGCATCCTCAACGGAGAAAATGGCATTCAGATTGCCATTGATAATTCAAATGTGGATGGCGTTGGTGGAGGGAACCTCGGCGACTGTGGTGACGATGTCACCACGGGAGTCGAAATCGCAATACCCGAGTTTGTCATTGACTGGTTCTTCGAAGGCCTTCCCCTTGATGATGTCAAAGTCTGTGCCTTCCTCAATGGCAGTGGACATGACTATGTATCCAACCAGGTCCTTCCTGGCATTCCACCTTCCGACAGCCTGGGTGACCCACGAGGACTCGACTTCAATACCATCCCGGGCCTCCAGTATGCCCAGATGGGTAGTGCCGTCACCGAGTGTCCGGAATTCAACTACGGCGGCTGCTGCCTTGGCGAAGTCTGTGTCCCGCTTGAGGAGGCCAACTGCCTGGCTGGTGGTGGTGAGTATCTCGGCACGAATGTGCCTTGTGATGAAAACTCATGCGTGCCCCCCGATTGCGCTACGGACGTCAATGACGATGGCATAACGGATGTCGATGACCTGCTGGAACTTCTAGGCGAGTTTGGTCAGATCTGCAGTTGATACCCAGTGAGACCCTGGTCTGCCGATGGGGATATCGGCCCATCCGGGCCGGCCTTGTCTCATGCCATTTGAGATCATTGGACCGATTGCCACGCGTCGTATACTGAAACTGAACAATGATGACCTCCCGTCCATCCCGCTCGACCTCCTGGGCCCCCGTTGCCTGGATTGCCATGCTCCTGTTCGGCGTTCTCGCCGGAGTCAATCCGGTCCAGGCAGAACCCTCCAGCCGACCCGGTATGGGTGCGATCCCCTACCAGGATGAGAATGGATCGGGCGTTACCTTCAGAGTTTGGGCCCCCAACGCAACTGCCGTTGGTGTCGTAGGCAGCTTCAACAGTTGGCAGCCCTTTTCAAATCTGCTCTCTCCAGAAGGTGATGGAAACTTTTCCAGCGACATCACCGCCGCTGAAAGTGGTGATGGCTACAAGTGGGTCATCATCAATGGGGCCGACACGATCTGGAAGAATGATCCACGTGCGATGGACCTCACCAGTTCTGCCGGCTATTCCATCGTCGTTGATCATGATGCCTACGAGTGGAGTGCCCAGGGATACGTCCCGCCCGTCTGGAGCGAAATGGTCATCTACGAAATGCACGTAGGCACCTTCGGCCTTGAAGCTGGTGAAGATGTCCCCGGTGATCTCGCTGGCACCCTTGAACACCTTGATCATCTTCAGTCCCTTGGAATCAACGTCATCGAACTCATGCCGATGTGTGAATTTCCCGGCGACATTTCCTGGGGCTACAACCCGTCATATCCCTTTGCAGTCGAAAGCGCCTACGGCTCTCCGGATGAACTCAAGGCCTTCGTCGATGCCTGCCATGAACGGAATATCGCCGTCTTCGGCGACCTCGTCTATAACCATCTTGGCCCCACTGACATGGACATGTGGCAGTTCGATGGGTGGTCTGAAAACGATTATGGCGGCATCTATTTCTACAACGACTATCGCGCGTATACGCCCTGGGGAAATACTCGCCCAGACTTTGGTCGCAATGAGGTTCGTTCTTTCCTGAAGGACAACATCAAGATGTGGCTCGACGACTACCGTCTCGACGGGGTACGAATTGACGGCACACGCTGGATCCGCACACTTGGAACGAGTGGCGAGGAGATCCCAGAAGGCTGGTCACTTCTCAAATGGTTCAATGACGAAGTTGATGCAACCACTCCTTGGAAACTCATGGTCTCCGAGGACATGGATTCCAACCACTGGATCACCAAGTCCACGGGTGAAGGTGGCGCAGGTTTCGATTCACAGTGGGATCCCTGGTTTGTTCACCCCATGCGGGATGCCATGGTCATTGCCGCAGATGATGATCGAAACATGTGGGATGTCCAGAACGCCATCTCCTACGCCTACAACGGGGCGGCATTGCAGCGCGTGATCTATACCGAATCCCATGATGAAGTCGCAAATGGACATAGCCGGGTGCCAGAGGAAATCTGGCCCAACAACGCTGACAGCTGGTTCGCGAAGAAGCGATCCACGCTTGGCGCTGCTGTTCTCATGACCTCCCCCGGCATCCCGATGATCTTTCAGGGACAGGAGTTCCTTGAAGATGGGTGGTTTGATGACCAAACGCCACTGGATTGGTCCAAGGTAGAGACATTCTCTGGAATCCTAGAGCTCTACAAGGATCTCATCTCGCTCCGGACAAACCGTGAAGGCCTTACAGCTGGACTCTCAGGTCCAAATCTGAATGTGTTCCATTTGAACAATGAAGACAAAGTCATCGCCTGGCACAGGTGGAATCAGGGCGGTGAGGGCGATGATGTCGTCGCTCTGGCCAATTTCAGAAACCAGACCTGGACGAATTATCGCATTGGATTGCCTCGAGGCGGGAATTGGAAAGTACGCTTCAATGGCGATGCCCTCATCTATGATGAGGATTATGACGGACACCCAGCCTGGGACGTCGAAGCCGAACCAGTTCCCTGGGATGGGCTTGGTTGGAGTGCGGAACTTTCCTTTGGCCGCTACACGGCCCTGATTCTGTCACAATCCCCGCCATGCCTTGGTGATCTCAATGGCAGCGGCATCGTTGATGTAGATGATGTCCTGCTCGTGATATCGGGCTGGAACACAAGTGAAGGTGATGTTGACGGTGATGGCATAACTGGGGTGGAAGATTTACTGATCCTTCTGGCGCGTTATGGAGAATGCCCGTGACACGATCTCTTTCTAATCGAAACGCTTTTACGCTCATCGAGTTGATGATTGTCATCGTCATCCTCGGGCTCATGGCGTCGCTGCTTATCGTTACCACCGGTTCAATCAGTGCAACGGCAAAAAGTGCCCAGGACTCCACCCACCTTCGTTCTATCGCGTTGGCCAATGCCACGTTTGCCGCAGATAACAAAGAAAGATTGTTCTGCCCCCGGACGGAAACAAATGATGGCATTCCAGGTGATCCTGTCAACCCGTCCACGACTCCTGAACAGATCAAGAGAATGTGGGTCCATGGATTCGATGACAACGTGGAAAACATGGGAAGCGATCTCACCGAGTTGAATAGCGCACTGACAGAAGGCGCTGCCTGGGACTACCTCGGTGATTCATCCATCTACAAATCACCACTGGACACGACTGAGCGGCTTCGAAGCTATTCACTGAATGCCTTTGTCGGTGTTGACCGCTGTGCGGATGAATACCCCGAAATGGTTGGTGTATTCCTTCCTGCCTATAACACGAGGTACCGCGTGCCCTGCAGAACTGCGGCGGCCATCCCCCAGCCAGGCATGACGATCTGCGCCATCGGCGAGGTCGACGCAGGAACAAGCGCCGGTTTTTCTCAGAGTGCCAACATCAATGGTTGGCTTGTCTCCCCCAATCCCAACATGCCGCTCTGGAAAGACACCCCTGCCCTCTGGAACCAATCCAGGGTCAACTTCTCTCTGATGGATGGTTCTGTTGACACCGTCACAGTTCAGCAAGCTGACCTGATTCGAGCCAAGATCGCCCAGACTGGGTCCTCACACAACATCATGATCGGGGCAACCGATCAGGACAAGGTGGACTTTCAGACATTCAATTCGCGGCTGCTTCCTGGCGTGCTCAACTTCCGAACGGACGCTGATCAAGAATAGGTTGCTCAGACCGCTGCCGCCTTCGTTGCAACTGATTCAACTGCATTGAGCAGCAGATCCGATTCCGACTGGGTCATGACCAATGGCAGTCTGAAACGCATGGCCGTATCGCCACATTGCAGGACGATCACGTTCTGGTTGAAGAGTTCACGAACCATGTGATCTCTGGATTCGGGCGTATCGAAACTGCAGGCAATCAAGCTGCCCACTCCACGAACATTCCGGAAGGCGCCTGTTGAAGCCGCAATGCTTCGCATTCCTGCAATCACATGCTCGCCAAGTTCCAGGACATGCTCACAGAGATTGTCTTCAGCAATGATCTCCATGTAGCGGCGGCTTCTCACCATGTCGACGAGGTTGCCACCCCATGTGGAATTGATACGGCTGGATCGACGGAACACGTTGTGCTCGACTTCGTCCATCCGAGGTCCCGCATAGATTCCGCATACTTGCGATTTCTTTCCAAACGCAGCGATATCGGGTGCGACACCCAGATGCTGCCAGAACCATGGGGCACCTGATCCGAAGAAACCGGTCTGGACCTCATCAAAGAGCAGAAGGCACTGATGCTCATCTGCATATTGCCGCAGCTTCTGCATGAATTCCGGTCGGAAATGGTTGTCTCCGCCCTCGCCCTGCATGGGCTCGATGAGAATGCCCGCAACACGATTATGCGTCGGGGAGCCCTTTGCAAATACCGCATCCAGTTCCGCACAGGCCTGAGCCTCTGCAGCTTCGATGTCGTTGCAAATAGCGCCGTCTGAATCAAATTCGACTTTCGGATTCGAGATGCGTGGCCAGTTGAATTTCGGGAAGAGGCCCACCTTGTCAGGCAAGGTGTTGGTGACGCTCATGGTGTAGCCAGTACGACCGTGAAAAGCTTCCTTGAAGTGGACGATCACAAGATCGTTCACGTCGTCTGCGAAGTTTGTCCGGCCAAGCAGCCTGGCCTTCCAGTCAAAGGCGGCTTTCATTGCATTCTCAACAGCCAGGCCACCGCCAGCAATCCAGAAGTGGTGGCAGAAATCCTCAGGAGTCGCGTGCGTGGCAAAGGTGTCCACGAAGTGAGCCATTTCCTGGGAGTACAGATCTGCATTGGAAATGTTGCACAAAGCCGATCGCTTGAGCGTATCCAGGAACTCCATGTCTTCCATGCCAGGATGGTTGTATCCCAATGGCATCGATGCGAAACATGTGAATGCATCGAGATAACGTTGACCGCTTGCAGCGTCGTGTATCCAGACGCCCTCTGATCGCTCAAGGTCGACTACCAATGGATAGCCATCTACGAGTTGATGTCGAGCGAGTTCCTCGAGGACTCTGTTGGAATTCATTGTGATCTCCGGAATGGTCGTTCTTACTGCCCTGATAAGGCGGCGAATCTTCGAGCGTAGGGCCACTGGACCGCTTAGGCAACCCCCTTGAGCCCCTTCATCGGGCAACTGCCACCCTCAGGACGATTCCCATGCAGATCCGGGGCGTTTGAGGACTAAGATGGGACCCATGGGGATTGGCCTACTGCTCCAGGAACGAGGACTTGTCAGCCGAGACCAGCTGGACGAGGCCATCGAGACTCAGACCCGCACGGGTGAGCGGCTCGATCACGTGCTGGTCAGGCTTGGCTATGTACGAAGTGAAGATGTCCTGCAGGCCATTGGCCAGCAGTTCTCCATGCCTATCGTGGACCTCTCCTCTCGGGAGGTCTCACAGGAGACGCTGGGACTTCTCCCACCCAGGCTCGTTTTCAAACAGCAATGTGTTCCGATTGAACGACAAGGGACCACCCTGCGGGTTGCAACCTGTGACCCCTTTGAACTGACCGCCTTCGATGAGCTCCGATTGCTCACCAATATGGATATCGAACTGGTTCTTGCAGATGAAGCCGATCTGCGAAAATTCATTCGAACCCACTATGGCGTAGCAGGCGACACCCTTGAAGCCCTTGGAGCTGGGCAGGACACCTCGGATGCTTCAGCCAGCATCACTGATGATGCGCTTGATCAAGCGGAACAGGCCAGCGTCATCAGGCTGGTAAACGACCTGCTGGTAGAAGCGGTACGCGAGCGAGCAACCGACGTACACATAGAGCCCTACGAAGATTCTCTTGAAATCAGATACCGGGTTGATGGAATTCTCGTCCAGGCCGGCGTCCCCGCCACGGTCAATCAGTTCCGCAATGCCATCGTCAGTCGCTTGAAGATCATGGCCAACCTGAATGTGGCTGAAAAACGGGTCCCACAGGATGGACGGATCACTCTGAGACGTGATGGGCGGGAATATGACCTGCGTGTTTCAATCATCCCCATGCTGTTTGGCGAAGGAATCGTCATCAGAATCCTTTCCAAGAGTGCTGCACTCCTGGCGCTTGATGAGTTGGGCATGGAGCTTGAGGTCAAGCAGCATTGGGATCACCTGATCACACGTCCTCACGGAATCCTCCTTGTCACCGGCCCGACAGGCTCAGGCAAATCGACAACTTTGTATGCGTCTCTCAACCAGATCGTTTCAGATGAAGTGAAGATCATCACGGTCGAGGATCCTGCGGAATACAACATCACTGGTGTGAACCAGATCCAGGTTCAACGCGATGTTGGTCTTGATTTTGCAGCTGGCATGCGTTCCATCCTTCGACATGACCCCGATGTGATCATGGTGGGTGAGATCCGTGACCAGGAAACCGCAGTCATGGCGGTACAGGCATCCCTGACCGGCCACCTCGTTTTCAGCACGCTCCATACCAACAATGCCGCGGGTGCACTGCCTCGGCTCCTGGACATGGGTATCGAGCCTTTTCTTGTTTCAAGCACGATCGAAGGCGTCATTGCTCAACGGCTGGTTCGCAGAGTCTGCAGCCATTGCAGAATGCCATGGCGACCTGAATCATCCGAACTGCCGATGGGCTGGCCTGTTCCTGAAGAACCCCTCTACCGTGGAGAAGGTTGCCGTGAGTGCCGGAATACCGGATACCACGGCAGGCTCGGGATCTATGAACTCCTTCGAATCAATGAACATCTCAGAGAGCTGATCATCCAGAGGGTCAATGCTGGCCGACTCGCAGAGGCTGCTGAGGCCGATGGTCTTCTGCATGCCCTGGTCGCCAGCGGTCGCCTGAAGGTCGCTGGTGGGCTGACCACGCCTTCTGAGGTCGCCAGGGTCACCCGGGACTAGTCCCCATTGAGGCCTGCCCAGCCGCATGGGGCTCCATCTGGGCCTCACAATTCATGGGTTTGAAGGCCTGAAAGGGCCATCTCCTTGACTCTGGAGGCCCTTGGGGGGAAACTTCCTCGTTCATCAGTGTTCCGCTTCGGAACCACTCGATGTGGCTTCCCATGGAGACCAGTGTCATGGCCATTCGATCCACGGCCGGAACAGGCGTCGTTGTTGCTCTGGTGGTATTTATCATCCTCAGTGCAGCCCTGCTTGCAACGACCATCATCTTCTACAGCCAGCGCGGCAAGGCTGTTGAGGAAAAGACCACGGCTGATTCCCAACTCAACAAGTTGGCGAGTGCCTCTGAACGATCTGGCGACGACTACCAGGCTATTGAAAGCCAGTCCGGTCGCAACAGCGTCTTTGGCTATCTCAACGAACAGCATGACCAGTTGATGGCCTATGTCGGCCGCGAAATGGAACTGGAAGCACTCAAGGAGGCATTCCAGACTTCACTGGATGTCCCCGAAAATGGCACACTCTGGACCCACCTCCAGACAACCCAGCAACAACTTCAGTCAGACGCCGATTCAATCAACCGTCTCAAGACAACCGTTCAGGATCTGCAGGAAGAAAAGGAAGACCTCCTTGGACGCCTTCAGGCTGCAGAACGCGAACGTGATGAGTCCCTGGAAGCTTCCGTTGATCGGCAGCTTGATGGAATCCGAAAAGCTGACTCGAACTACGAGCAACAAGTTGCCCAGGCACTTGATGGACTTGATCAGGCCAAGGAGCGTTATCGAACTCGATACGTTGGGCAAATCCGAGACCTTGAAGGCGAAGTAGACAGACTCAACAGGGAGAACGTCGAAGGGGAAAGCCGAATCGAGGAGCTCCAAAGACAGATCAATCGCAATCGAATCCAGGCAGAGGATCCCGCCCATCTGGCAGATGGTGAAGTGATCGAAGTGACTGGTCGCGGAGACCAGGTTTACATTGATCGGGGCAAGACGGACCAGATCGTTCTTGGCATGACCTTCGAGGTCTACGACCATGCCGCCCAGCTACGACCGGATTCCGAAGGCAACTTCCCTCGGGGCAAAGCAAGTATCCAGGTCGTTAAAGTCGGCGAAAGCACTGCTACAGGAAAAGTGATCCGGGGCACCCGGGGACGACCCGTCGTCAGAGGTGACATTGTTGCCAATGCCATCTATGACCCGAACTACACCTTCAAGTTCCTGGTCCATGGCCGCTTTGACGTGAATGGCGATGGCATTGCAACACTCGAAGAAACGGATTTCATCCGGCGACAGATCGAGGGTTGGGGCGGCAAGGTGATCGTCGAAGACCGCATTACTGGCGATCTGGATTTCCTCGTGCTCGGTGTCGAGCCTCCAATGCCATCTAATCCCGATGCCAATGCAACAGAAGATGAGATCCAGCAGGTACTGGACATGGGAAGGATCCATGACAAGTACCAGGAGCTCTTTGATGCTGCAGGCAGAGCGGATATCCCGGTACTTAATACCAACCGCCTGTACATCCTTACTGGCCAGAACGGGCTTTGAGGCTGACAGTCCCTTACTCCAGCGGTTCCTAGGGTTTTCCCAAGATGCCCCGCAGACGGTCTTCTCTCCAGAACTGGGCCGAGTATCTCCCCGCACGTGCTGCGGCAACGCTGCTGAACTGTTTTCCTGTGAATCAGAACATGGAAACCGCTGCCTGGGGCGGGAGGATGTACTTCAACCTCAGTGCCCGCAGGCGACGCCGAGCCGTCGACAACATCCGAAATGCCTTCCCTGCCTGGAGTGACAAACGATGCCGACAAACGGCTTGTCGCTCGGTTGAAAACATGTTCCAGCTTGCCGCAGTAGATGCACTAGTCATGCCGCGGCTCATCACACCAGATCGCTGGCCCGAGTTCCTGGACCTGGGTGATGCAACAGATCATCTTCACCGTGTCATGGGTGATCGTTCGATGTTGTTCATCACTGGGCACTGTGGCAACTGGGAACTGCTTGGGTATGGCATGTCGGTCATTGGATATCCCATGGCCGCATTGGCAAGGCCATTGGACAACCCCCTGCTGAACAAATGGCTGCTGGGCGTCCGTCAGGCCCATGGTCTCCGGGTATTGACCAAATGGGGTGCCACGCCCGAGATGCAGAAGATCATCGAGTCCAATGGGCATGTCGGATTCATCGCCGACCAGAATGCAGGTGACAGTGGCACCTTCGTACCTTTCTTCGGGCGACTTGCCTCGACTTACAAATCCATCGGACTACTGGCCATGCGGTATGAACTCCCATTGCTGGTGGCCATGGCCGAACGTGTCAATGGGCAGTTTGCCTACAGAATCCATGTTGAAGATGTCATCGAGCCTGAAGATTGGGCCCAGCAGCCTGATCCGCTCTATTACATCACGGCTCGTTATGTCCACGGCATTGAACAACTTGTCCGCCGTGCGCCTGAGCAATATCTCTGGATGCACCGTCGATGGAAAAGTCGCCCACGGCATGAGCGTGCTGGTCGTGACATCCCAGAAACGCTCGAAGCCCAGATACGCTCGCTGCCCTGGCTTTCTGAAAGTGAAACCGAGTCGATCCTCGAGCAATCCAGGCGTGAAAGTCACATGAACGCAGCCCGCTCTTCTACTGCCTGAGCGTAAACCCACTACAAGCAGCTACAGTATCGCCATGGTTGATCAGCGGCTCATGGACCGGAGAATCCTCATCGTCGATGACGATGAAGACATCCTTGGCAGCATGGAACTGGCTATTCGCGCAGAAGGTGCCACCACCATCACGGCCGCTGATGGCAACGAAGCCATCTTGAAGTGGCAAGACGAATCCCCGGACATGGTTGTCCTGGACATGATGCTGCCCAAGCGATCAGGCTTCCTTGTCCTGGAGGAGCTGATGCAATCGGATGCGCCCCCACTGGTCGTCATGGTTACTGCCAACGAGGGAAAAAGGCACATGGTCTACGCCGAGGGACTCGGGGTCCACGCCTACCTCACCAAGCCCATCCCCCTTCAGCAACTGATTGACACCCTCTGTGAGCTGCAATCACAACACCTCGGCGACGAGGGGTAGTACGATAGAAGCACCTGATTGATTTCCGGAGCCCAGGCGTGTCTCATCGATTTGTAATCTGTTCAAAACAAGCTCCCAGCGAGAATGGCTTGTCGCCACTCGGCTCGCGAAGTGGAATCGTTGAACAACTTGGCACCATGAACACCGCCCCTGAACAGGCGGGGCAGAGTGTGCTGTACGGCCCGGGGATCCGACTGGAAATGAACCCGGACGAGGACCCTGTCAAACAGATGATCCTCACGATCGTCGAAGAAGAGATCGCCTGGCTGGTCATTGCCCGGATGGCTCATTCTCTTCAGTGGCGCATCATTGATGTCGAGACCGGTGATCCCGTTGACATCGTCACCGAGGATGAGGAATGACTGAATCTGAATTGCCCAGGCAGGGCTACATTGCCGAACGTGCTGATCGAGAGACTTTCGAAGCCGCACTCGCCGCTGCCGTCGAGTATCGGGGCGATGTGACCATCTCTGTCGCTGATGGCTCGGTAATCGAAGGCTACATCTTTGATCTCACCGGAGACATCGATGATGGCTCGATCGGTTTCATGACCTCCAGTGACAAGAGCCCTCGGCGGCTGGATGCCGGTTCGATCAGTCGTCTTGAATTCACAGGAAAAGACACTGCTGAAGGCAAGTCCTTTGAAACCTGGATTGAAAAGTATGTCCAGAAGAAGCTTGCAGGCGAGCGTGCAAGCATCGAATGTGACTCTCTTGAAGACTAGTGATCTCGCCCCTGTCTCAAGCCACTGAACGTACGGCATCAACCGGCGCCATCATGCGGCCCATCGGTATGAAGAAGGCGAAGGGGCCATCGTTGAAGATCGCGCCTGCAATACCCCGTGTAGCCAGACTGCGGAACCACCACATTGCTTGACGAGGCGGCAGGGCCATCAGTCGATTGCCGTCCTGCTGCATGGTCGGATCAATCAAATCGGCACGTTGCCTGGCCTTGACAGGGTCCGTGAAGACGAGCACACATGGTTGATCCCGACAGATCCCCACCATTGGATCTGTCCGGATCGCTGGGTCTGCTACGAAGTACCAACATGGCAATGACCACACAGCATGCCAGAATGAATCTACCTGCAGGCCGGGTTCAACCCCTTGAGCCTGCGCAACGAGCGTGTCGATGTCCGGCAAGGATTCTGGGCGATGAACCCAGGTGGATACGACAAGATCATCAATGCTCCACTTGACGGCCAGTGGCCCTGGATCAAATGTCGCTGTACGAACTCCCCACTGATGCAACCCTGTCAGAAACTCGGCTGCCTCTTGCGTAGAGATCGAAACCACACGGGCGGCCTCTGGCATCTCACCATGCAGCCGCAGCAATTTGTCAGCAGATTCAGCGGAGGTGAAGATGTAAACCGTAGGTTGACCGCTCTCCTCGATAACGAGGGGCAGGATTCCATTCCGGGACCCCTGGTCAATCACGTACCAATGAGACAGGTTCGCGAGTGCTGAACACAATGATGCCCGGTTGCTTTCTGTTGGCAGTTGGCCAACCTCCATGAACAAGCGGGCGAGTGCTGTGCTGTGCGACGGGCTTTGGCGTGTCATCAGAGAACCTCCCAAGGTGAACCGAAAGTGGATCCGGCTCCCCCCCTGATAATCCTCTACGTGCCAAATCCGTTCGAAGGTTCGCCTAGTCACTCAGACTGCAAGGAAGTGTCCTGGTGAAACGGCAACAAGTCTTGGTTTATCAACAGCTTGGGCGCTCTCAGAAGGCCACCAGGGCCTTACGGGGCCTTCCTGACTCTCCTGGGGCTCCCACGAGCCCGGATCGGCCAGGATGCCCTCCAGGCGGTCCAAATCGGCTCTATAGCCATCCACAGGTAATTGACTGGCCAGCAGACCACGGGTGTATGGATGCCTCGGGTCCTCCATCAGTTGTTTGGAGGCCCCTGACTCACAGACATGACCCTCATGCATCACCACCAACTCGCTGGCTCGTCGAGCAACCAGCCCCAGGTCATGGGTCACCAGCAGCACGCCCAGACCCCGACGCTCGCACAACTCCTGAAGCAGTTCCATGACAGCATCCTGGGTCAGGGCGTCAAGGGCTGTCGTAGGCTCATCTGCAAGCAACAGGGACGGCGAACGGGCCAAGGCAAGCGCCAGAACGACCCGCTGCCTCATGCCTCCGCTGAGTTGGTGCGGGACGCTTCGCAGGCAACGCTTTGGATCCGGAACCCTCACCTCTTCCAACAAGGCCATGCCATGTTCACGAGCCTGCTTTCGCTTGAAGTCATCAAGGGCCATCACGCCCTCGAAAAGTTCTCCGACAGTGAATACCGGATCCAATGCCGTCATGGGTTCTTGAAACACCATCGCGACACGACAACCGCGTATCCCGCGCCACTGCCTTGGTGAGAAATGACTGCATTCTTCGCCTTGCAGTCGAATTGAACCGGACGTTACTCGGATCGCGGGTGGCAGCAGGCCAATGGCCGCCAATGTTGTCAGTGTTTTTCCACTTCCCGACTCGCCGACAAGGGCCGTGATCTGCCCTTCCTCAACTTGTGCAGACAAGTCATGTACAACTGATTGCCTCGTCGAGATGACTTCGAGTTGCAAATGCTCGATTTCAAGAAGTGCAGAAGTCATGCTGCCTGTTCCGCTTGCCTCGGGTCCAGTCGCACACGAAGCCACTCACCCAGACAATTCAGTGACAGCAAGGTCAATGCAATCATCAGGCAAGGCCACGCAAGCAACCACCAGTGTGATCGAACGCCATTGATCTCGGACAAGCCGGCTGCGGCCAGATTGCCCCAACTTGGAAGTGGCTCGCGTATTCCAATACCAAGAAAACTCAGAAATGCCTCACTGAGCATGGCCATTGGAATGGTGAGTGTTGCATAGACGATGATCGGGCCCATCACGTTGGGCAACAGATGCCGAAAGACCTGGCGACGCCAGGGGACACCCATGGCTCGGCAGGCTTCCATGAAGGGTTGTGACCGCAAACTCAGAACCTGGCCACGGATCACCCGTGCCATGGTCAGCCAACTCACCGCACCAATAGCCAGCCAAAGCGTCAAGACGTTTACCCATTGAGTCGTTGCCGATCCAAGGGTCATGCCCGTCCGTTCCAACCCACCCTCTACGGCCACCACCAACAGGACGACAATGAGGATGTAGGGCAACCCATAGAGAACATCCACAACACGCATCATCAACCCGTCAACCCGGGGAGGTGATGTTGCCGCAATCATGCCCCAGAGGCCGCCAAGCACAATGGCCGTTGCCGCAGCGGCAAGGCCAACCATGAGGCTGATACCTCCACCTGCCAGCACACGTGCCAGAATATCCCGGCCAAGATGATCACTTCCCAGCAAGTAGCCCGAGTCACCTACCCATGCCGGTGGCTGCAGGGCCTGCTCAGGATTGGTCGCTTCAAATCGGCGTGCCGTTACACGTGCCCCGTCAGCTGTCCCGTGCCCGAATGTCCAAGGCAGCGTAAGAAGCGTTGCCAGGATAATGAACACCAGAAAGCAACCACCCAGTATCCCCAGCCGCCTCACTGAAGCAGGTGAAGGATCACGACGTCCTGGGATCGCATGTGAAACCACGACAGAAGCATACGAGTTTCTGCGCGTTGCCACAGGACGTGTCATTGATTGAGGAATCTGGGATGAAGGCGGTCTGGCCTAACGGCCCTTGGCAGCTTCCACGGGATCCAGTTCACGCAGCATCTGCCGCATCTGTCGATCCAGTTCCGCGTCGAAATGAGTCTCTTCGTACTCCAACCGCTCCTTCAATGTCGCGATCCGATCATTGAGCTGCTCCAGTGAGCGTTCACGGTTGCTTATGGAGAGGGCCAGTCTGGCTCGCATGATCACTTCAAGGCTTGCCTTGAGCTGGATGGCTTCCTGACAATTCGGCCCCTGTGCCTCAATCACATTTCGGAGGGCCAAGGCGATGGTATTCGTTTCAGCATCGAGATGGAGCTCTTGGATCTTGCGTTCATAGAGTTCAGGATCTGTTGCCTGAAGATCTGCCAGAGCAACAAGCCCGCGACCGTAACGGCGAATCATGCGTTCCAGCTCAGCTGGATCCTGGCCTCCATCAGAGCAGGAATCCATCAGGAGCTTGCCTAATCGAGGATCGATTTCATGGGCGACCTCGATGTACTGGTCGATGCTGCTGCGTGAAGATGACAAACGGCTGCTGCCAGGCGATGAGACACCATCAGCCTGACTGTTCTTGGCATTCATCTGGTTGGCAAATGACTGACCAAAGTCGCTCTGTGCAACAAAGGTGTTGGTCAACGAGAGAACGGACTTCAAATCATCCGTCGAAGAAGCATGGGAGCGAGCCGTGCCCATATTCAGCACGAGTGCCGTGCAAGACAAAGCAAGCAACCAACCCATTGCGATGGTGTAGCGAGTGCGCATCACCGAATCTCCACAGCAAGGTAACCCCAGGCATCCGAGTCATTCTCAGCTGCCACGATTGACAATAATTCTTCGTGAGCCTCTGCCCAGGTCAGATCATGACTGGCCAACAGCCCCGACCCATCTGCCTCGACAAGAAAGTCCAAGGGAAACTCAACCGATCGCTCCATGCCGCCACTCCTGGCCTGCATGGTCCCAACTGGAACCAGGCTTGGGCTGGTCAGCCAGAATGCCGCCAAGGCCGCGATCGCTACACAAGCAGCCAATGCCAGTCGCTTGGTGGCAATTGTGGCCCTGGATGGAGTAAATCGCATCCGAACCTGCTGCTGCCTCGCCAAAGATGCCTGTTGGACCCGATCGACAAGCCCTTCTGGAACAGGGATCTGCCGGAGCGATTCCCCGACCAGAATGTCCAGGTCGCGGTCTCTGGGCTCGTAGTCCGAGCCCAGGGGGTCAGGCCCATCGGGCCGGATATCGGGTTGGTTCCTTGAGGAAAACATTGTCTCGTCACCTCTAGAACGACTATCACTGGCTTCTGATTGCATATTTCTTGTGATCTTTTTGCCTGGTATTTCACTCATCGACAAACCCTTTATCCATCCGTATTTGCGTCGCCCAGACGTTCCCGAAGCCGCTTTATTGCCCTGAAATGCCGAGCCAGGACCGTACCCAAAGGCTGATCGAGGACCTCGGCAATGGTCTTGAAGCTCATTTCAGCTACATGCCGAAGGTGCAATACCTGCTGCTCAGACTCGGGCAACTCCCCCATGACCTCATTAAGCCGGTCAAGGACCTCGGCCTCCTCAGCCGGACTTTGCTCCTGCTCCGCGGGTGGCGCGATGGCCTTCAGGGCATCATCCGCCACTGGTATGGCCTGCCTTGACCGCCGCCTCATCTCGTCACGAAGTCGATTCATGGCAATCCTGAACAACCAGGATTCGAATCTCCCCAGCTCGGTGTACTCCGACAACTTGGCGACCACTGTGCAGAAAGTCGATTGGGTGACCTCTTCTGCGAGCTCCGGATCGCGACATTGGGCGAGCACGACCCGATAGACACGGGGAGAAAAGTCCTGCACCAGCCTCAACCAGGCAGCTTCATCACCACCAATGGCGGCCTGCAAGACGATCCCGAGCCGATCTCTATCCAGGGGGGTGCTCATGTGTTGTAAAGATCACTCCCAATGGACCAGTGAGGACAGCATAAACCATGGTTCGAGTTCATAGACTGATATACCCCTATACAATCGGCCAGATCACATGATTGCGCTTTTCGATACCGCAAGCGAATCGATGATCAGTTGGCCCATAGCGACCTTACTGGTCATTGTGGGCGTCATCGGCCTGATCCTAGGCGGGCACCTGCTTGTTGAAGGCGCCGTTTCGATTGCCAAACGCCTCGGCATGTCGACGCTCATGATCGGCCTGACGATTGTTTCATTTGGAACCAGTGCCCCCGAACTGGCTTTGAACACCATTGCCGCTATGGGAGGTGAAACAGGTCTCGCCTTTGGCAATGTGATCGGCTCGAATATCGCCAACTTGGCACTGGTCCTGGGATTGGCTGCCTTCATAGCCCCGATACCAATTCCCAAAGCCGCCCTCAGGTGGGGTGGCATCCCCTGGTTGATCGTGGTGACCGGACTGGTCATCCTCCTGCCCTGGATCGGCAATGGCGTTGACGGCAACCCCGGTTATGCACGATGGAGTGGGCTGGTGCTCCTGGGCCTGATACCGGTCACCTTGTTTCTGTGGAAACGGCATGGCGGAAACTCCGATTCCGAAGAGCAGGAAGAGGCCGAAAAAATTGGCGGGCGTTCCCTGCCTTGGAGTTGCCTGTTCATTCTCGGGGGGCTTGCGCTCTTGATCGCTGGCGGCCGCTCCACCGAGTACGGAGCCGTCAACCTGGCCCGTTGGATGGGCCTCTCTGAAGCCGTGATCGGATTGTCAATCGTTGCCGTAGCCACAAGCCTGCCAGAAGTCGTGACCTCCATGATTGCCGCACGTCGTGGTGTCCCTGGCCTGGCTGTTGGAACCGTGATTGGATCCAATCTGTTCAACCTTGTGCTTGTTCTTGGCACAACGACAGTCATTGCTCCTGTTGCCATTCCAGCACATGGTGGCCTGTTCGATCTTCTGGTCATGGGCGGGCTGACCGTCCTGCTGCTTCCGCTGGCGATGACCGGACGGCGCATCACTTCACTGGAGGGCACACTGCTGATCCTCGCATGGGCTGCAGCGATCGTCTTCAGCATTGTCCGAGAGATGGGCTGACTACACAGGCAGGTCGCTGCTGATATCCATCGCGCTCACTGGCAGAGGCGTTTGTGAGTAATCCTTGAATCGCGTTGTCGCATTGTCCCAGCCGAGCTTGACGGTCCCGGTCGGACCATTTCGCTGCTTGGCCAGAATCAATTCCGCCAGACCTCGCTTATCTGGATTCGCTTCGATCCAGGCCTCATCGCGATGGTAATACTCCTCGCGATGCAACATCATCACAACGTCAGCGTCCTGCTCGATCGATCCTGACTCACGAAGGTCACTCATGCGAGGACGGTGGCCCTCCCGCTGCTCAGCTGCTCGATTCAACTGGCTGAGCGCAATGATCGGTACGTTTAACTCGCGAGCGAGTGCCTTGACACCACGACTGAGTTCAGACACTTCCTGCTGACGTGACTCGGACCGGGAACCACTGGTCATCAACTGCAGATAGTCGATGTAGAGGCTCTGGATATTGAATTTCTGTTTCATGCGACGTGCCTTGGCCCGCAACTGCATGAGGGTGAGGCCAGGGGTGTCATCGATGAAAATAGGGGCTTTGCGAAGTTCGTCGCAGGCGGCAAAGAGCGCCTGGAAGTCACGATCATTGAGTGAGTTTCGCCGAAGGCTCTGACCACTGACGCCACTGCGGGCAGAGAGCAGACGCTGAACGATCTGGTTGGAAGACATCTCCAGGCTGAATAGGCCAACAGGCTCGCCGCGGACTGCGATGTTCTCTGCCATGTTCAAGGCCAATGCCGTCTTGCCCATGGATGGCCGTGCGGCCAGGATGAGGAGTTCTCCAGGCTGCATGCCACCAGTCAATTCATCCAGGTCAACATAACCCGAAGGTGTTCCGGTCAAGGAACGGCCTTCCTGCTGCTCCAGAAGGTGAATGGCCTCGGTGATGAGATCAGACAGACCAACAATCCGACGACTCTCTGCCTGGTCGGCAATTCGGAAGATCTTCCGTTCAGCGTCATCAAGAAGGGCTGATGCCGATTCGGGACGATCATGGGCATCCCTGAGGATTTCACCCGCCGCCGCAATCAACTGTCGGATCATCGCCTTCTCGCGAATCAGACGTGCGTAGTGCAGAGCACTTGTTGCATCTGGAACCGATTCAGCGAGTTCAACCAGAAAATCAACGCCGCCAATGGGCTTCAGCGAGTCGCGATCCTTGAGCAGCTGCTGCAATTGGACGATATCGAGGGTGTTATGGCGGTCATAGAGCTCAAGTATCACCCTGTAGACCTCGCCATGTGACTGGCGGAAGAAGTCCTCCGGTGATTTCACGACCTGCAGAACGTCACCACAGACATCCGGGTCGATCAAGATCGATCCTAGAAGACTGGCCTCTGCCTCGATGGCATGTGGCGGCATCTTGTCCAGCAATGAGCCGAACGATTGGCGATCCGTGCCTGGCACCTTGTTTTCCTGAATTCTGCTCACGCCCTCGACCACAGTTCCATCCGTTGGAACTCCTCTCACCATACACGCCCTATCGCCAGTGACGACGATCACTTTCCAATTTCGGCCGCATCAATTGGTCGAAGCATACCCGGCTGATGCAATCTCCCTGATCACAACCCCCACAAGCCGTGGCGACCTGTGGACAGAAAAAAACAACCCCCGGATTTTCGGGGGCTGAGCAAAGGTAAATACGATTTGGGTCGGCTACTCGATTATCTCGATCCCGTGATCTTCAAGCGCTTCCCGCATGAGGCGGCCGATCTTGAACTTGACGGTCTTCTTCGCAGGAACTGGGACTCGTTCTAGCGTTCGCGGGTTCTGAGCAACACGTGCTGCCCGCTCCCTAATCTCGAATACACCAAAATCCCGGAATTCAAGCCTGCGACCATCGCCTAGTTCCTTGATGACATTGTCGAGGAAGCTCTGAACAGTCATCTTCACGACTGTTCGCTTCTGATTCGTTTCCTCAGCAATCCTGTCAATAAGGTCTTTCTTGGTCGTGGTCGTTCGTGCGATTTCTGACATGGCTTATCCTCACACAAGCGATGTGCCGTTCCAAATTGGAGCCACGAACTGCCAATCCATACTCGTCGAACACCATGTGTCTGACGGTGGAACCCGATAGTGTGGACGCCTGCAAGAAAAGTTGCTGGCCTCGTGAGGCCCCCCCCACTCCTCTTCTCCCTGACATCCACAGACGCCAGTATGGAGAGCCAGATCAAGGTCGTCAAGACCGTGATTGACTGGTTTGGTGGCCTAGTGAATTCAGGCAGGCAAAAATTTGCCTGAATCACCCAAAAAGAGGGTCACCGGCTTCGAATCTGGAGAGATCTTGTGGTTTGAAGGTAATTATCCCAGGGGCGGCCATTTAGGATCCACTGCTGATCCCGGATATAGACCTGAGACACGTTCACAGGAGCCACTGCTGGAGGCAGATCCGCTCCCAGCATCACATCTTTTCGAGAATTCAAGATACGGGCATCATTGCTCTGAAGGCCCTCGGCTCCCAGGAGTGCCAGGGTTGCTGCAGAGGGCAGTACGAGAGGAGGCGGTGGACTGGCTGTGGATTTCCCCGCTGCCACACAGGCTGACTGCACTGTGGAGCAGCCAGCAGATGCGACCACCATGATGCCAGCAGCCAGAAGTCCGGGCATCAGACACTTTCTTCCTGTCTTTCTAGTCGAGAACATGGCTCAACTCCCTTCCACCAACCCATCCTACAAATGACGCGCCATGGACTGGAAGCACAAATTTGGTTCCGGTTGTTCTGAAAGCTGTCCTTTAAACGCATCAATGTTGCCCTGAATCAACATTCCCCCCGATAACCTCCAAATGGAGGCGGGTCATACAAAGATGGGTCTGAAGCTAGACTGAAGGCCCCTGACTACGTCATGTTCTGCTTGATACACAGGGCCGAGGACCTCCCATGGACATCATCATCTGCGGTGGAGGCGACATTGGAGGGGCTGCTGCCGAAGCCCTGGCAAAGCGTGGGAACAACGTCACGGTGATCGATACCGATGAGTCCAGGCTTACTTTCCTTGACGAGCATCTGGATATCGCCAAGTTGCGTGGTGTTGCCAGTTCTGCCGAAACCCTTCGGGCTGCTGGCGCCGCTTCAGCAGATGCCGTCATTGCCGCCACCGGAATCGATGAGGTCAACCTTGTCTGCGCAACGGTGTCTGCATCACTTGGTGCTGATCGCACCTTGGCCAGAGTTGATCACTCGCTCTATCTCGGCAACGAGTCGATGGACTACGCAACATTGTTCTCGGTAGATCGACTCTTCTCACCTGACCGGGCAACAGCGAGAGCCATGGCCGCCAGACTTTCGAATCCCGCAGCCCTTGTGGTTTCACGGGTCGCCCGTGGCACGGTCGAGGTTCAGGACTTCGAGATTGATGTCAATGGTGAAGTAGCAGGCAAGCGTCTTCGTGAAACAAACATGCCCCCAGGCTCCCGGGTCGTTGCCATTCGCCGAGATGATCACTGGAGGTTGCCAACCGCGGACTCCCGTTTCAAACCCGGTGACCGGGTGACCGTCGTTGTTGATTCCACGAAATTCGATGAACTTGACGGCCTCTTCACCTCCCATCGTGCTCGCCGGCGAAATGTCGTGATATTCGGAGGTTCGCCGGCCGCTGTCTGGCTGTGCCGAGCATTACGAAACCGAGCGGGCAGCATCAGGCTCTTCGAAGTTGATCAGGAACGGTCTGAAACACTTGCTGACAAGCTTGATTGGGTAACGGTCATGAATGCTGATCTCACAGCCGGTTCAGTCTTCGAGGAGCTGGCAGGAAACAAGGTCGATGCCTTCCTGGCGCTTGGCGATGATGATGAGAACATGTTGACCTGTGCCTTGGCCAAGCGGCATGGAATCCCAATGATTCTCACGATGACACACCGAACATCCCTCACGCCATTGCTGGAGGATCTCGGAGTCACGGCTTCCTTCAACCCTTGCACCTCTGCACTGGAAGACATCATCCATTTCATTTCCGATGCGGATTTCGAAAGAGTGAGCCCCCTTGGCAGTGACGGATTGGAACTCGTGCGAGTCCGGATCGGAAAACGTTCCGCCCTTGCAGACAAGCCCTTGAATCAAGTGCCGCCGGATGCCGGACTCGTCGTTGCTGTCGTCGAGGACCAGGGGGAACATGGCCATGTTCCGAAACCCGATGACATCCTCGCCGCTGGTCGTCATGTCCTTGTAGCGTGCGAAACCGGACGGGAAAAACAATTGCGCAAGATGTTTGACGCAGAGTGATGACACCATGAACATGCGCATGGTCCTTGGCCAACTTGGAAAAGTGATCGCCCTGCTGGGAATCATCCTGGCGATCATTGGCGTCTGGGGCTTCATCGTGCCCTTTGATGAGGGGCTCCGCGAAGAACGCGCCGACCTTGCCCTCCTGATCAGCAGCGGATCCGCTCTCGTCATCGGCGGCTTCACCTGGGTTCTGATGCTTGGCTTTCAGGATGTGCGGCGAACCATCCTCCGTGGTGAACCGCATGGAATCGAAGCGGGTCAGCGCATGGGCCGCCGCGAAGCGTTACTGCTGGTCTCATCCGCCTGGATCGTAGGTGCGTTCTTCATTGGCTTGCCATACCTGTTGTGGGCATACCTCGATGGCAACGTGTCTGAGTCTCATGCTTTTCGATCCCCCGTTGACTGCTACTTCGAGGCCATGAGTGGCCTGAGTACAACAGGCGCCACCGTTCTCTCGGATGTCGACGGGCTGCCCTTGACACTTTTGTTCTGGCGTGCGCTTTCCCAGTGGCTGGGCGGACTGGGCATCCTTGTCCTTCTGGTTGCGCTGCTGCCTGGAGCAGGTGTATCCGCGAAACGACTGTTCCGCTTTGAGGCGCCGGGTCCCGACTCCGAAGGCGTACGTCCCACGATGCGTGACACGGCTCGAAGACTGTGGACCATGTACCTCTTTCTGACCGGATTGCAGGTTGTCTGCCTGCTCTTTGCGGGCATGTCCGTCTTCAATGCGTTCTGTCATACGTTCACCACTCTGGCCACGGGTGGATTTGCCACTCACGATCACAGCATGGCCGGAGCTGAAACTGTTGGCATCCAGGTGATCGTCATCGTGTTCATGGTCATGGCCGGAACAAATTTCGGCATCCTGCACATGGTTCTCCAGAGGCAATGGAAGAACATCTGGCGTGATACGGAACTGAGGGTCTATCTCGGGATCCTGCTGATCGGCTGCGGTCTTGTCATTGGAAGCCTTCTCGTGAACGGTGGCACGATGTACTTCGTCAATGGAACCGAGGCCCCTGTCACCGCCGGAAATGCCGTACTGGATGGAATCTTCACGACGGTATCGCAACAGAGTACGACCGGCTTCACCTCTGCTGATTACAACGCATGGCCCTTTGTTGCAAAGACCGTGATCATCTCAGTGATGTTCGTCGGTGGCTGCGGTGGTTCTACAGCTGGTGGCATCAAGGTCATCCGGATCTGGATCACCCTCCGTGTCCTCTGGCGACAAATGGCGCGAGTAGCCAACCCGACCGTCGTTCGCCCCATACGGATCTCAGGGCAGTCTCTTGATTCGGAACAGATGCTTGGTGCCATCAGCTACACGATGACCATCTTCATTCTGTTTGCGCTGAGCGCCGTCATTCTGCAGCTGCTCGAGGGCAATGAATGTGGATTTGTCACATCAGCGACCGCAAGCCTTGCCACACTCTGCACGGTCGGGCCTGGCCTCAATCAAGTCGGCGCCATTGAAAACTATGCATGGTTCTCGGATGCCAGCAAGATCTTCATGTGTTTTCTGATGTTGGTCGGCCGGCTCGAATTGTTTGCCGTCTTCGTGCTCTTCCAGCCCCGGTTCTGGAGCGGACGCTGACTGGAATCACATGGGCTTTTCTTCGGCTGTCTGATCGTAGATTTCGAGCAGCTTCGCCTTGTCAAAGACCATCTCGTTTCGAGTCAGCCCGACAACCTCGTAACGAGGCGTCAACTCAATGGCGTCAACTGGGCAGGCTTCCTCGCACATGCCACAGAAGATGCAACGCAATTCGTCAATATCGAACTGCTTGGGGTACTTCTCGCGGTCATCCCATGGCGATTCCTCGCCAACGATATGGATGCAGTTTGCTGGACATGCCGTGGCACACATGAAACAGGCCACGCATCGCACGCGGCCGTCTTCATCCCGGTTCAACCGGTGAACACCTCTGAAGGTCTCG
Source organism: Phycisphaerales bacterium (assembly GCA_029242715.1). GTDB lineage: Bacteria > Planctomycetota > Phycisphaerae > Phycisphaerales > SM1A02 > UBA1668. The sequence continues at coordinate 82,119 of JAQWTL010000007.1, forward strand.
CGATACTGGCCGCCATCCAGGACATCACGGTCATCCCGCTTTTCTTCGGGATACTGAACAACGTGGATGTTCCGCTTGTTCTTGCCATCCCGACCCACATTCCCCAGGCAGTGCCGGAGAGTGGTCCCCAGGCCTTTGAATACAGCCGGAAGGAACAGACGCTCCGCAGCGTTGAAGCCCTTGGGGGTGACATCGATGAATGAATGGTCTTCTTTGGACATGCGAGTCTCATGGTAGCTCCTCCAAGGCCCACTGCGAACACCCGACAGGTCAATGGAGACAACGTTAGGCTGTAGGCCCCGGAGGCCCGGCAGGAGACGACAATGCCTGATGCCCGACCGCCAGTAACCAAACCCGACATCGGGGCCACCATGCAGACTGCCAGCATGATCTGGCAATCCATCAGCGAGGTTGCTTCAGGCGCGATCATCGGCTGGGTACTGGACTGGGCCTTTGATACGGACCGGATTTTCCTTCTGATTTGTGGCCTGATCGGGATTGGCGTGGGAATGACCACCTTCATCAGGACCGCCCTGAAGGAGAGCAGAAAGGCCGCACAGGAGAGCCTTCGATTCCGGTCACACCGGAATCCTGATGGGCCTGGAAACACTGGAGATCAGGATTGAATAGCCCCTCATCACTCGGGAAACAGCCTTCTGGCCCGTTGCCAATGGGGACTCTCCTCGTCGGACAGCTGGTCGCTGGCTGTATCGCCGCCATTCTGTGGACTCTGGGGACCCTGGGAGGCGGATTTGGGACCACAGTGCTGTTTGAAGGGCTGGCTGAGGTGGGCCTGGTCACAGCCGTCGCCCTCCTCTGCACCATCGCAATCGCCCCTTGGACTGTCAGGCCAGCTGGGACCTGGGCAATAGTCCTGATGACCACCTCACTTGTCCGGCTGGTGATCATCATCGGCCTGTCGCTATTGCTATACTCCGCGGCTCGCATGGCCCCTAAAGCCCTTGTCGTATCGGCTTTCGTGACCATTGCGGCCGTCCTGATCGCAGAAACTCTGGTGACCACACGCTTCCTGAGCCGGTTGAAAAGCGAAAGCAAGACAACCAGTCCCTAGCACTTCATTACTTACTGCAAGAGCACCAAATTCATGCTCCCGCTGCTGGCCTCCTCAAATCCAACTCACCATGTCATGGACAAGCCCATCATTGGTGGAGAAGGCGCGCTTTTCAGTGGCCCGGAAATTTTCGGTCAACCAACACTGACCATGCATATGGTCACGCTTTTCATCGCAGGAATCATCTCGTTCCTCGTACTGCTTCGTGCGGCGAAAGCCATCTCCACCGGAGATGAAGGTCAAGGCATGTATCGCTACCTCACGAAAGGTCGCGTCTCGCAGTTGATCGAAGTCTTCACGCTCTTCCTCGTTGAGAACACCATTCGGCCGATTCTCAAGGAAGACACCCGACGCTTCGTTCCGATTCTGCTTTCCCTGTTCTTCTTCGTGCTCACGTGCAACCTGATGGGACTGATTCCATTCCTTGACGTTCAGCATGTCATTGGCCCTGATGTCGAAGGCCAGAAGATCTGGACGGTCTTTGGTGGCACCGCCACGGCCAACCTGAGTGTGACACTCGGCCTTGCAATCGTTGCCTTCATGGCGATTCAGTACCAGGGATTCCGTTCACTGGGAGTCAAGGGCTACCTTTCTCACCTCACCGGTGGCGCCCCGATGGCACTGCTCCCGATGATGATTCCGCTCGAGATTGCTGGCATGCTCATCAAGCCTGCCGCACTGGCCATTCGTCTCTTTGCAAACATGTTTGCCGGCCACACCATGATGGCGGTAATCGCCATGTTCGGAATGCTGACCTACCAGGCCACTGAAAGCATTGCAGTGACTGGCGCCATCTCGATTATTTCCGTGATTGCCGCCCTGGCCATCAGCTTCCTGGAGCTGTTCGTGGCCTTCCTTCAGGCATTCATCTTCATGTTCCTGACCACGGTGTTCCTCGGCCAGATGACACACCACCATGAACATGACGAACACCATGAACAAGACCATGCTCATGACGGGCTAGAACTCGCAGGGGCACACTGACAGACTTTTCCCGGAATGGGCCGGGATCGATCTTTGACTGTTTCCGGGTGTCTCCCATTACACCCGATCACATGCTCACTCAATACGAGTACCCAGTAAGGAAAGCGACGAGAATAATGAAGCACTTCCTGATCCTCATCGGAACCACCTTCGCCGCACTGCTCTTTTTTGGTGGTGATACCGCCATGGCAGCCGAAGGTGATGCCGCTACCAACGTTGTAAGCATTGGCCAGGGCCTCAAAGGCATTGGTGGTGGCATTGCCGCCGCCTTCGCTGCTGTTGGCGCTGGCATTGGCATCGGCCGCATTGGCGGCAGTGGTGTCGAATCAATCGCCCGTCAGCCAGAACTGGCCGGCACGATCTCAACCCAGATGATCATCTTCGCGGCCCTCGTCGAGGGCGTTGCCCTCTTCGCAGTAGTCGTCGGACTGCTTGCGATCCTCTGATCTGACCGTGTGCATTTGAGCCCGGTGGTGACTCGATTTACCCCGGGCCGGTGCTTGGAGACGTTCGATGAACGGTATGTTGATACTGGCTGCAGGACAGTCACCCGTTGATGTTCAGTTGATCTCACTGATCACGACGATTGTCGTATTCCTGCTGTTCTTCTTTGCAGCGGCCTACCTTGTGTGGCCCAAGATCATGTCTGGTCTCGATGAACGAGAACAGAAGATCCGGCGTGAAATCGAGTCTGCGGAAGCAGCTCGTGCCGAGGCTGCCGAATCACTCAAGCGGCAGGAAGAAGAACTCAACGAGGCACGACGGCAGGCTACCGCCATGGTTGCCAAGGCCAAGGCCGATGCAGAGCACCACGCTGGTGAACTGCGTCGACGGGCTGAAGACGAACTCCATTCGATGCGGACCCAGGCATCGAAGGAGATCAAGGCTGCCAAGGAGTCTGCCATCAGCGAGCTCAATGCTCAGGCCGCCAGCATGGCGACCTCGATCGCCGGCCGCATCCTCCATCGTGAAATCTCCGCGGACGACCAGCGTGACCTCATTGATGATTCACTGAAGTCCTTTGCAGCATCAAACGACAACTGAACTGAAACGGCCTGATCATGGCGACTCATACTGACACCCTTGCTCGAATCTACGCACGCAGCCTCTTCGAACTCTGCGAAGAAGCTGGTGGTCGTGATCGTGCAATGGAAGTCGCTGATGAGCTGGAACAGATCTGCGAGCTGGCGCGATCCAACTCGTCGTTCAAGGAGTTCCTCAGTTCACCGTTGCTTGAAGTCACTGCGCGTGGCGACAGCCTGAAGGCGATCTTCGAGAACAAGGTCAGCGACCTTGTTCTCAGATTCCTCCTGGTTCTCAACACGAATGATCGACTTGGGCACCTTGAACCAATCGAGGCCGCTCTGATTCAGATCGTCCACCAGCAATGGGGACGTGTCGAGGTCGATGTGACAACGGCAAAGCCACTTGATGATGCCGCCAAAGAATCGCTCGTCACTAAACTCAAGTCGGCACTTGGCAAGGACCCTGTGGTCCACTCGTATGTCAACCCTGACCTCATCGGTGGTGTCACACTGCGAATCGGTGATCAACTGATCGATGGATCGGTTGCCACGCAACTCCGCCGCCTTGAGCGTGATCTCAAGAAGGCCGGAGGCCATGAAATCCGTATGCATCCCGACCGATTCCTCGGGGAGATCGCCTGATGACACCCCGCTGGGTCATCCTGATCCTCCTCTGTCTTCAGGCAGGCATGGTCCATGCCCAGCCCGCCCCATCGGTTCCACAGTTGACCATCACGGGTAACAGCGAGATGGATGTGCCTGCTGATGAACTGCTCATCAGACTTGGTGCCAATGTCAACAATCAATCACTGGCTGCGGCCAGAAGCGATGTGGACAAGCGAATGAACTCGATTGTCGAGGCACTGGGCAAACTGGGGCTCAAGTCCAGCAAGGACTTCCATACCTCGAGATATGACGTGCAGCCCCAGTGGAGCAAACGTCCCCGGCAGAGAAACCCGGACGCCGAATGGAAACCCGAATTGCTGGGTTATGAAGTGCAGTCGTTCGTCCAGGTAAAGACTGACAAGCTTCAACTTGCCGGCCAGATCATCGAAGCAACTGTGGCCGCTGGCGCCAACGACATCGGCGGAGTTCAATTCAGCCTGGCCGATCCTCGAACTCGTCGGGATGAAGCCATTCAACAAGCTGCCCGAAATGCGATGGATGATGCACGCACGCTTGCAGTCGCAACGAATACCCGCCTTGTTCGCATCATCGAGATGAGTATCAACAGTACAGGCTACAACCCGATCCCAGCCAAACGGTCAATGGCCGTTGGGCGAGTCGCCTCCGCCGGTTCGACGCCCGTCATGGCGGCAGGCCAGGTCCAGGTGAATGCTTCGGTAACCATTGTTTATGAGATTGAATCCAACGGCGACAATGCCGTCCTCGGAAAAGAGTGAGACAGGAAGGAACGTATCGTGAAGATCAAGACTGACGAAATCACTTCAGTCATCAAGCAGGAAATCGAGCAGTACTCCAGCCAGCTTGAGATCTCGGAGGTTGGCCAGGTAGTCGAGGTCGGTGACGGCATCGCTCGCATCTACGGCCTCTCCAATGTCATGGCCAGTGAACTTCTCGAGTTCGAAACGAACAAGGGAACGGTCATGGGCCAGGCGATGAACCTGGAGGAAGACACCGTCGGCGCCATCATTTATGGCGACTACCTCGCCGTTCGTGAAGGTGACACGGTCCGCTCGACCAATCGCCTCCTTGAAGTGCCCGTGGGCGAAGCCATGCTCGGCCGAATGGTCGACCCGCTTGGCGAGCCGCTGGATGGCAAAGGTCCCATCGACAGCACCACGACCATGAAGCTTGACATCGTTGCGCCTGGCATCGCTGCCCGACAGCCGGTGAAAGAACCGCTGCAGACGGGCATCAAAGCCATCGACTCCATGATTCCTGTTGGTCGCGGCCAGCGAGAACTGATCATTGGCGATCGAAAGACAGGCAAGACCGCTGTTGCGATCGACGCGATCATCAACCAGAAGGAATACTGGGGCACAGATGACGCAGTGGTCTGCATCTACGTCGCTGTCGGCCAGAAGGACTCCACGGTTGCCGGTGTCGTAGACACGCTGCGTTCCCATGGCGCCATGGATTACACGATCGTCGTCAACGCTGGTTCGTCCAGTGCAGCACCACTTCAGTACATCGCCCCCTACGCCGGTACGGCCATGGGCGAGTATTTCATGTGGCAAGGCAAGGAAGGCAAGACGCCCAAGCATGTCCTGTGCATCTATGACGATCTTTCCAAGCAGGCCACTGCTTACCGCCAGCTTTCGCTGCTCCTGCGGCGCCCGCCCGGTCGTGAAGCCTACCCCGGTGACGTCTTCTATCTGCACAGCCGCCTTCTGGAACGGTCCACCAAGCTCTCTGATGAGAACGGTGGCGGTTCCCTGACAGCCCTTCCGATCATTGAAACCCAGGAAGGCGACGTCTCCGCATACATCCCCACAAACGTGATTTCAATCACCGACGGTCAGATCTACCTCCAGCCGGAACTCTTCGCCTCGGGCGTACGTCCGGCCGTAAACGTGGGTATTTCCGTGAGCCGCGTAGGTGGTAACGCTCAGATCAAGGCCATGAAGGAAGTCGCAGGCTCACTGCGTCTTGACCTGGCTGCCTTCCGTGAACTGGAAGCTTTCGCCCAGCTTGGAACCGAGTTGGACAAAGCCTCCAAGCAGCAGTTGGAGCGTGGTGCCAGGATGGTCGAGTTGCTCAAACAGGGCCAGTACCACCCCTTCACTGCCATTGATCAGTGCATCTCGATCTTCGCCGGTACCAAGGGCCTGTTGGATGATCTCCCACTGCCATCTGTACATGCGTTCGAGGAAGCCATGCTGGATTACTTCCGTGGCCCCAAGTCGGAGCTCCGTGACAAGCTGGTGGAATCCAAGAGCTTCAAAGGGCTCGAAGGTGACTTTGAAGCAGCGATCAGGGAATTCAAGGATGGGTGGCAGGAAGCCTGATGCCCTGGAGCATCCAGTTTCCTGTTCTGGCTACAGCTGCGCTGATCTGCGCAGCTGGCTGCCAATCGACATCCCGAACTGAATCCCTCGAAGATCGCTCACCGGGTCTGCGTGTCGCCAAGCCGGCGCAGGCATGGCCAGATGACATCATGGAAGGCACATGGGAAGGTGAAGCCTGGCGGATCAACTCCCGAGGGGCCAGCCATATCCTTGACCGCCTGGAAATCACCAGCGAATCCAACGGCCTCCTGAAGGTCAAGCGGACCTGGAAGACCCTTGAGGGTGCTGGCGGTCACAAGGGCCGTACCCCGGTCATGAGCGACGAAGAAGATCTTGTTGGTGTCTTCGACCCCTCCTCCGGGCATTTCCGCCTGGTCGAAATGGATGAGCCAGGCACTATTGATGGCTGGCTTGTCGATCGAAACACCATCGATTTCTTCAGCACTCAGCCTGGAAGACAACCCTCGACCTCCCATGAGCAGCTCACGCGAAAAACCAGCCCGTGACCGCCCCCTTTTCCTACCCTGTGACGAGTCGAGCCCATGCTTGACCGCGTTCTCATTCCCGAGTCACACTCTCACGAGCCGATGAAGATTCCCACATGACCACGTCCCGAGAAAACATGCTCCATATCGCCCTCGAAGCCGTTGCTGCGGCGTGTGCTGTAACACGTTCCGCCCAGCAAGCCCGAGAGGCCTTTGGCAGCCTCACAAAGGACGATCGCAGCCCGGTCACGGTGGCTGACTATGCCGCCCAGGCGATTGTGGCAATGACCCTGAAGGAACGCCTCCAGAATCCCGCTGAATGCGCTCTGGTGGGTGAAGAGGACAGTGGAGACTTGACCAAGGATGATGCCAAGTTGACCCGAGAGGGCGTTGTGAGGCTCGTCAGGACCTTCCGACAGGGTGTCGAGGAAGAGGAGGTTCTGGAGGCCATCGACTCTGGTGCCGATCAGGGCACAGGAGAGGCGTACTGGACGCTCGATCCGGTCGATGGCACCAAGGGATTCCTCCGAGGCCAGCAGTTCGCCGTAGCCCTGGCCCGTGTCGAACAGGGCAAGGTCCGTCTGGGTGTGATGGGATGCCCAGGCCTTCCGGTCGATCAGGCCACGACAACGGATGTGCCTGATCCCGGTGGTGTCATCTATGCCGCCGTCGAAGGACAGGGTGCTTGGGAATATGCAGATTGTGATCCCAATGTGGACCCGATGCGGATCTCATGCGACATCTGGTCGGCTGATCGACCACTTCGCTACTGCGGTTCGGTGGAGAAGGCGCACGGCAGTGTTTCTGATGCCGGCCGGCTCATCGAATCCCTCGGAGGCGGAACACGAGTCGCAGTGGACAGCCAATGCAAGTATGCAATCGTCGCACGAGGACAAGCAGACGCCTACTTGCGCATGCCGAAGAATGCGGAATACGTGGAAAAGATCTGGGACCATGGAGCGGGTTCAATCATCGCAACTGAATCCGGAGCCAAGGTGTCCGACATTCATGGGCGGCCACTGGACTTCGGACATGGTCGTGTTCTCAAGGCCAACTCTGGTGTCATCGTGGCAGTTCCTGGACTCCACGAAAAACTGATAGACGGTATTCGTGAACTTGGCCTGGGCCCGGCACCCTCGGCGTAATTCTGGCAGGCAGATCATGGGATTTGACGCGTGGTTTACTCTGGCAACGATCGGCCTGGTGATGGCTGCGCTTGTCAGCAACCGAATGCAGGTGGACACCGCCATGCTTGGCGGACTCATCCTGCTCATGGTCTTCAATATCATTGAATTCGAACAGGCCGCTTCAGGCTTTGCCTCGACAGCCGTCCTGATGATTGGCGGACTCTTCGTGGTTGCCGCCGGTCTCGAGGAAACCGGTGCGTTATCCCTGTTTTCTGATCGGATCCTGGGAAGACCCCGGACTATCGCACAGGCTAATCTGCGACTGTTGCCGCCGGTCGCCCTGTGTTCCGGCTTTCTCAACAACACCCCCATCGTCGCCATGTGCCTTCCAGTCGTGCGTGACTGGGCCAGGCGACAACAACTCAGCACCTCCCACCTGCTCATGCCCCTGAGTTTCGCGGCAATCCTCGGTGGCAAATTGACGCTGATCGGAACGGCTTCCAATGTCGTGGTCATGGAGGAGTTCACGACCTGGCTGGATAATGACCACCCCTGGCTGGAACAAATCGGTTTCACCGAAATGCCTGGTTGGCTTGAGTTCTTCGGAATCGGCGCCATAGGGTTGCCAACTGCCATCCTTGGTATTGGGCTGATGATGCTGATCACCACAAAGGTCCTCCCAGCACGCAAGCCTGCAATCAATGACGCATCCGATGGGCGTGAATACCAAGTAGAACTGGTCATTCAGCCTGGCTCTCCTGTCGTTGGGCAGACCATTGAGCAAGCGGGCCTTCGCCAGCTTCCTGATCTCTTCCTGAGTCAGATTGAACGCGGTGAAACTCTGCTTGCAGCGGTCTCTCCAGATGAAATACTTCATGCCGGAGATCGACTTGCCTTTGTCGGCGCACTGAATTCAGTACTGGATCTCCGCCGTCGCATTCGCGGACTCGAAACGCCGGATGACCAGGCAACCAAACTTCCCGTGTCACGAACGACTCGCCGGCTGGTGGAAGCAGTCGTTTCCTCTGCTTCACCCCTGGTTGGGCAATCCATTCGTGAAGCACGATTCCGTACGGCCTATGAAGCCGTTGTGATCGCCGTCAATCGGCAAGGCCAACGGATCGATGGCAAGATCGGTGACATCATTCTGAAGGCCGGTGATGTCCTCCTCCTCGAGACTCATCACGCCTTTGCAGATCACTGGCGAAACCGCCAGGATTTCTACCTGGTATCCAACGTCGACCACAGTCGTCCAACGAGGCATGAAAAAGCTTGGTTGTCATTGCTGATCATGCTGGCCCTTGTATTCCTTCTGATCTTCAAGCCCTTTGGGCTGACCGCTGTGCCAGCCGTCTGGTTATGTGCGCTGTTAATGGTTTTGACACGATGCGTCACTGGAACTGTTGCCCGCAGGTCCATCAACTGGCAGGTGCTCCTGGCCATTGCAGCAGCAATCGGAATCGGAAAGGCCATGGAAATTAGCGGTGCCGCTGAGGGCATCACGCAATCACTTATCACCATCGCACATGGTCTTGACTTCGGACTGACCGGCATGTTGATCGTGCTCTTCGTACTTGCTTCAATCGTGGCCCAGCTTGTCACTCCATTCGGTGCAGGCGTTCTCATGTTCCCGATAGCCATGGGTATGGCTCAGCACTTCACGGTCAGCCCCCTGCCATTCGTGTTCACATTGATGATGAGTGTGGGGACGAGTTTCATGACACCAGTCGGCTACACGACCAATCTCATGGTCTATGGTCCGGGCGGGTACCGTTTCATGGACTACATGCGACTGGGCCTTCCACTTGCCGTGCTGGCCGGCATCATCACCGTCGTGCTGACTCCATTGTTCTTCCCCTTCTAACGGACCTGGATAGCCATGACCCGGCGCACCATCATCTCGATGCTGTTTCATATCGCTGGATCACTGTTCCTGTTGTCAGCTGTGATTCTTCTTGTTGGCTGGATCATTGGTGTCATCTTCAGCGACCAGTGGACATGGACACAATGGCTCTCGTGGATACCGGAACTGATTCTTGTTCCTGCAGGCCTGTGCTGGTTGGCAGGAATATCGCTGGTTCAACGGTGGAGACGGCACTGGCAACCCGCCGTCCTCATGCTCGTGCTTGGGCCAGCCCTGTTCCTGTTCATGAATTGGAAACCATCTGGACCCACAGACATTGGATCGCCCGAGGGCATCACGATTACCCAATGGACTCTGGGAACGATCCTGGAAAATGAAGATGAGTTTGCAAGACCATTGATTGAAATCAATTCCGATATCAGCATTCTGGAAGGCGGCCGTCGCGTGAGGTGGTCAAAGCCGATCAAGGAGTGGCTTGGTTCGGATCACACCCCATTGTCTACCGGCATCTTCAGCATCTTCACTCAGCTACCAGTCGACACACTTCGTTCGATCATCTGGGCCGAAGGCATTTATGCCGCCAAGTTTGTAGTGTCAGGGCCCGGCTTCGAAACAACACCTCTGAAGATTCTCTTGATCGATCTTCCATCTGATCCGAACAGAAGCCGATGGGACATTGCCATACGGCTCAAGGAACTGCTTGCCAAGGTGTCGATGGAAGACGTCGATCTCATCATTGGTGATTTCAACATGCCATCAAACAGTGCGGCACTCGCCTCTCTGTTCCCTGGATACAAGGATGCGTGGGCGATTTCAGGAAATGGATGGGGCCCGACCTTTCCCAGAGAGTGGCCAATCGCACGACTCGATCATGTCCTGGTCGGGCCGACTGTCGAAGTAACGTCCATTCGAACAATCAATCCCGGCCTGGGACGACATAGCCTGCAAATCATCCAAGTGGCTGGCAGGTAAGGTCGCCCATGCAGTTGATGCAACACCAGGACTGGATGAGTCCTTACTACAAACCTTGAATTGATTGGTTCATCAGTGGGGCCTGAAGATGTCCCACATGGCCTGGATGACCTGGCCACCACTACCGATGGTGTCCTGCCCGTCAGGGGGAAGCACATTGGTCAACTGCCAGTCTTCCAGCCAATCGACTGACAAGTCCATGTGAAGCACATTGATGCCGCCCTCGAAATTGAGGTCACTGGATCGTCGCATGCCATCAGCCAGGAGGATGGATGAATACCCATCCGTAAACAGTCGTTCTCGCCACTGAGAGGGATTCATGTTCGGATCCCAATACTTGTGGCCGGCATAGTGGTAATTCGTGTAGATCGTCCGGCCGGGATTGATGTCCTCGTTGCCGAATCTCATGGACAGGACCTGATTGAGGTCATGCCAGTTCTTCTCATACTCATCCCAACTGTGGGCGCCGATGTGTCCCGGGGAGTACATCACAGAAGGCTCGCGTAGAAGCTGGTGCTGGTAGAGGCGACCAAGGCCATCGAATCCTCTGCTGAGCCACCGTGCATGCTTCCGGTTGGGATCGAAGAGATCCAGTTGCTCGGGGGTCCAAGCCCGCATCAACTCACCAAGATCCAGAGGAGATCTCTCAAGCGCAGCACTGGCTGGCAAGTCACCCTTCTGGCTATCCGCGAATAGTGAAATGGCCTGCCCGATATTCCGCTGATTGGATTTGCTGATCACGCGATTGGCTGCATCACGAACACTGGCCAACGTCGGCAGAAGCAGACCCGTCAGCAATGTGACGACAGACATGACTACGAGTAGTTCGAGGAGGCTGTAACCACGCCTTGGCAACCTTTTGGGTTGCTTGCATTCCTTCTCAGGAATGAAAGTCGCAGTTACCAGCGATCTAGGCACGCTGACAGCCCTCCTGATGTTCCCGAAAGCGGTGGTAACACACACTCTCGAAATCGTCGGTGGCCAAGAAAAAAGGCCCCATCCGCAAATCCACATTACACAATCCTGACCGGAATCCTCCTTTTTGCTGCCCGGAATTCAGGGGAAAATCGACCGTCTGGCCCTCTTGTGCCCTCAAACCGCCAAAAACGAGGTCATGATATGAAGAAGACCGTCATATCTTCTGGGAACCGGTACCCCAGATCTTGCGGATTGAACCCATAGATGGGGGTTCGAGCTTGGACCATTTGGAGTCACATCTAATGCAACGAATCGCCGCGGGTGAGGAATCCGCAGTGGCTGAGTTGTACGACCGTTTCGGGGGGCTTGTCTTTCGCGTCGCTCGGCAGCTGCTGCCTACACAGCCTGAGGCTGAGGACGCTGTACAGGAGATCTTTGTCCGCCTTTGGCAAACCGCTGAACGATTTGATCCACAGAGAGCCAAGCTCATCACCTGGGTCATGTTGATTGCACGAAGGCATTTGATTGACCAGTTACGGCGTAAATCCGTAAGACCCAAGTCAACCAGCATGGAACAAGACGCACTGCAATCTATTCCTCAGGGGCAACAAGGAGCGCCTGAGTATCAACATGAACAAGCTACGGCCTTGCAACGCTGCCTGGCCGACCTGCCCGAACTACAAAGAGTTGTTATTGAACGCTCTTATCTTCAAGGATTCACGCTCAGAGAAGTCAGTCGACAACTTGATGCCCCGCTTGGAACTGTAAAATCGGCGCTCAGCCGTGGTCTCCAGAAACTGAGAGATCGCTCAATGACCGTCGAATTCCAAGAATGGGCAGCTTCCTGACCGACTTCATTCAAGGATTGATTACTTTCGCCATGACACTTTCAAAACCAATCTCAATTCCGGAACTCGTTGAAATGGCCTCTCTGGACGCCTTCGGCCTGCTTGACGCCGAGGACGCTCTCGACTTCGAAGATGCCTTCCTCGCAGTACCTGACCGCGTTCGAGTTTCCATTCGTAATCTTCAGGCGGAACTGGTCTCGGATGAACGGCTCATCGGAAGTGATGAACCAGACGAGTCCCTCAGGGCCAAGGTCCTTGAAAGAGTCTCCGTAGCCATGGCTGAGCGTGACGATACGCTGCAACCCCTGGCTCAGATTGGCCCGGGCATGAACCTGAAGAACCAGACGATCGATCGAAATGCCTTCAGCCAGTCTCTCTGGACCTGGCGTGCAGTCGCCCTTGTCCTTCTGGGCGTCTCCATTACCCTCGCGGTATTTGGGATCGTGGCAGATCGGAATCACCGAGAACTCATCCAGGCCATCAACAGCCGGCAGGCTGAGTTCATTCTCAACCAGGCTCCTGGCATGAGTGCACAGATCGCCTGGCCTACGGATAACGGCGAATACATGGTGGCCTCCCTGGTCGACCCAGTCACCAATAAGGGCCGTGTACGAATCTTTGCCAACCCCGATGGCACCAACCCTCGGGTCGCTTTCGACCTGGACCGGCAGATTCAACCTCTCACGATCTATGCGATCGATGAAAGTGGTGAGTTCGGCGAACCCGGCAAAGCATACGTCGTCGCCCAGATTGATCCCAATCAAACGTCCGCTGATGTTGACCCGGGTTTCAACCCTGACTGGATCGGAAAAACGCGACTGATTGCACGGGACAGCATGGGACGCGATGTCCTCATCCAGGTCTGACTCCTTCACATCTTCAATCACATGAGACCGCACGCCTTGGCGTGCGGTTTTTCATTGGTGATCAGGTGGATGTGTCCGCACGTCTCTGCCATTCCTCCTCCAGAGGAAGAATGGCTGACTCTACTTCCTGCCGTTCCATGGACAGTTTCTTGACGCGGTCGCCATCCGTGTACACCTCGGGAAGACCAAGCTGATTGTCAATCTCGGAACGCTTGTTCTCTAGTTGTTCGATCTTCTCTTCGAGCTTGCGCAGGCTCAACCTGGCCAGGGGATTCTCTGCTGCCGGCTTGGCCTGGGGGCGTGTCGCCCGCACAGGCTTCACTGTCTTGGCCTCTGAAGTCCGTTCCTTTGCAGCAGATTCCTCACGTTTTCTGATACGCAGCCAGTCAGACAACCTGCCTTCATGAACACGAGCCCCACCCTTGCCATCCAGCACGACGAGACGGTCGCAGGTTGCCTCCAGCAATGCTCTGTCATGGCTGATCAGGATCAAGGTGCCCTTCCATGGTCCTGTACGACCCAGGGCTTCCTCGACCTGCTCCGCTGAAGGGAGATCCAGGTGATTGGTGGGTTCATCCAGAACCAGAACGTTGTGCCCACCACCAACCAGCGAAGCCAGAACCAGTCGGGATCGCTCTCCACCTGAGAGCGTGTGAATGACTTGCTCCTGAACCTTGCCACTGAACAGGAACGCTCCTGCCAGATCCCGCGACTCCTGCTCGGAAGCCTGGCCGCTCTCACGCTCCTTTGCCAGACTGTCACGGAGCCATTGCCAGACCTCAAGATCCGGATCAAGGTGCTCCTGCTCCTGCCGATACCAACCAATCTTCAAACGTGTCCCCGTTTGAACATCGCCCTCTTTTGGAGAAAGTTCTCCGAGCAAGCATCGCACCAGTGTCGTCTTGCCACTTCCATTTGGCCCGAGGATCCCAATGCGTTCACCCCGCTGAATCGTCAGGCTCAGACCAATCATGACGATCAGATCATCCCAGGCGGTTGTTACTTCCTGAGCGTTGAGAACGATGTCCCCGCTGCGTGGTGGTTCAGGCAATGAGAGATCTGCAACCTGGACAGCACGGAGCGGCTCATCCATGTCTTCACGAAAACGCTCCAGGCGAGATTCCCGACCACGGGCCTGCTTGGCGCGCTGTCCGGCCTTGTACCGCCGAATGAAAGCCTCTTCTCGGCGCACATGATCCTGCTGCCGTTTGAACGTGCGTTCCCTCGTGACTTCAAGTTCCTTTCGCTGGACCTTGTAGGCGGTGTAGTTGCCCGGGTACTCGAGAATCCGACCATGATCGAGTTCCAGTATCCGGTTCACCACGCGGTCAAGCATCCAACGGTCATGGCTTACGACGATGACTCCACCGGGAAACGTTTCGGCGAGAAAGGTCTCAAGCCACTGCCGCCCCTCCATGTCCAGATGGTTGGTCGGTTCATCCAGCAAAAGAAGATCGGGAGTCTCCAGTAGCAGACGCGCCAAGGCCAGGCGTGACTTCTGGCCTCCAGAAAGCGTGCTGGCCTCTTGGGCAAACTCCTCTTCCTTGAACCCAAGACCATGCAACGTCGCTTCGACACGATGACCAACTTCCCAGCCACCTGCCGCTTCCAACTTGGATTCCAATTCTGATTGCTGTTGGAGCAAGGCATCAAGGGCCTCTGCACTGGCCTCGGCCATCAACTCATAGATTTTCTCGAGTTCAGTTCGAATGGCGTCCAGGACCGCAAATGCCCCTGCGGCGACATCTCGGACACTTTGCCCTGGCTCAAACACCGGATGCTGAGGGAGCATTCCCACACGAATTCCCCGCTGGGTATCCAGCCGCCCCTCATCAGCAACGATCTCACCCGCAAGCAGCCTCAGAAGGGTCGTCTTTCCGCAACCATTACGTCCAATGAGACCGATCTTCTCACCGGGCTCAATGCCAAATGAGGCCCCTGAGAGGATTTCTCTGGTGCCAATTCGGTGAATCAGGTTGGAAGCGGCCAGCAGTGCCATGGGTTGTCAGTTTATGGTGCTCATTGTCCATGGAGTGATTGAACATGCAACATGAGAATCTCTGGGCTCCCTGGCGTCTAGCCTACCTCCGCCGACTCGATACACGTCGTGATGCGGCTGGAGATGATGTCGAAGGGCCCGTCAATTTCCTCGCACATTATTGGGCCCATCCTGAATGCGATGAATCCAATTTCGTCATCCACCGCTCTGAGCTGGGAATGATCCTTCTCAACCGGTATCCATACGCCAACGGTCATCTCCTCGTAGCGCTTGGCGAGCCACACCCGGACCTGCTGCAGTATGAGCCATCCAGCAGGCAGGCATTCTGGGCCCTGGTGGAAAAATCAGTTGCACTGGTAAACCAGGTCCTTGAGCCGCAGGGAGTGAACGTCGGTATCAACCAGGGATCCGCTGCAGGCGCAGGTCTTCCTGAGCATATCCATGCACATATCGTTCCACGCTGGAGCGGAGATACGAACTTCATGACTGTCACAGGTGATGTTCGGGTAATGCCAGCATCCCTGGAGGACATGGCAGCTCAATACCGTGAAGAATTGAGCTGAACCTGAACCGGACGGGAGCCGAGGAAGCGGAGCCCCACGGGCCGCAGACCAGTACAGCGGACAAGTCCGATGCAACCAGCCCCGTGCGGACCTTGCTCGAACCCCAGGTTTAGGTGGGTTCACGGTCCATCGTTCCAGGCCTTCCACTCTGATCCTGCCTTGGCAGGGGAGGCTTGACCATCGACGCAGATCCGGTGATCCCAGGGGATCAAGCAGGAACGAGCAATGTGCCCGCAGGGGTCGCAGACCCGAGGGGCTCCGCCCCGTCGGTTACTCAACACTAACACGGGTCTGGGCCTATGAGGGTGGGTTTTCAGATAGTTTCGAGACAGGAAAATTGGCCTGATTCAAGCTTCTGGGGGCCTCGTTGACATAGGCTCCTGACTGCGGGACACTGCCTCTCTACCCGGGTCGCTCCCGGGGCTTAGCCTGCCCTTACCCCTTCGAGGATTCCGATGCGTATCCCCCACTCAGTCGTGTTTTCCATTCTGGCCGGTGTTCTGGCCTCCTCTGGCTGTACCTCCGACAAATACCACACTTGGGGTTACATCAAGAACAACCTGACACCTGAAATGGCTGGGATCTCCGAAACGAAACTCGACCAGGAACGTGACCTTGCCGTCAGTAACGATACGGATTGGCGTGCTTTCTCGGATGACTGGGGCCGTGTGTGGCTCACAGACCAGCCCACCAAGCTCTCCCCCTATCCTCTCGTGAATACCGGCGGCAACCCCAACTAGTTGATTCACGGCCCAGCCTGCCCCTGGACAACAAAGCCTGCTCGTGTCCGACCGGTGTCCTGGAACATCGGCGATTTTCAATGATCACGCGACTCGCTCCACAGATCTCATGAAGCGACTCCTGACAGAACGGAATCCCCTTGCTCCGGTCGGCCAGCCACCTCTTTCTTTCAGCCTGCCGACGATATCTCCCGTCAGGCGTACCGCTTCGATACCGTCGCAACTATGCACGTGAACTGCTGGCATGGGGGCTGCTGCCCTTCATGCTCGGCATGCTCGAGGGTGGCGTCGTTGGAATTACCGCGAAGAAGTCATTCAGCGGCCACGTTGATCCTGACCTGCTGGATCTTGTGATCGGCCTTTTAGTCGGACTGCCGGCCTCTGCAAACCTCACGAGCTTCGCATGGGCAGCGCTGGCAAACGGCAAACATAAGATTCGCTTCGTTGTCACCCTCCAGGCAATAACCATTCTGTCCATTGCAGCGGTCTGCTTTGCTGCACCAACAGCCTGGGGATTCATCGTCTTTGCACTCGCTGTTGCCTGTGGCCGAATTGCCTGGGCTGGTGTGGTGACGATGAGAACCATGATTTGGGCAAGCAACTATCCTCGCCCTGATCGGCCCCGAATCGCAGGTGCTTTTGCCTCTATCCAAGCGCTTTGCTTGGCACTGGTCACGTTTCTTACTGGTTTCCTTCTGGATGAAAATCCAGACGCCTACCGCTGGGTCTACCCGCTCGCGGCCAGCATTGGCTTAATGGGCGCGTGGTCATACAGCAGAATTCGAGTCCGCAGGCATGAAAAGATTCTTGAAGCTGAACGAAACCGAGGGGCGTCTGCAGGCAAACTGAGTCCAACGATCAATCCGCTTGGAATTCTGCGGCTTCTCCGTAGTGATCGAGGGTTTGCCGCCTTCATGTTGTGTCTGTTTCTCATTGGAACAGGCAACATCATGGTGACGGCTCCACTTGTCATCATTCTTGATGAACAGTTTCATCTCGATTACGTGAAGGCCATTGCCATTCTCACGTCCATTCCGATTCTGTTGATGCCTTTTTCGATACCAATATGGTCACGTCTGCTCGCTCGTGTTCATGTTGTCCGTTTTCGCTCTATTCACAGCTGGGTCTTTGTCATCAAGAACCTTCTTGTCTTTGCCTGCATACTGGGCAACTGGTTGCCAGGGATCTACATCGCCGCTGTTATCCAGGGCATTGGATATGGAGGAGGTGTCCTGGCCTGGAACCTTGGTCATCACGACTTTGCTGCCCCGGAGTCTTCCACCCAGTACATGGGGGTTCATGTCACGCTCACGGGCATCAGAGGATTACTAGCCCCCCTGCTGGGTGTCTTCATTTACAAACTGCTCGTTGGCGATGGCAGTTCGACAGGTGGCGGGATCTTTCTCATCGCGGCCATCCTGGGGGTCCTTGGTGCCACTGGATTTCTCCTTCTGAGCAGGCGATTCAAAAAGCCTCCCGAATCACCTGAATCCCCCCTCTCTGCCTGAGGCCAAAGGGCCTTTATGGGCCCCAGATGAGCCTCTGGTGAGGGTATGTCCCCCAAGGAGCACCGAGAACCTGGCAGACAGCCAATCGATGCTTCGAATCAGGCCCAGGTCTCGCTATACTGACCGACTTGCCTGGGCTTCTGGCTCTTCATCGAGATACACAGCGGATGTGTTTTCCGCGACTCGATTGAAGGATGCCAAGTTCCAACCTGCGGACGCGACCCGCAGTGACCTGCCCTGGCCGTCGCACCCCTGAATATCATGGTTGACTTTAATCTCATTGCCGAGCTGGGCATCCAGCAGGATGACGCCGACACATTGATCCGTGCACAGATGGGCGAGGACGTTGCCCAAGGTGACATGACCAGTGTGCTCAGCGGCGAAATGCAGCAATACAGCCGAGGAAAAATCCTCGAGGGCAAAATCGTTGGCAAGGCCGGCGACGATGCCATCGTCGACGTTGGCCTCAAATCAGAAGGCCTCGTCAACAAGGGCGAGTTCGATAACTGGGACACGCTCACGACCGGTGACACTGTAGAGGTCCTGCTTGAGGATCTTGAAGACGCCTCCGGCATCATCAAACTTTCCAAGCGAAAGGCTGATCGAATTCGCGGCTGGGAGCGAATCCTTGAAACCAAGGCAGAAGGCGACATCATCGAAGGTCGCTGCATGCGTAAGATCAAGGGTGGCCTGCTGGTCGACATCGGCGTACCCGTATTCCTCCCCGCCTCACAGGTCGATGTCCGTCGTCCAAGTGATATCGGCGAGTTCATCGGCAAGACGATTCGGGCCGAGGTGCTCAAGATCGACGAGGAACGTCGAAACATCGTGATCAGCCGTCGCAAGCTCATCGAACGAGAACGTTCAGAAGCCAAGAACAAGCTGATGAATTCCATCGAGGAAGGCACTCTTGTGACGGGAACCGTCACGAATATCGCCGACTTCGGTGCCTTCATCGATCTGGGTGGAATCGACGGGCTCTTGCACATCACAGACATGAGTTGGGGCCGAGTGAATCACCCCAGCGAGATCTGCAAGGTCGGTGACGAGATCGAGGTCAAGATCCTCAAGATCGATCGCGATCGTGAGAAGATCGCCCTTGGACTGAAGCAGAAGGAAGCCTCCCCCTGGGAGGAAATCGAGGCCAAATTCCCTGTCAACAGCCGCGTGAAGGGTGCCGTTGTCAGCCTGGTCTCCTACGGCGCCTTCATCGAGCTCGCAGAGGGCATCGAGGGGCTCGTCCATATCTCCGAGATGTCCTGGACACGCCGTATCAATCATCCCAACGAACTGGTCAATGTCGGCGACGAGATCGAAGTCGTCGTCCTCGACATCAACCAGGAAAAGCACGAGATCTCTCTTGGCATGAAGCAGACGGAGGTCAATCCCTGGGAGCTCGTCGCCGAGCGTTATCCTCCAGGAACGATCATCGAAGGCCAGGTCCGGAATCTCACGAACTATGGCTCCTTCATCGAAATCGAGCCTGGAATCGATGGGCTTCTCCACGTATCCGATATGTCGTGGACCGAGAAGATTTCACACGCCAACGAGAAGTTCAAGAAAGGTGACGCCGTCGAGTGCGTTGTTCTTGATATCGACCAGGACAAGCAACGCGTTGGCCTGGGCATCAAGCAACTCACGGAAGATCCGTGGGTCACCGCCATTCCCGAAGCTTACAAGCCTGGCATGGTCGTACACGGCACCGTCACCAAGATCACCAACTTCGGCGTCTTCGTACAACTCGAAACCGGCCTCGAAGGCCTGCTGCACATCTCCGAGCTCTCCGATGAGAAAGTTGATGATCCACAGGATGTCGTCAAGCCCGGTGCTGAAGTCGACGTCAAGATCCTCAGGGTCGACACGGATGAGCGGAAGATCGGCCTGAGCCTCAAGCGTGCGATGTGGGGCGAATCCGAGACACGTGAACATGAGCAGAACGCTCAGGATCCAGACGGAGATCCATCATCAGATCTGGACAAGCCCACCCGTGGCGGCATGGACGATCACGGTGCAATGGGAACCGACAAGATCTCGCTCTGAGCAGGATCTCAATCAAACTCACCAGGCCCGGCGTACCACGTACGCCGGGCTTGTTGCATCTATGCACACCAAAGAAAGCCGCTTGCTGGCTAGCACATGGCGATGAAGACGAGTGCTGACAACACGAGCAACCGCTTGCGGTTGCTGGTCATCCGGACCAGATCTGCAATTGAAACAGGCACTTCTTCCTACCCTCCAGAATCCAGGGCCTGATAACCCCCAGGGATCTAACGTTAGGATGCTCCAATGCAGATGCTCAGTCCAGAAAAATCCCTGACTAGGCAGATCTCAGATACCTCTTCGGAGGCCTGCAGGCAGAGGTTGTTCCGTTTGGCCGGTTTATCCCGAACAATCCAGGCGATCACAGTGATCCTGGCATGTTTCGGGCTCTGCCGTGTCTCTGCTGCCAGTGATCTGGATCTTGAATCTTCAGTCGGGGCCTGGCTGGATGTTCGAAACTGGGTCGATGATATGGAAGCCCCAGATGCCTCGGAGTATGCCGTTGGAATTCCTGGAGCGTCTGCTGTCTGTGTCATCCTTCGACACCGTGGACGCGTTGTTGGCTTCGGGCTTGCTCATGCGGAAGACACTCGAACCGTTGGCCAGTCCCTGGTATGGACCGCGTCAGCCCAGGCGATCAATCTTGCAAGAAAAGACGATGTCATCTCCTCTCTTCCTGATTCGGTGCAACAGGAAGCAGGCAAACAATTGACTTTGGAAATGGAGATTGCCGGCCCATTGCAGGCACTCATGGGGCCTACTTTCCAGGCCGCAACAGAACGACTTCGCCCTGGCATTCATGGGATGGCTTTGCGACATGATGACCGATGGTGGGTTCAGTTCCCCGCCCAATTGCGATTGACCAATGCCTTCGTTGGTCCAGAACGGCTCTATTCATTTGCGCTGGCAAGCGAACTCTCTCCACGACAGATCGAATCCCTCAGAGACCAGGGCAAGATCAGCCTGTATGGCTTCGAAACCATTGACCTGGCGCAAGCAACCCCAGAGGGACTTCCGACGATGCTCGTGTCAGGGGACATGGAAGTTGTTCAATCAGATGTCACCTCTGAACGATTGGTGACCGCCCGGGATGATCTCGCCCGTCATCTGCTTTCCAGGATCTTCAAGACGGATGATGGCTATCGAATGGTCGGTAGTTTCACCCCGATGACAAGTAGTTTTGATCAGAAATTTGTTCCAACGCATGAACGCGCCTTCGTGGCACTGGCCCTCGCCAGATACTCGGCATTGAAGGGCCTTGACCCTGCGTTGTCAGAGGAAGCCCGCACTGTGGCTGTCGGACTCCTGACAAATGCTGCTCAACCATCCACTCGGAAGGAATTGGATCCAATCAGTGCTGCTGCATGGTGTCTTGCGGCAGCAAGCCTGGAACTGGAAGATGATCAGGAGTATCGGAAGAAGCTGATCACCTTTCTTGAACTGATGATTGAAGCTGATGATGTTGATGTTCGGAAATACGCACATGACATCGTGCTTGTAGCAGCTGCATTGTCCGCATATTCACCAGACGATCGTGAGCTTGCCAGGGCAGCGTCGCTCAGGGCAAGTGATGTCCTGCCGTCACATCTTCATATGACGCTTCTGCCCTGGCTGAGCTGGATCGAACGCGACAATCGATCCGTCAACAATGATGAATTCTCTACTCCTCGCCTGGAATTACTACAAGAAATTCGTGAGCAGATCCTGGAACTCCAGGTGCAGCCAGAGGCGGATCTGACGGTGGGAATGAATGCCGGCGGCTTCCTTCTGAAACCCGGCGTCAATGGGGTGACGTCACAGTCACTTCGGCCAGGCATTTTTCTGGTTGAAACAACTGATGACCCTGCTTATTCAGATCCCGAAAGACAAGCAGAATTCGAACGCAGCAAGAACCTCTTTCTTCGATACCTTCTGCAACTGAGTTGTCGAGAAGACGTCTCTGGAAGCTGGAGGCAACCTGACCGCATTCAGGGGGGCATCAGAAAGGCCACATGGGATGCGAGAATGGATGCCATGGCACAGGCCATGGCGTTGATCGCGCTTTCAAATGCAACTCAGTAAGCCCCATTGAGGCGACCGCTCGATCACGGTCCTTGCGCTGGCTGGCCGATGACATCATTCTTCACGCGTTCCGACAGTGGTTTTTCTGCCATCACAGTCCGGCCCACGATCTTGATCATGCGGGCCCGCATGCCTTCAACGCCAGGCACCTGAAATGGAAAACCATCAATCTGCCGCTGGATGTAACCAGGTGCACGCACTACCAATGTCGACTTGTGCACATTGATCGAGGCTGCGTCGCCACCATTAGCCTGCCAGGCCTCCGGCTCGATGTATGCCTGGAGTAAAAAGATCAGTCGTTGAAGATTTTCCTCTTCCAACTGCTCCCAATCCCAACTGCTTGGATGATCACCACCGCCGCCCCCGCCCCCGGAGCCGCCTCCAAATCCGCCTCCACCCCCGGCGCCTCCACTCCCAGCACCTCCACCAAATCCCCCGCCACCCGCTGTTCCTCCCAACTGCAACTCGGGTGGATTGTTGTAGTCAGGAATCAACATGATGATTTCTTCTACATCGTAGGTGCGGATAGTACGGAACCTGGCTTCATTCATGACCGACAGTGGGCCGACATAAACCATCCCCCATCGCAGTTGCCATGTGCAGGGCACCTGCCGACTTGAGCCACACTGGTCCAGAATGTGCTCCAGGACATTGAGTGCCGGCATATCCTGAAAATCAAGCGTGATCTTGATGTCGGGATCAATTCCATCAAGCACCTTGTCATCCATCATGCTGATCTGGAATCGCGTTCCGATTTGCATGGCCAACCAATCCAGGGCTTCCTTGACCGGCATTTCATTGAATGTCGCGTCAACATCTGAATAGATGAGCTTGGTCAGGAGGACCGCATCTTCAGAAAGCAGTCCACCTTGTGAATCCCTCCGCTCTTGTACCTGCTTCCAACGATCATCAAGCCGCTGTGCGATTGTTGGAACCGACACGGCCAGCCAGCAGATCACTGAAACCAGAATCATCAGAATCGAGACGGGACGATCTTTGAACATGGATCTCTCCTACGCGTGATTACGCTCGGTTCCTCACCCTGCCAGTATAGACCTGAGCAGGGAGGACGCAGCCTCACTCATGCCGAAGAGCTTCAATTGGATCCTGGCGACTGGCAAGCATGGCCGGATAGATGCCGAAAATGACCCCGGTCATCGAAGCTACAAGGAAGGACACGATGATGGACCAACCCGTGATCTGGGCCTCAAAGGAAATATCCACATCGATCAATCGTTGAATGGAGCCGAGTTCAAGCACCCATGGCAGGACATGTGAAACCGCCATCGAAAGCGAGACCCCGAGGAGTATTCCAAGAATACCGCCTACTGCTGACAGTGTTCCTGTCTCAACAAGGAACTGTGAAACAATATGTCGACGTGTCGCCCCAAGTGCGCGACGAATTCCAATCTCACGTGTACGCTCAATGACGGACGCCAACATGATGTTCATGATGCCGATTCCACCTACGAGCAGGCTGATGGCCGCGATGGCCGTCAGCAGGATATTCATTGCGAATGTCGTGCGCTTCACATTTTCAAGCAATTCCCATGGAACAATGATGACAACATCTTCACGTTCCTCATGATCAATGGCAATGATTCGACGAACTCTCTCCGCCGTTGGAATCACATCTTCAGGGGACTCCGTTGTCACGTATATCTCAGTGAATCGAACCTCTTCACGGGCAAATGAGCCGCTCATCCGACGTGTGTAGATATCGCTGAATTCAAGTTCTGCTGTTGTCAGTGGGATGTGGACATCAAGGTTCAGATCTCGACCAACCAACGCACCTCCCGCACCGCCCGACAAGCCAATTGGTTTGAGGACACCTACAACCGTAACGATCCGTTCATCGATCCTGAGCTGCTTGCCAATTGGATTGTGCAGCGGGAAAAATTGCTCGGCAATGCTGTTACCAATGACCGCAACACGACTTCTCTGATCGATGTCAGCGGGCACCAGATAGCGTCCCCCGGGTTGTACCTCGAGGTTGAGTGCTCTTTTCAATTCAGGAAGTGTTCCAAACGTCTGACTGGTTGTTCTCTTCGAGCCATAAGAGACATCAGAGCCCACTGTCTTCACCGGAACAATATCAACAGCATCGGGTATGAACTCCTGGATGCGAAGAAGGTCTGCATCCAGCAATCCATATTTTTTTGCAATCCAGAACGCCTGTTGTTTGCCTGTACTTCTTTCTTCAGGAGGATTTTGCGACCGGATGATGATGTTCCTCGCACCCAGTGACTGGATGTCCCGGATCGCAGCCAGTTTGTTGCCTTCTCCGATGGAGACCATCAGAATCACAGCGGCAACCCCCAGAATGATGCCCAGACTGGTCAAGGTCGAACGGAGCAGATGCAACCGCAGGTTCGTCAAGCCAAGTCGTAGTGTCTCGAGAAGAAAATTCATGGGCACCCGTCCATTTTAGGCCCCAAGGGGTTCATGCGGGAAGTCCGGGTAGCATGGGCTCCATGCACGATGAAGCATGCAGTTTTCGGCTCCAGGCGGAGAAGGAACTTGAAAACGGCTGGCGTTTCGAGGTGGTGCTCGACCTGGATCTCGACCACTCCCGAGGCTTCACCCTGCGGCTGAACTGGGCCGATTACAACCTCTGGTCTCCATCCGGGTCTGATCGGCCCTCAGATGTGGCACGAGCCGTTCTGGCGATTTTCATCGAGTCAATGGACCCTCGTGAGATCCCCATGAACCTCGATGCTGCCCGGATCCGCCGAGTCGTGCCCGATGCAGACACCAGGGTCCCCGCCATGATCCGGCAGAGCCCGCAATCCTGACTCTTGGATCTATACTCCCAGCATGTCATCCGCCAAGACCCGGGGTATCAGCCTGGCCAACAAGTGCCTGATTCTCTTCGGATGCGCCTTGGCTGTGATCCTGATTCTTGCTCTTGCCACCCCATGGATTCGCACTGATCGCGTGGTAGCCGACTACCAGCTGGAAGTTGCACAGCAACTGGCCAAGACGGTGATCTATGACGACAACAAAGGAATCAGCAGGCCCATTTCGATGAAGAACCTGGTGACGCCCGACCTGACGGATCCCACCAGACCTGATGAACCGGATCTCGTTGTGGGGTACCTGGACTGGTTTGCAATAGAGTCAAACCTTCCTCCAACTGAAGCCCAGAGTCTGACCATGGAGCAGGACATCGCTCTGGAGTTCAAGAACGCATTCACCGAACCTGATCCGAAAAAGTATGTGTTTCTTCCTGAGCGAATTACTGGCACATCCATCTACGTGTATGCCCAACCCATACCTCGAGACAAGCCGATCTCCACAAGCAACGTAACGGGCCCGACCATGCCCACAGATGGTCCCGTTACGCCTCGGGGCCTGGCCATCGTTCTCCGCAGCACTCAATTTGGTGAAGGGCTTCTCAGCACAAGCCGGGTGCTTATTCTCATTGCTGGCCTGGTCGCCATCGTGGTTGCAATGATTGTTTTCCGATTGATGCTCGCACGATTGATTTTCAGGCCCGTTACCCGACTCCAATCAGTCATTGAACAGGTGACGGAAGGTAATCTTGAAGCTCGATCCAAGATTCGAACCGGGGATGAGCTTGAACTGCTGTCCACAGGCCTTGATGACATGCTCAATGAGTTGACGGAAACCCAGGATCGACTTCAACGCATGAATGAGAACCTGGACCTCAAGGTCGCGGAACTTGCCGAAGCCAATGTCGGCCTCTGGGAATCAACTCGTTTCAAGACCGAATTCCTTGCCAACATCAGCCATGAACTTCGCACCCCCCTCAACTCCATCATTGGCTTCACAGAACTGCTGCATGACCAGGCTCTGGCAGAAGAAGAACTGGAATCCAGGCGTGTCCGCTACCTCACGAATATCCTGAACAGCAGCCGCTCGCTACTGGACATGATCAACGAGCTGCTCGATATGGCAAAGATCGAAGCTGGCCGCATGGAAGTCAACGTCGAGCCCACCAGCCTCGGGGATGTCATCGAACTCCTGATGCGGGCAATGAGTCCCCAGGCTGAAGCCCGTGGAATCAAACTGGTCTCCGACCTCCAGAAAGACCTCCCTGTTGTGGAAACCGATCCTGGCAAGGTTCAGCAGATCCTCTACAACCTGCTGTCCAACGCAGTGAAGTTCAGCCCGGACAACGGCACCATCAGAATCACTGCAGCAACTGGTCGATCAGAAAAGAATACTGGCTCCTCTGAAGGTGTAATCGTCAGTGTTGCAGATGAGGGACCTGGCATTCCGGCAGACATGCACGACATCATCTTCGAGAAGTTTCGACAGGTTGACGCGAGTCACACACGAACACATATGGGAACAGGGCTGGGCCTGGCCATCTGTCGTGACTTGGCAGACATGCTTCATGGTGAGCTGTGGCTCAAATCCATTGAGGGCAAAGGCGCGACTTTCTTCCTGTCGCTGGATGTTCTTTACCGGAACAAGGTCCCGCAATCACTCATGTCTGATCAGTAATCAGACTGAAGTCGTTCAGTCAATCATCGCTGATCGGCTTCTCCCACGACCAATCCTTGCTCTTGTGCAGAACGCCTGCGGACTGCTTCACGCATCGCCGGCAGACTCGAGCCTGGCTGTTGAGTGATGAACACCACCAGGGACTTTCGCGTTCTGCCAGACACATCGTGCACTTCCATCCATCCTCACCTTCAACACCACCCTTTTCAATGATTAGATGTTTCCATGCCTGCTCAAGGCAATCTGCGCAAAAAATGCTGCCATGATGTCCTTCGACGGATGGGATATCCAATGACCATGTCGGTCGCATGCAGAAATCGCAGAGGATGTCCTCTGGCTGAATGTTCTCGGGATCGTGTCCTTGACGATGCAAAACTTAGCGCCTCACAAGTGTAATGGCATGAAAATCACGGCCTTCACGCCGATATTTACGCTCGAAATTCGTACCTACGACTTCCTCGCTGCCAGCTGATTCCGGCGGCTCAAAGGGACGCGTGTCGAAGAGTTCCGAGGATTCCTCGATGCGGTCCTGATACCAATCCCACAGATCATCATGATCAGTCACCAAGTGAACCAGTCCCCCTGGCTGAAGCACGCGATGAAAATGTTTCATCGATTCCGTCTGTACCAATCGGCGCTTGTGATGACGAGCTTTGGGCCAAGGATCAAGAAAATAAAGATGCAGGACCATGGCTACGGACTCTGCACACCAGTAGGTAATGAATTCACTTCCATTCCCATGCATCATCTGGGTGTTACGCAGATCATGTCGTCGCAACCGGTCCGCTGCAAACCGGAAGAATGGCCCGGCCCACTCGATGCCCAGAAAGTTCGTATCAGCCGAACCTGCAGCTTGCTGCACAAGGAATGTGCCCTTGCCGGATCCAATCTCGATCTCCAGGGGCTTGCCTGGTTCATCAAAGAAAGATCGAGGATCTACCGAAGCAGCTTCACCATTGGCCACCTCGTTCATTGAGAAGCCCCAGCCCTCGATCTTTGCTGGATTGCGACGCGTCAAGCCATGGCTCATGGTGTATTCACCGGTTCAACAGGCAACACAGGAGTGGTAACTTCCAGAATCCAGTCTGTCACGATTCGCAAGGCACGAGGATCAACGGTAGCACGTATATAAGCAGAATTGCGAGGCTTGGACGAATTGACGGGCTGTAGACGATGATTCACATCCTTGATCTCGGCGATGTCAATCTCACCACTTGTCCGCTCCACAGCTGCCCTGATATATGGGAGTGAAAGTTCAACTGGCGTCTCCAAATCTTCTGAGCCACCAACTGCAAGCACCGGACAACGAAGGCGAGGAAGGATCTGCCGCGGATCAAATCTCAGGCTGCGTCTGTAGTTTTCTGAGGCAAATTGACGCATTTCCTTCTGGATAAGTTCTTCTGGAACTTCCTTCGACTCTCCTGTCGGCAAGCGACCAAGAGCATCAAGGTATCGAACGACGACCTGGCGTATTTCCTTGTCAGAGGCCACGGGATCCATGCAGACATCGAGGACCGTTCCATGGGCAACAAGAAGATCATGAATACGCTCTTGAGGCACCGGGACATCTGCAAGCCGACGTTGCATCGACGCACGATCCATGTCGATGCCCGGAAGACCCGGAGTTGAAAGGAGTACGACGAAAGACACCTCTCGGTAAAGTCCCATGGCGACCTGCATGCAAACCAGTCCGCCCCGATCCCATCCGAGAACACCGATTTTGGAACCATCCACCCCGGGCTGTTGCCCAAGCCATTCCACGAGGTGGCGTGTATCAATGACCACGTCCTTTCCCGTGAGATCACTGGCAATCATGCCCTCAGGAAGATTGGTACTGCCAACGCCACGGTCATCGAATCGAAGAGAGGCGATTCCACGGCGAGCAAGAGCATCTGCCCAGACCGCCTGGTATCGATGGCCGTCTGCTCGATCGTCACGATCTCGACCACCATCACCCGGAACGAGTACTACTGCTGGATGCGTGTCTGCTCCGACCGGAACCGTCAATGTTGCACCAATGCTGTGCCCAATGGGATGGGCAATCACTTCCTGCCGCACTTCATAAGGAACCGGACCAACTGGATCCTGCGGCCTGCTCAGATCGAGAGGCTTGTCCCCCTGCTGCTGCTGGAGAATGAAGGTCGACGTGGTTCCAGCCTCTTCCCAGGCTGCCAGAACCTGTCGGGGCGCATCTTCCGCGCCCAGCGGCCGAGGGGTGATGAGTTTCAGTTTGATCGGTGACTTCTCAGGCACTTCAATCAACAGTGAAGCCTCATTCTCCTGGACAATTGCAGGATGACCGGAGCACTGCCGTTCAGGAAGATCAACTTCTCCGATCCAGCCATCTGCACTCTGAACAAGTTGAAGTCGAATCTGTTCAAAGTCCCTTCCTGGAACGATCACACTCCCCACCCAGCGGTGAGAACCTGGCAGTGAGCTGACACGTGGAATTCGTGACAGATCAAACGTTCCAATCTTCTGACCTTGTACCGTGATCGCTCCGCGATAGGTACTCCCTGATTGATCGAGCTCACCTATCCAGGCCTGAAACTGATCACCCACGTTTGGACGGATGAAGACCCTGTTTTCTTCGACAGAAGTTTGCAGGATTGGCTGGTGCTTTCGATTTTCAGACAGCTGTGTGAAACGAACAACCCAGTCACCGTCCAGGAATTCAGCATCCACTAGGGTTGGAAGCAGTTGGCCATCATTGAACGTGGCCTCTCCATACCAACGACCCGAAAATGCCGGCAGATCACCGTCCTTGACCGGATCTGCCTGGAAGGCCAGGCTGATCAGCAAGAGAACCAATGCTTTCATTAGAACGCCCTCCTTGCTCCAAGTCCTTTGATACCTGAATGATGGTATTCAATCGGCAGTTGAAGGACGCTGAAAATCAATCTCCGGGGCATCCGCCCAGAGCGTCTCAAGATCGTAGTACTGCCGACGACCTGGCTCAAAGAGATGAACGATCAGATTGATGAAATCAACGACGATCCATGTGTCCAGGGAATCACCTGTTACACGGAATCGCTGATAACCGTCCGCCTGGCCCAGATCTTCGAGCTCTGATGCCACCGACCGCATCTGGCGATCGCTGGTTCCGGAGGCAACAAGGATGATGTCGCAGATCTGGCTCAGACCTCGAACATCAAGCAGTCGAACATCCTCGCAGTGTCGATCACATGCCAGTCGAGCTGCTGCCTTGGCAAACTCGACTGGTGACGCTACTTCGGCCGACTTGTCGTACGAAGAACCACGGCCTTCTGGAGGTGATTCCATGGATCAACCGAGTCCCAATGCAGCCTGAACCGTAGGTCCGAAGTAGACCACCAGACCTGCAAACACGACAGATACGACTGCGATGAGCTTGATGAGGATATTCAGCGAAGGACCAGAGGTGTCCTTGAAAGGATCACCGACTGTATCGCCAGTCACTGAAGCCTTATGAGCATCGGATCCCTTGCCACCATGGTGTCCAGCCTCGATGTACTTCTTGGCGTTGTCCCAGGCACCGCCGGCGTTGGCCATGTAGATCGCAACAGCGAAGCCACTGGTCAAACCGCCCACCAGGAGTCCCATGACGCCACCAACACCGAGAATGAGCCCGACAATGATCGGGGTCACGATCGCGAGCACTGATGGAACAATCATTTCACGCTGTGCACCAGCCGTCGAAATGGATACGCATTCCTGATAATCGGGGTAATCCACACCGTTGACGTTCACTCGAGTCGGCCAATTCTGAGGATTGGCAACATCTTCTTCGCTCATGCCATCAGCCCTGAACTTGTCTCGCATGATGCCGAACTGTCTGCGGCACTCATTCATCATGCGGTATGCAGCACGACCAACAGCATTCATGGTCATTGCACAGAAGACGAAGGCAAGCATGACGCCCA
This sequence comes from Phycisphaerales bacterium, assembly GCA_029242715.1. GTDB lineage: Bacteria > Planctomycetota > Phycisphaerae > Phycisphaerales > SM1A02 > UBA1668. The sequence continues at coordinate 112,538 of JAQWTL010000007.1, forward strand.
GGAACAAGCCACCAATCACACGTGGGTTCATGATGGAGATGTCATAGAAGGCCGCAACATGCTTGAGTGATGCAATATCAGAAGGAACGAGGTCAAAGCTGTATTCCTCGCCGTTCTCAGACACCTCGGCGCTGTACACGCCATTATGCTGATCCCAACGAGCCTCAGCCTCGATATCAGAGCCAACAGGGCAGAGTCGGCCGACACCTGTGACGACAGCTTTGGAACCCAGCATCAAAGCACCACCAGCGGTTGTCTCTCTGTTGACCTTGCCAACCATTCTGAATTCGCCCTGGCCCATGTTCCGCAACATGAGATCAACTCTCTTGCCCGGTACGGGTCGATTCTGCTTGAAGGTGGAGACTGTACTGCTATCGAAGTCAGCACCACCCACAGACGCTATTGGAGTGTTCCACTGGGGGACTGCATGCTTCTTGACCAATGCCACATTGACCACGATGGCGTAGGCCGCCAGCAAGGCCATGGCGGTGAGAGCGGCTGAGCCGATGGCAAAGCCCTTACCCGTCGCAGCGGTGGTATTACCGAGTGAATCAAGCATGTCAGTGCGTTCACGAACGAACGCGGGCTGACCTGTCATCTCTGCATTGCCGCCTGCATTATCAGCAATCGGCCCATAGGCATCTGTGGCCAGGGTGATCCCCAGCGTGCTGAGCATGCCCACAGCAGCAATACCAACACCATAGAGGCCCAGCAGGAAGTTCTCGTTACCACCACTGAACTCGAAGGCAAGAAGGATGGCCACAACGATGACGATGAGCGGCGCCCATGTCGACTTCATGCCCTCGGCAATACCCGCAATGATGACTGTCGCATGACCAGTCTGTGTCTGCTCAGCGATTCGCTGAGTGGGAGCATGCTCATAGGACGTGTAGTACTCGGTAGCAAATGCAATCACCAGGCCAGCACTCAGGCCGGTGATGATGGCGAGGGTTGGCTGCCACCAGACGTAGTACTGAGCGATTTCAGGATCTCTCAGGAGCAGCCAGAACAGGACACCTGCGCCAACAGCTACGAGAAAAGATGCAAACCAGACTCCCATGTGAAGTCCCTTGAGCAACTGGCTGAAGGAAGCACCTTCCTTGGCTCGGACAACGAAGACCCCCAGCAGTGAGCAGATGATGCCCAGGCCTGCCAGCGCCATCGGTGCTGAAGCGAGGATGTAACCCATTTTCTCTGAGACATCCCCAAAGGCGCCTGACAACGCTGCGGTTGCACCCAGTGCCATCGACGCCAGGATCGAACCGTAATAAGACTCGTAGAGATCAGCGCCCATGCCTGCGACGTCGCCGACGTTATCACCGACATTGTCAGCAATGGCCGCGGGGTTGCGAGGATCATCCTCGGGAATACCAGCTTCAACCTTGCCGACCAGGTCGGCACCGACATCAGCAGCCTTGGTGTAGATACCACCACCAACACGGGCGAACAGGGCCTGTGTCGAAGCACCCATGCCATAGGTCAGCATGATTGCCGTGATTTCCTCAAGGCCTGAATTGGGAATCAACTGATTCCAGAGGAAGAACCAGACACTGATGTCCAGAAGTGCAAATCCAACCACTACCAGGCCCATGACGGCACCCGAGCGGAAGGCCACTGTCAGCCCATCATTCAGAGACTGCTTGGCAGCAAAGGTTGTACGCGCTGAAGCGTTGGTTGCCATCTTCATGCCAAACCAACCACACAGCCCTGAGAAGAGACCGGCGATTGGAACACCTGCCGCCGTCCAGAGTGGCTGGATGTTGAGGAGACCCAAAATGATCAGGATCGCCACGAGCACGACGAAGACAAAGAAGACGACCTTGTACTGACGAACCAGGTAGGCCATGGCGCCTTTACGGACAGCCTCGGCAATCTGGATCATGTTGTCATCACCTTCAGATCGGCGCATGACCGTCTTGCTGAAAATGAAGGCAAACAGAAGGGCCAGGATCGCTCCGATGGGAGCAAGGAACCAGACCCAGGCGTCATTCACGATTGGCTGGAAATCAGCAAGCATTATGCTTCTCACGCCTGCAACTCCTCTAAAGAGACCGCGCTGTTGAATACGAGGCGGTGTTCATTCGTTGTCATGGGGTATCTGCTGGGAAACAGCAATCTCGAAGCACCGCCTAAGAAAGCAGGCGGATGGGATACGCTAAGCACGACCGCTTCGCGGACCGCCACCACCACCGCCACTGCCGCCACTGCCGCCGCCGCCGCCGCTGCGACCACGTGCTGGGCCACCAGGGCCACCACCTTGTGGACTACGGGGAGGGGGACCGGCCTGCAAGCGGGCCATTCTGGCGATCGACTTCCGCAAGGCTCGGCGACGTCGCTCCGAAGGTTTCTCGAAGTACTGGCGTCGCTTGACGTCCTTCGTAAGGCCCTCTTTTTCACAGAGCTTCTTGAAGCGACGGAGCATTTGATTGACGGACTCGCCGTGACGAGATTTGATCCGGATTGCCATAAATTTCGGTACTCGGGGTCAAGACCTTGTGGAAAGCGGAGTATTAGAACCGATCCGGGTTCTGGCGGCAAGGGTTTAGCGTTCAAGATAATGAGGATCCAAAGGCTAAAATTGGTGATTTACGAGATACTGGGGATCGGTCAATGAGGCTCCTGATCGATACATTCAATGTCCTGCACGTCACAGGGGTGCTCCCACCGGGCCTGGCTGGTCCTGACGTGGCCGGTTTGGCCACTCTGCTGGCCTCCAGCCGCTGGGGAGAGGCCCATATTGCCCTGGTTTGTGACGGGACCCCCCCGGCAGGAAAAAAACCCAAATTACCGGCCAATATCAGGGCAATTTATGCTGGGAAGGTGGAAGCGGACGAGATCCTGGAGCGGCTGATTGCCGACTCCTCGGCCCCAGGACGGCTTCTCGTGGTCTCCTCGGACAGACGTGTCAGGAAGGCTGCCAAGCGGCGTGGAGCCAAGGATCTGGACGCGGTGAGCTTCCTTCGGGCCCTCCTGGAGGACCGTCGCCAAGGTCGGGGGAAACCTGAGTCGATCCATCGGCCTGCCAATCTGAAGCCAGGGGAGGTCAATCAATGGCGTGATGAATTCCAAGTGGAATCAGAAGCCATCATTGTCACAGATGAAGATCTCCCCCCCCATCTTCAGGCGGCTGAACAACCTCAAACCCAACCAGTAAAGCCAGAGCCAGGAAACCGCTCAAAGAAGGCTGATAAGCCTCCTGCCGATCTCGCTTCACTTCTGCCAGCCGATCTGCTGAAGGAAGCCAGAGAATTGCTTGATGCAGAACCTTCACCAGCAAGCAGTCAACCGCCTGCTGAAGAAGCACCGAAACCAACCAGATCAGATGCCCCGCCAATTCGAAGTGATCTCCCTGAGGACATCATTCGCGAAGCAGAAGATCTTCTGGGCGATCCACCTGCTGAAACATAGAGACATCAGTTGATGTGATCAGGGCCACAGACGACACACCGTCCAGGTGCCATCTGCCTCGGCTGAGTAGAGCAGCCGGTCATGCATCCTGAACCCGCCGCCCTGCCAGAACTCGATTGACTCTGGACGAACACGATAGCCCACCCAATGTGGCGGTCGTGGAACAGGCTGCCCCTCGTATTTCGATTCCACTTCCCGGACGCTGGCTTCCATCGTCTCACGATCTGGACAAGGCCGAGATTGATCACTGGCCCAGGCCCCGATCTGGCTCCCTCTCGGGCGTGTGGTGAAATAGTCGTCAGCTTCCTTGTCAGATACAACCTCTACGGATCCATTGATGCGAATCTGGCGTTCCAGTTCATCCCAGAAGAACAGCAGTGACGCCTGCTGAGATCCGTCCAGTTCGATACCTTTTTGGCTCTGACGATTGGTGTAGAAAACAGGGCCACGTCGGTCAAATCCCTTCAAGAGCACCATTCGACATGATGGTCGCCCCTGGTCATCAACCGTCGACAGGGCCATGGCGTGCGAATTGGGAACAGAACAACGCTCGCGCGCTTCACTGAACCACGCTTCGCAAGTGGCAATGGGGTCGGCTGGTGGCGAATCAAAGTTCATGGACTTGCATGACTCCCTCAGGAATGCCCCGGCGCTCCGGGAAGCTCGAAGGTGGCCGCAGATTGTTCTGCTCGGAAGGCAAGTACACGGGAACGAATGTCCTTATCAGACAAGGCCATGATCTCTGCAGCGAAGATGGCCGCATTGACTGCCCCGGCACCACCGACAGCCAACGTCCCAACTGGTATCCCACGAGGCATCTGGGCCATTGACAGCAGTGAATCCAGGCCTTCTGTAGACCAAGCCTTCATCGGACAACCCAACACCGGAAGATGTGTCAAGGCTGCCGCCACACCTGCGAGGTGCGCTGCACCGCCTGCTGCACAGATGAGCACCTGAATACCACGATCCTCCGCGGTGGAACAATACGCTTCCAGCCGCTGAGGAGCACGGTGCGCAGAGATCACGTTGCACTCATGGGTGATACCCAGTGATTGCAATGTCTTGGATGTTTTTTCCATGACGGGCCAGTCAGAAGCACTCCCCATGAGAACTCCCACACGAGCACCGTCAACAGTCACGAAATCAGCCATGAATAAGGCTCCTGTAGACGTTTCAGATTGGAATCCTAGCCCGAACCTCGACAGAATGAACAGTCGACTTCAGGGGGGGACATGGCCTCGAAGTGACGATACACTGCCCGTTGCGGCATGCTCCAGAGCATGCAGGCCCGCTGAGCGGGCACCCCCGGGCCCCGGACGCCCATGAATGGGGATTGGTGTAACGGTAGCACGGCTGACTCTGAATCAGTTAGTCAAGGTTCGAATCCTTGATCCCCAGTTAAAGGACCCCCGGGTGGTAAACCACCCGGGGGTCCTGCTTTTCAAATCCTGGAAGGGAAGAGCCCTCAGTTGGCCATGGCGGCCTTCTGGTGGTTCTTGTCGGCAATAGCCTCCATCTCCTTGATCATCGTTGCAAAGCCACCGAGATTGAAATCGATGATCATCTGACCGCCCTTGGTCATCGCGGTACAAGTTGCATTCAAGCGAATGGGGTCGCCTGCAGGTGCACTGCTTGGCACATCATTGAGCTCGGACTTGAGTGCCGGCACCGAATGCATGAAACCAAGAATTTCGCCGAACATGGATCGGAACTCAAGGCTCATGACCATCGTGGGTGATCCCTGGGCAGTAGAGACCAGTGAATCCAGGGTGTTGGGTTTTCCAGCATCATTGGACTCGAGGATCTGCTTGGCTCGGCCAAGAACCTGACCGTTACGACCACAGACCACAGCAACCTTGTTTCCATTGGTCAGGTAACGAATCTGCATGCCGACTTCGCCGCCCAACAGAGCATCGACAACAGAAGTAATCATGGCCATTTCCTTCGGGGGAATCATGCCAGCCATGCCCATCTTGGAAAATATTTCCTGCATGTCGACTCGTACCGTGTAACCGACACCAGGCTGAATCAGCTTGAGATCAGAAACACTGACTCCGATTCCGGCATCGTTGACGGCCGCGAACATCGCCGCGGTCTCCTTCATGTACGCATCCTTGTTCTTCAGCTTGAAGAGCTGCAGGCACCAAAGACCCTTGCTGCCAAGGCCGTAAGACACGCCTGAGGATCCATCCATGTCATCAATCATGTTGGTGGCATGGGTCATGACGATCTTCATGAAATCGCCAAATGCTGCAGGCATGGCCATATCCTGATCACTCTGCATTTGAATCATCATTTTCAGAGCGCTGTGGCTCATGACCATGGCCAGTGGACTGTCATTGACCAGAACTTTGGAGTACTCACCGAGATCAGCGGAACCAGTTGCTTTCATATTCGGATCGGTAGGAATCCACCGAACGGTCGTGGACATGTCCGGTCCATCAAAGGTCATGGCGAAATCCCATGACTTGAACATTTCCATGAACATCTTGAGCTGAGCGGCAGAGCGTGCTGCCTGCTCCTGCATCATCTTGGCTGCAGGATCATTGTTCTGCTGCATGGCCGGGTTGCCGCCCATTTGCGACATCATCAAGTCGATCATGGGTCCGTACTGTTTGTAGAACAGTTGCTGGTCAAAGGCGATGTTGATCTCGCCCGGAGGGATGTTCTGAAGTAGCTGGGCACCAGAAGCCATTGCAGGGCCTTCCACTGCGTTGGTCATCGCGACCAGGGAGCTGTCCTTGATGGAGCTCATTCGCATGCCGGGCTGAAGGGGCTTGAGTCCCTTGTGATCACCCTTTACACCAATGATGACGGTCATGGAAGGCTCGATACCAGCAGCACCCTGTGAAAGTGCAAGTGCCGCAGGTGCATCAAGATCCAATTGAGCCTGCTTGGATGGGTCTTCGTTGCTGAACAACATCATCCCGCCCATCATTGGCATCCTCTGCAGTTGCATGGCGGTCTGAGGATCGACGGATCCAACGGTCGTGCCCAACGCGGAAATCAGCTTCTGTGCTGATGGTGTATAGACAAGCAGAAACGCATCAGCAGGTACATGCTGGCGAATGTTGTCGGGAATGGAGATCGAACTCGGTGCCGCTGAAGCGGGCGAGAGAACTCCGAAAATGGCGATGAAAATCACCCCAATAGACGTTCGAATAGCTGACATTTGGCATGCTCCTTCCAAGCTCTTCCAGTTGGCTGCGGCTCCCACGATCTCGAGCAGGATGCTCATTCCGCAGCGCGGAGGGCCATTCTAACGATATTGGGTTGGTGATACCACTGGAGGCCAAAATGACCTCCTTTGGAGGAGTTCAGCCGGTATTGCCCAGCCTCACAAGCCGTTGGTCAGGAACGCATTTGACTGGAGGGCCGCCAGCAGCAGGCTGGAAGGTGGCTTCGATATTGACAACTTTCGCTGGCATGGGTCCATCGCCGATCTTGCGAACATCCAACTGGAAGCGATAGCCGGGAAATCCGAACATGGTCGGCCCCTCGGCGGCCCCGGTCTGGTCTTGATTGAATCGCCACTTCAATATCGATACATCTGATTTGCTGTCCGTATGAAGTGGAACCGCCTCGAACTCGAAAGTCCCAGGGACGATCACCGGCTCGGGTCTTGGCTCACTGAAGAGAACGACTGAGACATTGATGAGATCGGCCTTGCCATCACCCTCGATGTCTTCAGCCTTCGGAGCAACGATGAGCGCCATCCGGTTTGGTCGCACATCCCGAAGGACCTTCATCACCTTTGGCTCAGGCCTCGGGGGCGTATATCGCCGACGTGAGGTCTTGGTGGCATCTTCGCAACCAATTGTCAATGTGCAGGAGACAACCAGCAAAGCCAGCAAAGCCAGCGGGGCCCTACTCATTCATCGCCCCGATCCGATTCAGAGTCCGGCTTGTCCTCTGGCAGAACGCCTTCGTACTTCTCCGCCTCGATGAGATCCTTGAGCTGGAGTTCGTTGCCGTCCTTGTCAAAGATGCCTTCCCCATCAAATCGACCCTTGCGAATCTGCTCACGAAGAGATTCTGGAACAGAAATCAGATCGACCTGCTGGTTGGTCAGTTCGGTGATGCGTCCGTGGTCTGCGGGGCTCCTGATCACATGCGGCGTAAGGACGATGACCAATTCCGTCCGACGAAGATTTTCCGTCTCGCCCCTGAAGAGGAAGCCGATCAGAGGCAGATCACCCAAGAACGGAATGGACTGCTCGTTGTACTCGTATTCCTCAAGAATCAGCCCACCCAGGATGATGGTCTGACCGTCATAGACCGTCACCGTCGTATCAGCAGTACGTTGTTGAATACGAGGCGTCGTAACGCCGACTGCCGGCTCATCAAGCTGATCCGTTACACGAGAAAGCGTTGGTGTCACATCCAATCGAACAAATCCATCCGGATTGATCGATGGCGTGACATCCAGGATGACGCCTGTCTCCTTGGCCTCAAGCGGAACACTGACAAGGCCCGTGTCGTATGTCTGGGAAGCAGTCGGGAGGTAGATCGTCTCACCCACATTGATCGTCGCCTGCTCGTTGTTGGCTGTCATGATCGAAGGGTTGGCGAGAATATTGAGTCGATTCTGCTTCTCGAGCGCTCGCAACATGATGTTGAAGTCGCTGGAAGCAATGGAGAGCGTCGGCGCGCCCATGGCCATCGTTCCAGCTACCAGGTCATAGAGGCCGCCAAGACCAACGGTCCCGATGTCGCCCGAAGCATCGACACTGATGCCCCAGTCAAACCCACCTTCAAGGGTCACCTCTGCCAGCATCAACTGGATGAGAACCTGAGGAGGATCGACATCAAGTTGCTTGATGACTTCCTCAATGCGATCCATGTACCGAGGACTGGTCGACACGAGTAACGTGTTCGATTTCTGATCGCCACGAATCGTGATCTCACGCTCGAGCAGGCGTGCTGCTGATCCGATCTGGTCGCCGCCAAGAGTCTGTACCAGTTTGCGTTGCTCCTCGGCGACGAAGTCACCAAGAACACTTGCCACACTCTCGGCCGTTGCATTTCTCAACTGGTAGACGAAGGTCTCCCGTTCATTGGCCTCCAGCTCATCCAACTCGTTCACGACGCTCTCGACAAGGTCCAGATAGGCCGGGCTTCCTGATACAAGCAGACTGTTCGTTCGACTGTCAACCGTGATTGCCAATTGCTGTCTTGGATCCGGAACTGCAGTGAGCTCGGTACCAGAGACAATGCTCTCGGCACCAGGAATGGTTGCGATGCCCTCTATTGCCGGCATATCGAATCCATCGGTGTCACGGGGCTTGAGGACAAGCAGGTCCTCGCCTTCATCCAGGCGGAAGAGGTCGTTAAGAACCTCTCGCATGGCGAGTGCATCCGCATTCTTCAGCTTGAAGATCCGAATGTTCTTGGAACCCTCGGAAGAGTCATCGAGATCCCGAATCATGCGACCGATCAACTCGATCGATTCATGGGGCGCCCGAACGATCACGGTGTTTGTCCGGATATCAGGCGTAAGACTGATTGATTCACGGAGAGCCGCACTGACCTGGAACTCTGTCTCGCCCAGTGCATCTTCAATTTCTCGAACATAGCGAAGCACCGTGGTCTGCTGAGTGCTGCCCCGGCGAGATCCGATGCCACGTCCTGACAGAACTTCCTCGATAAGCCGAACTGTTTCCAAGGCATTAGCTGACTTCAGAGGGAAGTGACGGATTTCGATGATATAAGCAGGACGCGCGCCATCAAGGCGAGCCACAAGCGTTCGAATCTCGTCAATATCCGAACGTGGTGCGCTGACCACGATGGAGTTCAGCCTGGGTTCGGCAGTAACACGAACTGTTCCAGAGCCTCGGTTACGGTTCGCTTCTTCGACGTACAAATCATCCAGAACATCAACAAGCTCGTCGGCAGAACTGGAACGCAGCGCGAGAACTTCGAACTCTCGACCTGACGCACTTTCAGCTTCCGCCTCAACAAGCAACGTCACCATTTCCTGAACGATCATCAGGTTTTCCTGGCTGGCCGCAACGATGAGGCTGTTACTGGAAATTTCTGCAGTCACGGAAACGCGGTCAGAAGCTGTTGCCGAATCACCAAGTGATTGACGTCTGTCCCGCATCAACTGCTGGAGCCGCGGCGCCAATCGATCAGCATTGGAACCGGATGCCACAGGAATGACATGCAGATCAACCGCTTGTGCAATTGGCGTTGCCAACAGCTGCTTGACCAGATTCCGGATAGACGCCAGGTCTTCGGGGTCAGCCGAAACCAGGAGACTGCTGGTACGAGGATCGGTCAGAACCAGCGGCTGTCGTCGATCCTTGAGATGGCCGGGAAGATCTGCGTACCGACGTTCCATGATCGAGTTGATGGCCGAGGCAAGGCGGTCAGGGTTGGAGTCCCCTACCCCGACGACTTCGACGAGACCGTTCTCAAGAAGATTTGGCTCATCCATCTGCTCAACAAGCATCTTGATGACGTCATAGGACTCATTGCCAGCGGCAATCACCAGTGTATTGGTGCGATCATCGGGAATAATGGTGGCACGCTGCAGATCCGCCGTCTCGGGCTCGACGAGCCGCAGACGCTCAACCCTTGCATCCATCAATCGCTGTACCACGTCAGCAAGTCGTGATGCTGAAGCATGGGCCACGGTCACACGACGGATTTCCTGAAGATCAGGATCCATTTCCGAGTCAAGGGCGCCCAGCAGACTCTCAACGATCGTGAAGCTGCGGGAGCTGGTCGTAACCACCAGCGAGTTCGTTCGCTCATCAGCCTGGATGACGACACGGTCCTCCTTGCGGACCGAGCCCGAAGCGACTTGCTGACGGAAGAGATTTCCGATGGTTGATGACAAGCGAGCTGCCGAAGCATGCTCTACGGGATAGATTCGAACCGTGGAAGCAGGTGACGCCGCCTCGACATCAAGCATCGCGATCAATTCGGATACGAGATCCAGATTGATGGGCGGTCCGACCAGAACCAACGCTCGCATCTCAGGCTGAGGCTCGATGATCAAGCGATTCATCGGCTGGAAGACTTCCGATTCGATGACCCGGGAGGTTTCCATACGGGCCATTCGAATACGGCCAACCTGTTCCTGAAGCGGACCTGCCTGTGGAAGATCCGTAGCGCCCTCAACCAGCACTCGATTCAAGGTGCCTGCAAGTTTCTCCGCATCAGCCCAAGTTAGTTTGACCAAGCGTGGCTCGATCCATCCGGATTGCAGATCGGAATCGAGCCGTTCGGAGATCACTTCGACAGCGGCAACAGAATCTTCCTTGCCCGCGATGATGACCGTATTTGTTCGCTCATCTATTGCAATTGCGATCTGATCCATGAAGGCACGGCCCAGCATGCCTGCTGGAATACCGAAGAGCTTGGCACCAGGAACACCTCCCAGAGCCTTGCCCTGCTCAAACAGGGTTCGCACGATTCGGGCAAAGTCGTTGGCCGCAATATTTTCCAGTGGGAACATTCGGACGATTACGGCATCCGTAACCGGAAGCTGATCAAGCATGGCAACCAGTTCGATGATGGCAGCGACATTGGAATCACTGGAACTCACAAGCAACGCGTTGCGTGTCTCATGAGGAATGATCCGGATCGGCATGGTGAGATCCAGGCCCACATCAGGACGGTTCAAACCATCCTGGTGCACTGCCAGTCGACGGACCTGTTCCTGAACAGCCTTGGCCATGGGAGTATTGACCTGCTGAGAGCCAGGCGAGAGCACCTGCTCCAGAAGTGTGGCAATGGCCCCCGCTTCTGCATTCTTCAGTAGAACAACTTCCATTTTCGCAGTCGCGAGTTCTGGCTCGGCATCCAACGCCTTGAAGATGCCCGTCACGGTTCGTTCGTCTGCAGGGGAAGCTACGACAACAACGGCACTGCGACCACGCAAAGGGGAGACCCGGATGGGCTCGCCGAGCAAACGCATGGCCGAACCTTCTGGCTGGGCGCGATCCAGGCCAATGGTCTTGATGACACGAATCGCCTCGGCAGGATCCACATGCTCGAGCTCGATGATGAAGATGCCAAGGCCCGACGCAGGTGCCAGATCATCAAGTTGAGCCACCGTGTCCCTGATTTCATCTACAAGATCCGCGGTCGCCGCAACGACAAGGCTGTTCGTTGCCGAATCGATCTCCACTTGCAACGGAGCATTGAGCGTCTTGGCACGAGTAGCAAAGGTCGAACGGATCGCGTCTGCAACGCGTGCAGCAGGCGCATCCTTAAGGCGAATGACATACACGCCCATGCCGCCATCGTCACCGTGCTCTTCAAGCGCCTTGGCCAAGGCCATGATCTGCAGAAAATCCTCCTCCGGCGCACGGACGATGAGTGTGGATGATTCCACATCACCAACGATCCGGAGATTGACTCGACCTTCTCTTGACGGCGTCTCATAGAGTTTTTTCACCGACTCTGCGAGGCGTTCCGGATTCGCAGTTCGAACAGGAATAAGTCGAGCCGGCGGCAAGCTGGCATGATCTGCAACATCCAATTGCGAAACGATGGTCTCGATCTTGCCCAGTGTCTTGCGGGTTGCTGACACCACAATCGAGTTCGTCAGAGGTTCTGCTGAAGCCCTGACCCAATCCTCCGCCTGGACCAGAACCGTCGGGGTCTCGATATCCTGGCGAGATCCATCGCGGTTCTGCGTACGGTTTGTTTCCTGGTTGCTCTTGCCTCCACGCCTTACCTGCTGCTGAAACGCATCATTGATGGCCCGGGCAACAGAAACGGCATCGGCGTATGTCAAAGGAATAACCTTCAACTGGAGCGAGGCGTCGTACTGCTCGGCGTCAAGCTCCGTGATCAAGGCTTGAAGGGCGTCCCATTCCTTCGCTTCAGCCGAGATCACGAGACTGTTACTGGCGGGATCTGCCACGATCCTGACATTGAGTTTTGAAGGCGTGTCCGCATCCAGCGCGAATGGACCATAGAAGACCGTCAAGGCCTCCTGGACTTTCTCTGCTTCCGCGAATTCGAGTGGGATGAAACGCGTGCTTCTATCCGTGACTGATGGCTGATCAAATTCCGTGATGATTGTCTCGATCTGCTTCAACTGATCCGGTGTTGCCGACACGATCAGTTGGTTCTCGATCCGGTTGTAGGAAACACGGGGATTGGGATCGCCCATGGTCGGAAGGATGTCAAACAAGTTCCAACGCACATCCTCGGCCAATGCATGTTCCAACTGGAAGATCCGGTATTCGACCTGAATGGCTGCCGGCTCCTCATCAAGCTGTCGAATCAATGTCTCGATGACTTCAAGGGAAGCTGCAGGCGCTGTGACTACCAGGCTGTTGGAGCGATCGTCGGCAACTACTCGCCCACGCACTTCCACAGCAGGCTTGTCGGTATCGATGCGAACAGAGACACCACGGGATTCACCCGTAGCATCCAGTTGGAGTGTTTCTCGCAGGATGGCAACGACATCGCGGGCCCGAGCGCCTTTAAGTGCGAACGTCTGGATCATGGACTGGTCCTCTGCCAGTTCCATCTCCAGTTCGTCAATAAGCGTTGCGATTTCCTCGTGCTTGTTTGGCAGGGCTGCAACAATCAAGGCGCCCCGAGTGTTGTCGACGATGATTTCGACATCCTGATCCGTACGAGGCTGCCACCATCGGCGGCGGTCGTTCGTGCCATGCAGATCATTGATGACATCTTCGAGCATGTTCACCGAAACGTTATCTGCCCGGTAGACCTTCATTTCCCGCTTGTTGCTGGGCGTCTTGTCGGCATCCATGACGTCAACGATCCGCTCGACCATCTCAACAGAGTCCTCACTGCCTGAGACCACGAGCGCATTGAGCCTGTTGTCAGGGTAGACAGCCATCCTGCCCTGCAATTTCTTGCGGGCTCCGGCTTCAAACCACCACCCACCTCCGGTGCCCATTTCAAGCTGGGACACCATTTCCTGCACGGTCTCAGCAATCTCCATGGCACGTGCATTCTCGAGCGGGATGGCCCTGATCTCGATCGATTCGGCAGCTTGTGGGCTATCGAACTGCTTGGCCAGTTGTTGAACCTGTACAAAATCCTCATCAGAAGCGGACACGAGAAGGAGCCGTGTGGCAGGGTTGGCAATGATGGTGACTCGCCTGGGCTGATCGCCACGCTTGCGACCACGACCCCGTGCCATGGTTGCGCGGTCATCAAAGAGCTTCTGCATCGCAGATGCGACCTGCTGGGCATCAGCACGCTCCAGTGTGATGGTGCGTACGTTGAAGATGTTGGTTGGATCTCGATCGATTTCCGCAAGGATGCCGTCGATCTCCTTCATCGTCTTGGCATCGGCCCGGACAAGCAGGGTGCCGGAGGCATCGTCTGCAACGATGACCGTTGAAAGTCGCTGGGCAGGGTTGGCGCCGAAGACGACTTCTTCAAGAAGATCTGCAGCTCGACTTGGCGTTGCGGTCTTGAGATTGATGGACCGAAGTGGCAAAGTTGAATCGTCAACAGGCTGATCCAGCTTGGCCAGCAACTGCTCCACCTCATCAAGATGCTGCGGTGATGCGGTCACCAGAAGCGTATTGGTCCGTTGGTCATGGCCGAACTCGGGCTCGAGCATCTCGCGACCATCCGATGTCCTGCGAAGCTCACGATGGCGAGACTTGAAGACTGTCCGGAGCGTACGACCAAGATCCTCTGCCCGTGCATGCTGGACCTTGAAGAGTTTCAAGGTGGTGGCCCGTACAACAGGAACCTGATCGATGAGCTCGATGAAGCTGTCGATGAAGTCCATTGCGTCCGATGGCGCCATCACGATCAGAGCGTTGGAGCCTCCATCACCGACGACCGAAACAAGATCCGGACGAAAAACTGCCTGGACCGCTGTCTCATTGCCAAGAGTACGCAATGCCAATGAACGCATTCTCGAAGCCTGTCGGCCTCGTGATCGCGAATCTCCCTGCAGCAGGCTCTTCACACTGCGTGCAGCCTGACTCACTGGAATCGAGTTGAGCTGATACGCCTTGACCACCATTGTGCCCTTGGCGCTTCCGCTTGCCAGCGCTCCGACGAGTTCGCCGATGAGTTTGAAATCGGATTCATTGCAGATGATTACCAGCGCGTTGTCCCGCTCATCGGCAACGATGGACGTCCTCCGGAGAAGATCACCACGATTGCCGCCTGTCGGCGTCAACTGCTGCATGGTCTGCCGCAGCATCTGCGAGAGCGCTCCGGCATCTGCTGATCCGCCCAGTTCGATCCTGTGAAGCGTGCCCGGTGCCGCTGGCATCTGCTCGACAAGTTGCTTGAGAACGGCTCGCGCTCGCTGAACGGCGCGATCAGAACCGACGATGACCAGGCTGTTGGTCGCCGGATCAACTGCCAGGGAAATATCCGGCAGCGGTTCCGCTTCGCGGACGGGGACGGTGTCATATCCATAAGCGCCAATCGCCATGGCCGTGATCGCCCTGATCGTTGCAGGTGTTCCGCCGCGGCCCTGGTCACCAGAGGATTTCTCCTTTGACTCCTGTGGGGCAAGAAGATCCTCCAGCTTGATGACCTCGACACGGCTCCCATTTCCTCGATCCAGCATGCGTCGCAGCGACTGCGCAACATCTGCTGCCGTACCACGAGATGGATCAATGGGGACAAGGTGAACCTGTCGGCTGGTTCCAAGCGTGGCATCATCTACCTCGCGAACCAAATCAGCAATTCTGGCCAGTTGTTCATCATCTCCGCGAACCAGAAGACTGTTGCTCGATGAATCCACGCGGACAGTTGGTGGTTCCGAAGTGCCGGCCTCCGAGAAAAGGGCTTCAAGGCTGACTGCAAGTTCTCGTGCATCCGCATTTCGTACGTGCAGCACCTGAACTCGACGCCTTGCGGCAGCATGGACATCAGCGGGGTCGATATCCAGTTGCTTGACCATCTGCTCAGCGACTGCCAGGACATGCGGCGTTGCAACAATCACCACTGCATTGAGCCTGTGATCCGCCTGAACACGAACCTGAGACTTTTCGGGAGCCTGAACACCTCGTCGCGAGTTGTACCAGGCCTCTGCAACCGAAACATCTTCTTTGAGAAGCTGCTCAATGATGGGAGCAACACGTTCTGCCAAAGCATGTTCAAGATAGACGGTTCTCACCTGGGCCTGATCAGGCTCCTGCCCGTCATCCAGCCGGGCAACGACATCACGGAGTTCCTCGATCTGCTCGGGAGTCCCCGTAACAATGATCGAATTACCCGTTGCCTGTGCCTGGACAGTTGCCCGAGGCTGCCCCGGGCGAAGACGACCCTTGAGATCAATCGACTCCTGGAGTGACTTGGCTACCGAGCTCGCATCCGCCTTGGTGAGCGTCAGAATCTGAACATCCATGGTTCGCGCCGCTGCGGGCGTATCCAACTGCTGAATCAGGCTCTCTGCAATCGGCATCAAGGCTGTTGGGCCCGAAATGATGAGCGTGTTGGTCTTCTCATCGGAAGACACGTTCAACAAGGACTCCGCTGCGGTGTTGCCTGAGATCTCCTCTCGCATTCGAACCAGCAGAATGCTTCGCAGCGTTCCAGCAAGGCGGTCTGCCTCTGCATGTTCAAGTACGAAGAATCGTAGCGTTGTTGGAGGAAGCGCTGGCCGGACATCAAGTTCCTCAAGAACGTGTTCAACGCGTTCGAAAACAGATGCCGGGCCCGAGATGATCAGAGTATGGGAGGTCGGCTCCGTCGCAATGGTAATTGTCCCACGCTGATCACCTGCATCCTCATGCAAAGAGCCTGAGGAAGCCAACTGTTTCAACGTGGCAGCCAACGCAGAAAGGTCCGCATGTGTGGGCTGGTAGGTCCGGACTTCTCGCTGCTCGACGACCTTCTGTCGATCCAGTTGGTCAACAAGCTGCTGGAAGCTGGCCATGCGTGCAACGGGAGCTTCTACGATCAATGAGTTCGTCTGTACATCTGCGCGAGCAATGACTTCCCGTGGTTCCTGAAGATGAGGAACAGGTGAACCTCGGCGATCCCTTGGCATGGGCGGCTCGGGGAACATCTCATCGATCGTCCGAGCAAGTTCCTGCGCTCTGGCAACCCGCAACGGGAAGATGCGGATCTCACGACCGTCTCGATCAATCCGGTCAACGGTATTGAGTCGATTCACGATGGACTCGAGCTCTTCTACCAGCTCTGGATGAGCGGAGACGAACAAGGAATTCGTATTGGGGTCTGCACTGATCTGCACCGGTCGAGCAGCACGCTCCTGAACACTTCTTGCGTCGTACTGCTGAGACAGAGAACGGGCCAGACCGGCTGCATCGGCAACCTGTAGCTGAAGAATTCTCAGAGGCGCTCGCTCTCCGGCAGAAGCCACGTCAAGTGACTTCACCAGCGAAACGATCATCTTGTGCTGATCTGCCGTTCCACCAACAATCAAGGCGTTGGTGCGTTCAATGACATCGATTGTCGGCGGGTTGATCGAACCCGCACGCAACAAACCGTTATCACTCGTACTGAACTGCTTGAGATAATCCGCGACATCCGATGCAGCGGCGTGCTTGAGAGAAACCAGTCGGAGATCCGACTGTGGCTCCAACTGGCGGAAGGTCGCTATCGCCTGTTCGTAACGATTTACGGATTCTCCAGCTCCACTGACAAGCAAGCGTCCAGTAACGGTACTGGCCTCGATATCAGGCATCGTCAGAGGATCATCCCCTGCAAGACGTTCCCAGGCGGTACGCACGCGTGCCATGACCATCGGAAGATCCTGGACATCAGATACGTCAATGACCTTGACCTTGTAATCCCGAGGGTCCACTCGATCAAGACTGAGGAGCAGATCCTCGATCACCTTGAAGTGATCGGGAGAAGCCGAGACCAGCAGCGTGTCCAGTGAATCAATGGGTTCAATCGCCGGAGGCTCCATGTCGGGAGCCTGCGGATCCGCCAACATCTGGGCGGCCATCGTCTGAAGTGGGCCTGCGATTCGTGACGGTTTGACCTGATTCACCTCGAATCGGCGTGTCTCACGACTCGGTGTGGCATGCTCCGAGACGAGTTGAACCATCTCGATCCACCCCTCGACCTCGCGTCTTGGACCAACCAGGGTGACAACACGACCATCATCGGATGGAGCCAATGCCAATCGACTTTCTTCCTGTATTCGTTGGCCGTGAAGCTTGCTGGCTTCCTCAATCACAGCAGCGGATGAAACGGAGTCGGGTAGTGGCAAGCGGATCTTGCGGACTTCCAACTCGACCCCATCAGCTCGATCCAGAACCGGGATGATCCTGGCAACGGCCCTGACATCCTCCTCTGGACCTGACATCAGGAGGCTACGACCATCAGGCCCCCCAACGAGCTTGACCAGGCTCTTCTGCCGCTTGTTCAAGAGACCTTCCAGAGCCTTGATAACGGCATCCGGGTCCCCCTGGCTCAGAGCGATTGCCTCGATAACCACTCCACCTGGCGAGCTGGTGGCCACTCCGCCATCAATCGCCTGGAGCAGGCGTGCTCCCTCCTCGACCAGAGCTCGTTCTCCGACCAGGGTCACGGAAGGCTCATCACTGCGAGGCATGGCCATTGGCCTGCGCTCAGCCGGGAACCGACTGAACAATTCGTTGAGTCTCTCTCTCGCATCATTTGGCGAGAGTGTCGTCAATGCAAAGGTACGAACCTGACGGCCATCGCCGCCGGGGACATCAAGTACTGCAATCAGTTCCCGCAACTTGTCAAGACCAGAACGTGGCCCCTTGCCGATGATCGAGTTCGTGCGCACATCAGCAGCCACGTTCAAACCTGAGAGCGAATCTTCTTCGACCTTCTTGAGGTTGCCCTTCTTGTCGGGCATGTATTTGACGACCTTGGTCAACAAGAGACTCTTGATCGGCTCAACCAGATCAACTGCGGATGCATTCTTGACGTTGATGACTTCAACCATTCCATCCGGCGCAAGTTGATCCAGTTCCGCAATGATCTTGAGCAGTCGCCGGACCTGAGAAGCCGTCTCGGTGATGACCACCGAGTTCTGTCCCGACATCGGAGTGACCGAACCATAATCAGCAACAAGTTCAGCAAGTCGTTTGGACAGCGGTTCGGCTGAAGCCGACTCCAGTGGACGAACCACCGTCACAACTTTCTCCGGAGTGATGTCTGACGGAACTTCCCCAATGAAGGTCGGGATGTTCTCTCGCTGCATCTCCGAGAGCTTCTGCAAGTAGAGCATCTCGTCCTCGACCCGCAAGGTCACACCGCGGGACTGGAGAATGATGTTCAGGATCCGCAATCCCTCTTCAAGGTCATAGACCTCAGGTGAGAGGAAGTCGAGTGTGCCTTCGGGAACTTCGGTTTCACGAACAACTGGCTTTCCGGTTGCGCGCGAAAAATAATCGACAACCTGGTCGAACGATGCACCCTTGAAATTGAATCGAAGTGCCGGTGACTCGGGCTGTGCCTCTGAAGGCTCAGCCCAACCTGCCAGCGCGGTGTTGCCCACGAGGAGCACAACCACGGCAAGCAAAACTCGACACCCCGCCGCGCGACTCCAACTGCCGCTCATGACACATCCTCCATGCAGGTCGCAGGTCATCCTGACCTGTGCAGCAGTCTACTTGTGAACGGACGGCGTGTCGTCGAGCAACTGTCCAACCTGGATCGAAACCACCGAATCCCCTGATCGAAATGCCGCCAAGTCCCCTTTGATGCCCTCCAGGACCATGCCAGCATGCTTCTGACCAACCTGAAGCCGCCTAGTACGGCCCGTCCGAGTGTTGGAAATCCAGACTTCGGCCTGGTCTCCAATGCCTGCCACGCCGGTCAATCGCCATCCTGAAGGTGGCTTGTTGACCACGGGCGTGGAACGAGGAGCCGGTTTCGCAACAGGCTTCGAAGGAATTATGAATGGGCTATGGGAAACCAGGTCGGCCAACACAACAAGACGATCTTCTGACCACGTACTGCCAGGCTGGGTCACAGGTGATCGACCTGGAATGAAGAGTGTTCGCAATCGGATGGAAACCTGCAACTGGGAACCATCACCTGATGCCCTCAACCTCACGTTGTCAATCTTCTTGATCCATGCAGCAGCCTTGAGGCGATCCAGCAGTTCAATGACACCCTTCCAGTCGGTATTGCCCGACATGGTTCCTTCGACCTCGACGAAATCAATTTCCTCTCGAAGCGATCTGCGACTGGCTCCCTTGAAATCATTCCTCCCAGGGGAGAGCAATGCCACACTTCGACCAGTTCCTACCGACAGGTCCCTGAGGCCAACCGATTCTCCAAGTCGATTGAGTCGACTTCGAAGCCGGTGGTCTACTTCCTCCAGCGAGCCGCCGAGTGTTCTCGCGACATAGGCATCGATGGAATCCTCAACACCATCAACATCCGACAACGCCTCACGGTACTGAGTGACCTTGTTGTTCAGAGTGTCAAGTTTCTGACGAAGAGCCCCCACCGGTTCCAGCCAGAAGGATTGGATGATCGTCCACAGAATCCACAGGACAACGATCCCTCCAATGATTCCCAGCAGCCATCGTGTTCGTGACGACATCATGAGCCATCCCCCGATGTGCCATCTGTCACAGCTGGATCTGCCGTAACGGTCCGCAAACGGTACGTGAACCCATGGGGAAGCCGCCGTCCACCATCCGTATCGTTCCCTGCTGATGACGTCGTGTACGTCATCGTCTGGACGAGTTGCTCCCTCAGCGCATCGGCCATGGCCCGGTCGCTCGATTCGCCATTGATCGTCAATCCCATGGCCCAGTCGGCATCCCATGTGCCTGCACGATCGCGAGTCACTCCATCAAAGTTCAGGCTGCCTGCGATCTCATCCAGAACCAGTTGCTCAGGTACCGGCCTCAATCCATCCAGATTCTGCAGATGCGATATCCAGTTCACACCGACCGAGTCCCAGTAATCCAGATGGCCCAGACGGAAGCGATCTCTGTGGTACCGAAGAAAATCAGGGCCAAGGATCGCCTGGCGATCCTGGAGGGTATTGATCGAGGCCTGAAGACTCCTGCTCTGAAGATTTCCGATCGTGTAAATGATCAGGACCAGGATGAGCAGAATGGCCACTCCCCCCAAAGCCAGCTTGCGATGCCCCGCCATGGGATCTGGCGCCTGGCGAGGTGAGGCGAAGTCAATCATTTCATGATTGGTTGCATGCGCGAGGAGCAGTCCGGCAAGCGACCAATGTCGATCCAGTGATTCGCTGCTGGCCTGAATCCGCTGTTGTGATTCCACAAGTTCAACAGGCGTCTTGAACAGGGATCCAACACGAGTTGCAACCTGTTCAGCAATGTCCTTGGGGCCAAGCACCACACCGAAGTTGACCTTGGCCTCCTCATCATCCATCTGTCGACTCAGCCAGGTTCTCTGTGATTCACGTACAGCCGCGCCAATGATGGCTTCTTCATCCACTCCCGCAAGGCGTGCTGCCCTGCTGAATTGCACATGGCCATCGCGAATGAAGGTGAACTCGATCCCGTCCCCGGGAATCAGGTCAATTGCAACGGCCTCAGTGCCTGTGCCCATGAGAGGATCAATGATCGTTGCCGCCCCGAAGGTACGCAGGGAAACCGACTGCATGATGAGCCCAGCAGCAGTGGTCATCTGTCTTACGCGCTCTAATGATTCACCTGGCAGAGCCGCTGCCAGCACTGTCGTGGTCGTGTCACCAGTATTGAGAACCACAAAGTCGATGATTGCCGCTTGATGATCAAAGGGCAGCTCTCGTTCCATGGCCAGTCGCGTCATATCCGGAAGTTCATCCAGATCCGTAGTCGGGTGGTTCATCCGTTTGAGGACAACGTCCTCACGAGGAAGTGCCACAATGCAGCGGTTCCCCTTGAAACCAGCTTCGCTAAGCTGAGATCCGATCCATTCCCCAACAGCCATGGGCTGGGTTCGATCCAGGCCTGATGGAATATCTCCCACCAGAGTCTTTACGATCCGGATGCCCTGCTTTGTTGGCACAGCCTCAACTGCACGGAGCCGAGAGCTTCCAAGTTCAACTGTAATAGCACCAGCGCTCACGCTCGTTCCTCCGTGGCGTGCGATTCGCGGTCAGCCAATCCTATCACGTCCCTGAACAGGCCAACACCGAGTTCCAATCATGGCAACCATCGTCCAATTCGATTCGAGGCCTCTGCTGGAGATCCCTCCAGATCCTCAGAAGCCATGGGCTCATCTCCAAGTTCCTCCAGATCATCCTCTAAGGAAAGGGGATCATCGTCCAGCAGGAAATCTGCCTCCAGGTCATCAAGGGTCGCTATCTCAGGATCTGGAATCCCCTCTGTGCCCAAGTCGCCCCCCTCAGAATCCAGGCCCGTCGAGCCAACTGGTGATGCCTGGATTTCCTTCTCGATCTCCAACGCTGCTGCAAGTCGAGAGGCTGTCTGCAACATTGTGATTTCACGCAGATAACCCAGACGCGGCTGCGGATCCGCGAGATCAATGACAGCCTCATACACCACGGCATCCTGAATGGGCCCATCTGGGTCATCGGCCTCAACGGTGCCAGCTGCAATCCGTACACGCCAGGTCCAGGACCGCACGGTCACCAGATCAGCAATGCCCTCGAAATCATCTACTGGCAGTACATCACGAAGCAATGGCCAGACAATCGAACCACGTTCTTCCCGATCCAGAGACTCTCGTTCCGCGACAAGCCGGTCAGCTCGAGAGCGATCAATACCCGGAAGTGTTTCCAATACATCAACAGATGCGGTATTGAGATCAACTCGGCCTGCAACATGAACTCGGGATCTTGTCGTCAGAGCATCCAGTGGCTCGATCCAATCACGTGTTGGCACCTTGAACTCACGAAGGACCTGAACGATCTTGGCATCATCATCAAACGTAGTCTGTTGAAAGACCCCCTCCAAAGCATTCGCTGCCCCTTCACCGAATCGTTCTGTGACCCGGCGGGCCAGTTCATCAGACCACGGGACGTTCAGGTCTATCCGTCGACGACCATTGCTTTGAAGGTTGGGTTCAAAGCCATAGACGGTCAGGACATCAATCAGACCACGTGCCCCGGAAAGTGCAAGCCGTTGTGAAACACGCTCCGCAAGATCCTCTTCACGGCCAAGCGCCTGATCCATGGAATCCTCTTCGGAGAGTTCGCCGAAAAGGTCATATGTATCGATTCCTTCAATGGCCAGGAGATCGTGAAGGCTGTGGAATCGCTGGCCCGGCAAGCGGTCTCTCGCATCCATGATGGCCTGAGCCTGACCAGGCTCAAGTGTCGCAAGCCTGGAAAGCTGTTCCAAAGTCGCATGGTTGACATCAAGTCGCCCCGCTTCTGCAATGATCCTTTCACCGCCCGGGCCAAAGGGGAGAAGTCGAACGACCGCTTCCCTCGCACCATCATCCCAGAGCGAGTACTGCGACTCCACAATCGGAATCTGACCAAGAAGCAACCTGTCACGTTGATCTACGAGAACATCTCCCAAAAGGCGGAGACCTGAGAGCCCCAGTGAGCGGTGCTGTGTGCGGGACATGGTCACTTCAGCGGAACGAACATCCGACTGGGCCAGGAAGAGCAGGCTGGTCGCTACCCAGAGGCCGCTGATGCCCGCAACAAGAACTGCGATGATCACAAATCCTCTTCTTTCAGCGGAGTTCATTGGCATCTCCCGCCTCTGAACTCTCGGGCTGGGCATCTGGAACCAGGATCACACGCACCCGATCCGGTATTGACTCGTCTTCCTGTGAAGAGGTCTCTTGGACCACCGGTTGTTCCTGGGTCTGGGGCAAGGGGTCATCGAAACTCTGGCTGGCTTCCTCTTCAGGCCGCCCATACCAGCAGCGGACTTCGACTGCGACAGGCAGCCCTCCCATCTCAAGACTGTTCCACGACTCCTGCCAGTCTGTTCCGTCGAAGTATCGAAACCTGAAGTCGGAAAACAAACCAGGGAGAACCGATACACGATCGCCATCCTCCAGGGGTGCTCGGCTCATCTCGATCTGGCCCGTTGATCGCTGGTACTTCACAACCAGTTGATGCAAGTCCCCGATCATGGTGGCAGGATCATCTGTCCAGGATGGTGCAACCCCACGGCTCAGAACGCTGATGGAATCTGACTTGCCTGCAACACCAGCATCACCGCCAGTTGTTCCGGCAATGGAACTGATCAAGTCCTGCTCAAGTCGATCGATAATGAGCGTGACGGATCGTCTGGCATCTGCCGCTTCAAGTATCTGCTTTCTGGAATTCAATTGGGACCATGCAAAGCTGGTAACGGATCCAAGCAGCACAAGCCCGAGTGCAATGGCGATGAGAACTTCCAGTAGTGTCATGCCTCGAGATTTCATGGCGTTGACTCACCCGAATCATCCGATTCTTCATCCAGAGAGTTCTCAATGATGGGAAGGTCTCGCATTATTTCATCCTCTTCCCAGATTTCATCATTTGAATCACGAATCGCAACCAGTTCCCGAAGGACAAAGGTTGCAGGTGTACTGGACTTCGTTTCCTCCTCTACGGTCAAGGTCACCACCGTGAGGTTTGGACGAAGAGATGGCCGAGTCTGAACTTCTACACGCCACTGACCAGGTGTCACCAACCGATCGTCATCCGCGCCTTCTCCAAAGACACTTCCTTGTCGAAGATCAGCCAGCGTGAGGGTTCCTGCCTGCAACTGTGACATTGCGGAACGGGCGATGTCCGCAGCAATGAGTCGATTTTCAGTCCGCTCCATGGCAGCAACCACATCAGAGGTTGCCCGAAGACAAAAAGCGGCAGCAGCAACGAAGATCGCAATCGAGACGAGTACTTCAAGTAACAAGCCACCTCGCCTCATGATCCTGGATCTCCTTCAGCAGGTTCACTGCCAGAGAGACCGGGATCCGGCTCCATCTCCGGACCCTTGAAGGTGTCTTCTTCCGTTTCCTCCTCGCCCCGTGGTGCTACTCCTCGCCGATTCAAGGTCGGCAGACCCGTCCGGCGATCGATCCAGAGCGCTGCCGTCCGACCATCTCCATCAACAATCCAGTGGGGCCCACGTTCGATGACAGAACCATCTGGAAGGTAGACAGCGATTCGAATCGTTTGGACATCATCTTCACTGGACTGGAACAAGGCGTCCTGGTCCTCGAAAACCGGCTCTGAGTCCAGACATGTCACGCCAGGAGGAAGAACAAGCACCTCGATGGCTTCCGGCTGGTCCTCCTGCGACTCTGGCAGATCAAGTTCGATGTCCGCAGAAGTATCTCCATCCAGAAAACCACTGGGCACCGAGTCCAGGAGTTCCGGATCAAAAATGCGAGCCTGCATCTCTTCACCGGTCCAGACCACCTCGATAGGCGCCCGTCGCTCCATGGACTCAAGCCTGGCTGAGAGCAGATGGCCGGTCACACGATCCATCGTGTTCTCAAATCGCCTTTCGGCCAATGTCGATGTAAACATCGGCATGACCAACGCTGCAGCAGCGATGAGCAATGAGAGGACGATGAGAATTTCTATCAGAGTGAATGACCTTGCATGGACACGCACACTTCCAGGGAATCTCCGCTCGCTTCTAGCGGCCGCCGATGTCACCTGGGCCCGAGAACTCAGAGCCGGACTCAAAGTCGCCGTCCTCGTTCTTCTTCCTGTCATGGTTCGTTATGTCGTCTTCCGTGTCCTGTTCGCCATCAGGTCCAAGGCACACCAGGTCGTAAACGCTTTCGTCCTCGGTATCGAGTAACTGCGTCGGGCGTTGATAGACGATCTCATTGCCCCAGTAGTCCTTTGGCGGCTCTTCGATATACGGACCTGCCCACCTGGAAGCATCTGCTTCATCCTCGATTGAAGACTTGTCCCAGAGGACTGTCAGGCCTTCCTCTTCCGTGGGGTAACTGCCCATGTTGGCCCGGTACACCTTCAATGCACTTTGGATCCGATCAAGCTGTGCTTTCTGGAGATCGACCTTGGCTTGGTCCCCGATCCCGAGGAAGTTGACCGCGATCAAGGCACCGAGTGCCAGAAGAATCGTGATCACAATCAGGAGTTCAATCAGCGTCAATGCATGACGCGTTCCGGTTCGCAGTCTGTTCTTCAACATGGAGATACTCTTCTGTACTGACAGGTTGCATCGGCGATCCAATCCATCGGATGACGATCCCTGGCCGTTCATATCCTACCCCGACTCGCCAAAAATGGGATGCGCTTCTCTTCAACCACCCTGAACGGAGGCGGTCAGCCTCATCATCGGCACAACAAGGGCCACGAAGATGAAAACGACCATGCCAGCCATGGCCAGCAGCATGAGCGGCTCCATGATCCGCAGCATCAACCCCAGACTGCGCTCAACGCGACGTTCGGCAGTATCAGCAACGGTCACGAGCACCTCTGGCAGGTTGTTCGCCGCCTCTCCCACCGAGATCATTTCAATGATGTCCTCCCCAAACAGGCCGCTCTCGCCCAGAGGAGAGGCGAGAGGCTCACCCGCCTTCACAGCACTCGTTGCCTCGACAATCGCGTCTTCAAGAAGGGGGTTGCCCGCTGCGTCACGACTGATTTCCATCGCAGGCAGCATGGGCACACCGTTATCGAGAAGCGTGCCAAGGATTCTGGAGAAACGAGCCACAGCCAGATCCCTGCGAAGCCTCCCGTAAATCGGGGTTCGCATTTCCAGAGATGCCCATCTCCTGCTGAATGCCGGCTGCTGTCGGAACCACCATAATCCCGCGATTACGGCAGCAAGCAGAAACAGCCCTGGGAGCCACCAGGCAGTCGCCAGATCAGATATGCCCAGCAGCAATCGCGTTGCAAACGGAAGTTCGATCTTCGCATAGAGGTCTCGAAACTTTGGCACGAGACCGATGAGTGCATAACCAATGACGCCAAGACCAACGACCATCAGCAACACGGGATAGATCATGCTGCCTACTACGCGGGAACGCATCTCGGCCTGGTGCTCCATGAATCGCCCGATTCGATCCAGGACTGATTGAAGAAAGCCACCTCGCTCTCCAGCGTTGATCATCGCTACCTGGACCGTCGAAAAGACATGAGGATGCTTGGCAACTGCATCCCCCAATCTCATCCCATCAGCAATGTCGTCACTGACGGAACGCAGAACCTCAGCAAGACGTGGATTGGTTCGCGTCCGTCCCAGGAGCGTGAGCGCACGCAACAGAGGAACGCCTGCTCGCAGAAGATCAGAAAGCTGTCGAAACAACGTGGCCAACCGGCCGCTTCCGACCCTTCGGGCCAGAACGCGTCGAGAGCGAATCTCCTGAAGTCGAACAGGCACCAACTGCCTGGCTTCAAGGTCCGCCAGTACCGCATCACGGCTGGTGGCCTGGAGTTGTCCAGTCACTCGTTGGCCCTCGATGGACCGGGCAATGTACGACCAGTTGGCCATGGCCTACAGCCTACCGACTATCAATCCTCATCCCCACGAAGTTTGGCCAGCACGCTGAAATCCTCCAGAGTCGTCATATCCCCTGTTGATTCATTGCCTGCCGCCACGTCCCTCAGGAGACGACGCATGATCTTGCCTGAACGGGTCTTGGGCAGAGAATCCGTAAACCGAATCATGTCAGGCTTTGCAATCGGGCCGATCTCGTTGGCAACATGCTCCTTGAGCTTCTTTCGGAGATCATCATCCGGGGTATAGCTCTGGCTCAAGGTGCAGAATGCCGCGATGCCGGTTCCCTTGATCTCATGAGGCATTCCAACAACTGCCGCTTCCACGACAGAATCGTGACTGACGAGTGCAGATTCGACTTCCATTGTTCCGAGTCTGTGTCCGGAGACGTTGATCACGTCATCCATACGGCCCATGATCCAGAAGTAACCACGCTCATCACGACGCGCGCTGTCGCCGGCGAAGTACATGCCATCAACCGTTGAGAAGTAGGTGTCGATGAAGCGTTGACGATCGCCGTAGACGCCTCGAAGCATGCTGGGCCATGGCTTTCGAACAACCAGCAGTCCACCATGGTTGGCAGGAACTTCATTGCCTTCCTTGTCAACAACTGCTGCGTCGATACCCAGGAAAGGCAATGTGCAGGATCCCGGGACAGTAGGTGTTGCTGCAGGCAGTGGCGTGATCATGTGTCCGCCGGTTTCCGTCTGCCACCAGGTATCCACAATCGGACACTTTTCATGACCGATGTTTCGGTGATACCACATCCAGGCCTCTGGATTGATGGGCTCACCAACTGTTCCCAGAACACGGAGACTGGAGAGATCATGTCGACGGGGATGTTCGTCCCCCCACTTCATGAACGCTCGAATAGCAGTCGGCGCCGTGTAGAAGTGCGTGACCTTGTGCCGGGCGATGATGTCCCAGAATCGATCCGGCTCCGGATGATTGGGCGCACCCTCGTACATGAGCGTTGGAACATGGTTCTGCAGGATCCCGTAGATGATGTACGAGTGGCCCGTGATCCAACCCACATCCGCCGTACACCAGAAGACATGGTCATTGCCCGGACGCAGGTTGAACGTGTATCGGCTGGTCAGGTACGTATGGACAAGGTACCCGCCCGTCGTATGCATGATCCCCTTCGGCTTGCCCGTGGAGCCCGACGTATATAGAAGGAAGAGCATGTCCTCACTGTCCATCGGCTCACAATCACATTGGTCGGATTGGTCAGAAACGAGGTCCGACCAGAAATGATCCCGACCAACATGCATATCGATCTCGTTATTGCACCTTCGAAAAACCACGACATTCTTCACATGTGAAGTCATGGTCGTGGCTTCATCCACGTTGGCCTTGAGAGGAACAACTGATCCTCTTCGCCATGCACCATCGCAAGTAATGACATATTGACTCTTGGCATCCTCGACACGGTCTGCGATTGCAGCCGAGGAGAAACCGCCAAAGATGACCGAGTGCGGTGCCCCGATTCTGGCGCAGGCAAGAACAGCGATGGTCAGTTCCGGAACCATGCCCATGTAGATGGTGACAATGTCGCCTCGCTTCACGCCTAATGACTTGAGCCCATTGGCAAATCGACAGACTTCTGCATGAAGCTCGCGGTATGTGAACGTCCGGACCTCCGGGCCATCGTTCTCAAGTGGCTCACCTTCCCAGATCAAAGCAGGCTCATCACCATGGCCCAGTCGGATCAATCGATCCAGGCAATTGTGACATGCGTTGGTCTTGGCATTAACAAACCACTTGGCATCTGGAGGCGACCAATCCATGACGCTTGTCCATGGTTCGAACCAGTCGATCTCATTGGCAATGGCTGTCCAGAAGTTTTCCGGATCCTTGATCGAAGCCGAATGCAACTCATGGTATTCCTCAATGGAATCAACCCAGGCACCACCGCATCGACTCGCGAAATCAGAAGGGGGATCAAAGACCCTCTCCTCGCTCAGGACAGATTTGAAATTGTCACTGTTACTCATGCTGTCAGGCCTCCAGGACACTTCACCTTATCGCGCGGGGAGCATGGTGTCCTCTTCAACGCCCTTTTCGACGTTTCCGCTTGCCGCTCTTTTTCGGGGTATTGCGGGCCCCTCGTCGTGGCCGAGGGCTGGCCTGTGCCTTGCGATGGGGGTGTTCCTTTAACAGGAGATCCATTTCCCGTTCAGTGGGATCCACCCGCAGCAGTTGTACCGTGACCGGATCTCCCATGCAGAGCACTGCCCCGCTCCGTGAAGACACCAGTTGCCCGGTTCCCTCGATTCGAACCCAGCGATCAGGTCTGTTCCCGGGTGTGCCCATGCCATCCCAGTTGACAATGCCCTCCGCCAGATAACGATCAAGCATGATCCAGACCCCACTTGAGCTGAAACCAGTGATCACACCAGGCAGTTCCTCTCCCACAAGCTCTGCTTCGAGGTACTGCAGAACCAGGAATTGCCTCAGATACCGTTCGGCATCCTCTGCATTCTGTTCCGTATCAGTGCAATGTCTGCCAAGCACGACCAGACTGGCCATGTCGAGTACCTGAGAATCATCACGCAACTTGTCGATCAGTTCATTCCGTCGGCGGCCTCCGGTCTTTGCCTTTCCATTATCCGTTGCTTCAAGGAAGGCTTGAAGCGCACGATGGACAAGCAGATCCGGGTATCTTCGAATTGGACTTGTAAAATGCGCGTACGCCGTTGAAGCCAGCGCGAAGTGTCCAACCGGAGCCGGGCTGTACTCCGCCCTTGTCAGTGTTCTGAGAACCGCAAAGTGAACCGCTCTGGCAGCTGGCGTTCCGGCTGTTTCCTGCAGAAGTCGCTGTAGATCGGATCGCGTCAGGCTGTCTGCCAGGTGATATCCGAGCGTGATGGCAATGGTTCTGAGTTCCTCGACGTCATCCAGTTCTGGTTCAGGATGAATTCGGCGCAGGAGCGGCAGTTCCAACCCGTCAAACAGTCTGGCGACTGCTTCATTGGCCTCGACCATGAACATTTCGATCAGTTTGTGAGTGAATGCATCATCCTCGGGCGTGACATCCGTGACATGGCCCTCCTGATCGAACACCAACTCCGCCTCTGGCAGGTCAAGCACGATCATGCCATCTCGTATCCGGCGATTACGAAGTGCCGTGGCAAGTCGGTTGGCTTCCAGCAAGGCCTCCTTCACCTCGGGCTGGCACATCGTGTCTGAACGCATGTGCCGCCGGGCTTCCAGGTCATTGCCGTCAATGAGTGCCTGCGCCTCCAGGTAGGTCATGCGTTTACGTGATCGAATGACGGTAGAGGCAAATCGCTGGCCAATCACCTTGCCACGATGATCGAAGGATATGAATGCACTCTTGCAGAACCGGTTCACGCCCTCCTGCAATGAACAGACTCCATTGGAGAGCACTTCCGGAAGCATTGGTATGACCCGCCTCGGCAGATAGACACTATTGCCTCGAATTCGGGCCTCTTCATCCATCGGATCGCCACAAGTGACGAAGCTCGAGACATCCGCGATATGAACACCAAGCGTCCATTCCTTTGATTGCTTGTCCCATGAAACAGAGATTGCGTCATCAAAGTCACGTGCATCAGGCGGATCAATCGTGAAGATCACTGATTCCGTCAAGTCTTCACGATCAGATGGAATCTCATCACGCGATGCATCAAAACTGCTGGCGGCACTGCGGGCACTTTCCATCACATCAGAAGAAAACGTGGTCCTGAGACCGAAGGATGCGATGACTGCTGCAGTCTCAACATCAGGTTTGCCGGCCTTGCCAAGTACCTCTGTGACAGCAGCCTCTCCAAGCATGTCGCCCTCAGGGCTGGCAACCAGTTCAAATACCACCTTGTCGCCAACGTTGATCGAGCGAGCATGTGGATCCCGGATGATCAACATGCCTTGCAGGGATCTTCCATCAGGATCAATCAACCAGTTCTTTCCACGCTTTTGAACCGTGCCTGCAAACGAGGTCTGCTTCCGTTCAATGACTTCCTCGATCCGGCCAGATGGACCGCGACCCTTCATGCCCTTTCGACGAGACACGGTCACCAGAACACGATCACCTGAAATCGCATCTCCCAGTGCTCCGCGCGGGATGTAAATATCACCTTCCCTGCATGGAACGTCAGGCATCACGAAGCCGAAACCTTTGCGAGCAATCTTCAGCGTGCCCTCACAGGTGTCACCGAGTTGAGGGAGCCGCCAACGTGCATCAGGTCCCTTCTCAATACTCTCCTCGCCTTCGAGAATGCCAAGGGCCTTGTCAAGAACTTCCCGATCTTCTTGTTGAACCCTGAGAAGATCCGCCAGTTCACGCGATGTCAGTGCGCCGCGATCTGATCTGCGGAGAAGGTCTGGAATCCGGTTGGTGTATCGAAGCGGCATGGGAGGTGCGGGGCAACCATAGCCCGTAGTTCCACCGGGTGCGAATCAGTCCCCGGAAGAGCCCTTTTTGGAGTCTGATCCCGAGGCAGAAGACGATCCCTTGTCGGTTGTCGTCTTGCTGTTTGATTTCTTGTCGGATTTGCCTTCCTTGGAGGGCTTTGGCTTGTCCGCCTGGCTGTCCTTCTTGTAGGACTCGCTTCGATAGTCAGTTTCGTAGAAACCACTTCCTTTGAACAGAACACCAGATCCTGTTCCGATCAGCCTCTTGAGTGTGAGTTTCTTGCACTCAGGACACTTGCGTTTGACCGGCGCGCTCATCGACTGAAAAAGCTCGAAGGCGTGATCGCACGATTCACATTTGTAGTCGTAGGTAGGCACGAATGACTCGTCAGGGCGCTACGGCAACCTTGGCAGGCCGCAATACCCGTTCTCCCATCTTGTAACCCGACTGCATGACCTGAACGATGTGGTCTGCCTCTATCCCATCAGCAGCCTGCTTCAGCATGGCTTCATGTTGCATCGGATCAAATTCATCTCCAGGTGATGGCTCGATGCTTTCAACGCCATGCTCTGCAAGCATCTTCATCAACTCGTCGCCTGCGATCCGAACACCCTCTGCGAACTGGTCGGTGGTCACTGACTCGAGATCCTGAGCCAAAGCCATGTTGACCTGGTCAAGAACCGGCAGAATGCCACGAACAATCGCTGCTCGAGCACTCAATTCAATCCTGCGTTCGTTTTCTACGGCACGCCGCTGGTTATTGCTGACCTCAGCCAATGCGCGAAGGCGATCCTCTCGGGCCTGATCGCGATCAACAATCAATTGCCGGATTGCCTCACCGATCTCGCCTTCAACTGTTTCGGCAAGACCAGCAATCACTTCATCGGACATCGGCTCGACGACATCTTCCACTGGCAGAGTGTCCTGTCGTGCATCATCCTCGCAAGGAGTCCCGGTCATGTCGTCGTTCGTCATCGTCATATTCTGAATTCCACTTCGTTTGGTCTCATCTGCCTGTTACGGCATCCTTGATCCGGTTCCAGAACGATGGGTTCGTTGCATTGACCTCGATATCCTCGGTCTCCGCATACTGGGAAAGCAGTTCACGTTGGGCCTCATCCAGCTTCTGAGGGACAATCACCTGTAGAACTGCCACAAGATCCCCTCGCCGCGATGTCCGAAGCGTCGGAAGGCCATGGCTATCCAATCTAAAAAGAGATCCATGCTGTGTTCCTGGAGGAACTTCGATCTCCGCCGTTTCCTCATCACGGTCCAATACCGGAATACTGATGGTTGCACCAAGTGCAAGCTGGGCGAAAGAAACGGGGACTGCAACGATTAGATCATTGCCATCCCGCTCGAACTGTTCATGTGTTTCGACCCTGCAGACAACATGCAGATCGCCTCTGCCTGCTGAACCAGAAGGATCTGCCTGTACCGGAGGTGGCTCACCTTCACCGGCAAGGCGAACAGCCTGTCCATCATGAATGCCGGCAGGAACGCGTACCGAGAGACGACGCTCAACACTGACCCGGCCCTGCCCCCTGCAGTCATCGCACTTGTCCGTCACCATCGTGCCACGCCCACCACAAGCAGGGCAGTTGGTCACCATGCGGAACATTCCACCAAGACCCGCCTGCTCGACCTGGCCAGCACCTGCACACGTCTTGCATGATTCGGGGGTACTGCCGGGCCTGGCACCTGTGCCCTCACAGGTATCGCAGACATCCACACGCGAGAAGACAACTTCTGTCTCTGTGCCCTCAAGCACTTCCTCAAGTGTGAGTACGACCTCTGTCTCAAGGTCATATCCACGCACGGCCTGTCGACTTCGACGAGAACCTCCACCAAACCCACCACCAAAGATGTCGTCAAACATCGAGAAGATGTCCTCGACATGCATGGTCCTGAAATCATGTCCAGGCCGGGATCGCAGGCCGTCACGACCAAATCGGTCGTAAGCGTGACGCCGCTCATCATCTGAGAGAACCTCGTAGGCCTCTGCCGCCTCCTTGAATGATGCCTCGGCACCAGCATCACCTGGATTACGATCCGGGTGAAACTTCATGGCGAGGCGGCGGTAGGCTCGCTTCACCTCGTCACCGGACGCAGTGCGTTCGATGTTGAGGACCTCGTAATAGCAGCGGGTCGTAGCCATGACAGGAACTCTACGTTGCCACCAACAACATCTGCATCAGCAAATGGCGTCGTTGGCAGGTTCGGTTTCGTCAGCCAGTTCGGTGATTGCAACATCAGCGGTCAACATCAGGCCTGAGACCGATGCTGCGTTCAGCAATGCGGCGCGAACAACCTTTGCAGGATCGATGATGCCCGACTTGTAGAGCATCTCGTATTCACCCGCACTGGCGTTGTAGCCAAAATCGTTCTTGCCTTCACTGACCTTTTCAGCAACCACGTCACCATCGACTCCACTGTTGTGAGCAATGTGCCAGATTGGCGCCGTCAACGCATCAGCCACGATGTCGTAGCCAAGCTTCTCATCGCCATGACCCCGGCTTCTTGCCTTCTTCAGGGCCTCGACGCAACGGAGATAAGCAACTCCACCGCCTGGCACAAAGCCTTCAGCTGCTGCAGCTCGTGTAGCCGCGAGTGCATCTTCGACACGATCCTTCCGTTCCTTCATGTCAGGTTCGGTTGCACCGCCGACGGTGATGACGGCAACTCCGCCAGTGAGCTTCGCCAGTCGCTCCTGGAGCTTCTCGCGATCGTAGTCACTTGTCGATTTCTCAATCTGGTTCTTGATCTGACTGGCGCGACGGCCAACCTCGGTCTTCTTGCCGCCACCCTTCAGAATGGTGGTGGAATCCTTGTTGACCGTGATTCGCTTCGCCTTGCCAAGCTCTCCCAGTTCGATGTCCTCAAGATTGCGGCCAATGTCCTCTGAGATGAATTCGCCACCAGTCAAGACGGCGATGTCGCCCAGCATGGCTTTACGCCTCTCACCAAATCCTGGAGCCTTGACTGCACAGACCTGGATGACACCTCGAAGACGGTTGACTACCAGAGCCGCCAGGGCTTCGTTATCAACATCCTCAGCGATGATCAGCAGAGGCTGGCCAGCGGTTGCAACCTTGTTCAACAGCGGCAACAGGTCTGCCAGGTTCGAGATCTTCTTCTCATTAATGAGAATGAGGCAATCTTCAAGAACGCATTCTGCGGTCTTGGGATCCGTCATGAAGTATGGGCTCAGGAAGCCCTTGTCGAATGCCATGCCCTCGACATAGTCAAGAGCTGTCTCGCTTGTCTTGCCTTCCTCGATCTCGACGACACCATCAGCACCGACCGTATCAATTGCACTGGCAATCAGGGTCGCGATGGACTTGTCATGGTTCGAAGACACCATGGCGATCTTCTGAAGATCTTCCTTGCCCTTGCAGGTCTTGGCCATGTCTTCAATGGCCTCACCTGCAGCGATGGCTGCAGCGTTGATGCCACGTTGCATCGCTACGGCATTGGCACCTGATGTCAGGTGACGCAGGCCGGAGCGGTAGATTCCCTCTGCCAGAACGGTTGCTGTCGTCGTGCCATCTCCGGCCAGATCGGCCGTCTTCTTGGCAACCTGATGAACCATCTGAGCACCCATGTTCTCGAATGGAGCAGGCAGCTCGACCTCTTTGGAGACCGATACGCCGTCCTTCGAAACAGCGGGTCCTCCGAACGACTTCTCCATGACGACATTCCGGCCACCCGGACCCATCGTTACTGATACCGCGCGGCTCATCTTTTCAATCCCAGCCAGGAATTCCTGGCGAGCTTCCGCGTCGAATTTCATCTGCTTGCTGGACATGCGACTTCCTTCCGTACCTCTATCGTGACCGAGACTGGCTTCGTGGCCGACAGATCACTCGATGACGCCGAGCAACTCCGATTCGCGAACGATCAGATGCGTCGAGTTCTTGATTTCAACCTCGGTTCCGGCGTACTTGCTGTACACCACAGTGTCGCCCTTCTTGACGGCAGGCTTGATGCGTTCGCCGTTGTCGAGCAGTTTGCCCGGACCGGTCGCAACAACCTTGCCCTGCATTGGTTTTTCCTTTGCAGACTCGGGCAAATAGATACCTGACTCCGTACGAGACTCGGCCTCAGTGGGCTTCACAAGCACTCGATCTTCCAGGGGGGTGACTGACATGAGAATTCTCCGTTTAGTTCCTGTAATGGATCAATGGCGACGCTTGTGGCTCAGAAGCCCATGCCTGGCATGCCGCCCATGCCACCCATGCCGCCCATGCCGCCCATGCCTGGCATGCCGCCCATGCCACCCATGCCGCCCATGCCGCCCATTGGATCCATCTCGTGATGATGGTCACCACCACCTTCGTCCTTCGAGGGACGCTCAGTGACAATGCAGTCCGTGGACAGGAGCAATGCCGCTACTGAAGCCGCATTCTGGATTGCGGAACGATCCACCTTGGCCGGTGTTATGACGCCATCTTCCATGAGGTCGCCATACGTTCGAGTCAAGGCGTTGAAGCCAAAGTTGCCTTTGCCCTCGGATACCTTCGCTACAACAACAGCACCTTTTTCGCCTGCGTTGTTTGCAATTGATTTCATGGGGATCGACAAGGCCTCGATGATCGTGTCAACACCGAATTTCTCATCGCCCTTGGCCGATTTGCGAACAGAAGCAAGTGCATCGGATGCGCGGACGAAGCTGACGCCCCCGCCCGGAACCACACCCTCTTCGACTGCAGCACGCGTTGAGTGCAAAGCATCTTCAACACGAGCCTTCTTTTCCTTGAGCTCGGCTTCGCTTGCAGCACCGACATTCACCTGTGCCACGCCGCCGGCAAGTTTCGCAAGCCGTTCCTGCAGTTTTTCACGGTCGTAATCTGAATCGGAGGCTTCGATCTCTCGGCGGATCTGATCAATCCGAGACTGGATCTCGGCAGTCGCTCCGACGCCCTCGACAATGGTGCAGGTATCTGCATCAATGACGATCTTCTTGGCTCGACCAAGCTGGGCAATGCCGACCTTCTCAAGATCAACGCCAAGATCTTTCATGAATGCCTCGCCACCAGTCAGAACGGCGAGATCGCCCAACATCGCCTTGCGACGATCGCCATACCCTGGTGCCTTGACGGCACAGACCTGGGCGACGCCACGCAGCTTGTTGATCACAAGCGTGGATAGGGCCTCGCCAGTGATGTCCTCAGCAATGATGAGCAATGGCTTCTTTGATTCAACGATCTTCTCGAGCAATGGCACCATGCGTTGTGCCGTATCGATCTTGTCCTCATGGATCAGGATCAGAGGCTTGTCGAGTTCGACGGTCATGGCGTCCGAGTCGGTCACGAAGTTCGGGCTGAGGTAGCCACGGTCGAACTGCATGCCCTCGACGACCTCGATCTCGGTCTCAAGACCTTTGCCTTCCTCAACCGTGATTACTCCATCCTTGCCAACCTTCGAGAAGGCCTTGGCAATGATCTTGCCGATTTCCTTGTCGTTGTTCGCGGAAATGGTTGCAACGGCCTGGATGTTGTCCGCAACAGGAACGGCCATCGACTCGATTTCCGAGGTGACCTTGTTGACGGCGTGCTTGATACCCCGCACCAGTGCGTTGGCATCTGCTCCAGCTGCAATGTGACGAAGTCCCGCTCTGAAAATCGCTTCAGAGAGAACGGTCGCAGTCGTAGTTCCATCACCAGCAACACTGCTGGTCTTGGATGCCGCTTCACGAACCAGGCGAGCACCGATGTTCTCAACCCGATCCCGCAACTCGATTTCCTCGGCTACGGTCACCCCGTCCTTTGTGACTTTGGGGCCTCCCCAGCTCTTGTCCAGTACGGCGTTTCGACCACGAGGGCCAAGCGTTGACTTGACCGCAGTGGCAAGTTTCTCAACACCGTTCAATAGTGATTTGCGGGCTTCGATATCGAAAGCCAGTTCCTTGGCAGCCATGGGCTGTACTCCTGCTCCTGCCTTCTGTTCCTTGTTTCCGCATCACCCGTTGCTTGAAGACCTCGCTCCGGGAGACGGACCTCGTATCTTCTCTCAAATCCCGCGCCAGTGGGCAGCAGGCCGAGAAACAGAGAACCGGCCTTGGTGGCCCACCCAGGCGGATCATGCCAACCCACTCGTGCCATGAGGCTGGTAGTTGCTGCATCAATCCTGCCAGGTTGGCAGACAAATACATCGGGAACGGCCCGTTGGTCCCCGCTAGTCCAAGTATTCACGGAGCCTTGGTGGGGGCGATTTCAGCGCCTGTCGAACCCAGGACATGTTGAAAGACAGGTAGATAAAACCCACCAAAACCAACAGTCCAGCCACAAGTGCCATGGCCATTCCGATGAAAGCCAATCCGGAAATCGAGTTGCCTGAAATCGTGAAACGCCCAAGAGTCAGGAAGCTGCTCATCTTCCACGTTACGGCCAGTTCCCCCAGCCAGGAAAGCGTGATCCCCAATGCAACGAAACCAAGGCCAACCACGAGATCGCGAATTCGCTGTCGCCGTATCTGATCCGTTCGAAACACGCGACTACGCCTGCCCACCACGACAACAATGAGACGCAGGCCGGAAAGGAAGATCACACCGCCCGCCATGGAAACAAGAAAGATGGGGCCAGGACCGAAAACTGCCGAAGGAGGGAACCACCAGATCAGGACACATCCGGTGATCCAGATGATCAAACCCACCAAGCACACGCCGATGCCTTGACGACCATCGAACCCCTTTGTCCCCTCAGGAGAAGGCCACAGCATGATGGCCGGCCAAACGGCAATCAGCCCACAAATCAAACTGATCAGAATTCCCGCAGAATCAAACCAGTATGCCGCCCTTGACAGACCGCCTGTAATCCAGGGGAGATGAGCGAGAATCATCACAATCATGGCAACACAAGCGAGCAAACTCAGAATGGCGAGACTCAGCAGAGCATTGCCCACAACCTTTGGTGCCAGTAAAGGAGGGAGTCGATGTGTCGTCGGATCAATGATGGCTTCAAGTGATCGGCTTGCCGGCAGCCCGCACTCTGGACATGCCGCCAGAGCAGGCAATCCCTGAAGGTCGTACCGGCATTGCTTGCATGGAAGAGGTAGCCTGATGGCGCGTCCCTCCAGCCGCTCCGGGCCGTCGCTTCCGATCAGAATGTCAACATGCGTAGATTCCAAGGAAACTGCATTCCAATCACGTTTGTTCCAGGGGGGTGTCTCCTGGATCTCAACCGACCTGACACGGCTATACTCACATTCCTTCAAGGCCAAACGCGGCCCATTGTCCAAACCCGGCAAACCGGGATGTCACTCACCATGGGAGGACGGGCATGAATACGGATGCCCTGAATCAACTTCGTGACAATATCACGTCGGTCTACCTTGGCAACACAACGGCCGTAGATCGACTGTTGACCTGCATCCTCGCACGTGGACACGTCCTGATCGAGGATGTTCCGGGTGTTGGGAAGACCGTTCTTGCCAGCGCCCTTGCCAGATCGATCCAGGGCTCCTTCTCCAGGATCCAGTGCACCCCTGACCTGCTTCCTGCTGACGTAACCGGGATTACCGTGTACGACCGCGATACGAGTGACTTCCACTTCAAAGCCGGCCCCATCTTTCACAATGTCGTAGTGGCAGATGAGATCAATCGGACAACACCTCGAACACAATCGGCCATGCTTGAAGCCATGAGTGAAAACGTGGTGTCGATTGATGGTGTAACCCGCTCGCTACCAGAGCCGTTCATGGTGGTTGCCACACAGAATCCTTATGAGTTCGAGGGAACCTACTTCCTTCCCGAGAACCAGCTCGACCGTTTTCTGATGCGCATTGCCCTGGGTTATCCAGCGCCTCCTGACGAATGCAGGGTGCTCGAACAACAGCCAGCAAGAAACATCCTGGAATCACTGAAGCCGGTCATTGGCATCGAAGATGTTCTGCGGCTTCAGAAATTGACCGATGGCGTTCGCATTGATCCCTCGCTTCTCGAATACATCATCGCCTTGGCCACTGCCACACGCAGCCATGATGATTTGCAGGTTGGCCTCAGTCCGCGTGGATCACTTGCTCTGTCCCAGACTGCACGCGCAACAGCAGTGCTGGACCAACGCGACTACTGCATACCGGAAGACATCGTGAGCAATGTCATTCCCGTGTGTTCCCACCGGATCATCAGCCGAAGCTACATGCACGACGGTGACACCCTCACAACCCGCCGGATCATGCAGCAAGTTCTTGAAACGGTCTCGTCTCCAGCCTGATTCAGGCTGCTTGAGATCGAATCGCCCGACGAATCATTGACTGCACCTGCTGCTGGGCGACGCCTGGGTTGGCAAGCATGCACCAAGCGGTGTCGTAGCAAGCCGTGCCTGCAGTCGCGAACAACAGGGTTCCAATACCCGTGCACCGCTCAGGAATGCTGACTGAAACCAGTGTCTGTCTCAGGTTGAGCAAGGAGGTCTCGTATACCGAGCGACGAACAACTCCGGCACAGGTCAATACGCGATCCGTTGTCAGCACGTACACGCGAAATCGTCTTTCAAGAACAGACCAGGCAATCAGAACTGCAGACAGCCCGATCGCAATTGCCCAGGTGAACCACCAGGCGGAAGCAGACAGTACATCCAGGCTTTCAAGCGCAGCGACGGCAATGGTCACGAGAATCGCAAGGATCACAACGCCTACGATCCATGAAACTGGATAGAGCAGAATGAACCACCAGCTTGGCCGAAGCACCAGCACAACAGATTCATCACCTCGAATGGTGCCCCTGGGTAAACCTCCGGACATGCTTTCGGGGTCCGGGGTCTGCGAAGTTGCTGCCAGATCATCGTGTTGTTGATGCGTGTGAGGCATGGCATCAGATAATGGAAGAGTCGGACAAGCAGTCATCATTTACCGGCACCTGGTGCGGAGCGGGCAACAGCCAACTCTCTACTCATGGATATCGTGCCATTGGGCACGAT
The DNA here is from genome assembly GCA_029242715.1 of Phycisphaerales bacterium. GTDB lineage: Bacteria > Planctomycetota > Phycisphaerae > Phycisphaerales > SM1A02 > UBA1668. The sequence goes on from JAQWTL010000007.1 coordinate 152,536, forward strand.
ACCGGTACCAATTTCCTGAACCCTTGCTGATATGAACCTGTTCAATCCCATTCAGGATTGATGTACTTCCGGACTGAGTACTCCGATATCCGGCAGGTTCCGGTAGAGACCGTTGTAATCAAGCCCGTAACCAACGACAAACTCATCAGGGATGTCGAACCCGATGAATTCGCATGGCACATCTGGAGCTGTTTCCTTCCGAAGCAGTACGCAGACCATTACGGAAGCCGCTCCAGCCTCTTCGGCCATGGCCCGCAGGCATGTAATGGTGCGACCAGAATCAAGGACATCATCAACAATCAGAACATGGCAGCCCTTCAACGACTGGGCATGAAAACCTTCAACCTCGACTGGCTGAGTAGCCACAGTGGTTTCACCGACATAACTGATTGCTCTGACGGGCTCTATGCGAAATGGAATTGGAAGGTGCCTCATCAGGTCCGCCATGAAGACCACACTGCCAGTCATGATGGGCAGCACAATGAGATCCGAACCCTGAACCTTTGCCCGCAAATCTCTTTCCAGGTCTGCAGCCAATGCCTCGATGCGTTCAGCGATGCTGTCACGATCGATGAGAATGGTCGAGAGGTCCTCGTGCATCGCGTGGGATGGTAACAGGGGCAAACAAATTTGAATTTGGCCGACATCAAGTGGTCCAGAACCCCTGAATCAAGGGTAGAACCCGCTGTTTTTTACCGGCCTGGCCGCCGTAAGACGTTGTTGACAAAGTGTTTACAATCGTTTATTTGAACTTGAGGCCCACATTTGCTACATTGGCTCAGATCATGGCAGAACACAAAAAGACAACTTCAGCCCGGCGGACAAGAGCACCGCGACGGGCCAGTAGCAAATCGGCCCGCCACACCCCGATGAAGGCAGGCAAAATCACAACCTTCAACACAGCCGTGCGATATCTGCTTGAGCAGACGGATCTCGAACGCGCACGCTCTGTGAAGTATGACAAGGACACGTTCAAACTTGACCGTATGTCCAAGTTGCTGGATGCCCTTGGCAACCCCCAGGAATCCGTCAGGACCGCTCATATTGCCGGAACAGTCGGCAAGGGTTCGACGGTGGCGATGATCGCCTCCATTCTCCAGCATGCTGATTTCACAGTGGGCACATTCACCTCCCCCCACCTGATGGATATCCGTGAACGAATCGCCATCAATGGCCAGATGATCGAGAAGTCGGCATTTACCTCACTGGCAAGCCAGGTCTGCAAGATCGCTGAAAAGCACACACCAGATGCCACCTACTTCGAATTGCTTACAGGCATGGCGATACAGTACTTCGCCGAGCAGGCAGTTGATATTGCAATCATTGAAACCGGCCTTGGTGGACGACTTGATGCCACCAACCTCACGCATCCAGACATCACATTGCTGACACTGGTCGACTATGACCACATGCATTTGCTGGGCAAAGACCTGGAATCAATTGCGGCTGAAAAAGCTGGCATCATGAAACCAGGCATTCCAGTCATCTCGGTACCACAGGCCCCCGCCGCTGAAGAAGTTCTTCGAGCCAAGGCAGAGGAAATTGGTACGAGCATCCGGTTCGTCAGCAAGGAGATCGAGTTCAGCAGTCGCTTCTGCGTATCTGATGATCTCGGACCACATACACGCATCTGTCTGATCACTGGCCGCAGCCAGTACATGCATCTGCCGGTTCCATTGCCAGGCGGCCATCAGGCGACCAATTGCGCACTTGCATTGGCCGCTATTGATTCGATCGCTGGCGAAAGCGAAACCATCGAAGAATCAATCGTCTATCGCGGCCTGGCTGATACGACTGTTCCCGGTCGGATGGAGCGTGTCTGGCAGAAGCCCGCCATTCTGGTGGATGGTGCCCACAATCCCGCTTCTTTGGAATGCCTCATGCGGACCGTTGGCGCTCACATTCCCAATGATTCCATGATCTGCATCTTCGGATGTTGCCAGGACAAGGACATTGATGGATTGCTGGACAAAGTTGCCCTGGGAGGTGACAAGATCATCTTCACCAAGGCCTCCAATCAGCCCAGAGCTGCAGAGCCCGAGGATCTGGCAAAGCGATTTGCTGAACGGCACAACAGGGTCTGCCAGGTTGAACCGCAACTTGCCTCAGCACTGGAAACAGCCGCCCAGGCAGCCAGCCGGGACGATCTGATCTGCATTACAGGTAGTTTCTACCTGGTCGGAGAAGCCAAGCGACATCTTGCCCAACTCGCTTCCAAACGCGCGGCGGAGATGGCAAACGCCTGATAGGCCTGTGAGCAGTACCATGCTGTGTTCAAGGCCGGGTCCATGCCCTTTGCCTACGGAGCTATTGGCATGTCTGAAACAGCCACCATTCCAGACCCTCCGGGAACAACGCCACCACAGCGGTACACCGCATCACTGGCCACTGATCTTGAACGCCGCTGGCGGACGAGATGGGAAACAGATGGAACGTACCGCGTTGCCAATCCAGGTGAACCGGACTTCGACGCCTCGCGTCCGAAGTACTTCTGCATGGACATGTTTCCCTACCCATCAGGTGCTGGGCTCCATGTAGGCCATCCAATCGGATACATCGGCAGCGACATCATTTCTCGCTTCAAGCGGATGAAAGGACACAACGTCCTTCATCCCATGGGTTGGGATGCCTTTGGCCTGCCTGCGGAACAGTATGCGATCACCACCGGCATACATCCCGCAGACACGACTCGATCTGCGATTGAAACCTACAGGCAGCAACTCGATGCCATTGGCTTCAGCTTCGACTGGTCTCGAGAAATTGCCACGATTGATCCTGACTACTACCGATGGACACAATGGATCTGGCTGCAGGCATGGTCGTCATGGTTTGACCAAGACGCTGACCGAGCACGCCCCATTGATGAACTGGTTTCCGAACTCGAAGCTGGTCGCCAGGATGCCAATGGCCGCTCATGGAAGACGCTCGATGCGGATGAGCAGCAGGCCTACATCGATGACCAAAGACTGGCCTATCTGTCTGAGCAGGTCGTGAACTGGTGCCCACGCCTGGGGACGGCCCTGGCAAATGAAGAAGTCATTGATGGCCGAAGTGAACGCGGTGGGCACCCCGTCATCCGAAAGCCTCTTCGACAGTGGATGTTCCGGATAACCGCTTATGCAGACCGGCTCCTCGCGGATCTCGAAACCGTCGATTGGCCGGAATCAACCCGCAGCATGCAGGCAGAGTGGATTGGACGAAGCGAAGGCGCTGACATCGATTTCGCCTGTGATCTGGAAGCGCCTATTCGAGTATTCACAACACGCCCCGACACGCTCTTCGGTGTGACTTTCATGGTGCTTGCACCTGAACATCCTCTGGTCCAGACCATCCTCGAGAATCCTCCTGAAGATACTGATGCGAAATCATTGGCAAGCTATGTCACAGAAGCCGCCTCCCGTGCGGATGTTGACAGGATGGCTGATCAGCAGGAAAAGACTGGAGTCCCTCTTGGAATCTCAGCGATCAATCCTGCCACAGGTGAATCCATCCCTGTCTGGGTCGCCGACTATGTCCTGATGGGATATGGGCACGGCGCTATCATGGCTGTCCCCGGCCACGATGAGCGCGATGCAGCATTTGCAACTCGTTACGAACTGCCAATTCGCCCGGTCGTCAAAATCAGCAATCAGGATGATCAGGCTGCCTGCGTCACTGGTGATGGAATCGCGATCAATTCAAGCAGCTCATTCCTGAATATTGATGGCAAGACATCCTCAGAAGCAAGAGATGCCGTCATTGAATGGATCGAACAGGAATCGCGAGGTGAAAGCCGTGTCCGCTACCGACTGCGCGACTGGCTGTTCTCACGACAACGCTACTGGGGCGAACCCTTCCCCATTGTTCATGACGAACATGGACGCACATGGCCAATCTCCAACGACCATCTCCCGGTAAAACTGCCTGCGCTGGAAGACTTTGCCCCAGCCGAATCGGAAGACCCCCAACCACTCCTTGCCAAAGCAACCGACTGGTTGCATACAACGGCAGGCGAAGCTGGCGTAGACCCCGAACTGCTTCCACCCGACACTCCCGTCACGCGGGAAGCCAATACGATGCCTGGGTGGGCCGGTTCCTGCTGGTACTACCTTCGCTACTGCAGTCCTGCGTGCACCACACGGTTCGTAGACAAGGAAGCAGAGCACTACTGGTTGCATGATGGCGTGGATCTCTACATCGGCGGCGCTGAACATGCCGTCCTCCATCTGCTGTACGCCAGATTCTGGCACAAGATGCTCTACGACCTCGGTCATGTGTCATCTCCTGAACCATTCCGCAAGCTCTTCCATCAAGGCCTGCTCACAAGTTGGGCCTATCAACGCCAGGATGGTTCACTTGTTCCCGTAGATGAGGTTGAAGAACCCTCAGCCGATACCTTCATCGAAACAGCCACAGGCAAGCAGGTCAAACGCATCATCGCGAAGATGAGCAAGTCGCTTCGCAATGTGATCAATCCGGACGAGGTCATTGAATCCTGGGGGGCAGACACACTGCGGCTCTACGAGATGTACATGGGTCCGCTGGAAGCAAGCAAGCCATGGAATCCTCGCGATATCGTCGGCGTGTTCCGCTTCCTTCAGCGATTCTGGCGACTCGCCGTTGATGAACATACTGGCGAACTGCAACTGGCTGATGATCCGGATGATTCCATTGAACGTGCCTTGCATCGAACCATCAGACGAGTCGAAAAGGATTTTGAAAGACTGGCTTTCAACACAGCCATCGCTTCTCTCATTGAATTCACCAACGAAGCGACATCAACCGGTCGACTCACTTCTGACCAACTTGGCCGGCTTGTGAAAGTCCTTGCTCCGATGGCCCCATACATCGCGGAAGAACTCTGGCACAGGCTGGGGCATGAGTCCTCAATTGCCCTGGCAAGCTGGCCCGAAGTCGATGAATCGATGCTGATTGATCAGACACTTGAGATGCCCGTACAGATCAAGGGCAAGGTCCGCTCCAAGATCACCATTGCCTCAGATGCAGACGAGTCCACCATCCAGGCAGCAGCCTTGGCCGATGAACGTATCGCCGAACTGCTCAAGGATGCGACCGTTCGAAAGGTCATCGTGGTTCCCGGCCGCATCGTCAATATCATTACCTGACAATCATGGCTCTTCTGCCGCTCTTCGACATCTCGCACCTGCCCGATGCTGCCTGGATGGTGGATCCCCCTGCACCCACCGGGCTGCTGATTGGGACCAGTGAACTCATTCCTGCAGAAGAGGCCATGCATGCCCTGGCAGATTTCATTGGCGAAGCCGTTGAAGTCGCGTACCTGGATACGCCACCACATCAACAATGGCTGGCCCAGGTAATGGTTCCCGGAATTTCAACGCCTCTCTTGTTCTTTGCTGCCGCAAGAACCGATGACGATGGCCTTGGTATTCCACTGACAGATTGTCCTTGCCTGATCGGAATTGAAGGCCTTCTGCATCCCGCCGATCCACTGACCGTCTATATCAATCTGCTCAGGCTGCTGGCAGGTGCAGCGGGTGAAGCGCACTTTGCCTGGGATGTCGTCACCAATCGCGTTCTTTCTGGTGATGGCCTGACAGAAGCATTCCTCGGCGATGGCGTTGAACCACCCGATCGTGTGCTCTGGGTAACAGAAGCTCTGGAAACCTCGCCTGATTGCTGGCGATTCCAGACCCGTGGACTGCATCGATGCGGTCGAGCTGAAATTGCCGTCACTGACGTGCCTCAATCGCTTCATCAGCAGGCGCTGATGCTCGTCGATGGTGTCGCCAGCCTGTGTCTTGAACAACCACTGCCTGCTCCAGGTCAAATCATTCAAATCGGCACGGGCCTGGAGATCCAGCTTGAGACTGCCGAAAATTGCCAGCTCGATCCCGATATCGAAACACCTACTGCCGTGTTGCGTGATCGAGGCGGCACAGATGCTTCCGGAACGCTCCAGGCATTGTCTGGCTCACAGCTCTCGATGTACCGTTCAACTCGCTGCATGGCACGGGAAACCAAGCAAGCTCAGACCTCATGGAAGACCTTCACTGCTTTCTGCAGGCAATTCTGTGATTCAATCGATTGCCTTGTGCAAATACCTTTCGTTCCTCCGGAAGGCACTGATGAGGACACGCACCACCTCTGGTTGAAGGTAGTCCAGGCAAATGATCCCGTAGTCGCTGAACTGCTGCATGCTCCACCAGGCTCAGAAGGGCTTTCGATTGGAGATCGGCATGATGTCAATGCAGAAATGATTTCAAGCTGGTGTGTCATGCTTCCTGAAGGCCCGCATGGCCCCGATGGCGTGAATGAACTGGCTCGCAGAATGGATCTTTCATGAGTAACAAGAACCCTCGTGAAAAATACGTGGCTGTCGAACAGTGCAAGTCTGCTTTCGCTGCACATGCTCTGGTCGCACTCCTCAAAGACTATGACATCAAGGCAACCGTCTCCAATACGGGGTCTCAACGGCTCACTGGAAACATACAGTCGTATTCTGGTTCACCCCAGCAGACCATCCCGGTCCTCGTTCCTGAATCTCAATTCGAACTTGCTCGGCTGACAATCCAAGATGCTCGTGAAGACGCTGCTGAGATTGACTGGGACCAGGTTGATCTCGGAAGCCGAACGGACGATCTTCCCTTGACCAGTATTCCAATCCAACCGCCAGGCTGGTTGCGTGTTGTCGCGATCGGAGGATTGATACTGCTGGGCCTGACGATCCTGGGGTTCGTCATCTTCTTCATGTTCTGATCCCAGCCGGATCAGAAAGCGTCAGTCCTCGATATCAATCAGTTCCAGAACCCTGGAACGAAGCTGCTCGATGACTTCTCGGCTTTCCGGACTGAGGAAATTTGATTCCAGCAGATCGGAAAGCGACCGAACATACGTCTCCCACTTGGTATGAAACGCCTCAGGCGTGAGACTCCCGGGAACGTTCTGTTCCATGGCAAACCGATCATCACGAATCTGCTGGAGGATGAGTTCCGGATCGATCCCCATCGGAATCGATCCGACATTTTCCTCGCCCGGAAGGTTCAACGGGGGCTGCAACTTTCTGACCAGTGGGGAATACTGCTGGTAGAGCGAACGTATTCTCTGTTCAGCGTATGCCCGGTCGCCAGAAGGAATGGGATTCGTGCGAGATCTGGTTGCCAGTTGATCCGTGGAGCCCAGTTTGATCTTGATCTTCAGGATACGGCTGCGTCGAGGAGAACCGGCTGCGTCAGCAGGCTCATCACGTGCGATCTCCAACTCGACTTCATCACCTGGCCAATACTGCTTGATGAGTGTCGAGACCTGATCGGATTGCTCAAATGGCTGCCCTTCAATCGAGACGAGAACATCACCAACACGGAGATGTTCCTCTGCAGGCATTCCGGGGAGAAGTTCCACGATCTCAACACCTCGGACCTCATTACCATCCTTGTCCGTGAAATTGGTGATGTGCCGTTTCATCGATATCCCGATGGCGCCACGAGGCAACAGCAACAACCGTGTCTCCAGAGCGCGAAGCAATCGCAGCCTCTGCTCCTGGTCAAGTGATCTGTGTGCAAGACGCTGCTCAATCAGTTGCTCTGAAATTCGTTGGTCTCGAGCCAACTGGGTGGTTGCAGTTTTCCGTACATGCCACTCATCCGAGTTCATCGCCTCGATGTACTGATTCAGTCGAGAGGCTGGGTCGATAATTGCATCCGGCTTCAATGGCGCAGGGGTGTCTCCAAGCATGGAGGTCGACAAACCACCCAGGATGATCAGGCACATGATGAACAACCGTAAACTCATCTCACTTAACAATAGCCCCAAGACTGGATATGAGTCGCCCGGAATCGGATCGAATACGCTCGATTGATGAAACAACCTCGGTCAGAGTGGATAGAGCATCCATATGAGCAAATTGCCCATCCTGAATCAGGACCGGCATCGTCTCCATGACAAGGGCTTCGATGATCAACGATGGAATTGCAGCAATCTCCATGGCTGTAGGCAGATGACGTGACTTCGAGATGTACCCCTTCATCAATGCGCAGGCAGCCGAGGCATCAACGTTGACTGGCCATGTGGAGGCCTCGTCTGTTCTCAAGGCAGATACATAGCGGCCGAAATGCAGAATTGCGGATGCAATATCACTGGTCCGCGTTTCCCACCTCACTGCGTCGAAGTCGAGAACAGCAAGAACATCACCATCCTCTCCGAAGAGAACATTGCCCGGATGCCAGTCGCCATGTACGACTGTCTTGGGCCATTGATCCCAACCCATTTGATCTACCTTCTGCGCAGCCTCCATGTAGTAATCGATGATTGTTCTGCATGCGCGGCGCCCGCGCGACTTGTGAGTCTTCGCATAACGTTCAATATGCTGCTGGATATCCGTAATTGCATGAAAGCCGCGAACTGGAGGACTTGGCTCATCGAATTCCATGAGCTTCTCGTGAAACAGCGACAGTGCTTCACCACAGCACTTGACGGAAACAGGATTGCCCTCGCAGCGAGATGCTTTGACGTAACGGAACAGTTCATAGATCCCCGAACTTGCCCTGACAACCTTCGATTTGCTCCGGCTGGAATGCATGATTTCGACAACCGGATAGCCGGAATCACGAAGTTGGTCATGAACAGCATGCTCATAGACGATTCGTCGCGGATCATCCCTGCCAGGACCCCGTCGCTTCAGTATGAACTTGCCGGTATCCGACTCGATCAGCGCCTTGGGAGACTTGCTGGACCCTCGAAAGTACACACGGATGCTTCTGGTTTCCCCGATGTCATAATGAGAAAGCACACTGATGACCTCTTCGGTCTTCAGTTCCGAGCCATCTTGGCGTCCACCGGCTGTCTCACTCATCTTGCTTGCCACAAGAAGCTCCACTCCGGATGCGGGAGCCTATCGGATGTTCTGCACCTGCTCCTTGAGGCGGTCAACGGCACCCTTGATGAGTACGGTGCTACGGCTGACCTCGCTATCAAGGCATTTGCTTCCAATAGTGTTGGTCTCACGCAGCATTTCCTGTGCAAGAAAATCCAGCGTGCGGCCAACTGGTTCCTCTGAATCCGAACACATCAGTTCCTGGAAATGATCGAGGTGGCCTCCGAGACGTGATACTTCCTCGGCGATATCAGACCGCTCTGCAAAGACTGCCACTTCTCGAACCAGATCCTCCGACCCCACCGTACTTCCTACTGTTGAAAGCAAGGTCTCCATTCTTTGCCGCAGCCGTTCCTGATAGAGGTTGACAACAATGGGCGAACGTTCGCGTACGAGTTCAAGCGCCGCTCGAATTTCCGCCAGGATTGATGTCAATTCTGATTGCAACGCCTCCCCTTCGCGTCGCCGCATCAGGTCGAGATCGCCACAGGCCGCCTTGACCAATCGCTGCAATACGGGATTGGCCTTGTTTCTTCGATGCTCTTCATCCTCACTGGTGAACACACCGGGCAGAGACAGGACATCAGCAAGCTGAACCTCCATCCCAAGGCCTTCTGCCAGAGGCTTGAGCTGGCCCAGATAATGTTTCACTGCATCAGGGTTGATGACGGCGACTGGCTCCAAGGCGGCACCGCCGATACGAACCGTAACGGTGACCGATCCTCGATCCAGCAGTTTGGAGGCGATTTCCTCAAGCCCCGATTCAATGCCCTGCAGTTCTTCAGGCAGCCGCACATGGCACTTGAGATAACGACCATTGACTGCACGGATCTCGACCACGTAACGACAGCCATCCACCAGTTCCGAGGCGGTACCAAATCCCGTCATTGATCGAATCACGGCTCAGCCACCTTCGCCATCAGGCGTGGTGGTTGAATCGGATGGAGCGACGCCTGTGCTGGGTTGGAAGACTCCGTCTTCAGCAGGCGTTTCACCTGTTGATGTAGAAGGAGCAGATGTTGGTGTAGCTACCTCACCATCGGCAGGCACTTCAAATGGATCCGTCTCTGAATACGGCAGCAGTGTCTCTTCCAGATTCGGAGGTGGCGCCGGTGCTGTGTTACGGGTGTCCAAGAGGTTCAGCGTAATTGCCAGGCCAAGGTAGACACAGAAGCCAATCACGGTCATGACTGTCAGGGCATCCCCGACTCGACCGCCAAAGACGCTCTCGGTTCCACCGCCTCCAGCACCACCAAAGGCGCCGGCAAGGCCGCCTCCTGCTGGTCGCTGAACAAGAATGATCAGAATCAAGGCCACCGACACGATGATGAAGATGGCCGTGAGGATGAGGTAGGTCGTTGTCATGGACGTCGTCGCTCGCAGGTTCCAGTTGGGCCGAAGCCGTGTTCAGGAGGCCGACATGGATGCGGCAGCCCTGATGATCTCAATAAAGCCCTCTGCATCGAGGGACGCACCGCCGATGAGCCCGCCATCCACATCTGGCTGAGCAAAGATCGCGTCCGCATTGGAGGGCTTGACTGACCCCCCATAGACGATACGGACGCCCTTGGCGGACGGAGCATCATACTGGTTCTCAAGGTCGGCGCGAATCCTGCAATGCATGGCCTGGGCATCCTCCGCTGCTGCAGTACGGCCCGTTCCAATGGCCCAGACTGGCTCATACGCGATGCTGATCTGGCCCAGATCCGTGGCTGGAACCCCACTGAGGCCTTGTTTGACCTGTTTAGCCACGACTTCCTCGCTCTGGCCAGCCTCCCGCTCTGCCAGCGTCTCCCCTACACAGAGCATGGCCTCTAAACCAGATGAAATAGCCTGCTTGAGCTTGTCATTCAGAACCAAATCTGACTCTCCGAGGCCATGTCGGCGTTCAGAGTGTCCTACCAGGGCCATTCGGCAGCCCGCATCGAGAAGCATGGCGGCACTTGTCTGACCGGTGAAGGCACCGTCTGGATGATCTGATACATCCTGGCCCCCAACCGCCACGGATGCTGAACCAACTCGGTCCGTCACGGCACTCAACCAGGGAAACGGAGGAAAGAGGCAAATATCACAGGCCTCTGGAAGCTCTTTTCCAAGACCTTCTATGACCGCCTTGGCCAACATCTCGGCCTCGGTCCTGGTTGTATTCATCTTCCAGTTGCCCCCGACAAGGGGTCGACGACTGGGCATGGGCTGTCACTCCTGCAACTACAACGAGGATACCGCTTCCTGCTGGATTCTGATTGATCGGACCTCTGGCGGCCAACACGCCATTGAAGGCATTGCTACGAGCTACTGGATGCCTTCTCAGCTACCAATGGAGGCCCCATCTGTACACTGCGATATCACGTTGAGAAGCCGGCAAACCCACCGACCTACGCAGGATAAATGATGGCAGACCAGACCGATCCGAACCAGGCCAGGACCAGAACCGCCAAGGAGATCCGTCGCGACTTCATCGACTTCTTTGCAGAGAAGGCCGACCACACGATCGTGCCTTCCTCCCCAGTGGTGCCACTTGACGACCCCACTCTCCTATTCACGAATGCCGGGATGAATCAGTTCAAGGATGTCTTTCTCGGCCAGGGCACACGCCCCTATACCCGAGCAGTGGATACCCAGAAGTGCATTCGGGCCGGTGGCAAACACAATGATCTTGAAGATGTTGGGCGAGACACCTATCACCACACATTCTTCGAGATGCTCGGGACCTGGTCATTCGGCGACTACTTCAAGGCTGAAGCGATCACATGGCACTGGCAACTCCTGACTGAAGTCTGGGGGCTCCCGCCAGAGAAGCTCTATGTCACCGTCTTTGAAGGTTCGACCGAGGACGGCACGGAAGCTGATGAAGAAGCACAACAACTCTGGCTGAAACACACGAACATCGATCCGGATCACATCACGCGTTGGGGTCGAAAAGAAAATTTCTGGGAGATGGGGTCTACTGGACCATGCGGTCCATGCAGTGAAATTCATTTCGACGGTACACCTGATGGTTCAGGCGCCAAACTCGTCAATCTTGATCATCCCGACGTCATCGAACTCTGCAACCTGGTCTTCATCCAATTCAATCGCGGGCCGGATGGATCGCTTTCACCCCTTCCTGCAAAACACATTGACACCGGAATGGGTTTCGAACGAATGGTTCGAGTCCTGCAGGGCAAAGCCAGCAATTACGACACGGATCTCTGGACTCCCCTGTTCGATGCGATCCAGGAATGCACTGGTGCCCCCCCTTATGGAAGCCGTCTCGAAGATCCAGTCGATATCGCCTACCGAGTCGTAGCCGATCACGTTCGTTGTCTCGCCGTAGCCCTGGCCGATGGCGCCCGGCCAGGCAACGAGGGTCGCGCCTACGTGCTTCGTCGAATTCTGCGAAGAGCAGTCCGTATCGTCCACCAATCCTTCAAAGTGCATGAACCGCTGCTCTGCCGGATTGTGCCCTCTGTGGTGGAAAGCCTGGGCGACATTTTTCCAGAACTCGCACGTGATCCTGAAGGACTCGCTGCAATCATCCGTGATGAGGAATTGTCATTCCTCCGAACACTGGAGCGAGGGCTGGCGCTCTTTGACGCTGCTGCTCAGGCCGCAAGTGGAAAAGTCCTCTCCGGCGAGGACGCCTTCACTCTGCATGACACATTCGGTTTTCCGATTGACCTCACAGAACTGATGTCGAGCGAGCGCGGACTGAAAGTCGATCGCGAAGATTATGAAAAGCGGATGGAAGCAGCCCGGGCTCGATCACGAGCAACTGATGATTCCACACACGACCTCATGCTTCCACCTGATGCCATGGCTCAGCTTGAAAAAGATGGCGTCGCGGGCACGGATGATGAACTGAAGTACTCCTGTGAATCTTCAGAGAGTCGTATTGTCGCCATCTGGAACGGCAACAAGTTCATTGATCGCCTTGAAGGCGATGATGTTGTCGGACTGATCCTTGATCGCACACCTTTCTATGCGACACAGGGCGGCCAGATTGGTGACATGGGTGAGCTGGCTGCTGGCAACAACAGCTTCCATGTGACAAACACCCAGCGATTCGGCAGCTTCGTCTTGCACGAAGGAAGTGGCAATGGATTAGCCGCCGGCGATGACGTCCGCTCTTCTATCGATGCCCCCCGACGCCAGAACATCGAGTCCAACCACACCTCGACACACCTGCTCAACCATGCCCTCCGCGAAGTTCTGGGCAGTGAAATCGAGCAGAAAGGCTCGCTTGTTTCGGATGATCGGCTGCGTTTCGACTTCTCTCATTCATCAGCTCCGACGCCTGAAGAACTCGCCCGCATCGAAGTGTGTGTTCAGAACGCTATTGCTGGCGACCATGCCGTGCATGCCGCAGAAGTTCCACTGGAGGCCGCTCAGAAGATCACTGGCGTTCGCGCGGTCTTCGGAGAGCGTTACCCGGATCCCGTACGAGTCGTCAGTATCGGCGCCGCTGTAGCTGATCTTGTCGAGAGGCCCGACAATTCTGAATGGATGCAACACTCCATCGAGTTCTGTGGTGGAACACATCTTGACAGCACTGCACAAGCGGGCCACTTCGTCCTTCTTCAAGAGCAGGCACTGGCAGCCGGCATACGTCGCATCGCGGCCCTGACAGGCAGTGCTGCTACTGCCGCGCTGGAGAATGGACAACGCCTGAAAACAGATCTGGATGATGCCTCTGCATGTGAAGATGCGAAACTTCTTGAACGAATGGATGATCTTGTGCGGCGCTCCGATGAGGAGACGCTTGGACTGCTTGATCGAACAACCATCAAGCAATCAATCGATTCGCTTCGCAAGCGAGTCAAGGCTGCCCGCAAATCTGCCGCCAAATCTTCTCGTGAAGATGCTGTAAACATGGCTCGTGAGATAGCAGACCAGGCAGATGGCGAGATCGTGACCAGTCTCCTGGAAGCTGTCATCGAACGGGATGATCTTCTGGCCGCCATGGATACGATTCGGAATCGACATCCAGAAGCGGCGTGCCTGCTTCTTGGAACCGACCAGGATGCCGGCAAGGTCGTCATGGTTGCACGTGTTCCAGAAGGCCTTATTGCACGTGGTCTGAAGGCGGGCAACTGGGTCAAGCACGTTGCCGGGCTCTGTGGGGGTGGAGGTGGTGGCCGACCTGACATGGCGCAGGCAGGTGGTTCCAAGCCCGAGTGCGCCAAAGATGCCATCGACAATGCTTACCGTTGGGCCCAGGAGCAGTTGTCATGACACCGCGGGAGACCAGCCGACGCACATTGCTGCAGGGCGCAGCAGGCATTGCGGCTACCAGCGTGCTCCACGCATGCGTTACCTCAAAAGAAATCGCGACGGAGAAGAAGAGCATGACACAGGATTCCACGAAGTACCCCATTTCATTGGCCCAATGGTCACTGCATCGGACCATCCGAAATGGCGAATTGGATCCACTTGATTTCGCCAAGACGACACGTGAAAACTGGGACATCGGAGGTGTCGAGTATGTCAACTCATTCTTCAAGGACAAGGCTGATGACCAGAGTTACCTTGCTGAGTTGAAGTCAAGAGCCTCTGATCACGGAGTCGAGAGCCTGCTGATCATGGTCGATGGCGAAGGCGCGATGGGTGCACCGGATGATGCAGCCCTTCAGGAAACCGTTGCCAACCATCGGAAATGGCTGGAAGCCGCCAGAACCTTGGGGTGTCACAGCATTCGAGTAAATGCGCAATCTGAAGGCACGCCGGATGAACAGCGCGACCGCTGCGTTCGCGGTTTCCACATGCTGCTCCCCCATGCCGAAGAACTTGAGCTTGATGTCATCATCGAGAACCATGGCGGCCTTTCAAGTAATGGCGCCTGGCTGACATCACTGGTCGTAGCCGTAGATCACCCGCGACTCGGAACTCTTCCTGACTTCGGCAACTTCATTCTCGACTGGGATACCCGTGAAGAGTACGACCGCTACAAGGGTGTCACCGAGTTGATTCCCTATGCCCGCGCACTGAGTGCCAAAAGCCATGACTTTGATGAGAGTGGTGAAGAAACCGGAACGGATTTCTCCCGCATGCTGGCCATTGCACGTTCTGCCAACTATGAGGGCTGGGTTGGAATCGAATATGAGGGTGAAACCCTCTCGGAACATGACGGTATCACACGTACCCGAGATCTCCTGATAAACAACGGCTGCCACACGACGTGAGAATGCACAGATGAAAGCGTTGCGAATTGAACAACAGGGAAGCCCCGTTTCTCCGAACATCAAGTTCGTAGAAGACCACCCGGATCCCGTCCTCAAGCCTGGTGAGCTTCTGGTCAAGACAGAAGCCTCTGCCCTCAACCACCTGGATCTCTGGGTTGGAAGAGGACTTCCCGGCGCAGAAACCTTTCCAAGAATCAGCGGCTCGGATGGCTGCGGTCGCGTGGTGGCAGTCGGTGAAGATGTCCATGACGTCTGGCTTGATCGCCGGATAATCATCAATGCAGCCGTTCCTGCTGAACACGATCCGCACCCGGAACACTCTCCCGCCTTTCCGATCCTTCACATGATTGGTGAGACCTTGCCCGGATGCCATGCTGAATACTTCACAGTCCCGGCAACCAATGCCCTGGATGTTGGAGACCATGATCCAGTTGAAGCTGCCGCCTACGGACTGGCCCACTTGACAGCGTGGCGAATGCTCATGACACGCGCCTCCCTGCATGCAGGTCAGTGGGTCCTCATCCCAGGTATTGGCGGCGGACTGGCATTGGCCGCACTCAATATCGCTCGCCATCTCGGATGCCGCACAATCGTCACCTCCAGACACCAATGGAAACTCGACCGTGCAGCAGAGCTTGGAGCCGACCACGGGATTCTTGATGAAGGCGAAGACTGGTCCCGAGAGGTTCGCAGGATCACCGGCAAACGAGGCGTGGACGTCTGCGTGGAATCCGTTGGCAAGGCCATTCATGCCTCCGTCATTCAGTCCCTGACCAGAGGCGGGATCATGGTGACCTGTGGGGCCACAACCGGCCCTCATGCCAAGACTGACCTGATGCGTATTTTCTGGAACCAGTTGTCGATCATCGGATCCACCATGGGAGATATGCATGAATTCAGGCAGACAACCTCCCTGTTCAAATCCGGAGCCCTGAAACCGGTAATCGACTCGATTGTGGAGGCCCCTCAGGGTGCCTCTGCCTGGAAGCGACTGGAGGCCGGAGAACAGTTCGGCAAGATCGTCGTGAAGTGGAACTGATTTCGGAATAGTCTGTATACAGTTTCATCACACATGACCATGACTAACCAGACAACAGATTGCTCGAGTTCAGGTTTCCCAGAAGAAGTCTGTCGCAAGATTGGCACGAACCTGGGCACTGCACAGGAAGACATGGTCGCATTTCGCCGTGATCTTCATGCTCATCCGGAACCAGCAGGCCAGGAACATCGCACGACAGCGTGCCTGGCCGAGCGACTGCAGAAACATGGACTGGAACTGAGACCGCTTCCTGGTACTGGCGTGGTTGCGGACCTTCATGTCGGCGCACCAGATGATGCCTGGATGGCTGTTCGTGCTGATATCGACTGTGTCCCAATCGATGACGAAAAGAATGTTCCCTGGCGGTCCACGATAGAGGGCCATTGCCATGCCTGCGGACATGACGCCCA
The DNA here is from genome assembly GCA_029242715.1 of Phycisphaerales bacterium. Lineage (GTDB taxonomy): Bacteria > Planctomycetota > Phycisphaerae > Phycisphaerales > SM1A02 > UBA1668. The sequence continues at coordinate 168,976 of JAQWTL010000007.1, forward strand.
CACGACCATGGCACTCTTCGCTGCCGAAAGCCTGGCTGCCCATCGATCAGACCTTGAATCCGCAAACTTGGCGGCCAACGTCCGCTTCGTTTTTCAACCGGCCGAAGAAACGGCCACGGGCGCAAGGGACATGATCGAAGCTGGTGTCCTTGACGGAGTCTCGGGAATGGTCGCCTTGCATTGCGATCCATTTCTGGATGTAGGCCAGGTCGGGCTCCGAACTGGGCCGATCACTTCCCACATGAGCACATTTCGAATCACCCTGACTGGTGCAGGCGGTCATTCGGCGCGGCCTCATGAGGTGATTGATCCGGTACCTGCTGCAATCAATGCTGTGTCAATGCTCTACCAACTGGCCCCACGAAGCATGGACAGCCGGTACCCGATGTGCCTGAGCGTCACGAGCATTCATGCTGGAAATGCATTCAATGCCATTCCGGACGAAGCCGTCATCTGCGGCACCTTGCGAGCAGGTCGCCTGGAAGACGAACAAAAAGTCCGCCAGGCAATCGATCGGTGCCTGCGAGCGGCCTGTGAAGCAACAGGTTGTACGGTTTCCATCGAATACCCCTACAGATCGCCTGCCACGAACAATGACCATGGCGCAAACCAGCTGATTGAACATGCGGCCCAGAATGTTGTTGGCAACGAAGGCATCATCCAGATTGATCTGCCTAGTCTCGGCGGAGAAGACTTTGCCTACTTCCAGCAACATGTCCCTGCTTCCATGGCCCGACTGGGAACCGGAAGCGGACCCGAAGCCGACCGCCAGCCTCTGCATTCGCCCAGATTCGATATTAATGAAACAGCACTGCCCATTGGTGCCCGCCTCCTGGCAGGCGCCGCGATTCGGGGCATGGCATCCATGCGCAACGGCTCGGCCGACAAACCGTTCTGATTCGGACCATCCTGTCCCAGTACCTCAGAGGAAGCCACCATGGCCCAACGATTCACCCCCAATTCAAATCACACCCTAGGTGTCGAGATCGAACTTGGACTGATCAACAAGGAAAGCCTTGAACTCACCATGGATGTTCCGGAGATTCTGAAACGACGCCCTGCTGAATGGGAGGATTGCGTCAAACCGGAATTCATGCGCAGCTACCTGGAGTTCAACACCGGCGTATGCAACACGGTGGCTGATGTTCGGCGGGATCTCTCTGAGAAACTGCAATGGGGTTACGAAACCGCCGATGAACTTGGCAGCACGCTCCTCTGGAGCGGAACACACCCGACAAGTCACTGGAAAGATCAGCAACTCACTGATGATGATCGTTACGAATGGCTCATGGACACCATGCAGTTCGTAGCTCGTCGCCTGGTTGTGTTTGGCCTGCATGTTCATGTTGGACTGGATTCAGGCGACAAGGCAATCCAGATGTGCGACCGGCTACTGAGACATCTTCCAGTACTTCTGGCACTCTCTTCCAACTCTCCGCACTGGTGTGGACGAAACACGGGGCTCCATTCGTATCGATCCAAGGTGATGGAATCACTTCCGACAGCTGGGCTTCCGGAAACGATGCGGAACTGGTCGGAATACAACTGGCTGACTGATCACCTGATCGCTACCGATTTCATCCACTCCCCACGTGAAATCTGGTGGGATGTCCGCCCCGTGGCCCGATTCGGAACCGTTGAGGTCCGGGTCATGGATACGCCCATCAGCATGGAACACCTGCTGGGACTGGTCGCGATGACCCAGTGCATCGTTGCTGGCCTCTCGGCCGAAATCGACAGGGGCATGTATCTGGTGGATTGCCATCCGATGATTGCTCGTCAGAACAAATGGCATGCGGCCCGATATGGGCTCGATGCGACACTGGCCGATCCGGACACGATGCTGGCCATCCCGGCAAGACAGCAAGCACGGCTGCTCCTTGACCTGTGCAAACCGGTATCTGAACGGCTTGGCTGTGTCGAAGAACTTGGCTACGTGGAGAAGATTCTCGAAGAAGGCAGTGGTGCCTCAATCCAGCGGCGTGCCGTAGACAAATCCGACGATATGCATGAAGCCATCAGGAAGACGTTGGAGACGACCGGGCAACCCTGGGAGCTGAAGAGCCCTGCTTGATAGCCGGCTTCGGCATGGCTTCGAGACGGACTCGCAGTGTTTCCAGCAGCAGTTCGAAGACCGCGTCCTCGTCCGATCGGGCGTCGATAACGGCGACACGTTCAGGTTCCCTGCGCGCCAGTTCGAGATACCCCTCTCGAACACGTGAATGGAAGACCTCTCCCTTGCGTTCCATGCGATCAAGAAGTGGATTCAATCGATGCGCTGCCGTTTCCTGATCGACATCAAAGATGATTGTCAGATCTGGCATCAAGTCCCCGACAGCAACCTGACCGACATGATCGATGGCATCTCTTGAAAGACCGCCTCCTGATCCCTGGTAGGCATGCGTGCTGCTGATGAAACGGTCTGCCAGGACGAGATCCCCTCGCTCCAACGCAGGCCGAACCACCTCCTCAACGATCTGAGCTCGGCTGGCCATGTAGAGCAGCATCTCGCAGGTGATCGTCATCTCCTCGTGAGCGACATCCAGCAGGACTTCCCGAATCCGCTCTCCGATGGGAGTGCCCCCAGGCTCACGAAGCTCCGTCAGTGGCAGCTGATGTGACTTCAGCCACGCCGAGAAGCGTCGAAACTGGGTGCTTTTCCCAGAGCCGTCGGGTCCATCAAAGACGATGAACCGACCCTGGAGCCTTGGAATCCAATTCAGCATCCCCGAACTATACCCCGCACGCTCGTTCTGTCCCCACAAAGGTCCCTCCAAGGGGCCACTCGTCACGAAAGTCGGCAGACTCGTACTATTCCTTGCCATGCGAGTGGTTGTGCGCCAGCTGGACAGACGCCGAGTCGGCGAAATCGATGCCGATGCTGATACCAGCCCGGCACGTGTCACGACCATCGATACCGGCGAGGAGGTCTTCCTCGATTGGGAACGGGCATTTGATGACGCAGGCCAATTGCGGCGGTGCATCATCTGCGGAAGCGAGGACCTCTTTCAACAGAAGACCTTTCCCCAGATCACCCCTTTCGTGATCGTCCTGGCATTTGCGTTAAGCCTCATCGGCGTACTTGGATTCGTGACCGACATTGCCATTCTGATCGGCATGACCGGCGTGCTGCTTCTGGACGTTGCCATCCTCTTCTTTGCTCGAACACGGCTGCAGTGCTATCGCTGCAGATCCCAGTACAGCAAAATCCAGATCGCCGATTACCACAAGCGGTGGGATCGAGCCACCGACACCAGAGTGCGACTGGGTGATTCATCACGCAAGCAGGATCCTGTCAGACGCCTCCGCGCACGCGACGAATTCAATTCCTGAGCTGTTGTTACTTGTTCCTTCGAAGGACATTTTCAAGAAGAACGAACGCAGCCATCAGGAATGAGAACAGGAAACCGATAAATCCGATCCATCCGAGGAACGAGTGACCTGTCACACGGCTGTCTGCCAGAACCAGAACAGATGACGCCATGATCATGGCTGCAATCAGCAACGTATAAGAGATCTGCCGGCTGGAATGGTGAACGGTTCGGTTGAGTCGCTCGATACCTTCAACATCAAGCGACACACGAATGTCGTTCCGGGAAAAACGATCCAGGATCGTCGAGACCCGTCCAGGCAAACCCTCGACAAGCTTCAGGTACCTGGTTGAAGAATTCTTCAGTCTGGCCCAGATGGCTTCACGGGAGTACTGCCTCTTGACCAGCGCCTCGAGGTGAGGACGAGCAAAGGAGACCAGATCGAATGAAGGATCCAGATCCTCGCCAACACCCTCAATTGTGGAAAGGGCCTTGATCATCAGCACGATGTCGCCAGGACACTGGATGTGATGCTTCCGGAGGCCGTCAGAGAATGCCTGCAGGACCGCAGACATCTGAATCTTCTCGAAGGAGACACCGGTGAATTGATCCATGAAATCCTGAAGATCACGACGGACCGCACGAGGGGAAATTGATTCTTCCCGAACGTTGCCCAATCCGATGAAGGCCTCATACACCTTGTCGATGTTGTTTGATGAAACACCGTAAAGCAGATTGGCCAGTTCGTTGACAGTCTCACTGTCCACGCGACCAGCCATGCCACAATCAATGAAACAGAGCCGCTGATCAGAAAGCCAGAACATGTTCCCCGGATGCGGGTCCGCATGGAAGAAGCCGATATCTAGTACCTGTCGCAGAATGCTCCCGGCACCAATTTCAACAATCTTCTTGCGTTCTTCCTCACTGAGATCTGCTTCCTTCCAGTGAGATAACTGGGTGCCCTTGATCTCCTCAAGTCCCAGTACACGGCTGCGTGTCACCTGCCAGAACACCTCTGGAAAATAAGTCTCTGGCTCATCTTCAAGGCGGCGCCGGAAGGTCTCGATGTTGCGGGCTTCGTGCATCAGATCCAGCTCGTAGCTCATGGCCTGCTGGAACTCATCGACGACACTGACCGGATCAAAGGGCAGATCCTTATGGTGTTTGGAAACCCATTCAGCGACATCACCAAGAATCTCGAGATCCTGCCGGACAATACGCGCAATTCCAGGGCGCAGAACCTTCAGAACAATTGGGCCACCGTCCTTGAGAACAGCTCGATGCGCCTGCGCCATCGAGGCCGCCGCCATTGGCGTCTCATCAAGTGAATCGAACCATTCATCCAGATCACCGAGATCCTCAATCAACTGCTTCTTGATTTCCGGCCAATCCACTCCAGGAACATTATCCTGGAGGTGCCTGAACTCTTCGATGTATTCCGGCGGAAGAATGTCGGGGCGGGTACTGAGTACCTGGCCAAGCTTGATGAACGTGGGACCGAGCTCTTCAAGTGCCAGCCTGAGTCGCTTGGGCCTGCCCATTCTTTGAATTTCTTCACTGGGACCACGATTGAAGATCCGCCGACTTCGTTCCAGCAGAAGATCCAACCGCGCATCTTCAAAGAATTCTCGGAACCCGAAAGTCACGAGTACCGACAACATCTCGCGATATCGACCGGCATGCCGGACGAATTGCAACATCGACATGACCAACTCCTCGCGGGACAATCGCCCGTGGCGGCACTATAGCGGCTCAAAGCCACTGGCTCGCCTCCCCGCAAACCCACCCCCCAGAAACAGAAAAAAAACCGTGCTCGTTATGAGCGGGTGCCAAGATCCAATAAGGAGGGCAATGAGTGCCATGATTTGGCTATTCCGATGCAACTTGGCAATCTTCCGCTTGATCCCACGTGATTCTGGAGAACACTCCCAATGATGGTCGACCACCACGACCAACTCGAGAATCGGCTTCGCCGAGTTCATGGGCGAAGGGATGCCAGAATCATGGCCGTCCCGACCAACGCCTCGTCCCGCACCTGCGCCCGAACCGCGCTGGCTGGCGCTTTGAAATGGATTGCATGGGCATGGGACACATGTACACGGAGAACTGAAGGGCGACACTGGAAACGCTGATCGATACCTTGCGACGGATCAGACCTTCCAACGCCCTGCTGATTGCGGGGCGTTGTGCGTTTTGCAGCGTTAATCAGTGAGGGAGGAATTGGCATGGAGAATGATGAAAACAATCAGGATGGCCAACAACCGGTCGACATCAATGCTGGTAACGCCGAACTCCAGACAACACGCTGGGCACGGTTGATCCGCTCAAGCAATGTTGATCGTCTGGTCATTGAAGGAATCCCGGCATGGTCTGCTCTGACTGCCGTAGCAGCCGTCATGGAATCACCTCGAATGGAAGTGCTCCTTGGCCTCGATGCCGGACTTCAGGTAACCCATGGAAGTGACTTTGATCCCGTCAATCTTCCCTTGCGATATGCCGTGTGCGTTGATGGCCCCATTGAGCAGGCAGATGCGGATGCCATTGAACGTGCCGTCATCTCCAGCAGCAGTCTCCTTGATGCGGATATCCGAGCTGCCGCTTCTATCTTGAATCGCTCAGGCCTTATCGAAGTTCAGGGACGATCAGATCGTCCCTTGCTGGCAGTGATCGCAGAAATGCTGCGTTCCTTCGTATCACAGGCGTTGCAATGCCCCACCAGTGATCTGCCTCTCCCGGAGGCCAGTGTGATTGATTCCATCATGTCCTGGACGGGTCGTCTGGCCCTTCGCCCCATGGAGACGGATGTCTATCCGGATTTCGTCGATCTGGGACTCGTGCTTCCGGAGACGGATGAGATCGGGCCGGCCTCTTCATCGATGATCTATGACCGTCGCAGTCGAACCTGGCACGCTGACTGAAGCAGATGGACTGGTCCAGTGACCCTGGCTGACTGCATGTTCTCGGTGGCGTACTATCCACGCCATGGTTGCACGCCTTGGTCTGTTTCTGAGCCGCACCATTGGTCGGTGCATGCCCGATCCCCTGATCCTTGCGCTGGGATTGACGATACTCACAGCCATCCTTGCCCTGACCTTCGGCTATGCCGGGATCAGCCGCAGCGATGCTGCCACTCAATTGATCGGGGGCTGGTGGAGTAGCAAAGGAATCTGGCTGTTCCTGAACTTCAGCATGCAGATGGCCTTGATCCTGGTCACTGGTTACGCCCTGGCAGACAGCCCCATTGTTCGCCGACTGCTCTCATCAATCGCTCGAATTCCGAAAACACCCGGCCAAGCAGCTGCGATTGTCGGGTTTGTTGCAGCTGCAACCGGGCTGGTGAACTGGGGACTTGGCCTCATCGTCGGCGCACTGCTTGCGAGGGATGTCGGCCGCTGCATGGAGAAACGCGGAAGACCGAGTCACTTCCCCCTGCTCTGCGCAGCAGGCTATGTCGGTCTGCTCGTCTGGCATGGTGGGCTTTCGGGCACGGCAGCCTTGAAGACCAGTACCGCCGCAGAAGCCAAAACAATATTCGGCAGCGATCTGCTTGCCTCACTGGCTTCTCAGGGATTTGCAGATGGCATTCCGTTGAGCGCAACAACTTTCTCAGGAATGAACCTGTTGATCAGTGGCGGTTTGCTCCTCATCATTCCACTCATACTGTGGATGCTGGCACCACGTCCTTCTGATTGCCGCTCACTGAGCCAGGTCGACGCCCAACCGATGAAGGACAGCCCCCAACCGCCAATCAGCAGCAATGAAAGTTGGGGCGTTGTTGGAACAATCTTCTCGATCGTCATCGCCCTGGCACTCATTCTCGGGTTCATCTTCTTTCTCACAGATGACAAGCGAGGCATTCTTCGATTGGGTCCAAACGAATTCAATGCCCTCATGCTTGGCATCGGGCTGATTCTTCATGGCTCCCCCATTGCCTATGCCCGTTCCATTGAACGGGCGGCAAAAGGTTGTGCTGGGATCCTGATCCAGTTCCCCTTGTACGCAGGGATTCTGATGATGCTCAAGCAATCAGGTCTGATGGAGGATGTTGCTCGCTTTGCTGCAGAGTCCTCCACTGAAACAACTCTGCCTTTTTTCACATTCATCTCCGCAGGCGTCGTCAATTTCTTCGTGCCATCTGGAGGTGGCCAATGGGGTGTGCAGGGTCCCATCGCCATACAAAGCGCCATTGAGGCCGGTGTTCCCCTGCCGAAGATGCTCTTGTCCGTCAGCTATGGAGATGAACTTACAAACATGCTCCAGCCCTTCTGGGCATTACCTCTGCTTGCAATCACCGGTGTCCGAGCCAAAGACATCGTGGGCTATACCGCAGTGGTGATGATTGTTGCAGCGATCTGGATCTCTCTCTGGTTATTGGTCTGGTAATACCTGATGACTACTGAACAAGACACCACAATCCAGGTTGAGACGAATGGATCAGTCGCTTCTCTCTGGCTGGAAGGATCCGGTCAGCGAAATGCGCTTTCCAGATCAACCATGAAAAGTCTGATGCAGATCCTGAAGGATCTGGACACCACGCCATCAATCTCGGTGATTCTCCTCAGGGGACGTGGCACCTGCTTCAGCGCCGGGTTCAACCTGTCGCCAGTACTGGACGATCCTTCAACGCTCGATGAATTCATCACAGGCCTTGGGCAACTGCTGAAGATGATCCGTCGGCATCGCGCCGTCATCATTGCAGGCGTTCATGGTCCCGCCATTGCCGGTGGCTGTGCGATGGTCAGTGCCTGTGATCTCGTCGTTGTTTCACCTTCAGCCAAACTGGGATATCCCGTGCACGGCCTTGGGCTTTCACCCATTGTCAGTGGCGCGACACTGACGAGTGCAATTGGAGATGGGCCCGGCAGGTCACTGCTGATCTCAGGCCAACTGATTGATGGCGAGACCGCCTTTCGCCTCGGCCTTGCTACCCATCTGGATGAAGATGCGTTGGACGCGTCCAGCACTCTGGCTGTTAAAGTTTCCAGGAGTGGCGCGAAAGCCTTGGAAAGAACCAAGTCATGGCTCAATGAACTGGATGGAAGCCTTGATGACAATCGGTTCAATGCGCCTGTCGAAGCCTCGAGGCCACTGTCCTCGGACAGTGAATCCATGGAACTTCTCAGAACGCGATGGAAACGTCGTTGATCAAACCGGACAAGAACCGCGTCACTTGCTTCGAGTGAACTCCCGGCTGGCATCCGGGTTCATTCCCAACTGAACGTAATCACGTCGCGAGAAGAAGTTGATGACCCAGTCCAGCAAGACACGCAACTTGCGTCCGAAACCGGGCATCTTGCTGAGGTAGACAGCTCGCCACATCGCCCAGGCAAAGAAGCCTTCGATCTTGATGCCCTTGAACTCCATGACGCCTTTGTGCCGCCCAAGTGGCACGAGAATGCCAAGAACACTGACATCACCATTCGTCAACGGCTCGCCCCTTTGAGAAGCAGCGATGTTGTTCGCCAATTGCTTGGCCTGTCGAATGGCAATCTGAGCAAGTGGAGGCATCGGTTTTCCGTCCGGGCCGGGAACACCGGCACAGTCTCCCAACGCCCAGATGTTCTTGTGGCCCTTGACCTGATATGTCGGCTCACAATCCACTCCACCATGGGTGTTCAGAGGCAGATCCTTGAACTCCTTGAGGACCGGGTTGGGTGCGATGCCTGCAGTCCAGATCACTGTTGAACATGGAACCTTCTCATCATCGGAAGTGATGACATGATCCTCATGGACTTCCTTGACGGATTTGCCTGTCCAGAGATCGATGCCACGATTCGTCAGTGTCTTCGAGGCCCATCGAATCAGATTGTCCGGCAGGATGGGGAGGATCTTCGGCGCCAACTCGATGACGGTGAACCGGCACTCCTCCGGCTTGATGTTGGGATACATGTTGGTGGCACTGCGGACAAAGACCTCCAGTTCACCAATGACTTCAATGCCGGTCACATTGCCGCCAACCACGATGAAGTGAAGAAGCCTGCGGCGTTCTTCCTCATCCTCCGTTGCATTTGCAAGTTCAAGGAGTTCGATTGCACGGTCTCGAATCGCAATCGCATCACTCATGTACTTGACATCGAATGCGTGCTCAGTCACACCGCTGCATACATTCTCAGGAAGAACTCGTGTCACACTTCCAAGTGCAACGACCAGATGGTCGTACTCGAGTTCCCTGACATGATCATCTCCACAGAGCTTCAGCGTGATCTTGTTCGAAGAGGCATCTATCCCCTTGACCTCGCCCATCAGCAAGTCACTCTTGTTGGCAAACTCACGTATTGGAACCGTGCAGTGACGAGGCTCGAGTGAGCCCGTTCCGGCTTCAACCAACAATGGATAGAACACGAAGTAATTGTTTCGATCGACAATCATCACTTCGGCATCGAAATGGATGTCTCGATCAAACAGATGCTTGGCGACATAGCCTCCGGCGAAACCGCCACCGAGGATTACGATTCTTGGACGTCTTTTTTCCACAACAAGCCCTTCCTGCTACTCCTCGAGTGGCGTCGGCATCATAACCATCGATCGTGAATCAAGGGGCTGCCGGATTCTGCTGGTAATCCCTGGAAGAACCAGCATCCTGCTGCTCGAAGATGATGTCGAGATTGCCTGGATAGGTCGGCTCCACTCCGGGCTCAAAGGTTGTGATCAGCTCAATCAGGAGAAAACTGGACCAGACGACCGGGACGGCTGTAATAAGGCAGCCAGCCAATGCGAGCCTCCGGGCCATCTTGGGATCGGCCCTCACTGTGTACTCACAGATGATGATGACGAAGGTGACGATCACAAATTTGAAGATGCTCATCCCCAACTGACCGCCACGATCGATGATCCACGCTGCAAGCGGATTCAATTCGGTGCCATTGAAAAAGAGAATCACTCTCGTCAGAACGACATCAAGAGCAGAAAGAAAAACAAGCCACAAGTAAAGGTTCGGAAAGTGAACCCCCATGACCTTCTGTGAATTCGATTCGTTATTCGCCATGCCCAGATTCAGATGAGGGAATCACCCTTCGGGATGTTTGTGACTTCAGAGGTGTTTAATGGAACAAGCTGGTCTACACCGCTGTCCTCCTGGATCTTGCGAGCTTCCTCGTCACTCGCCTGGTCACTGTGACAGGACGGCCCACCGGCCTCCTTGCCTGCAGCCTTTCGTGCCTTGGAAGCCAGCCGATGAATCTCCTCGGGATCCAGCACGCCACGCTGTTCAAGAATGGCCTGCTGTTCCTCGGAAAGAGCCGCCGTAATCTTTGGCTTGTCCCAGTCATACTCTTCTTCCTGACCGGACTCGAATTCCTGGATTTCCTTGCTGATCCGAACACTGCACCAGTCATGGCCACACATGGCACAGAAATCGGTGTCTACATCGAGGTCTTCATCATGAAGCGCTCTTGCGGTATCAGGATCGAAACTCAACTCAAAATGTCGTTCCCAGTTCAAGGCTGCACGCGCCTTGGTCAACTCGTCATCACGATCCCTGGTCCCAGGTATGCCCAGAGCAATATCAGCCGCATGAGCCGCGATCTTGTAGGCAATGCACCCCTGCTTGACGTCATCTTTCTTGGGAAGCCCGAGGTGCTCCTTGGGCGTTACGTAGCAGAGCATCGCAGCACCGTGATACGCGGCATTACAGGCGCCGATACATGAGGTGATGTGGTCATAACCCGGGAAGATGTCCGTCACCAGTGGGCCAAGGACATAAAAAGGTGCTCCGTGGCACAACCGCCGCTGGAGCTTCATGTTGAATTCAACCTGGTCGAGTGGAACATGTCCCGGCCCCTCGACCATGACCTGCACACCATGTCGCCAAGCCCGTTCGGTGAGTTCGCCGATGGTCTGAAGCTCGGCCAGCTGGGCCCGGTCCGTCGCATCTGCAAGCCCACCGGGCCGCAAGCCATCGCCGATCGAGAATGAGACATCATGCTGTCGCATGATTTCACAGATGTCATCCCAGAGCTCGTACATGGGATTCTCTTTGCCGTGATGGATCATCCACTTCGCAAGCAGAGATCCCCCGCGTGAAACAACTCCGATCAGTCGCTTGCGGACGAACTTCAAGTGTCCTCTTCGAACACCAGCATGAATGGTGAAATAATCAACGCCCTGTTCGGCCTGATGCTGGACCATGTCGAGAATGGCCGTGGCATCAAGATCCTCAAGCTTTCGATCAATGATCATCGAGTAGATCGGGACTGTTCCGATTGGAACCTTCGAGTTCTGAATGAGCGTCTTCCGGCAAGCATCCAGATCTCCACCCGTGGATAGATCCATGACGGTATCCCCGCCCCATCGCTCAGCCCATCGAAGCTTCTCAAGTTCCTCGTCCGTACCTGAACTCACAGGAGAGGCGCCCATGTTGGCATTGATCTTGGTCAACGATGCACGGCCAATGCACATGGGATCGAGCTCATGCTCGAGATGGTGGATGTTGGCTGGGATGATCATGCGGCCAGCAGCCACCTCATCGCGAACCTCTGCCGAGGTCAGATGTGGCTCCCGCTCCGCGACCCGCTCCATTTCAGGAGTAATGGTTCCAAGGCGGGCATGCTCAAGCTGTGTAACTGGCTTGAAGCCATCAACTGGAACTGCCCGCAGAGGGCCTTCACTGCGATTGTGCCCAAGGCATCCATCTTCATGAGGCTCGATCGTCCAGCCTTCTGGCAGGAAGTCCCAGGCCGTCAATCCAGATGGCGAGGGCATCCCCGGCGAATCCGGACTGCTGTAGGTCCTGGGCCCTCCGACATCCGGAGCATTGGCAAAACAGCCTGGTGTTGTGCCTGATTCCTCCGTTGATGGGTTGACCGCTCCATGCATAGGCATGGCGCCACGAAATCCGTCATCATCGAGTTGATCAAAGGGCTGCTCGATGTCAGGGTTGGAACTGGATTGGATCATCTTCTTTCTTGCCTCCGGATCGAGGCAGTCTAACAGGCGGCGAGGTTGCACTCGGGGGCCTACAATCATCGGTGGAGAGACTCGATGCAGGATCCCCGGCAGATCAGACAACCCGTTCTACTCGTCCTCCTGGCGATCAGTAGCCTCCTCATGGGAGGCTGTGGCCATGCCGTCTTCGGTACCAGAACCCCATTGGACCTGTCAGGCCCCGTCTCCGTCGACGTTGTGACCTTTGCTGGTGAAGTCACCATTCAATCCACCGGTGATGCACCTGGCAAGCCATACGTCTACGTCCGCCCTCGGGCCACGCACTCATTCCACCGCATGGGTGACGCCCAGGCCTCTCTCAAAGATATTGACTGGTCGATTGAGACCGTGGAGGAAGGCGGCCGAACGGTTCTGCGGATACGTGCCACCACGCTCTACCCGGAATCAGGCATGCAGCGACTGCATGTCACTGTCTCCGCCCCCCAGATTGATGGACTGAATGTATCAACAAGTCTGGGCGCAGTTGATGTCCGTGATGTCAAAGGCCCCATCAACATTGACACCACCCGTGGTGATGTTTCCATCGTTACGAATAGGCCGCTTCATGGGCCGATCACCGTGACAACAACCGATGGCGATATCACCTTGCGTGCCCCTCCAGGAACACGTGGAAGACTGGATGCCTACACGGCTGATGGTCGTGTCATATGCAATATTCGAGATGAGAAGTTCCGTGTTCATGGCCGAAGTGGGGATCAAACCATGCAGGGCATCGTCAATGATGGCGATGAACCCATGACGTTCCGTACCAATGACGGAACAATCCGAATCGTTGTCAAGAAGAACCCCTACCAACAGGCCTCTTTCGTAATCGATTGACAGTCATCATGCCCCGCGAGGTACAGGATCACTGGTTTCGTGAAGCCAAGCGGCAGGGATATCGATCCCGTGCCGCGTTCAAGCTTGCCGAGATTGATGACAAACGCAAGATCCTGCGAAAGGGGCGTCGGGTTCTCGATCTTGGCTGTGCACCTGGTTCATGGCTTCAAGTGGCTGCCAAGCGTGTCGGGCCAAGCGGCCTTGTCGTAGGCATCGATCTTCAGGCAGTCACCGGTGGATTTCAAGGATCTCAGGTTCACCTCCTGCAGGGCGATGTCGCCGAAATCGATGATGCCATGCTGAGTGAACTTGGGCTCGATCCGAGTCAGCCATTTGACGTGATTCTCAGTGACATGGCACCTTCGACCACGGGCAACAGGGATACCGACCACTATGGATCGATGCGGCTCTGTGATCTCGTCCTGAATATGGCCCCTGCTCGACTTGCTGTTGGGGGCGACCTCATCATCAAGACCTTCGAGGGCCCCAGTTCCAAGGATCTGGTCGACCGTATGAAGCAGATGTTTGAAACCGTCCGCCCGGCCAAACCAAAATCATCCAGATCGGATTCCCGGGAGATGTTCCTGGTTGGAATGAAATTGCAGCGGGGCATCGCCGTGGAGGAACGTGACACCCATCAAACAGGTGGTCCGCCTCCATTGCCAGGTGGTTGGGGCCGTTGATGACTCAGCCTGCGTAGCTGGCCTCTATCAACTTGGCGACAACGGCCCGGATATTCATGTCAAGAGGGAGCGTTTCGATGACCTGTTCAAATCCTGGTGGCGGCTCTGTCGTGTATCCACGAGATTGCCAGCGATCAAGCATGCCCTTGGCCGTCTTCATGGCCTGATCCACATCGGCCGTTTCAAGTCCGTCCAAGCCAAGCGATTCGGTTGCTTCTGTTTCCGGAAGCTCGAATGTTTCATCCCGATCAGAAACCTGCATGCCAAGCGATTCCATGAGGAGGCTCCCAAGGGAGGCCAGCCCTTCGGCAGCAGCAAGTGGTGCCTCTGTCAGTGCATTGATCACCGGGTTGGAAGAGGACTGTTGCTCAAGAAGCAGAAGCAGATCATTGACGTCCACAATGCCATCGTCATTGAGATCTGCATGGGAATCGGCCTCACCCCAGTTGCGGATGATGTCTTCAATCGTGACTTCCTCGGAGACTTCATCGGACTGCCGCGTGGCATTGGTCGTATTGGATGCTGAAAGTGGAAGGCTTGAAAGTGGCTCGATCATGGCAGACTCCTCAGTGTGGTCCTGCCATGATCCGCAAGCAGCATGCCGCCCTTGGCACTGCTGTCAGGCCCTTGACGCGCAAGACATGCCGAACATGCATGCGCATGATCGGCCTGGGTTTCAGACGGTCGTGCCGATTCCGGCAACCTCGAGGATTCGCTCTGCTGTTCGAACTGCAGCGCTGCCTGCCTCTGCATCGATTTCCGGACGGCGACCTGTACGAACCGCGTCGAGGAAATCCTCGGCCTGAAGGCGAAGTGGCTCGGAGTCCTTCACTGCCAGTTCCTCGAAACTGACAAGCTCGAGATAGTTGACGTCCGAAAGGTCCTCACCCTGTTGAAGTCGAGCACGAATATCTTCGAGCTGACTGGCATTTGCGGATTGCCGGACAACGGTGCCTGTCCGTGTCACGAAATCTGCGGAGACATAAAGATCTTCACAGATGATCCGAAGCTTTCGCTCTGTCTTCAATGCCAGTCGGCTTGCCGTGACATTCGCGACACAACGGTCGCCGCTTGAGTCTGGCGAGTATGTCAGTCGCGTATTGCATACGTCCTCGGCTTGCGAAAGAACTGCCACTGCGCTTGCCTGGATGTCCTCAGGTTCACTCCCGATGAGCATCGTGAGAAGATCGAGATCATGGATCATCATGTCCAGCACAACGCCGACATCAACACTCCGAAAGGTCATTGGTGAGATGCGATGCAGTTCAAGATGACGGGGCCTGAAATCTCCCAAGGCACGGATTGCCTGCATGACAGGGTCGTAACGCACCACATGACCGACCTGAAGAGGGACATCATGACGTGCGGCTGCCTCCGCAATCGCATTGGCATCTACAGCGGTTGCTGCCAATGGCTTCTCAATCAGGCAGGCGACACCTGCCTCGATGAGTTCCTCTGCAGCCTCACGATGGTTCACTGTGGGCGTTGCGATAGTGACGGCATCCACGCCGAGTTCGATGAGTTGGGCAACTGTTTCCAGTGGTTTTCCGCCCCACTCCTCGGTGATATCCGTACGCCGGGACTCATCTGCATCGACGACTCCGACCAGTTCCGTATCTGACATCTGGGCATAGATGCGTGCATGGTGGCGGCCCATTCGACCTACACCGATCACACCACAACGCATTGGAGTTGTCGACATGCTTTCTTTCCTCCTGGCACGGGGCATCCTATCAGGTCTCGGAGTGGCGGATCACCAGCGAGATGCACAGAAAACTGTGCGCCACACGGAAAGAGTCAGGTCAATCTCAATCTGCCGGATCAGTATCCGAAAGAGGTATATCACCCGATTCGTCCCAGTGTGGACTGCCCGCCGGAGGCGGCTCCACCTTTGGACCACTTTTCGCCTGGCCTACTTGGGCCCCCATCGCTTCACGTTTTGCAGCGACTCGCTCCGAACGCGTGTCCATGTTGCCTCGGATACGAACAGACCAATTCGCCTTGTTGAGCAACTGCAGAAAAGACAACAGAAGCAGCAATAGAGTTATCCACCATGGGCCGACCAATATCACCTTGATCACCGGGTTCATTCCGGATTCGGACTGAATAAACAGCCCACTCATGATGTAGGCAGGCGACAATATGAGCGAGGCCACAATGACATACAAGGGCAACCCGACTGCAAGAAGTTGAAAACGGCTGCTGCATCGGCGCATGTACAGATCCTTCGAAGCCATTGACAGGAAGCACATGATTCCGACTATCCCGATGACCGCCAGCACAAACCAAATGGTCGTTATCAACTTGAGTATTGCGACAGACCAGCCGGTGCTACTACCTTGCAGACTCCAACTGCCAATGAAGATGATCGGCCAGAGCCCTTGAGAGACAATGGACAGCAGGCGAATCACCTTCATGTGCAACTGGCCACCATCAAGTGAGGCCGGCAACGACAGATACAGTCCAGAAGCCCATGCCAATGATGCCAGGATCATCACGATCACATTCGTCTGGGCGGTGAGGCTCCCGCCAAAGCTGCTGATCTGCATCAGCAGAGCCAGGATGACTCCGGAGATCATCAGGCCGATTCCGAATCGCCACTGCAATGACTCCAGAATGACATCCGGAAGCAGTGGCTCCTGATTTCTGTAAGGCCGCCTTGGCCGATACGTCTCACCGCACTCTGGGCAGGTGCCTGACGGAAGGAGCCCCCTGAGACTATGGCCACAGTCAGCACATTTTGCTGGTGGTTGTTCCCGGGGTGACCATGGCAACTCGGGTTCGCGTTCAACCGCCTGGGATTCAGGTGTTCCGCACTCCGGGCAATTGGCGCCTGCCTTCAGACCCTTGAGCTCATACCCGCAGGCCTCGCAACTACGCTCATCACTCAAAGGATCTGGTGAACCGGCTCCCGTAAATCGTTCGTGGATCGCCATGTTGCCCGATGTATCCTTCCCCGAATCTGGAAAATCATGCCTGCATTGTCGCCGATTTCCGTGAGCGAACCCAGGAAACGGCGTTACAGAACATGGCCAATCCGGGTGGATTTCCCTGGCGACAATCCGAATCCAGACGTGTCCAGGATGGGTGTTGTGTCCAGCGCGTGTATCTCTCTGGATGTGGCATGAGTCCCATCACGAGTCCAGAGGCATCGCAGATACCTGCAACATGACCTTCTGAACCATTGGGATCATCATCGGCAGCGTATCGCACTGCAACGCGCCCGGATTGTTCCAGTGATTCAAGAAGACCACCCGAAACGAATCGGCCTTCTCCATGTGCTATTGGAAGTACGGAATCGGTTGATTCCGCGTCCAGTCCCTGTGTCCATATGCAGATTGTTTCAGAGGGGTACTCGACTCGTACCCAGCGATCAATGAAACGCGCTGATTCGTTATCAACAAGTGCGACCTGAGGTGTGGGTGGCACGTCCCCGAGTGAAGCGCCGACATCCGGCCCGGGCAACAGACCTGCCTGGACAGCAATCTGAAAACCGTTGCACGGCGCAATCATCGGGACACCTCGCTCGACTGCACGACGCAAGCTGTCCCAGAGATGCGCACGGATCACCTGTGCAGCAATCCTGCCTGCCGCAACAGCGTCGCCATAGGAAAATCCGCCAGGCAAACCAACGAGATCCGCTTCGTCCAGCAGTTCAGGGTTGGCAGCAAGCCTGTTGATATGCACCCGGTTTGGTTCTGCTCCGGCGAGCATGAAGGCCTCGCAGAGTTCCTCATCACAGTTGATGCCGGGAGCTGTCAGAATCAGAGCGGTGGGTCGATCTGTCATGTCTGCATTGTAAGGGCAAGGGCGTTGGGCCTTGAAAAGAACTTGTGCCAACGTCATACTCCCGCTCACCGATGGATCCCGCCGCACCAACCTGCGTACTCGTAACCGGTGGTGCCGGCTACATCGGCTCCCATGCGGCACTGGAGCTGTTGAGAAGTGGCCACCGGGTCATCATCGTGGACACCCTGGAACGGGGATCACGCGAGACGGTCAAGAGACTCGAGGGGCACGGCAACCTGACCTTCATCCAAGGTAATTGTGGTGATCGTGATCTGCTCGACACGATCCTGCCTGACGTCGATTGCATCATGCACTTTGCTGCCTATGCAATCGTCGGAGAATCCGTCGAGTTTCCGGATCGTTACAAACGCAACAATGTAGAGGTCACCAGATCCCTGTTGGATGCTGCAATCGCCGCGGGGGTCGGGAAGTTCATCCTATCCAGCACTTGTGCGATCTACGGCAGTCCGACAGCGGATCAAATGCCGGTAAACGAAGATTGCCCCTTTGATCCGCAGAGCCCCTATGGCCAAAGCAAGATCGATGGCGAGGCGATGCTCTCAGAAGCCACGGAAGGTCACTCCCTGGCCAGTGGAGCATTGCGGTTCTTCAATGTGATTGGCGCTGATGACAGTGGCATTCTCCCCGAGCCCGCGCCGAAAGGTCGACTGATATCGACATGCATGCAGGCTGCACGAGGCCAACTGAAGACATTCACGATCAATGGCACTGATTATGAAACCAAAGACGGAACCGCCATACGTGACTTCGTACATGTCATGGACATCGTCAATGCTCATATCCTGCTCATGAAGAAACTGTCACCTGGCACCATGCAGATCTACAACGTCGGCTGTGGCCACGGGACAAGCGTCCGTGAAATCCTGGAAGCTGTCGAAAAAGTGACGGGGAAGACGGTCAACACGGTTGAGGGTGAACGACGGCCTGGTGACATACCGGCCATCTGGGCAGACTCGAGTGCCATACGCCAGGCACTCGACTGGCATCCTCAATACGAGGACATCGAAGCCATGGTCAGAACTTCCTGGCTTGCTGGCTAGATCAACAAGCCGTTGGTCCAGGCATCCTGCAGTGCATCCATGTCCATGCTGACTTCGCTCATCACGAGTTTGTTGTCATCAGTGAACTGCCCGAGAACCGTAAGTGAATGGCCTTCAAGCCTGGCTCGCACGTCCTCCAGCATGTCAGGCTGTATCTCCAGCAGATAACGCGAAGGCGTCTCGGAGAAGCAACCCGTGAGCAGATCGTGATTGCCCGCTACGGCATTCGCCTCAAGTGTTATGCCAAGACCTCCAGCCATTGCCATCTCAACTGCGGCAACAAGCAATCCGCCTTCGCTGCAGTCATGAGCACTCTGAATGATCCCCTGCTCGATGACTGCCGCAACAGCCTTTGCACGTGCCGGCCCGATCTCCAGATCCGTTACCGGCAATGATCGATCACCAAACAGATCCGGATAGACCTTCAAGACATGCGAACCACCCAGGGCTGCTGTTGTTTCACCGACGCACACGAGCATGTTTCCGGCTCGCTTGGCATCCATCGTGATGCAGCGTTCCACATCTTCAACCAGACCCATCCCGGAGATCAGCAAGGTCGGTGGAATACGAATTGTCCTGCCATCCTCGGTCGTGAACTGGTTGTTCAGCGAGTCCTTGCCCGAAATGAATGGAGCACGGTACGCCTTCGCGCCGTCATAACATCCCTCTGCAGCCCGGACGAGCAGGCCGAGTGACTCGGGATCATTGCAGCCTGGCCAGCAGAAGTTGTCGAGAATCGCGACACGAGTCGGATCTGTACCGACACATACGAGGTTTCGGATGCATTCGTCGATCGCTGCAAGCACCATCAGGTAAGGATCGCTTTCCCATCCAGTTGCCAACCCATTGCCAATGCCAAGCCCACGTGAAGATCCGGCTACCGGCTTGATGACCGCTGCATCACCGGGGCCATTGCCATGCACGCCAACCATTGGGCGAATGACGCTGCGACCCTGAACCTCATGGTCATACTGGCGAATGATGCATTCCCTGGAACAGATATTCGGATGTGACAACAGCGAAAGAAGCAGGGATTCGACTGGTTGCGTGCTGGTTCCTTCACGTTCGATCTCAGGCACCGACCATCGTGCTTCACGTATCAGCTGCGGAATGCCCTCGTGCAGAAGTTCCATCGACAACCGTCCAACTTCGGTTCCATGGTGTCGCAGGACGAGCTCACGATCTTCATTGCCGAACTGGCCCAGATCGCACATCTCGACTTCGTTGGCATCACAGATCTTCTGAAGTGCTGCCACATTTTCAGCAGGCACTGCAAGCACCATTCGTTCCTGGGCTTCAGAGATCCAGATCTCACTGGCAGTCAATCCCGCGTACTTCAAAGGAGCCTTTTCAAGATCAACCTCGGCACCCAGCTGCTCACCCATTTCACCCACGGCACTGGAAAATCCACCCGCACCACAATCCGTGATGGCGCTGTAGAGCGGGCCGTCTTTCTGGTCGCGTGCCTCGAGAATGGCATCAAGCATCTTCTTCTCGGTAATGGCGTTGCCAATCTGGACAGCATGTGAGAATTCATCTGCATGCGAATCGGTCAACTCGGCGGATGAGAACGTTGCGCCATGGATGCCGTCGCGGCCCGTTCGGCCACCCATCGCGATGATTCGATCGCCCGGCTTCGGATCACCCGCCACCATGTCTCTGGGCATCAATCCGATACAGCCACAGAACACGAGCGGGTTACCGATGTGGCGTTCATCGAACCAGACAGCTCCGTTGAGTGTCGGAATCCCCATTCGGTTTCCATAATCACGCACGCCGGCAACGACCTGAGAGAGAATTCTCCGTGGCTGCAGGCAGCCGGCTGGTGGATCGGTTGTATCCAAAGGCGCGACACAGAAGATATCCGTTGCTGCTACCGGCTTCGCAGCCAATCCAGTGCCGATCACATCACGGATGCAACCACCAATTCCAGTCGCTGCTCCACCGTATGGCTCAAGTGCAGAAGGATGATTGTGGGTCTCGGCCTTGAAACAGACCGCGTGTTCATCGTCAAACGCAATGATCCCGGCATTGTCAACGAATACCGACAGACACCAGTCGATGCCGTCGTCCATGAGTTCGAATGTTGCCGCCGCAACTGTTGACCGAAGCAGGTTGTCAATCCTCGTGCGACCATCCTCCAGACGAACATGCCCTGGGCGTTCGCCTGAGGGCAGCGGCCCCTCGTAGGCGATGGTGGACTTCAAGGTCTTGTGCACGCAATGCTCGGACCATGTCTGCGCCAGCGTTTCCAACTCGATCTCACGAGGATCGCGGCCTGCCTGCTTGTAGTAGCTCCTGATGCCCTGCATTTCCTCAAGGCTCAGAAACAGGTGACCTTCACGAGATAATCGCTGCAACTCCGCATCATCCAGATCCCGAAGCGGGATGATCGGCATCTCGACGATCCGGTCTGTGCCCTGTGTAAAAGCATCAGGGTGATATGGACCATCATGAACATTGTGAATCAACGTGTTGGCCAGACAGCGACGAGCGAGATCATTTGCGGAAGCGGCATCAATCCCGTCCATGTCGTATCGAACACCTGTCCGGATACTGACAGAACGTCCCAGAAGACTTCGAATGGCAAGTTCAACCGCATCGGCGTCTGGATCCATCACACCTGGCAGCGGATGAACTTCGATCACAGAATGCTGGCCACTTCCACGGGCGCCCGTGATGGCCTCCTCCGTCACCGGATTGCCAAGCAGATCCTTCTGGACGGTTTCAAGTTCACCGGCATCCAGATCTCCATCGAGAAGATAGACACGGGCACAGCGAATACTTGATGGAAGCGGGTCAACTCCAGCAGCAGAGGCTGCTGCCAGCGCAGCACGCCCACGGGCATCATCAACCCCATCCCTTGTCGCAACCTCTATTCGGTGGATCACCATCGGTTCCAAGGTACCGTCCCGGAAGCTCTCTCGCCGACCTGACATCAGCCGCCCCGAGCTGCCTCGTCCCGAGCCTGGACGGCCATTCGATCGCAACGTTCATTTTCCTCATGGTCATCATGGCCACGGACCCAATGGGTCGTGATCTGGTGGACCTCTCTGGCCTGATCGAGTTCCTTCCAGAGATCGAGATTCAGCACTGGTTTGTTCTTCGGTCGCTTCCAGCCCCGACGCTTCCACCCCTCGATCCACTCGGCGAGGCCCTTCACCACGTATTGGCTGTCCGAGTAGAGCGACACCCTGCTGGGTACCTTCAACCGCCTGAGCCCCTCAATCACTGCCAGGAGTTCCATCCGATTGTTGGTAGTGGCCGGTTCGCCACCGTATTCAACCGCTTCCTGCCCACTGGGCAGGCTCCTGAGGATGTAAGCCCAGCCTCCGGGGCCTGGATTACCGGAACAGGCCCCATCGGTAAACAGGGCCACCTCGGGTATGGATGTGGGGGCTGGGTCACTCATGGAGAGGAGACTATCAGGACAGGCGACTCAAGAGCCCTCCAAGGGGGTTACAGGCACCTGATACCTGGATCGAGAAGTCGCGGCTTGGCCTGAAGGCCCCCTGCTGATAGACTGCTGGACTTGATTTTCAGGAGCGACCGCGTGCCAACCATCAATCAGCTTGTCCGCAAGCCCCGCAGAACACCCAAGATGAAGTCCCAGTGTCGGGACCTTGATGCCAGCCCACAGCGGCGCGGTGTCTGCCTGCAAGTTCGCACGGTTACCCCGAAGAAGCCCAACTCGGCGCTTCGTAAGGTGGCAAGAGTCCGGCTCTCAAACGGCAAGGAAATCACTGCCTACATCGGCGGTGAAGGACACAACCTTCAGGAGCACTCCATCGTGCTCGTCCGTGGCGGTCGTGTCCGTGACCTTCCTGGTGTTCGTTACCACGTCGTTCGAGGTTCACTGGATACGCTCGGAGTCGACGACCGCAAGCAGGGTCGTTCCAAGTACGGCGTCAAACGCGCCAAGAAATGATTTTCTTCCCTCGGACTCTCAAAGAGCCCGGGGATTCAATTCAACGAACTGCTTACGCAGTTCAAGGCAAGTAATCGCGATCACCCCCTCCCGTATTGCACGATCGCGGTGAACAAACGGCCCCAAAGGGGGCGGATGAGCCAAAGGAGGTCGGCATGGCCGGTCGAATCACGAAATCGGAACAGCAGCTCAAAGGTGATCCTCGTCATGGGGACAAAGTCCTGAGTCGCTTCATCAATTCGGTCATGGTCGATGGCAAGAAGTCGGTCGCCACTCGTGTGATCTATGACGCCCTCGACAAGATTCAGGCACGAATCGAAAAAGACAAGCGTGAAAACATGCCTGAGAAGGCCATCGACGCTTTCCACCAGGCCATTGATAACGTCAAGCCCAATGTCGAAGTCCGCTCCAAGCGTGTTGGTGGTGCCAACTACCAGGTCCCGATGCCGGTGACACAGCGTCGTCGACAAAGCCTGGCTTTCCGCTGGATCATCACGGCCGCTCGTGCTGAAAAGGGCAAGCCAATGGCTGATCGGCTCGCTCGCGAGCTCTTCGATGCAGCTAACGGCGAAGGAAAAGCTGTCAACGTTCGGGAGCAGACCCACCGAATGGCAGAAGCCAACAAGGCCTTCTCCCACTTCGCCTGGTGATCCAAACTCCGTTCGGATTCGTGTTGTCATGAATGCAAGCCGTTACCAACGGCAGGTCATCCTGCCACAGGTTGGAGAAGACGGACAGGCAAGATTGGCATCCGCGCGCGTCCTTGTTGCCGGCTGTGGCGCACTCGGATGCGGGATCGCAGATCTGCTTGCCAGAGCAGGCATTGGTTGCCTCCGCCTGGTCGACCGGGATCTTGTGGAGATGTCGAATCTCCAGAGGCAGGTTCTCTACGCCGAATCCGATGTCGGCATGCCAAAGGCCCACGCCGCTGCTGCCCGACTCTCCTCCATCAACTCCTCCATCAAGATTGACGCCCACGTTACGGACATCAATCCACGCACGGTTCAGACGCTGTCGGAAGACTGCGATGTCCTTGTGGATGGACTGGACAACTTCGAGACCCGTTACCTGCTCAATGACATGGCGGTATCAATGGGCATCCCCTACATCTATGGTGGTGCCGTTGGAACAGAAGGACTTTCGTTCCCGGTCCTTCCCGGAGAATCTTCTGCATGCCTTCGATGCCTCTTTCCAGAGCCACCACCAGCAGGTACCACCGCAACCTGTGATACCGCTGGTGTCCTCGGACCAATCATTGCAACAGTGGCTGCCCATGAAGCGTTGCAGGTACTCAAGCTTGTGCTTGATCATGAGGAAGATCTGGACCGATCTCTCGTGAGCTTCGATGCATGGCGCAACGAGATCCGGAGGCTGGCAGCCCCTGCTCCTGACGAATCCTGCCCCTGTTGTGGACAAAAACGATTCGAGTGGCTTGATGGCAGTCGGGGAGGCAGTACGACAACGCTTTGTGGCCGAGGCGCCGTTCAGGTACTCCCAGGAACGCAGGCTGGCATCGACTTGAGCGACCTGTCTCATCGCCTCGCTCCGCATGGTGACTTTGCTGTCCGCGATGGTGTTCTCAGGGGACAGCTTCGTGAAGAACGGAGTGACTCCGGTCATCCCGTCGAATTGACGATCTTCGAAGACCTCCGCGCCATGGTCGGTCAGATCGATTCACCTGAACGGGCCAAGGCGATCTACGACCGGTACGTCGGCGCCTGATCCCCTGCCTCCGAGCAACATGGCAATCCCTGCCCTGGTAGCGGTAGGATCCGCCACCATGAACACAATCATCGATCTCATGATGGGCCACAGGTCCATTCGCCAGTTCACCGAAGACCCCGTCTCGGATGATCATGTTGAACAAGCTGTAGCAGCAGGACAGATGGCTTCAACCAGTGGAGCCATCCAGTCCTACTCCGTCTTGCGAGTACGGGATGAGCAGCGACTGGAGAAACTCGTAGCGCTTACTGGCAATCAGACAAAAGTGGTGAGATGTGGCGCTTTCTTTGTCGTCTGTGGTGACACTCGTCGACACCGGCTCCTGGCCCAGAGAGATGGTGTTCCTTATGACACACGGTGTGAAGCTTTTCTTCTTGCCGTTGTCGATGCGACAATCTTCGCCCAGAACATGTCGCTTGCATTTGAATCCATGGGGTATGGCATCTGCTACATCGGTGGTCTACGCAATGACCTCCCTGCAGTCAGCCAAGTTCTGCAGCTTCCCGAGGGTCTGTATCCACTGTTTGGTCTCTGCGTCGGGCGACCTGCTCAGGATCCCACAATACGACCAAGACTCCCACAGCCAACCGTACTCTTTGAAGAGAACTATCCGGACGACTCCTCCATGCTGGCCGGCATGGAAGCCTACGACGCCACCATGCTCGAATACTTTCGAGAGAGAGGCGCGGGTGACCGGATCTGGTCTGAGGAGATGTCAGCCAAGTTCAGTGCCCCTCGTCGTGAATCACTGGGCCCCTATTACAGGGATCAGGGTGCCAACATGGATTGAGCCCCCCCATGGGTTCCTTCGACGGTAGGCTGTTGGTGTCTGCTTCAACCGCCACGCCAGAGGAGCTCATCATGCCTAACTCTCGTTCAACGCGTCGCCGTTTCCTGAGGACAACTGCGGCTACCAGCCTGGGCGCCACGCTGTTACCTGCCGTTTCCTGGGGCCGCGTGCTTGGTGCCAATGAACGATTGAACATGGCGGTGATTGGAACCGGAGGCATGGGAACCGGTCATACGAGAAATCTGGTCGGACGCAAGGACAAGGAGAACATCGATGTGATTCGTGTCTGTGATGTCTATCGACGACGTCTCAACGAAGCGGAACGAATCATTGGCAAGCCTGGTTCCGGAACAATGGAGTACCGGGAGATCATTGACGATCCTGATGTCGATGCGGTCTTGATTGCAACACCGGATCACTGGCACACCAAGATCGCCATCGAGGCGATGGAAAATGGCAAGGACGTCTATTGCGAGAAACCTTTGTCGCACACGATTCCTCAGGCACTCGCCTGCAGAGATGCCGTCAAGCGAACCGGCAGAACTCTGCAGGTCGGACCTCAGGGCACGAGTGGTGGCAACTTCTGGGCAGCTCGCCAGGCTATTGCAGATGGACGCATCGGAAAACCAACCTGGAGCCAGGGCGCGTATTGTCGAAACTCACGAGGCGGACAATTCAACTGGCCCATTCATGCCGATGCCGGACCAAACAATGATCCGGCTTCTGAAGGCTACATCTGGTGGGATCGCTGGCTGGGCCACGAACATGACCTGGCTCCCGAGACTGACTGGAATGCCGACCACTTCTTCAGGTTCCGAAAATACTTCGCCTACAACGGTGGGTTGGCAACGGATCTGCTGTACCACCGGCTTTCACCATTGATCATGGCCATCAGCGGCCATTCAGGGGAATACCCGAAGCGTGTTGTCGCCAGCGGTGGGATCTACCTTGAGAAGGATGAACGGGATATTCCTGACACCTTCTTCATGATGGTCGACTACCCCAGTGAGCATACGGTGGTCCTCTCCAGTGTCATGACCAACAATGACACCTGGCCATATGTGATTCGCGGTCAATATGGAACGATGGAGTTCGGCGACGGGCTTGATCTATCCGAGCAAAGCCCCTGGGCGGATGAATTCCGGAAAGCCAATGGGATCGAGAGTCGGCAGATCATCGGTGAAGATGGAAAGAGTCGCCGAGAACCAGCCAATGGCCAGGCCGCCGCACATCTCGATGCGGTCCCACGTCGGGATCACATGGGCAACTTCCTGGATGCCGTTCGAAACGGCGATCGCCTTGCTTGTGACGTCGACCTTGGATGTAGTGTTATGGTTGCGATCAAGATGGGTGTCGAGGCCTACCGGCAGGACAAGGTACTGTTCTGGGATGACCAGACCGAGGAGATCGTGGTTTCATGACCAATTCAGATCGACCAAATGAGTTTCATCACGAAACCGTCATTAAAGAGGCGACTTTTCGAAAGCAGGACATCCTCACGTATCAGTTGACTTCCGCAGCGATTGTCTTCGGATTGACAATCGTCGGAATTCCGTTGTTGCTTTTCGTGATCCCCTTGATATTTCTGATCTGGCCAAGAGTGATTGATACCTGGGAATGCACACTCACCAACAGGGCTGTTCATGTCAAGAAGGGTCTGTTCGTGAAAGTGAAGAAGACCATTCCACTGGAAAAAATCACGGATGTCGGATCGGTTCAGGGACCGATCATGCGGAAATTCGGTCTTCACGCATTGAGTTTCGAAACAGCAGGTCAATCCGGAACGGTTGGAGGTGCTCTGGTCAAACTGCTCGGCATCGATGACTCTGACGCGTTCCGCGACCTCGTACTTGACACACGAGATGCCAGCCAGAGCCAGGGAACCAAATCCATGCCATCAGTGGCAAAGGTCGCCTCTGAAGAGCAGGTTCTCAGCGAGATCCGCGACAGCCTGCTGAGGATTGAAGAGCACTTGAAGCAATCCGATTGACGTCGGGTGACCAGCCTGCCCAGGCCATTCCAGTAAAGCTGGAACCAGCGGTTTAGAGCACCATCTTGATCGCTTCATTTGCCTGAAGTGATCTGTAAAGCCCCACGCGTTCGGCCTCATCGGCGACTTCCAGGGAGACCACCAGGGTTCGCCAGCGACCCCCCTCACTGGTGTTGCCAGGTTCACATTCATACGCCTTGCCGGCCATGACCTCCCTTACAGCGGCCTTGAGAGCATCCAAGTCGGCCCCGATGACCCTGTATTCCCACGCGCAGGGGTATTCAAGGTCCAGTTGCTCCCCCTCGAAATCAGTCATCTTGCCTCCTTGCACAAGGCCGCAGCCTGCTTCTCAGTCAACCAAGGTAGCTGACAAAATGGTCTCTAAGCAGCATTCTGCAGGGATTCTGACCCAAGTCGCATGAAAGAACGATCTCAGCGTGCCCGGGGACCATATCAAAGACATTCGGGCCATAGGAACATGATTTAAACAGCCCGAATCGATGTCACCGCAGTACCATTGCCTAGCCCGTGCTGGAAGGCATGGGACTCCCCTATTCGACAACGAAGGAGCTTGAAACATGTCGAAGCGTCACCACCTCCTGGTTGCTGGCTGTCTAGCCGCCACAGGCGTGATAGGCACCGAGGCAATCGCCTTACAGGTGCCAACAAATGCCATGCCGGCGGAGACCGTCATGGCCCCCGGTTCAGGTAGTAGCAAATCCGATTTCCCATCATTCGACAGTGTCACCAAGGACTACTCCAAGGTGACTTCTACTGCTGATGGAAAAGCGGGAATGTACACCCTGTTTGTAAACGATAAAACTGGAAAGGTCCTGGCAGAAATGCCCAGGAACTTCGAACGACAAAAGGTGTTCATTGCCTTCACCATCAAAGGTGGAATCAGTGAGTCCGGCGTTCAGGCAGGCGACATGTACGCCTACTGGAAACGATTCGGAAAACGCCTCGCGTTGATTCAGCCCAACTACGCGGTACGAACAACTGGCGACACGCAGTCCAAGGCTGGCTACAGGCGAGTCCATACGGATCGCGTGATTCTCGATGTTCCAATCGTGACCATGGGGCCCAAAGGCGGTCCTGTCATTGATCTGTCCAGCCTTCTGGTCAACCAGTCAACGAAGTTCTTTGGTGGCCGAACAGCAGGCGCCAATACCCGCCTGGCAAAGATCGCCAAGGCCAAGGCCTTCCCGACGAATGTGGAACTCGCGTTCGAGATGCCTCTTCGTAGTGGCAAGTTCGGAACGATCTACTACTCCTTCGCCGAAATTCCCGAAAACACCGGCTACAAACCACGTGTAGCAGATGAACGGCTGGGTTACTTCGTGACCTCACACCGTGACATCGGCGATGCCTCCGACGATTCCCCGTGGAAGCGATATATCAATCGTTGGCATCTTGAGAAGGCGGATCCAAAACTCAAACTGAGCCCGCCCAAGCAACCAATTGTCTTCTACATCGAGCACACGACACCTGTGCGGTATCGCCGCTGGGTTCGTGACGGCATCCTTGAGTGGAACAAGGCCTTTGAGAATGTCGGCATCATCAATGCCATCGAGGTCTATCAGCAGGACGAGGCAACTGGCGCCCACATGGAGAAGGATCCTGAGGACGCCCGCTACAACTTCATCCTCTGGACAAACTCGAACATGGGCTTTGCCATTGGCCCCAGCCGTGTTCACCCCAAGACCGGACAGATTCTTGATGCTGATATTGTGATGGACGAAGGTTTCATCACTGGTTGGTCCAAGACCTGGGAGGAACTGATCCCCCAGATGGCGATGGAGAATTTCGGTCCAGAAACCTATTCCTGGCTCGAAACTCGACCCAACTCGGATCCTCGCGTGACCCTGGCTCACCCGTCACAGCAGGATTCGATTCGTCAGGATCTGGCACGACAGGCTGTCCTTCGTGCCAACGGCCAACTTCCTGGCCACCACGAGATGATGATCGCAAGCGATCCCACTCTTATGGGTGATGACCAATATGACGGTCTCTCTGGACGAGTCAGCCAGGTGAACGGTGCCTGTCAGCACGCCTCATGCAAGGCCTTTGATGTTGCACTGTTCCGACTGAACTATGACCTGCTCATGAATCTGGAGCAGCCGGAATCAAAGGAAGATGATTCGGGCTCCAAGAAGGCCGACCATATCTCCGGAACCTGGAATGGAATGGTTGAGTTCAATGGTCCTGATGGCATGTCACAAGAGATGTCCTTCAGCATGGATCTTCAGCTCCAGTCCGACAACTCCGTCACTGGTTCGGTCGAAATGGGCCCCATGGGCTCTCAGGAAATCTCCGGCACATGGGAGCCCAAGTCTTCCACATTGACAATCCTGCCCAATGAGGGCAGAGATGGTGACGATGACCCAATGGTTCTCACACTTGAAGACGGTCGATTGACCGGCGAAATGAGTGGTGAAGGCATGTCGATGACACTCTGGGCCGAACGCGACAGCTATGTCGATGGCGGATCCTCGGACTCGGATTCCGAGGAAGCAGATGAGGAACTCGACGAGGAAATGGACGAGGAAGACATCGAGATCGATGAAGAAGAGGAATCGGATGAAACCGAATCATCTTCTGCCAAAACGGGCAAGGCATCTCAAAAGGGTGATGTGCAGCTCATCGATGGTGTCCCCGAATCCTTCATCGGGCCCCAGTTGAAAGACGTGATCATGCATGAGGTTGGACACACCCTCGGCCTGCGTCACAACTTCAAGGGTTCACGCATCTACGACCTTGATGAGATGAATGCAGAGGAGATGAAAGGCCGCGCCATCGGTGGTTCGGTCATGGACTACCTCCCTGTGAACATCAATTACGGCGAAAATGCCACCCAGGGTGATTACACCATGGTCACGATCGGACCCTATGACTACTGGGTCATTGAGTACGGCTACGCAAAGGACAACAAGAAGGTCCTTGACCGCGTCGCGGAGCCACAGCTCGCCTATGCGACTGATGAAGATACTTGGGGACCTGATCCAACCGCACGTCGGTTTGATAATGCCAAGAATCCCCTGGACTATGCTGATTCACAGATTGCACTGGTCAAGCACCTTCGTGGCAAGATCATTGAAGACATGGTTGAGGATGGCGAAAGCTGGTCAGAGGCCCGCAAGGCCTATGAACTGCTGCTTGGCAAACATGCTTCCGCTGTTGGCGTCGCCTCCAACTGGATTGGTGGCAGCTACCTCAATCGTCACAAGAAGGGCGATCCTGATGGACGTCTTCCAATCGAGAACATTCCTGCAGAACAGCAACGAAGAGCCCTGGCATTCGTTCTGGACAACACCATGCAGGATGAGTGCTACGGCCTGAGTTCCGACTTGCTGCATCGAATGACCGTCGACAAATGGTATGACGATGGTGGAATGCGATTCCTGTTCCAGGATGAGACATTCCCGGTTCACAGCCGCATCTCCGGAATCCAGTCGATGGCGCTGACCCAGGTTCTCAACCCAACGACTCTTCAGCGGATCTATGACAACGAGTTCCGTGCCATGGGCCAGGAAGATGTACTCACGCTTCCTGAAACCATGGAAGAAGTCAAGGTTGTTGTCTGGACTGAGCTCCAGGATCAACCAGGCTCGAGTGTGAGCAATCAGAATCCCTATGTCTCCAGTCTCCGTCGCAACCTGCAGCGGACACATGTTGATCGTCTGATCGACATGAGCATGCCGTCAAACGGCATGGGCTCTGCCGCTGCTCCGGTTTCAAACCTGAGCCGCATGCAGCTTCGGGAAATTCTGGCTGACATCGAGGAAGTCAATACTCGAAAGCTGGATGCCTACTCCAGGGCTCACCTGGCCGAGGCACAATCCAAGATTGAACGAGCACTCGATGCTCAATACCTCTACAACGTTGATGACATCAGCGGCGGTGGCATGGACATGGGATTCCTGTTCATGCAGGAGCAGAAGTCAGACGAGTAGCGGTACGAATCAAGATCCTTCGTTGAATGAGAACCGCTCCGGGTACGCCCGGGGCGGTTCTCGCTTTTGGCCTCCACCTGTTCCATCTACAATCCCTGAATGAAGAAATCTGCAATCCTCATGGCTGGAATCCCCGCCGTAAACAAGAGCCTCTACCAGGCTCTGCAGTTCAATGTCGGTGACCCTGCTGCGCTGATCCGCTTTGTAGAAGCTGAAGGTGAACGACGGCATCTCATCGTCCGTGATATCGAGATGGGCCGGGCCCGTGAGCAGGCTGCCGTCGATTCCGTGTCCTGCCCCGCCGACTTCACGCCCGCCAACGGCCTGTCTGGTGATCGTGAAACAGCAACAGCACAGTCTGTTGCCGAGTGCCTTGCTCGTGAAGGTGTGGAACATGTGACCTCGGATCGAACACTCCCCCTGAGCTTCGTGGATGAACTCCGAGCCAGGAACATGGAGATCGTTTACGACCCTGAACTGGGTGTGCTGGATCGGCGGCAAAAGACCGCGGCTGAAATAGCCGCTTTGAGAGAGGCGCAACGAGACACCGAGTCAGCCATCAGGATGGCTTGTGAAACCATTGCCACTTCCAGCCCGGGAACAGATGGAATACTCCAGCATGATGGTGATGCACTGACCTCGGAACGCATCCGCGAAATGATTGATCTGCACCTGCTTGGAATGGGTTATGAAACCAGTCCGAGCATCGTGGCAGGAGGCGCCTGCGGCGGGGACTGCCATGAACGCGGTACCGGCCCACTTCGTACAGGTGAACCGATCATCATCGATGTCTTCCCAAGGAACAAGACCTCTCTCTATGTCGGCGACTGTACTCGCTGTGTTGTTCATGGCGAGGTTCCGCCGACCATCATGGCAATGCACGCGGCGATCATCGAGGCCAAGGCAGCGGCAACTGCGGCAACGCGGGCTGGCGTAACCGGTGAACAGGTACACGAAGCGACGCTTGGCGCAATCCATTCGCATGGATTCGCCTCGGGTCTTCCTGGTGAAGAGGATCCGGCTGACCGCATCGCGATGACTCATGGAACTGGTCATGGCGTCGGGCTTGATGTTCATGAGCCACCTTTGCTTGATTTTGGCGGCCCCGTTCTTCTTGAGGGTGATGCTCTGACGATTGAGCCTGGACTCTACGCACCAGCCATCGGTGGTCTGCGTGTAGAGGACATGGTGATCGTGACGGCATCAGGAGCCGAGAATCTCAATACGCTTCCTGAGGGACTCACCTGGTCCTAGCTTGACTCAGTAGAACCGGGCAGGAATGGTGGCATGGGGCAGTCGATCGACTCGGCGACTGCACGAAGTGTTTCAGCCTCTTCGATGGTTGTCTGGCCATCGTTCAGAATGCACGCTTCACAAGCCTTGATGAAACTGGAACGTTCCGTGAAACGCACCCGTCTTACTTCACGGAGTGCTTTCCTCAGGATCGAGATCTTGAGCGTTGATGGATCCGGGAATTCGCCTTGCCAACCAAGTTCGGACAAGCCCTGATTGAAAGACGCCTTGGCGAGCTCCATGTCAGCTGTACCAATACATGCAAGCGTGCCAAGGACCGTCTGGACAGCAGCCTTGCAGGAGGACAGCCGGGCATTCGCCTTGCGCTCGGCACCCGGCTTGTGGTATCGCTCCTCAAGGTGTCGATCCAGAACAGTATCAACAACCCATTCCCAGCGATCAATTCGACCATCTGCTCGAATCATCGTATCGATGCATTCACGGAAGGTCTTGTACTGAGAGTCGCTCAGCTGCGACAAGGCTGGGATGCAGATGTCCAGAAGAGGCAAACGCGCCCAGGGATCCAATGAATCGGCCAATGCTTCCAGTGATTTCAACTGAGCAATTTCCGATTCCTTCAGATATTCCCGGATACGTTCCCATTGAACAGCTCGATCAGAATCATCTTCATCCAGCAGCAAGGCAAAAATCACAAGCCTGGCTGTAGCCGTCGAATGAGCGGCTTCGTTCAGAGGTTCCGGTATGGATTCGAGTATCTGCCTTGACTGGATCAGGCTTGCCTGATCAATCGTACCGATACGCCCTACGGCATCATCGAGTACTGAGCCGAGTATGACTGCACCCATGATGTCGCCTGCAGTACTCCGTTTGGCTGCCTGGCTCCGATCAGCCGCAGCAACAGGACCCGGAGGTGGTGGCGGCTTGGTGGATATCTGAGTTCTTGCTTCTTGCAACTGCTGGTTGACCTGCTCGAGAGACAACCCCTCAACCCGGGAAATACGATCAGGCAAAGGCGGGTGAGTTGAAAACATCGAATTCAATGCCTTGGCGAAAAGCATGTGATTGATATCCGATGTCTTCTCATGCTGCTCATCTGATTTGAGCCTGCCTCCCATCTGGATCTTGCGCAGAGCGCCGCCAATGCCATCTGGATTTCGCGTGTATTCAACGGCCGATGCATCCGCCAGGAATTCACGTTGCCGGGAAACCGCCGCCTGGACAAGCCGGCCAAAGAAGGTTCCGATGAAACCGCAGAGCATCAACGCAAGGCCGAAAACGATGATCGCCAGGCCGATTCCTCCACCACTGTCATTCTTTGAAGAAGAACGCCGACCGGAACCAAGCATGGCCGGTCCGATGAACCTCAGACAGATCCAACCTGTGACGCCAAGAACAAGCAGGCCATGGATGACACCGATGAGCCTGATATTGATCCGCATGTCACCATTGAAGATATGACTGAATTCATGGGCGACCACACCCTGAAGCTCATCACGACTGAGTTTGTCAATGGTCCCGCGATTGAGACTTACGATGGCATCATTGGGAGACCAGCCCGCAGCAAAGGCATTGATCGTCGGATCTTCAACGATGTACAACGGCGGAACTGGAGTTCCACTTGCAATGGCCATCTCCTCGACAACATTGATCGCAACACGCTCCGAATGCTCGCGTGTACCTGGATCAAGAAGCTTGGCGCCCAGCATCTCTGCAACAACACGCCCACCAGACCTCAACTCCATGATCTTGAAGAGGCTTGATCCACCTACGACGAGAACCACCAGGGCTGCAACTCCTGCGAGGACGCCACCATTGAAAAACTCGATCTCGATTTGTCCGGATTCCTGATCAGAACCGATGGCATTCATGATCACCATGGCGACCACGTACAGAACCCCGATCATGAGGATCAGCCCGATTGTGAAGCACAGCACAAGAAGCCCGGTTCGCTTCCTTGCCCTGTCCTGCTGCTCGAAGAAATTGATGGCCATGGTGGTGGATCGCCCTACCAGTCATAAATGCCTGCGCATCAACTGAAGCTCACCTTTGGAGCTTTCTTCTCCTCTGGATTCTCGATCTCAAACATGTCTGCCTCGGCGAAGTTGAACATCCCTGCAATGATGCTTGAGGGAAACTGCTCACGCCGAACGTTGTAATGCATGACCGAGTCGTTGTAGGCCTGGCGGGAGAAAGCAACCTTGTTCTCCGTCGTGGTCAACTCTTCCTGGACCTGCATCATGTTCTGGCTGGCCTTCAGATCAGGATACGCCTCCATCGTGACCATCAGTCGGCCAAGTGCGCCCGACAATGCGCCTTCCGCTGCAGACAAGGCCTTGACCGTGCCCCCACCAACTGGGTTGGATGAAGCGGCCTTTGCCGCAGCCATGGCATGGTTGCGTGCCTGGGTCACCTCTTCGAGAGTGCTCTTCTCATGTGCCATGTATCCCTTGGCAGTTTCAACAAGATTCGGGATGAGGTCATGGCGTCGCTTGAGCTGAACATCAATCTGCGCAAAGGCGTTCTTGACACGGTTCCGATCTTTCACAAGCGAGTTGTACATGCCAATGACAATGGCACCTATCAGGATGACGGCAGCAACCACCACAATGGCGATGATTGCACCGGTTCCCAGCGCCAGTATTACAGGCAGTGTTGACTCAATCATTTCACAGCTCCCCTTTACTTGATTCAATGGCTGTTGCGACCTCAGTGGTCATGGCCATGACCGTGGTCATGGTGATGATGTTCGTGATCAGGATGTTCGCCATGAGCAACCTGTTTTTCCATTTCTTCAAACTGATCCCAATCAAGCTTGCGAATATGGCCGTCAGCAAATGTAGCTACGAAATTGCCATCCGCCGTCACCATACTCAGCATCATTCTGTCCTGAGGCTGGGGAATAAGGTCAAGCTTGCGGGAATCAGGGTAGTAGCGAACGCGGTGTATCAAAGCGTCATTGATACCGTCCTGCCCGATGAGGTCATGCAGATTTCCAGGAAGATGGCCCTCATGCGCCATGCTGTACTTTACCATTGCGACATACAAGTTTCGGAGCTCTGCCATGTCCTTCGTTATCCTTGCCGCTTCGCGAGCATTTGAGATGGCCGGTGCGATCAGGCCAACTGCAAATGAACCGATGAGCACAGGTGAACTACTGATCTCCCCCACGATAGCCGTGACATGTGACACAACAGATCGGTGACCCGAGCCGGTGAAAACAAGATCATCACCATCCACAACTTGACGCAACAAGACAGGCCTCACTTCATTGGCAAGAGTGTCATAAGCAGGCATGACAGTGTCAATACTTGCACTCGCACCTCGCATCGGCCGAGCATAATTTCCGATTGCCGTCATGAGACCGGCGGTGATGCCGTAGCCATTTGAAAGTCTGGTACCCGTGTCCAGGAACTGCATTCGCTGTATATGACGGCCATCAAAGGCCGTGGTTGCCCGAAAAGCCTTGTTGTCCAGAACGGATTCTGAAGCGTTCATCTGATCAATCGCACTGTGAACCGATTCCGGTGTCATGCCCAGCACCAGGTAATCACCTGAAATGCAACAGGAAATCTGAACCGGAACAGGGAGACCGGGAAACGCAAGCGTTATCATCGGCAGGTCATTGTCTGCAGACCACTGAACAAGACGAACATAACCCTTACTCATCTTGTTGCTGGTGATGTCAAGCGTAGATGCCATCGTCGACATGCTCTCTTGCATGCCTTTGGCATTGGACAGCTTTACAAGAGCAGTCAATGAAAAGAGTCCCCCGCCACCGGTACTGTCTGATCTATAGATCGCAACGGTATCGCCGAGGTAGTCGAAGAACTGCGTCTTCAAATCGATCCCGAGGAACATGCGGGCCATCTGCGTACCCATGGCCACTGGTGACATGGGCTTTCCATTGACCTCGGGGAACTGGCCGGGAGGCGCAACCGCAATGACAAGATTGTCAATGAAATCGGGGATCGCGCTCAGATTCACTTTCTGAATATCAAAGACACTTGCGTCCTTGGGCAAGGCACGGAGATCTTCGGGAGTAAGCGACGTGTTGGGCACGAGGCTTCCATAATGCTTCATGAGATTGGTGACATGGCCACTCATGACGACTGATCCGTCAGTAGTCGAGCCGCAGGCAAGCGAAATGTCCATGGCATCCGGCCCCATCAAGCCAGCCAACTCAAGCCCTTTGTTAAATGATGAAGCCATGGGATTCATGGACATCAAGGCCTGGAATAAAGGACCCATGCTGGAAAAATTGACCTGGAGACCCATGTTCAGACTTGCGCCTTCAGGCAGACCAAATCCTGAAAGATCCGGTTCCGTATTCCCGGGCATCCGGTTGACGCCAAGAACCATTGCCGGCTTGCCTGCAACATTCATCCTGCCGCCGTAGATATTTGGCTGGCCCTTTTGGGCCCGCATCTTGTACAGGCCCGGGTGGTCTGCCAGAACACTTCCGAGCTTCGGATCAAGATGCATGAGATCATCAAACTCGATGGCCATTTTCTGTACCGAAGCACCGCTGTTTCCGTGAACAGTCAACTGCATGGAAACTGGAGGACCTGGAGCCATGCCCGGAGCATGGCCAACATCCATTTGCATGTGCATGCGGCTCATGAGCACCTGATAGATGAGATTGGCTGCAGCAAGATCACGTTCGCCCGCATCACCCAGGCTCAGCCCATTCTGCTCCAAGGCAACAAGTGCATTACGCAGTCCTGCATCGAGGTCATCTGCAAGAACGCCATCAACGCCCGAAGAGAACACAAGTATGGCTGGCTTTTCAGCGGCTGACAGAGCCTGGCCAAAGAAGCCGGCCCCCATAAAGATCATGAGCAACCAAAAACGGTTCGTAGTAATCATGGCCAATCCCTTCCTCTTTACTTGATGGGCTCAGCGGATCGACCACCGAACCATCCAGGTGGATGAGTGTACCACCCGAAATGGCAGGTTTCCTTGCCCTTGGCGGAAGCGAATGCCTTCAAATACCTTGCTCAGGGACCCTGCAGGGAAGTGGAATCTGTCACAATCTCCCGGCAACGCGGATGTTGCCAGAACGGATTGATCTTCTTTTATTGGATTTCTCGCATGTCTCTTCGCTGGAAACTTGTCCTTTCCATTGGCATACCTGTACTGGTTGTGTATGGAATCCTGATCTGGGTCCAGTATTCAACGCTCAGGGATACCGCCCTGGCTGATGCCCGGACATCCGCAAGATTGGCCTCCGAGTCATGGGCAAACAGTTTCAATGGAGAACTTCATGGGGTGGCTCAGGCAGTAGACGCCATTGCGTACGCAGTAGCCATGCACACTTCACTTCAGGAAGAAGAGGTCTACCTGCTCAATGAGCAACTCATGGATCAGAACCAACTCGTTGCAGGTTCTTCGGTGGCATTCAAGCCACGTCAATGGCTTCCCCATGTTGATCAGTACGCTCCTTATTCATGGGAGATCGAAGGCGAGAAAAAACGTCGTGATCTCGCAAAGGAATACGACTACACGACGCGAGAGTGGTACACGGAAGGCGCAGACGGAACAGCTGGGTGGACTGAGCCCTACGATGGACCCGTCTTCGGATCCTTGCTGGTCACATACAGCACTCCCGTAGTTCGTGAAGGCCAGGTGATCGGTGTTGTTGCCGCTGATATTGCCCTGCTGCCATTGCAGCAACAGTTGATGGAATCCGGTCCGGAGGGCATGACCACGATGTTGGCATCCCCTGATGGCAAGTTCATCGTGCATCCGGATCCCGAACGCATCTTTTCAGACTCCGTACAGAGTGAAGCCGACCGAACAGGTACCGAATCGCTCGCGGCCTGGTCAAGAGATGCAAAGGGTGGGAATGCCGGCTTCCAGCAACTGGCCCGCTACCCCATGAATCGGGATCATTGGCTTCTGTACTCTCCGGTCAAGGCCACCGACTGGTCGATGGCCGCGGCTTTTTCCAAAGACGACATCCTTGAGCCTGTTCATCGCCAACTCGTACTCAATCTGATTCTGATGGGAGCCGGGCTTCTGACCTTGCTGGCCATCATCACCTTTGCCGGCTTCCGAATCGTACGGCCAGTCCGAAAGCTCGCAGGGGCCGTGCGAAAACTGGGCGATGGAGATCTTGAAGTTCGAGTGGATCCTCCATCGGGGCGTGATGAGATCGGAGATCTGGCACGCGGCTTCAATGAGATGACTGAACGTCTGCAAGAGAACATCCGGGTACTGGCACTTGAAACCGCTGCACGTGAACGATTTGAAGGCGAGATGCACGTTGCCAGAAATATTCAGGAGATGCTCCTTCCAAAGGCCTTTCCTGCATTGCCAGATCGGAACGATGTCGAGGTCTGGGCCCTCAATGAACCTGCACGGGTTGTTGCAGGAGATTTCTTTGACATCATTGATCATGGTGATCGAATCACAGTCGTGATGGCGGATGTCTCGGGCAAGGGGGCTGGCGCAGCCATGTTCATGTCAATGGCTCATACGATCATCCGGATTTTCGATTCTGAAAATCTTCCCTTGACTGATCTGGTTCATCGGCTCAACCAGTGCCTGTACCCCGATTCAAAAGGAACCATGTTCGTCACACTTGTGATTCTGCGATACGAACCTTCATCTGGATCAATGGAATTTGTCAATGGAGGTCATCCACAACCAGTCGCAATAAGCAGTGCGGGCTCGGTTCAACTTGTCGGCAACTCTACTGGACCACTTGTTGGCGCCATTGAGCAGGCGGACTGGACATCCCTTACACATGTACTTGAACCTGGTGATCGACTTGTCCTGTACACCGATGGCGTCACCGAAGCAAGAAACGAATCTGGAGCCATGCTCGGAACAGAAGGCCTTCTGGAAGTCCTGGAACAGGACAGCATGAAAAGGGATACATCTGAATTGCTGTGCAAGAATCTCGTCAAGACGATTCACCAACGAGAGCCAGGCGAGCCTTCGGACGATATCACCGTCCTGGTCCTGGGCCGACCACTCCACTCATCCTGATCAACCGTTAGCGGCTGCTGAATCCGCGAAGACAACTGCCTGTTCCGTTGCAATTCCAGCACCTGGAACAGAATGATCGCCAGCCATCATCTTTCCAAGCGCGGTGGCCTTGCCCGCTCCGACAACCTGCCACATGATCCGCTGAGCCCGATTGATGCACGGATAGGTCAACGTCATCCGACGACGGTCCTGATAAAGGCCGCCTGTCAATGCCACGTCCCGATCTGTCACCTTGAGAACATCGTCACCGGGAACCAGTGAAGCGGTATGCCCATCCGGTCCCAATCCAAGGTGAACAATGTCGAGCACACGTGGGCTTCCACATGATGTGGTCATCAGATCGGAATATCTGTCACAAGCTGCTTCGAGGTCGGAATCGTTCACAGGCATTGGAAAGGTGTGAACTGACAACTCCGGCCGCTGAGCCAGAAGGTTCGCCTTGAGATGGGTGTAGTTGCGATCGTCACTACCGTCAGGAGCTATCCGCTCATCAACCTGGAAAAGGTGGATCTTCGCCCAGGGGATGTCTTGCTGATCTGAAAGCATGGCGAACATCGGCCAGGGTGAGCGACCGCCTGAGACCGCCATGGCACAGCAGTCTCGTGCAGAAACCGATTCCCTGATTGCTTCGGCCAACCACTCAGCAGCCTTTGCATCGGTCTGCTCAACGGTTTCATGGACCTCCAGGACTGGCGGCCTGTGCGTCGTCATTCAATGGCCTCCACCACTGCCTGGACGCTCTGATTCCAGACCAGGGTGGTCGTGTATTCATGCTCGTATCCAAGAACGCAGTAGGTGCCTGTACCAAGGGTAAAACAACGCCCCTCCTGTGGCTGGAGACCCAGCCACTTGGCAGCCATCACTCGCAGGATATGGCCATGTGCAAACAAAGCCACATCGCCCCCTGCTTCCTTGGCACGCTCGATGACTCGCTGACATCGTCTGCCGACATCTTCTGCCGATTCGCCGCCGGGCGGTTGGCCATTCCAGATCGTCCAGCCTGGCGCCTGCTTTCGAATGTCGCGGGTAGTTCGTCCTTCGTACTCTCCGTAGTTCCACTCAGCAAGATCTTCACAGAGCTCGGCCTGTCCAGAAAATCCCGCCAGTTCACATGTTCGGTGCGCACGCTGTCGAGGACTGACGAGGACCAATGAGAAACTCTTGCTGGCAAGTGATCGCCCCAGCAATTTCGCCATCTCTTCGCCATGTGGAGTCAATGGGATGTCCGTAAAGCTCGTGTGCTGACCAGAGACACTCCATTCAGTCTGCGCATGTCGCAACAACCACAGGCGTGTACCAATCATGTATTCACCAGATCTTCCACGGATTCGAGGACCGGATCATGCCATTTTGCATCCTTGTGCAGAAGATCCTCAGCCTCTGATGGACCCCAAGTACCTGGTTCATAAACATGAACAGGCGTTGACTGATCAAGAATCGGGTCAACAACCTTCCATGCCGATTCAACTTCGTCGACTCGAGCAAAGAGACCCGGCTCCCCAGCCATGGCATCACCGATCAGTCGCTCATATGCAGACATCTGATCAGGCTCTTCATGCTGCGCAACCATCTCGATCTGCTGGCCGACCATTTCTTCTCCGACCTTCTTGGCCCTCGCCCCAATCGCGATCACCGTATTGGGATTGAATTGGAATCGGAAGTAATTACGTTCTGTCTTATGACAATCCTCGAAGAGCTGCTGGGGCGGCTGCTTCA
Source organism: Phycisphaerales bacterium (assembly GCA_029242715.1). Lineage (GTDB taxonomy): Bacteria > Planctomycetota > Phycisphaerae > Phycisphaerales > SM1A02 > UBA1668. The sequence continues at coordinate 209,928 of JAQWTL010000007.1, forward strand.
TGTTGACAACAACCTCAGTCGAGGTCACCGGCAGGGATTTGCCGGCGCGGATATAGAAAGGAACATCTGCCCATCGCCATGAATCGATATGAAGCCTCAAGGCGACATAGGTCTCGGTCTTCGAACCCGGCTTGACACCCGGCTCGTCGAGATATCCCTTGACCTGGCCCCGTACAACATCTGATTTACGTAGTGGCTTGATGGCGTTGAAGAGGCGGACCTTGGCATCTCTGAGTGTTTCCTCTTCACCAGTGGCCGGCGGATCCATTGCCAGAATTGCCAGAATCTGCATGAGGTGATTCTGAACGACATCCCGGATCGTGCCTGCTTCGTCATAGAAGGCGCCTCTGCCCTGGACACCGAAATCTTCCGCCATCGTGATCTGGACGGACTTCACGAAGTTCCTGTTGAGTACTGGTTCCAGGAAGGAATTACCGAACCGGAAGTAATTCAGGTTCAGGACAGGCTCCTTCCCAAGGAAGTGATCGATGCGGTAGATGTTTTCCTCAGGGAATACGGCGTGAACAACACGGTTGAGTTCCTGTGCCGACTTCAGATCCCGGCCAAACGGCTTCTCGACTACGACACTGGCATTCTCAGCGCAACCTGAAGCTTTCAATGCCTGCGAAACCATCTCGAAGATCGTTGGAGGAATCGCCAGGTAATGAAGGGGACATTTAGAATTGCCAAGGGCCTTGCGCAAAGCCTCGAAGGTCTCGGGCTTGGAATAATCTCCACTGACATATGACAGTCGATCAGCAAGACGCTTGAAGACCGACTCATCGAGTGGACCTTCCCCGTATGTACTGATGCCATCTCGAGCTCTTTCAATGAGTTGCTCAACGGTCATTTCATTACGAGCAATGCCGATGATGGGCACAGAAAGATTTCCTCGATTCTCCATTGAGTACAACGAAGGGAAGATCTTCTTGTGCGCAAGATCGCCCGTGGCACCAAAGAGAACGAAGGCGTCGCATGTTTTCCGGCTCATTTGGCTGATGCCTTCTCATGGTGGCCGCCGAATTGGAATCGCATTGCGGAGAGCAATTGGTCGGCGAAATCAGCTTCTCCACGAGAGGCGAAACGATCAAAGAGTGCGGCAGCAAGAACCGGTGCAGGAGTTCCTTCATCAATGGCGGCCTGCAAGGTCCATCGACCCTCTCCGGAATCAGAAACGCGTCCGGCAAACTCATGCAGATCAGGACTGTCAAGCAGTGCCTTGGCGGTGAGGTCCAGCAGCCATGATGCAATCACGCTGCCTCGTCTCCAGACTTCTGCAACATCCGCAAGATCCAGTTTGAACTGGTAGTACTTTGGATCACGAAGGGGAGTCGTCTCAGCATCATTGTCCTGCTTCCGCATTCCTACATCAGCGTGCTTGAGAATGTTCAGGCCTTCTGCATAAGCCGCCATGATGCCGTACTCGATGCCGTTGTGGACCATCTTCACGAAGTGTCCTGAGCCGGTTGGCCCGCAGTGAAGATAGCCATGCTCACTGGTGCCACCTTTGGCTTCGCGTCCAGGTGTTCGCTCTGCTTCCTCAATGGATGGGGCCAGAGTGGACAGAATCGGGTCGATGTGATCGAAAGCCTGATCATCGCCGCCGATCATCATGCAATAGCCACGATCAAGACCCCAGACACCCCCACTGACACCCACATCGACATAGTGAATGCCCTTGTCGACAAGTCGCTCGGCACGATCGATGTCATCGCGGTAATACGAGTTGCCGCCATCGATCAGAATGTCGTCCTTTGAAAGCAGTGCAGAAACCTGATCTACCATGCCATCGACGAAAGCTGCGGGAATCATCATCCAGACAACTCGTGGGCCGTCCAATGCAGCTACGAATTCCTCAAGGGTCTTGGCGCCTTTGGCACCTTCGGCGGCGAGTGCATCTACGGATTCCGCACTCACGTCGTAGACCACACAGTCATGGCCGGCCTTCATGAGACGGCGGACCATATTGGCGCCCATGCGACCCAAGCCAATCATTCCCATCTGCATTTTCCTGCTCCTTCTTCCTTCTACATCCTGAACGGACCGAATGGCCTCAGCTCGTCTGGAGGTTCTTGCTCTTCTCATCAATCGCGTTCATCAGATCCTTCCATGACTCGTTGAACGAATCACGACCTTCGATCTGAAGACGCTCACCAAGGGCTTCCACATCGATGCCCGCGGCCTTGCAACCTTCGACTGTCTTGTCTGCCGCTTCAATGGCAGCATCGTCGAGAGTCCCAGTGACCTTGCCATGATCCGCAAAGGCCAGCAGTGTCTTTTCAGGAATGGTGTTGACTGTTCCATCGGCTGCGAGTTCCGAGATGTAATACGTGTCTGGCAGCGCAGGATCCTTCGTGCTCGTACTGGCGAACAGCAGCTTCTGTGGGCTGGCGCCCTTGGCGGCCAACGCTTCCCACCTGGGACCTGAGAAGATCTCACGATAGGCACGCCAACACTGGACAGAAGCCGCGACTCCCAACTTGTCCTTGAGATCACCGGAAAGCTCATTCATGGTCGCCTTGTCCCATCGGGACACGAATACGGATGCGACCGAGAAGTTCGTGAGCTCCTCGCCGGCCTCGGCACGACGCTCAAGGCCCTTGATGTAGGCCTCTGCAGCGCGACGGTACTGCGACTCGGAGAATAGAAGTGTCACGTTGATGTTCAATCCACGTGCAATCAATTCCTCGATGGCAGGTGCACCTTCTGGAGTTCCTGGAACCTTGATCATCAAGTTGGGTGTATCAGCTCGCTTGAAGAGCATGTCTCCCTGGCTGATCGTGGTCTCGGTATCGTTTGCCAGCAAGGGCGAAACTTCCAGAGAGCAGCACCCATCAGTGTGGCCGGAGACATCCCAGATGGTCTTGAACAATGAAGCAGCCCGCTTCAGATCATCAATAGCCAGCGTGAAGAAGATCTCTTCCCGGTCCGTTGTGCCCGAAGCTCGCATCGCCTTGATCTCATCGTCATAGAGATCTGTGTCGGCAATGGCCTTGTCAAAGATCGAGGGGTTTGAAGTCAGGCCCGTAACGGAAAGCTGGTCGATGTACTTCGCCAGTGTGCCGTTGTCAAGAATGTCGCGTCGAATGTAATCAAGCCAGATCCGCTGGCCTGTCTCGTGCAAGTCATACATTGGATTCATGTGTTGCTCCCTCGCGATCTGGAGGACCTCGCCGAGTCGACGGCGATGGCGTTCCTCACAGGTGAATTCAGCTTTCAAGTAAGCGGCAACGATCTCCTTGGCAGGTTCCACTCCCATGGTCCTTGCACCAAGCGTGATTACGTTGACGGCATCATGCTCAACCATCTGGTGAGCCGTATAGATATTCTCGGTTGATGACGCGCGGATCAAAGGCATCTTGTTGGCCGCCACAGTGACCCCGGCTCCGCTTCCGCAAAGCAGAATCCCGCGATCGGCAAGACCAGAACCGATTGCCTCGCACAAGGCCCTTGCTGGAACTGGATAATCGATGGCGTCACCCGTCATCGGACCAACGAACAGAACCTCGTGTCCAAGAGACCTGGCAACCTCGGCCAGTGGTTCAAGCAACGGCCTGCCGGCATGGTCGCTGGCCAGGGCGACTCTCATCAGACAACCCCTTCCATGATCTCAACCAGCGCTTGCACCCGCTCAGCAACATGCTCTGGAGTGAAGCCCAGTTCCTCATAGACCTTGGGGCCCGGTGCCGATGCACCGAAACGGCTGAGGCCAATGACATCATCCGCAAACTCGTACCACGTCTCTGGAGCTGCCGCTTCAACAGCAACGATGGGTCGGTCGAATGGGATGAGTTCTGCCTGGGCATCCTCCGGAAGGTCCCTGAAGAGCTCGACGCATGGCATCGATACCACTCTGACATCAATCCCATCTTTGGCCAGATGCTCGCGTGCCGCCATGGCCAGGGCCACTTCTGATCCCGTAGCGATGATGGTCGCTCGCTCACCATCCGCAACCACCGAAGCGCCTTTGGAGACATCGGCCATGGAAGGATCCATGATCGGAAGCCCTTGTCGGGTCAGCACGATGCAGCTTGGGCCGGTGTGTGCAATGGCCTCTCGCCAGGCGCCGATGCACTCCTGAGCATCACCGGGCCTGAATGTTCGAAGATCGGGCATGGTTCGCAAGCCCGCAAGTTGTTCGACTGGTTGATGGGTGGGACCATCTTCGCCAAGTGCGATCGAGTCATGAGTGAATACGAACACGACCGGCAGTTGCATCAGTGATGCAAGACGAACTGGTTCCCGCATGTAGTCGAGGAACGAGAAGAAGGTTGCACAGTATGGTCTGATGCCACCATGCGCCGCCATTCCATTGCAGATGGCGCCCATGGCGTGTTCCCGGACGCCAAAGTGAATATTGCGGCCGGTCCAGTCCCCGCTGTTCACATCACCACTTCCAATGATGTCGGTCTTGGTGGAAGGTGCGACATCAGCAGTACCGCCCACCAGCTCTGGAACAGCTGCGGCAAAGGCATTGAGCACCTTGCCGCCTGATACTCGGGTTGCAATGGAATCACCTGGCTTGAAAGGAGGCATCTGAGCCGAATCCCAACCAAGCGGGAGCTCCCCTTTCATTACACGCTTCAACTCAGCGGCATCCTCCGGATGTGCTGAGCCATACGCCTCCCAGCGAGATTGCCATTCCGCATGAGACTGGGCTCTCTGGGCAGAAGCATCACGCCAGTGTTTCACAACTGCCTCAGGAACCTCGAATGGAGGCAAGTCCCATCCCAGGGTTTTTCGTGTCGCCTCGACGTTGTCCTCTCCGAGCGGGGATCCGTGGGCATGGAAGCTGTCCTGGACTGGCGATCCGTAGCCGATGTGACTCCGCACGATGACCAGACTTGGTCGTTCTACTTCAGATTTGGCTTCATTGATCCCGGCGTTGAGGGCGTCAAGATCGTTGACGTCATCCACGATGACCACGTGCCATTGGCAGGCCTTGAAGATATCACCAACGTTTTCACTGAGCTCACGAGGCGCTGGGCCTTCAAGCGTGACCTCGTTCTGATCGAAGAAGACAATCAACTTGCCCAACTTCAGTCGACCAGCAATTGAAATCGCCTCGTAGGTGACGCCTTCCATGATGTCGCCTTCGCCCGCTGTAACGTAGACATGGTGATCTACGATCTCATGCCCATCGTGGTTGAAACGAGCAGCTAGCATCCTCTCAGCCATGGCCATTCCGACACCATTGGCAACACCCTGCCCAAGTGGTCCCGTATTGATCTCGATTCCAGGGGTGACATCCATTTCCGGATGGCCAGGCGTTCGGCTCTCCCACTGACGGAACTGCTTGAGATCATCAATGCCCAGGTCATATCCCGACAGATGAAGCGCGACGTACTGAAGCATGCAGGCATGTCCGCCGGACATGATGAACCGATCACGGTCCATCCAATCAGGCGCAGATGGGTCATAACGCATGTGGTTTGACCACAGACTCCAGGCCAGTGGAGCCAGCCCCATGGGCGTCCCCGGGTGACCTGAATTGGCTTTTTGAACCGAGTCGATGGCCAGAAAACGAATTGCATTAATGCAATCCGAATCGATGCCGGATGGCGTTGTTTGCGTGCCAGATACCGTTGAAGACATTTGCCCTTACTCCCTCTTCCACCCGGCCTCAGGGGCCTTTCAGCAGGGAGGTCATGCTACCACGCCAACCGCCCATGGAACCCCTGTCTAGAGCCCCATCAACATGGCCTTCGTGTAAAGTGATGAGGTTCGGCTCTGCCGGCGACGGAAGCTCCTCGCCCTGCCGGATATGGGAGATCTCGAAGCATGAATATCCTGGTCTGCGATATCGGAGGTACCAGCGTCAAGGTGCTGCTTTCAGGCGAATCTGAACGCCGCAAGGTCCCTTCTGGGCCTGAGATGACGGCGGCAGACATGGTTGAGGCTGTCAAGACACTGGCTGAGGGCTGGTCCTGGGACGCCGTTTCCATCGGATACCCAGGCCCGGTTATCCATGGCCGTGTGATGTCTGAACCATCCAACCTGGGACCTGACTGGATCGCCTTCGATTTCGAAAAAGCATTCGGTTGTCCCGTGCGGATTGTGAATGACGCTGCCATGCAGGCCTTGGGCAGTTACCACGGTGATCGGATGCTGTTTATGGGACTCGGCACCGGATTGGGAACTGCCATGATCGTTGATGGTGTTCTTCAGCCCATGGAGGCCGGCCACCTCCCCTACAAAAACAAGAAAACCTACGAGGAATACGTCGGGAAACGAGGCTACGCCGAACTTGGCAAGAAGAAATGGCATGCAACGGTTCTTGACGTCATTGCCGACTTCAAACGTGCGCTTGAACCGGATTACATCGTCATTGGTGGCGGCAACGCAAAGAAGATCAAACCCGATGAACTGCCGGACTACTGTGAGCTCGGCAGCAATGCCAATGCATTCACCGGTGGCTTCAGACTGTGGGATGATGTTGCCAAGAAAAGTGAAACAACTGCTTCCGCGGCCAGCCAGTAGAACTGCTGAATGACTGCAAGATTTTCATACGTTGATCAATGTTGAGGCCGGAAGAAGCACGAGAAGGAAAATGACATGACTCAGGGCACGACACTCCATACTGGCGATATCACAACTGCCGCGTCCTGGGCCGCGCTCAAGAAGCATCATGCTGAAACATCCTCGCTTCACATGCGAGATCTGTTTGAAGCAGATCCAGAACGGTTTGATCGCTATTCCATGCGATTCAAAGACTTCCTCCTGGACTTCTCAAAGCATCGCCTGACCGATGACACACTTCCGCTGCTGAGAACTCTGGCAAAGGAAGCCGGGGTTGAAGCGTTGCGTGATGCCATGTTTGCAGGCGAGCACATCAACACCTCCGAGAACCGGGCCGTTCTCCATGTGGCCCTCAGGAATCGCAGCGACAGACCGATCCTCGTCGATGGCCAGGATGTCATGCCTGAGGTCAACTCGGTCCTTGAACAGATGCGAACCTTCTGCGACGCGGTTCGCGGTGGTACCTGGAGGGGCTTCTCCGGCAAACAGATCACGGATGTAGTGAATATCGGGATCGGTGGATCCGACCTCGGACCTGTCATGGTGACCGAATCGCTCAGGTCCTACATCAGCCGGGATCTACAACCCCATTTCGTCTCCAACGTGGACAGCACACATATTGCCGAGACCCTCAAGCACCTGGATCCAGAGACAACGCTCTTCCTGATTGCATCCAAGACATTCACCACCCAGGAGACGTTGACCAATGCTCATGCGGCACGGGACTGGTTCCTGGACGTTGCCCGTGATGAAGCACACGTCGCCAAGCACTTCGTTGCACTGTCGACCAATCAGTCTGAAGTCGAAAAGTTCGGAATCGACCCCGCCAACATGTTCCGGTTCTGGGATTGGGTCGGCGGACGATATTCCTTCTGGTCTGCAATCGGCCTGTCCATCGCCGTCAGCATCGGCTTCGATCGCTTCGAGGAACTTCTTCAGGGCGCTCACGAGATGGATGAGCACTTCCGAACCACGCCTCTCGAAGACAACATTCCTGCGACAATGGGCCTGATCGGAGTCTGGTACAACAACTTCTATGGCTGCCAGACACAGGCCATCCTTCCCTATGACCAGTACATGCACCGGTTTCCCGCCTACTTCCAGCAAGGCGATATGGAAAGCAATGGCAAGCATGTTGATCGACAGGGCAACCACGTCAACTGCCAGACAGGACCGATCATCTGGGGCGAACCCGGCACCAATGGACAGCACGCCTTCTACCAGTTGATTCACCAGGGAACGAAGATCATCCCCTGTGATTTCATCGCCCCGATTCATACGCACAACCCAGTGGGCGAACAGCACCGGATTCTTCTGTCCAACTTCTTCGCCCAACCAGAAGCCCTCATGAAGGGGAAGACCGCCGACGAAGTATCAGCGGCACTGTCCTCCGCTGGCATGGATCCCGCTGCCGTCAAGGCACTTACGCCGTTCAAGGTGATGGAAGGCAATCATCCGTCAACGAGCATCCTCTTCAAGACACTTGATCCGAAATCACTGGGTACCTTGACAGCCCTGTATGAACATAAGATTTTCACAATGGGAGCGATCTGGAACATCAACTCGTTTGATCAGTGGGGCGTCGAACTGGGCAAGGTTCTTGCAAGAGCAATCCTTCCCGAACTGCCTGGAACGGACCAGGTCTCTACACATGACAGCTCCACCAACGGTCTCATCAATTACTACAAGTCCAACCAGTCCTGAACTGGTCGACAACAGACACGATCACCATGACTCCACTGCCTGAATACAAGAATGAATGGCTCCTCACCAACGGTGTGGGTGGCTACGCCATGGGAACATCCCATGGAATCAATGCTCGCCGCTACCACGGCCTGCTTGTGGCAGCAGTTGACCCACCGGTGAACAGAGTCGTCGCTTTGCACAGCACCATTGACCAGTTTCATCCAACTTGTGACGATCAGAATTATGTTCCCCTGAGCACTCAGCTCTTTGGCAACTCGGATACTCCCCACCCGGAAGGTTGGCAGTACCTGGTTGATTTCGATTGTGATCTGCGATCCGCCACTTGGACATGGGTACTGGATGGTGGCATCACGATTCGACGTCAACTGGCTCTTGAGCAGGGATGCAATGCCTGCTTGATGGAGTGGAGCGTGCAAGGCCTGACCGATGAATGCATGCTTTCAATCAGGCCCATGGCTCTGCTTCGTGGATTCCACGATTTGCAGACAAGTGAAAATGCTGGCATTCAAGTCCATGCGCAGGGCACGCGTTGCAGCGTCCAGCGCGATGATCTCTGCATGATTCTGAAATCAGATTCCGGCGACTGGGATCCGACAAGCTCATGGTGGAACAACTTCGAATACCCCATGGAAGCTGAACGTGGGCAGGATCATTGTGAGAACGTGCTCAATACAGGCATTCTTCGAGTCCGCCTGACGCCCAAATCCTCAACTGTTCGAATCCGGACAACCATGCAGGACGCTCTGGAGACCAGCCAGGCCTTGCCGACCATCAAGACGACTGACATTGTTGCGGATCGCCTCGCTGAAGCCTGCCGTCAATTCATTGTGCGCAGATGCCATGGTGACGGTGGCCCCCTTTCCGTAATCGCCGGCTATCCATGGTTTGCTGATTGGGGTCGGGACAGCTTCATCAGCCTCCCGGGACTCTTCCTGAAACATGGTCGCGTTGATGAAGCGATTTCCCTGTTGAAAGGATTCTCTTCAAGGATCCAGAACGGCATCATTCCAAATCGGTTTGATGACTCGATTGATCACGCCTACTACAACACAGCTGATGCAAGCCTGTGGTTCATCAATGCAGTTCATGCGTGTGTTACTGAAGCTGGCGGACTCTCCACTCACAAGGATTTCCCTGCACTCATCGACAGTTGCCTGGACATCATTGCCAATTACAGGTCAGGCACGGATTATGGAATCCGTATCGACTTCGATGGTCTGGTGATGGCAGGCGTGCCAGGCGAAGCCGTCACATGGATGGATGCTCGGATCAACGGACAAGGCGTTACTTCCAGGATCGGTAAGCCCGTTGAGCTTTCCGCACTCTGGTACAACGCGCTTTGTTGTGTTGCTGACATGATCGAAGATCCTGCAATATCCGCGGAATACAAGGCGTCAGCAGCATTGACTCGCAAGTCGTTTAAGCGATTCTGGAACGACCAGGCGTCTTGCTGTTATGACCTCCTGGTTCCCAGAAACGGCAACTGGCGAGGCGACGCACGGATACGTCCCAATCAAGTCTTTGCAACAAGCCTGACCTTCCCGCTACTTGCAGGACAAGCAGCCAAGCAGGTTCTGGATTGCATTCGCAAGCACCTGTTGACACCCTATGGCCTTCGAACACTTTCTCCGGAGCATCCCGATTACAAAGGCCGGTATGAAGGTGACATGGCTTCTCGCGACGGCGCCTATCACAACGGAACGGTATGGCCATGGCTGATGGGCGCCTACTGCGATGGACTGCGTGCAACCTCTCAGGACTCTGACTCATTTGAAATGGATGAAATCATCCGAGACTTGCTGACGCCACTTGTTGAATCGATGGACACCGGTTGTGTCGGTCAGATCGCCGAGATCTACGATGGAGACGAACCCCATGAACCTCATGGATGTCCTGCACAAGCCTGGTCTGTTGCAGAGCTCGCCAGAAACTGGCCGCCCAGGAACAGGGACAAGCAGGTCCCGGCAACTGTCACGAACAAGAAGACCGCTCTTCCTGCCAGTTGAAACGCCAACTTCTTTGCCAACGGAATCTGCATGAAACCGTAACGCAGGCGACCGCACCCAAATGGACGCGGTCGCCTGTTTCACATGTCTTTGTGTCATGCCTGAAACTGGAGCCCGTCTCCAGATCGCACGCTCTCAGCGCTCAGAAGAGCAATTGCAATTGGGCACGTATCAGAATCTGTCCATTGTTATTCCTGTAATCAGCATCCCAGCCAGTCCCTGAACTCACCCACTTTGCACTACCTGGGTTGGTACTGGGATTCAGAGGGTCATTGTTTGCACCAGGACCACTGGCAAGGTGTGAAAACGCGTAACCAAAGTCACCTGAAATCTTGACGTGTTTATTTCCGGCAGGCCACCAGTTTGCGCCGACGGTCAGTGTCGAATTATGACCTGTCGTACCAGGCAGTGTCAGTGATCCGCGGTAATCCTGAATGTCGCCTACTTCATATCGTGTAAAGAGTTCCACATCCTCCACAGCCATGATCCCACCTTGGATCACCCAGCCCCAAGAATCAATACTGGGTTGGTCAAAGATGCCTTGATTGTTCGAGCCATTGCCCCATACGAAGTATGAAAAAGCGGTCCAACCTTCTCCGCCCATCGAAATGTCGGCCGTAAAACCGATGCTGTCACGAGCATCGACATTACCAAAATCAAAGAACTCATCTGCATGATCAAAGTTGTACCACTGAAAAGCGGCACCAATCATGAGACCAAATTCGGCGTTCTCATAACCAGAAAAAGATTTGAACATGCCCCAGTCGCCGGCCAGTTTCACTTCACCACGAGCAGTAATGCTGTTTTCAGAAGAGCGATATGCATGACCGTTGAGCGAAAGTGGGCCATCGTTATACATGCCTTTGAGTGAAAGCCATTGATTACGCCAACCTAATTCAATGCCCTGCGTCCACCCATATGTAAAAGCGTTGTTGACCATTGAACGCTCAACAGCAAGTTGGGCACTACTCGACACTAAACTTTCTCGAAGATATGGCGCTTTAAACTGGCCGACTTTGACGTAGATATCATTTTCAAATGTCTTCTGGATCCATGCGTCCTCGGCATAAAAACCGGCGCCGCCTCCAGTACGGGCATTTCTCGTATTGACAATCTTCATCTTGTATTGCCAAGAGGGATCGATGATGTGGCCACTGAATTTTAAATTGAATCGTCTTACCTCAAATCCAAATGAGTTTGAAGGCTCATCTGCATTTGCTTGGCGATGATTGAAACTCCAACGAATCTGCAACTGTCCATTGATCTTGAGTTTAAAACTGTCATCACTTGTTTGAATATAAAAACCACCGTCATAGCCCGCGTTCATAGTCGAACCCTGAAGACTTGCTCGAGTATCTGCGTCTGCTAACACATCTTGAACAAGCTCACGAATCTCCTCGGCACGGTGTTCCGTCAGCCAATCAGATTCACGCTCGGCACGAAGGACATCAACCTCAGCCTTGAGGTTGTTGACCATGTCCCTGAGTTCAGTAATCTCATCATTAGCGGTTGCTGGCATGCTGAGCATCACCATCAAGGCAGCCCCCAACATGCCTATGAACCCGAAACGTCTCCGATACGCCTTAGTCTTCATTTCCATACGCTCCTTGAAGAAGGAATGAACATTCCTTGGAGTGAAGAAGATCAACTAAAAGCGTTTAGATTCTGTTCAGGTCATTGGCAGGGTCCTGCTAAAGATGCGATTCCAAACAGGACCAAAGGGATACCCCCGCTCAAAACAGTAAAAATCTGCCCATGAATCGCTTGAGAAATATGACTTGAGGTCCGGACTGAATCAGAATTCGAATTGAATCTGAGCCCTGATCAGCCACTGACCACTCTGATTGCCGTAGTCAATCTGCCAGCCATTTCCACGACCAGGCCAGAAAGCCACTCCGGGGTTTGTATTCGAATTCTGAAATGCCTCATTGGCCCCCGGCCCACCGGCCACGTTCGAAAAGGAGTACCCGAAATCACAGGTGACTTTGACCTCCTGAACACCAACTGGCCACCAGTTGAATCCGACGGTCAGAGTCGAGAGGTGACCTGTTTCACCGGGCAGTTCCAGTGAGCCCCTGTAGTCACCGATATCGCCCAGTTCATAACGTCCGTAAAGCTGGACGTTTTCAAACACGGTCACCCCACCCTGACCAACCCAACCCCATGAATCAACCGTTGCCTGGTCAAATCCCCGTGTGGGATTATGACCGTTGGCCCAGACAAAGTAGGTAAACGCTGTCCAGCCCTCATCAAACATGGAGAGATCTACCGTGAACCCCAGGCTTCTGTCTGCCTCCACGTTGCCGTAGACCCATGGTCGATCGGAGTTCTTGAGCATGTACCACTCGAAGGCGGCCCCCAGCATGATCCCGAACCCGTCAACGCCTCTGCTTGTCAGAGTTTCGAATTCCGCATGTTTCCCTGCCAACGTCCACTCTGCTCGGGCAAGGATGCTGTTCATACGGGTGTTGTAGGCCCCGACGTTCAACTGACGAGGACCATCGTTGTACATGGCTCGGATAAACACCGGATCCAGATCCCAGCCAATCTCAAGCCCTTGAGTCCATGCGTAGGTAAAAGCATGGTTGACCATGGACCGTTCCACTGCCAACTGGAACGAACTCGGGACGATTTCTTCTCGAAGAAAGTGTCCCTTGTACTGACCAAGTCTCACAAAGATTCCATTCTCAAACTGCTTCTGAATGAATGCATTCTCGACGAAGACCTCTGACTCAGACGAATTTGCAAGTGACCTGGTATTGGTTGCAAGGGTCAGGCGATAGGTCAGGGATGGATCAAAGATATGACCATAGAAATGCAGTTTGGATCTGCGAAGCTCAAAGCCATTGAGATCAGAATCCCCGATGCGCTGCCCCGGCATCTTGTTTCGATGATCGTAAAGCCAGCGAAACTGAAGTTGCCCACGAAGTCTCAGCAGGAACTTGCCATCAGATGTACGAAGGTAATAGCCATCGTCATGTCCAATGACACCTCCATCCCCCTGCAAACTGGATCGCGTGTCAGCATCTGACATCACATCAAGTGCGATGTTCCTGATGTCTTCAGATCTCTCTTGGGTCAGCCATTCGCTGTCGCGGGCGGCCTCCATTTTCTCAACTTGTTTCCAGATGGCATCAATTCGGGCCTCGATCTCATCATGAGATTCAGAAGCAATGGATCTGGTGCCGCTGAGAGAGATCAGCAGACACATCCACATGAATCGAGATGACAAGGCCTTCATGGAACCGGAACAGAACATGGTCATACGTTAGTGGATCCGGAATTACATGGCCACAGCAGCCCGGGTCCATGATCTGTACCCTGTGCCCATGGCAGGCAGATCGAATCATGGCCAGAATCAACAGGCGTATTTCCGTGCCAATCTCATCAGGATCTTCATCCTGCTTCTGATCTGGGCATTCGTTTCGTTCGGCTGTGGAATCTTCATGGCGCCATGGCTCAACCAGTGGTATCTGCCTGGCACGGGCTACCCCCTCGGGTTCTGGTTTGCCCAGCAGGGATCCATCTACGTATTCGTCATCCTGATCTTCATCTATGTCGTTCTCATGAAAAGACTTGATCGCCGCTACGGCGTTTCAGAGGATGACCAGGCATGAGCGTTCAAGCCTGGACGTTTCTGCTGGTTGGGGTCACGTTTGCCCTGTACATAGCTATCGCCATCATTTCCAGAGCAAGATCCACAAGGGATTTCTACGTCGCAGACAAGGAAGTCCACCCGATCGCCAACGGAATGGCCACGGCAGCAGACTGGATGAGCGCTGCATCCTTCATTGGAATGGCAGGCCTGATCTCGTTCCTTGGTGCTGACGGCGCGGTCTACCTCATGGGCTGGACAGGTGGCTATGTCCTTCTCGCTCTTCTGCTGGCACCTTACCTTCGCAAGTTCGGCAGATTCACGGTTCCTGATTTCATTGGTGATCGATACGAAGCAAAGACCGCTCGAATGGTTGCCGTGGTCTGCGCCATCTTCATTTCCTTCACGTATGTGGCGGGCCAGATGCGAGGGGTCGGGATCGTATTCAGCCGCTTTCTTGAGGTTGATATCGCGATTGGTGTCGTCATTGGCATGGCGCTCGTATTTTTCTATGCCGTGCTTGGCGGCATGAAGGGCATCACCTACACACAGGTTGCTCAATATTGCGTTCTGATCTTCGCCTTTCTGGTGCCGGCCATATTTCTATCCCTGATGTTTGCCGATACGGCGATTCCTCAGTTGGGACTGGGAAGGATGGGAGAAGATGGCCAGTCTCTTCTTCAACGTCTGGATGGCATCAGTACCGAGCTGGGCTTTGGCGCCTATACCGAGTACCAGGGAAGCCTCATCAATATTGCGGCGATTACCGCAGCTCTGATGCTTGGCACAGCCGGATTGCCACACGTGATCATCCGTTTCTACACGGTCAGAAAAGTAAGAGATGCCAGATCATCTGCCGGATGGGCGCTGCTTTTCATTGCGATCCTCTACACGACGGCGCCGGCCATAGCCGTCTTCTCACGAACCAATCTGCTTCAATCCATTCCAGGTACGGCCTACGTCGATGCACCAGAATGGCTTGGAACCTGGGAAGACGTCGGCTTGATCGCATGGAAGGATCATGACCAGGACGGAATCATCACCTATGCACCGGGACAGCCATTCAAGGGCAAACCCGACTTTGAGGAAACACCAGGCAGTCAAACTGCAGCAAGAGGTACTTCTGGTGAAAGGCTGGTCAGCAATGCTGATACGGATGGAACCAACGAGCTGTATGTCGATCGCGACATCATGGTGCTGGCGAATCCTGAAATCGCTGGACTTCCAAACTGGGTCACAGCACTGGTAGCAGCAGGTGGATTAGCCGCCGCCCTCTCCACCGCAGCCGGACTGCTGCTCGTCATTTCCTCGGCAGTCTCCCATGACCTGCTCAAGGGCACCATCATGCCCGGCATCTCTGAAAAACGAGAACTGTTCGCTGCACGTATTGCTGCAGGCGGCGCCGTCGTGATTGCAGGCCTGATCGGCATCTGGCCGCCGGACTATGTGGCAGCCATCGTGGCATTCGCATTCGGCCTGGCCGCGTCCTCTTTCTTCCCCGCCATCGTGATGGGCATCTTCTCCAGACGGATGAATGGCCCAGGAGCCATCAGCGGCATGATTGCGGGAATCGTTTTCACCACCGCCTATATCCTCTGGTTCAAGTTCATTGAGCCAGGCTCTAATAACCCGGATAACTGGTGGTTTGGAATTTCCCCGGAAGGCATCGGCGTGATTGGCATGCTCGTGAACTTCGCGGTCGCCATCCCGATTGCCGCTTTGACAAAGCCGCCGTCTGAACCCGTCCAACGCCTTATCGAGGATATTCGAATACCAGGGGATTCCTGAAGAGCTCAAAGAACCCTATCTTGGGGTCCCCATGAGTGTCTTTCTTATCCTTGCTGCCTTCCTGACTGCCGGAGCGCCTTTCAACCCCGAAAGCGCAGCGGAGATCAGAAGTCTTCTTGCATCAAGATGCTTTGCCTGCCATGGCCCTGATCAAGAAGCACGGAAAGCCGGTATCAGGCTGGATACGGCAGAAGGACAGCAGGCACGACATCCTTCAGGTGCCATCGTATTTCCAGGCCATCCTGACAAGAGCCTCCTCGCACAACGCATCGAGTCGCATGACCCAGATCTTCGAATGCCTCCCAGTGGACCTCCACTCGATGAAGAAGAGATCCAACTCATTCGTGATTGGATTCGGCAGGGCGCCCAATGGCCAACACACTGGGCCTGGAAGCCCATCAAGAATCCTGCTGAACCCGAGGTAGCCAATACCCAATGGATACTGGATCCACTTGATTCATTCATCCTTGCAGATCTCGAAGCAGTTGAAATGGAACCCGCGGAACAAGCCGAGCCAAGCACATGGTTGCGAAGAGTTCACTATGACCTGCTGGGCATGCCGCCTTCTCCTGATTTGATTGCTTCATTTGAGCAGGATGCTGCCACTGATCCGATTGCCGCACGTGAACGCATGGTGGACCGCCTTCTTGACTCACCTCATTTCGGAGAGCATTGGGGCCGGCACTGGCTTGACCTGGTGCGCTATGCTGAAACCTGCGGTCACGAGTTCGATTACCCGATACCTCATGCGTGGAGATATCGAGATTGGGTCATCCGTGCCTTCAACGATGATGTGGCGTATGACCGATTCGTGATTGAACATGTGGCTGGCGACCTGGTTCACGATCCGAGAATCGACGAGTCAACCGGATTGGACGATTCCTTGCCCGCTACCGGCTTCTGGTTCCTCAATCAGGGAACGCATGCCCCTGTCGATGTCCAACAGGATGAAGCCGACCGCATGGAAAATCAGATCGATGTCTTTGGCAAGGCATTCAGTGGGATCACTCTCAGCTGCGCTCGATGCCATGATCACAAATTCGATCCCATTGGCACGGACGAGTACTACGCCATTGGCAGCTACCTTCAGAGTTCTCGTCGTCGAGATGCCTACCTGGATCCGCACGGCAGAATCGAAGCAAAGCTGCAGCAAATTGAAAATCAGAAGCGTGCAATTGCTCGTGATCTTGCCTCAGGAAGATCGGTTGCCGATGGATCTGCTCCCACAGCCAGCTCCTCGACACTGTTTGAAACCTTTGATGGATCACTCGAAGATTGGTTTCCAGATGGGCATGCATTCGGCCAACCACTCGAGACGGGTGAGCCGTACATAGAGGATGAGGCCCTATTCATTGCCGGCTCTGGCCAATGGCACAGCGGCCTCCGTTCGTACCGCGCTCAGGGTGCCATTCGATCACCATCGTTCACGATTGAAAATGACTGGATTCACCATCACGTCAAAGGGCGTGGTGCTCGCATTCGGATCTACATCGATGGTTTCAGGTTGAATGAATACAACCCGCTGCTGTTCGAGGACTGCCTGAAGCAGGTAGATACACCAGACTGGCACCATGTCGCCCAAAGAGTGGGCAAGTATCGCGGACACGTTGCATGGATCGAGTATTCGGATGATGGTGATGGCTGGATTGCCATTGATGAAATCCAGGCATCGGACAACTCTGCTGAGCCAGTTTGGATTGGCAGTCCTGACAAGCCCGTGGATGGTGTGGATTCCGAGAAGCTGGCGGCAGCACTTGAAACCATCATCGCGGAGGAGCAGGCGATTGAAACACCTGTCCGTGTTCTTTCGATGACGGATGGAACACCCGAGGATCAGCGTGTCTCCCTGAAAGGCAACCATGCGACGCCGGGTCCTCTCGCACCGCGATCCTCGCCGTCCATCATGCGATCGCCAACCACCGTGCCTCCAGACGGATCGGGGCGGTTGCAACTGGCCGAATCATTGGTATCCAGAACAAATCCACTGACATCGCGAGTGATGGTCAACCGGATCTGGCATTACCTGCTGGGACAGGGACTGGTTGTCACCGTGGATGATTTTGGTGCCATGGGACGTCCTCCCTCTCATCCTGAACTTCTTGATCACCTGGCTACCCGTTTCCAATCCCACTGGTCCGTCAAAGAGATGGTGAGAGCCATCGTTTTGTCACGCACCTACGGAATGTCTTCACAGGCAAATCCACAATCACTGGAACTTGATCCCAACAACCGGCTCATACATCATCATCCTTTGAAGAGGATCACGGCAGAATCCATCAGAGATGCCATGCTTTCGGTATCCGGGCAGTTGGACTCCTCCGTTGGAGGGGCCCCAGTAGCAACACATTTGACTGACTACATGACGGGAAGAGGTCGTCCCGGAAACAGTGGACCACTTGACGGTGATGGACGAAGAAGCATCTACCTTGAGGTCAGGCGTAATTTCCTGCCGCCGCTTCTCACGGCATTTGACATGCCAACGCCTTCCCTTACTACAGGAAAACGAACTGTATCCAACGTGCCCGCACAAGCACTTACCCTGATGAACGATCCGTTTGTCCATGAACAGGCGAAGTATTGGGCAGAGAGGATTCTTCTTGAACATGATTCCAATCAGGACCGGATACGCACGATGTTCATGGAATCATTTGGACGACCTCCAACACAGAATGAACTCAAGGCCTCGATGGCATTCATTGAAAGTGGTTCCAAAAACGCTGATGATGTGACCTTATGGATGGATCTGGGCCATTCACTCTTCAATGCGAAGGAGTTCATTTACCTGGACTGATCTCCTCGTAAACTGAAATGACTATGCATGAATGTGGCAGATATCTTCCTCCACCGATCTCACGACGTGAGATGCTGGCCCGAAGTGCCAGCGGTTTCGGTGCGGTTGCAATGGCCAGCCTGCTGGGCGAAACCCTCTCCGCTGGACTTCCAGCTGACATGCCATATCTGGGACCTCACCATGCCCCAAGAGCCAGAAGTGTCATCTTCCTTTACATGGATGGTGGACCATCCCAGATGGACACCTTTGATCCCAAGCCTCAACTGGCGAAGATGCATGGGCAACCATTTCCAATGGAAATCCAGGCGACTCAGTTCGACAACAACGGACTCACCCTGCAGTCGCCCTGGAAATTCAGCCGGCACGGTGAATGCGGGCATCCGGTAAGTGAACTCTTTCCGCACGTGGCAACATGTGCAGATGAACTCTGCATCATCCGGTCAATGACAAGCAAGTTCTCAGAGCACACAAATGCCAACTATTTTCTCCACACCGGGCTTGGCCTGGCAGGTCGGCCCACCATGGGCGCGTGGGCTTCGTATGGTCTTGGAAGCGAGTCGCGTGATCTCCCCGGCTTCGTGGTTCTCAACGGCGGACTGACGCCTCCTGGTGGCCTCGATTGCTTTGGAAACGGCTTCCTGCCAGCTACACATCAGGCCTCGATGCTCAAACCCGATGAGCATGGCATGGCGTATGTCCGTCCGCTTGAAGAGAACCTGAGCAGACAACAAAGAAAACGGGCCCTCGTGAGTCAACTTGATGCCGCAAGATCCCAGAAGGGAGATGCCATCGAGTCGGCAATTGCCAACCAGGAGATGGCTTTCCGAATGCAGTGGGCCGTTCCTGAACTGATGGGGATCGATGGCGAATCAGCCATCACTCGTCGGCTGTATGGGCTCGACACGACCTACGAACCTACAAAGATCTTTGGTCGCCAATGCCTTCTGGCTCGGCGACTCGTTGAGCGAGGTGTCCGATTTGTTGAACTGACCTGCCCTGCTGTCAATGGGGATCGATGGGATCAGCACGACAACCTGAAAACTGGTCATGAGAACAACGCCCGGGCCGTTGATCAGCCAATTGCAGGCCTCTTGAAGGATCTCAAGAGCCGCGGACTCCTGGATGAGACCCTGGTGGTGTGGGCCGGCGAGTTCGGGCGTACACCCTTTGCTCAAGGCGCCGATGGACGTGACCACAATCCATTCGGATACACGATCTGGATGGCTGGCGGAGGCGTACAAGGCGGGACGACATATGGTTCAACGGACGAGTATGGATACAAGGCCGTTGAAAACCCAATGGAAATCCATGATCTCCATGCCACGATGCTTCACCTCATGGGCATCGACCACACCCGGTTGACAATGCCTATTGGCGGGCGGGAAATGCGACTCACTGATGTGCATGGGCACGTTGTAAGCGACCTGCTTACTTGAGCAAGCCATTCCCGGGTGAATCCATCAGCAGTGTCTCCTCGCCGTATTGAGCAAGAAGATATCGCCATGAACGGGATTCCATGAATTTCAGCAACGCGACGTTCAGTTCTTCGATATGAGTACTGCTTGATGGCACTGCGTAGCAGAGTCTCTCGGGATGAAAATTGCCCTGGATAAGCAAGGGGTAACCGCTTTCGTATTTCTCAATCTGCCAGATGATTGCCGAACGGTCACCAACGAATACGGTGATGGCTCCGTCAACTACAGCTTCAAGTCCAAGATGAACTGAGTCGTACCCCTCGCTTGGAATGTTATTGTGCGATAGCCAGACGCCTGCTTCAGAGCTTTCCAACGAGCCGATTGAAAGGCCCCTGAGATCCTGAACAGTCGATATACGAATGCCAAGACGCCCCATTGTCATGCTCGAGGCAATTGTCCCGGTAAAGGCTGACAGAAGTACGATCGAAAGAAAAATCCAGATCAGGCCAATTGCTCGTCCCGCCATTGTTCTTGGAGCCTTGTCACCATAACCAACGGTACTCATGGTCACCATGGACCACCAGACACCGCTGCCAAACCCATGCGTCATTTGCCCGCCGAAGTGTTCTTTGTTGTGACGTCTTTCAGCCCACCACATGAATATGCCGAACAAAATGCAGATGATCACGAGCGACACTGTCAATTGAAGAAAAGCCGAGTCCCCAAGGTGAGAGAGCACATCCAGAACACTTCTCACTGGTTCTTTCTTCGTCACTATTGAAAGACCTGTATCCAGATAGGAAGCAGAGAAGTCCATTGTCTCCTCACGGGCACTGGTTCTCGTGATGTCTCCCACGGCAACATCCACTTCCCTTGCCTCAACCTTGGCCAGGAGTTCAGAGAGACTGTAGGACTCATACTGCCACTTCCATCCGAGTGACTTGGCAACCATTTCCCATAACTCAACTGAAATGCCCGACCACTCACCATTGTTCAAAATGGTGAAAGGTGGCTCTTCAGCAACACCTACCCTCAAGATCTTCTTGTCACTGGATTGGGATGCTGGTTCATACCCCTCTGATACAAGTGGGAAAAAGAGGAGGACGGCGAGCAAACAGATGTATCGGTTCATGGCCTGAGGGCTCTCTTCATCATCAACGACGTCGCTTTACGGTCATTACACCATTCATCATCGGCCAATGGCCTGGAAACGTACAGACATATGGGTAACGGCCGGGCCGATCGGGTGCAATGAACAGGACTTCATGAGTCTCGCCCGGCTCGACCAGAGCCAGGACATGCATGATTTCTTTCATGTCCGGAACATAATTCAATGCCACTGCATCTGGCCCGGTTCCGAGGTTGTCTGCAGCAATACCAACCTTTCGCATGGAGCCGGGTTTGCAGACCAGCAGGTTATGCGGCATGGAATCATCGTTGGTCAACTTGATGCGAACAGGAGTACCTGCCGTCACATCGAATCGCTTGATGTCATAAATCATTCGATCTGCGACCGTAGCGATATCAACATCCTTGATCTGCCACGCCTGATCTTCTTCCGTCCAATAGGTAGAGGGAACAGTCTGAATCGACTCGACGGCAAGCAATTGAAGATCTGGTTGCCCACTGGACGTGACATACGGCATGAGTTGTTCCATGGCGGCCTGTCCACGCCCCGGAGTCGAGGTCATTGTGAGCATTGCAGCCTCAACGAGCGCACGATCCCAATTGCTTCCAGGCTCGGTCCTGGTATTGAACTGTGGTGCAGGAAGATCCGTAGCACTCCAGGTGGCGACTCGATCATTGTCGAGAATCTCGATGGTGTGACCAGTTAATCGCTGGTCATAAGGTCTTTCACTTCGGCCCCAGATCGTGACCGCATCGATTGGCATGACACTGCCGAGATCGACTTCCCAATAGGGATCCTCATCGTCTTCTCGCGTATGGGTCGAAGTGCCGTCAGAAAACACGCCGCTCGTCTTTCCGTCCAAGGCAAGGCGGGCGTGGCCCTCCCAGCCAGTACTTGATTGGGTTGCTTCCTTGCCCAAAGCCGCATTCTTGCCACCACTATCCACCTGTACTTCGGCAAGTGTGATGGTGCCTGGCCTTGGCAGTGAAATGCGAACGAAACGGCCCCGTGGAGTCTGTTTGCCACCCTCTGTCTCAACACGTTCAGGCAACATGGAAACCGCAAGCTCCCATGCCTGATCTCGTACCTTCAATGCATCATCACGATGCATCAATCGCCGCATGGAAGCCAGAAGTTCCCGGCGAGCTCGACGGCTGTCGGGAAGTGTGCCCGCCAACTTCCACGTCTGGTCAAGATCACCATCAGCAATCGCAATGGCTGCCCACGCCGCTTCCCGCAGACGGGGCGCCGCCTCGGGATCATCGGCAATCTCAAGCAGCAGTGATCTCTGTGCCACGAGATCGGCTCGTGAAACATTGAGCAGCATGCCCAGTCCATCATCAAGAGCATCTCGATCTGGATTCAACTGCCTCAATCCATGAACAAGTTCACCAGAATGAGTTCGATCTGTTCGTTCAGCCATCCACTGGAGTGCTGCTTCACGTTCTGCCAACTGCAGACCTGGCCGCCGAAGGCGTTCGCGTGCCACGAAATGATCCAATGGCTCGGCCAACAACGCTTCTTCTTCAAGCTGCTGCAGGCGCCAGGCAGCGGTTCCTTCGCCCATCGGGGTGCCCCAGGGCTTGAGCGCCGCAAGTGTGCGGTTGAATGTCACCTCGAAATCCTGATCCATGGGCTGGCTTGTTGCCAGGCCTGCCAGCTCAGCCGCGCGAACATCGGGCACGTGGCCCAACGCGGCAACTGCTTCAAGCCGAACCCTCTCGTTGCGATCAAGAACACCTCGCTCAAGCATCGGGAAAGGGTCATCCACTTCATCCAACCACCATCGCAGCACCCGCATGCCAGCCATGCGGGCATGTGGATCATTTGCCGTGAGAACCTGTTCAAGCAACGATTCATCTACATCGTTGTGGCCCTGATGGATCCAGAGCGCTTCCACAAGGTGGTGTTCATAATCGGGATCCGTCGGATCAAGATCACTCACCCACGCATCCACTTCTGGAAGAACTTCGCTCGGATCACCTTCCTGCAATGCTCGCCTTGCAAGTGCTCGCGTACGGTTTTCATACGCTTTCAGGAACTCCAGTAATTCGAGTGTTGATGCACCCTCGATTGCCGGTGGCGTTGATAAAGGCCGGTCCGGATAGGTGATTCGCCACACTCTTCCGTGTGTGTGATCGCGGCGATCATCACGCACATTGAACTGCATGTGACCCACAATGGGATTGGCCCAGTCCAGAACGTAAAAAGCACCGTCAGGTCCAACCTGCATGCTGACCGGTCGAAAACTTGTATCCGTGGACTGGAGAAGTTCCATGGGTAGCGCTTCTGTCTTCCAGCCAGAACCGACTTCTTCAAGGTCATACCAACGTAAGCCGTGGAAGCCGATGCACTGACTTGAAACAAATCGACCCTGAACATCATCTGGTAAATGACGAGAGCGAATGAACTCACTGCCCGATGCGGGACGACGCCCGCCGGGTGTGAACGAACGAATGTTTCGATACGGCCCCTGCCCCTTGATTTCATCGGGATAGGTATGGGCCCCCATCAGATGGGCCAGGCAGTAGTTGTAACCATTGGATGCGTCTGAAATCACGCTCTGGCCCCAACGATCAATCGTGTGCCCCCAGGGGTTGGCAAAGGGAAAGCTCACGACAACGTCGACTTCCTCGGTATCAGGCTTGTAGCGGATGACCCCTCCGTGACGCAGTCGACGAGGTCCCCATGGAGTTTCGATCTGAGTGTGATGAAACGTACCTTCATTGAAGTACATCGCCCCATCATGTCCCCAAGTGAAAGCCGACATGGCGTGATGGCTGTCCTCGGCACCGAATCCATGCAGGACGATCTCCTGCTCATCTGCCACCAGATCTCCATCCGTGTCTCGCAGATGAAGCAGGTTGGGTTGGGAGACCACATAAGCTCCCCCGTCTCCAAGCACAAATCCCGTAGGGATATAGAGCCCATCGGCGAATATGGTCTGCTTGTCAGCCCGTCCGTCCCCATCGACATCCTCGAAGACCAGCAACTTGTCCCGAGGTGATTCACCTGGTTCAAGGTGAGGATAGGTTGGCGCAACGGCTACCCAAAGCCGCCCCCCGCCATCGAATGTCATGGCAATAGGATTCGAAAGCTCTGGAAAATCCTCTTCAGAAGCAAAGCAGTTGATGGCATATCCATCCGGCAGGATGAATGTGTCCAGAGCAGCCTGCGTTGTTGGAACCGGGCGATCCTCTGGTCGTGTTGGAGCAGGCTCCTGGCCGAAAGCAACCGTTCCAAGCAGCGTTGTCAAGATCGTGAGGAGACGCATCAATACTCCTCCTCGATGACTTCACAGCCAATGTGACCAGGAGGCATTGTCCAGATCGTCCGATCAGCTTCCTCCACCAACCTGTCAAGCTGCTTCATCTCATCAGGAAAATTCTTCGACCCATAGGGTTCATGCCGGCGGCCGTAGACATACTCCGTATTCACCGGTCGCCATCGCTGAAAAAACAGTCGGTTCTTGGCGAGCACTGCCTGTCGCAGTGCTTCATGCTGCCGGTTGCCGATATCCACTTCATCAACATCCATCTCTGCACCAGACTTCTGAACGAGGCCTAGCTGGTCAGCCATTGCACATGTAATGACCCTGTAGCCCTGGCGATTGGGATGTATGCCATTGATGGTCAAGGCAACTTCATCCCGCTTCATGGTTTCGAGTGTTGGAGTAAAGAGGTCGATGAAGCCCTGCTCATGCGCAACAGCAGCCTGCCTCATGGCATCTGAATAAGACTGAAGAACGAAATTGTGTTCATGCCCATCCGGAAGCGGATCGCCAAGATCTTCATGGGCAATTGGCGAGACCAGAATGATCCGAGGGGGATTCTCATTGTTGTAGTTCTTTGAGAGCCTGGCTTCGATCCACGCATCCAGGTCCTTGCGGAACTTCGGAAGCCCCTCGTCTCCTGAATAGGATTCGTTCATACCAAAGCATGCAATGATCACATCCGTGTCATGCTGATCCAGCCATTCATCCATTCCAAGAAAGTTCAGTGGCCGTGGCTGAAGCGCCACCTCATCGCCGCTCCAGCCGAAATTGCGAATGCTGAGTTCATGGTCTGGATGGCTTGCTTGAAGCAATGATTCAAACTGGCCATCCAACTGCATGCGCTCCGCGAACGTGTTGCCGACGATGGCTATGCGATCATGAGGCTTGAAGATGGGGGTGCCTGGATCTGGCAACCCTGGCATCAAGACGGCAATGAGCAGGAGTCCGGTATTGAGCATCATTCCGCGAGAATACCAACACCCGGTCAGTCCGTGCAGAAGATCAGTTCATGGAGCTCTGCAGCGTCTTCAAATAGGCCATTACATCCCGAACCTCCATCGGATTCAGATGTTCCGCCATTCCAGGCATCGCCGAGGCCTCGCCGAAGCCATCCGCGATTTCCGCCTGCGGCTCAAGGATTGAACGGAGCAAGCTCATCTCATCATGCCGCTGGGCAACACCATCCAGTGATGGGCCAGCGGTGCCTCCCGTTCCCTCGATCACATGGCAACGCATGCAGGAAGCACTGGCGTGATAGAAAACCAGCTCGCGGCCACGAACCGGGTCGCCTCCTGAAAGGCTCAGTGAATACATTGCTGGATACCCCTGCTCTGGCGTAATGGTCCACTGTTCAATGGCTTCACGATAGAGATCGCCATCGCGCCTTCGGGCTGCTTCAAGCACATCCAGTGCAAGGTGCGGGTGCTCCTGCTCCAGATTCGACAAACGATCGCCCAGGATCCCGGCGGATTTCGGATCTTTCAGTGTTGCGAGGCATTCGATCGCTGCTCTCTGGTGGACAAGGTCCTGGGAATCCAGCCCAGCGATGACGAGCGGCAACGCCTGATCTCCTTCCCATCGAGTCACCATTCTCAGTCCTTCTGCCCGAACATTCGGATCCTGGCTGGCAAGTGCGATCTTGATGGCATCTGATCTGGAAGACTCATCTCTCACCAGCAATCCCAGCATCGAGATACGGCGTTGACCGGGGGCGGATTCATCCTCCAGCGTTTCCATGAGCATGCTCGAATCAAGTTCAAGGCCATGCTCGGCAGCAATCTGGCGAGCTGGCCCCGCAACAACTTCGTCTGATTCTGAAAGCGCGGGCAGGACCCTTGCCATCACAGCCTTCCATCCCTCCACATCACGCTCACCTTCGATCACCCTGTAGCGCCCCTGAACACGTTCGCGAAGTTCTGGGGAAGGCCATTGCCTCAAAGTCTCCATAGCTTCCGCTCGAATCACGTCAGGCTTTGATTCATCCAGTGCGAATGCCGCCACGACCTCCGCCCTTGCCGGATCACCGGATTGCATGGCCGCAGAAAGAGATCTCCGAGCAACTGCCAATACCGTTCTGTCCGGAATACTCGCTCCAATGGGGCGAACCCATGTACCGTCAGGCAACTGCCAACCTACTGCCAGGTGATCACTTCCGTTACCGTCACTATGCCTTGCCTCCAGAACCCATGTCTCACCTGCCCTCATCTCTACAGGTTCTGATACCTGTCCTGGTTCCATGGCCCAGGAGTCAACAGGAGTCCACCCATGAACTTCTGCAAGTCGTATTCGTTCGGCTGGCCGATCTTCCGGCCAGGCATGAAGCACCGATGCATCATCACTGGTAATGGCGAAACGATAGGACCCATCGACAGCTGGCACTACGCGACCGGTCATGCGGCTGACGTAACGATCACGGTTTCCAGGCCCCACCATAAATCCAGTGAGATGTTGAATGGCATCCGGCTCTCTGTCAAAGACAGCATGCTCTGCCAGTTGATCCGGACTCGCTGGATCGGTTTCTTCATAGAACTCGAGAAGAATCTCCTGGGCTTCTGGTTTGGAATCACCGCTTGAGATCAAAGTAGGCAGGAGATCTGCCAAGGCTTCCTGCCCCTCGATGATCGGAACATCATTGATGGCACGAGCAGCCTCAGCAGCAATCATGGGATCCGTGTCACGAAGCATCAATGCCACGGCAGGGTCATGCAGCCGGCGAAGTGCCAGCAAAGCGGCAAGACGAACAGGCGGCATGGGATCGCCAAGCAACTCCAGGAGTTTTTCTCGATCCATGATTCGGGCAAGTGCAACAACACCGGCATGCCTCAGCCATTCATCCTCGTTGTCATTGGCCCAGATCATCTCGACGATCGCATCGATGGCCTCTGCATTACCAAGACGGCCAAGTGCCATGGTGGAGTGGTAGACGACACGCGGAGACTCATCAAAGATCAGTCCGAGCAGATCCTCGGTTGCTGGTACATATGCCTCATCTCCAAGCACACGTGCTGCCTGTGAACGAATCTCGTCATCATCATCCCAGGCAACGGCACGAACAAACTCCAGAGGGTGCTCTTCGTCTCCATCCTCCCAGCTGTCATATCGGGCAATCATTCCCAAAGCCCACATGGCGTGGATCCTCGCCATTCGTGGTTCATCAGGATCGCCAACCACTGATGCAAGTGCATCAATCGAATTTCTGCCCCGATCTGCCAATTCGTAGTGCGCCTTTTGACGCACGCGTCCATCTGCATGATCCAGCAGTTCAATCAGCTCATCCTGATCCAGAACATTCATGCCTGCTGAAACAATTTCAGCCGTCAACTGCAGTTGCTGGCTGTCCTCTTGATCGCGAGCGTGAAGTCGAAACAGTCTGCCCGTCTTCGAACTTACCCATCCCTCAACCCAATCCGAGATGACCATGTTTCCATCCCAGTCGAAGTCCACATCGGTGCACAGCACACCCGTGACGAAATCATGTACGTCCTCGACCTGAAAACCTGCGCCATCGGGAACCATTTCCATGGCAATGACACCACTGTTCTTGGGCCCTCCAAGGAAGTTGCACATGAAGAAGTGATCGTCATAACGACTCGGCAGACCCATTCCCGGATAGAAAGTGAATCCTGAGGGGCCGGATCCAACATGCTTCAAGGGAGGCAGGCTCCAGGCAGGCCGCCCGGGGTGGGCCGTCTTCCAGAGACCTTCCTGATCCCACGGGCCACGGTTGTTTTCGCCGCCAAGGGTCTGGTAGTTCATCTCCCAGCCGGTCTCACCGGCCTCTGCGCAGTACACGATCCTGGCACGATCTCCGCCATCGGAATTGTTGTCGCCTGTGAAGAGATAGCCATATCGATCAAAGGCCAGTTCCTGTGGATTCCGCAACCCGGTGCAGAAGACTTCCAGGTTGGATCCATCTCGTTCACAGCGGAAGACCGCTCCTGAATGAGGATCCGCCAGGATGCGTCCATCCTCTGTCTCTACGTGGTAACCACGATCTCCATGCGACCAGTAGATTCTGCCATCCGGCCCCCATGCGAACCCATGCATGTCATGACCTCGCAGAGCATCTCGTACACCGAATCCAGAATGGATCGGTTCTCGAAACTCGGCCGTACCGTCGCCGTCCATATCCTTCAGTCGCCACACATGTGGAATACACGTGTACCAGACCTCATCGCCATTGACGATCAGGCCCGAACCTGTTCCGTCAAGAACATCATTAAAGCCATCAGCAAACATCGTGACGGTATCTGCTCGCCCATCACCATCCGTATCCTCGAGACGGCGGACGCGGTCCTCCATCTCGGTATACCACTGCATTCCATTTTCACGCTTGCTCGCCCACTTCTCATACTTGGCCATGCGATCTTCAATCGTCTGGGCTGCAAGATCATCCAGCAACCAATAAGGCTGCGACCGATTGTCTTCTACGCCATGTTCCTGTCTGAAAGATTCCGCAACATAGACTCGCCCATGATCGTCAATGAAGAAGGCAACCGGATCCATGACATCCGGGGTTTCCGCCCATGTCTCGACCACAATGCCAGGCACGGGTTTCAAGTCCAGCGCCGGATCTGCCTGCTGCTCCAAATCCTGGGGAAGAAAGAGCGTTGGAATCAATAGGAAAGGAATCATGCTGGGCATCCTGTTTCGAAAAAGCCAGTGTAGTCCAAGCATGGCCGCCTCCTGAACCCGCACTTTCCCTCCCGGGGAGTACCATGCAAGCCTCGATGATCAATCAAGGAAGTCCAATCAACCCTTCCAGGAAGGCCGTCTCCAGCAGGCACCAGAACGAGGTCGTCCAATGGCTGGAGGCACTGCGGTCACCAGAATCGGCGGCACTCCCTTCTCATCCAAGCCTGCTCTTTTTCAGGCATGCAGGCGAAGAACTGGCCTTGCCGGCAGTCATCGTAGGAAGCGTCGAAATGGTTGGCTTCACCCACCGCGTTCCCCACAGGGAAGGACCGACCCTGCGAGGCCTTGCTGCAACGAATGGTGATCTTCTCCCCTTGATCGATCTGTCCAATGCCGTTGGCCTGGATCCTGATCATCAGGAAGATGATCGTGTCCCCCGCCTGCTCGTCCTGTCACCACTCCAATCAATCGAATCACGGTGGACAACGATCGTTGACATTGTGCATGGTGTTGAAATGTCCGATCCAGAGACATGGTCGACATCTGATACGACATCGCCATATGTGAAAGCACTTGTACAGACGCCCCGTGGCACGGCCAAGCTGCTTGAAACCGACGCACTCCTTGACTCCCTGGCAGCAGTATTCCAATGAGTGGTGACCTCAGTGGATTCTCGATGTTCGATCTCTTCAAGGAAGAAGCCCGCACGCATGGCGAGGCCATCAGTCGTGGCCTGGTGGAACTGGAATCCAATCCTGCCAACAAGGAGCTGATTGCAGCTCTCATGCGTGCTGCGCATTCACTGAAGGGCGCTGCACGCATTGTTGGAGTTGACCTGGCTGTTGGTGTTGCACATGCCATGGAAGATGCCATGGTGGCCGTACAGAATGGTGAAGCCGTCATTACGCCAACGCGGATCGACCAGTTGCTGGCGGCTTCTGATCTGCTGGCCCAACTGATCGAGCTGGAAGAATCAGGCATTGATGACTGGACCATGGCCAACGTGGCAAATGCGGATTCTCTTGCCACCGATCTCAGAACACCGGTCACTGATGCGGCTTCAGAGGCCGTTGAGCGAAACCAGGACGCCTCGGAGATTCCTGCGGAGGCCTCTTCTGCCCCAGTTGTGGACGAGGGATCTGTTCGGGTCACTTCCAGTCGCCTCGACCAGATCATGCGACTGGCCGGCGAAAGTCTCGTTGCATCACGGCGTTTCCAGACCGTCAGAGATCAGTTGATGATGCTGCGAAGAAGACATGGCAAATTCCAGTCGCGTCTCAGAGAAGCAAGACTGCGCGAAGCCGAAACATCGGAAGAGGCATTGGATCAAGCCCTACGAGAAGCTGCTCGATCCGAACTGGAACTTGCAGAGCACCAGGATCAGTTGGATGTCTTTCTTGGCAAACTCGAGGAACTGGCGGATTCCTTGTACAACGAAGTTCTTGGCTCACGCATGCGACCCTTTGATGAGGGCATTTCCATGTTCCCCAGGATGGTGCGAGACCTGTCTCGAGATCTGGGAAAGAAAGCCATACTTGAAATTGACGGTGGCGCCGTACCCGTTGATCGAGATGTTCTCCGTGAACTTGAAGCACCCCTGACTCACATGCTTCGCAACTGCGTCGATCATGGGGTAGAAACCACGGAAGAGCGATTGGCGAATGGAAAACCAGAAATCGCTACAGTCAAATTGAACGCGTACCATCAAGGCGGCCGTCTTCATGTCCTCATCGAAGATGATGGCAAAGGCATTGATCCTGAAGGCATCCGACGGAAAGTCGTCGATCGCGGCTTCGCTGATGAATCGGTCGCTGAGGCTTTGACTGACCGTGAACTCTACGAGTTCCTGTTTCTTCCCGGGTTTTCAACTGCAAAGGCTGTCACCGATGTTTCTGGTCGAGGCGTCGGGCTTGACGTCGTTCAGACAATGGTCCAATCGATGGCTGGTGGCGTTCGAATCAGTTCGGTCCCCGGAAAAGGGACGACATTCCACCTGACACTCCCGCTTACTAGATCCGTTGTACGCGCCCTGATTGCAGATCTGGGAGGCGAGTCATATGCCTTTCCTCTGACGCACATTGACCGTATCGAGAAGATCCAGGAAGAGTCGATCCAATCCAGCGAAAATGGCCGTGTCGTCGAGGTGGATGGTGATCAATTCAGCCTGCTGGATACCGGAGCGATCATGGAACTGGATCCTGTTCGGCCAAGTCGCAAGATCCACACGATCATTACTGGTAGTGAGGATGAGGCCGTTGCACTCCAGGTCGATAGCTTCCTTGGGGAAGAAGATCTTCTGGTCCGACCGCTCGACAAGCGATTTGGACGAGTCCCACATCTTTCCTCAACCGCTTTTCGTGAAACCGGTGAGCCTGTTCTGATTGTGGATGTCGAAGATGTCCTGCGAAGCGCACGACGAGCCGTGGCCGAAGGGGCCTTTGCCACCGACGTGGTGTCTGACACTTCAACTCCAGTTGGCCCACGCGTGCTTGTAGTCGATGACAGCATCACCGTACGGGAAGCTCAACGAGCCATTTTGACTCGTCATGGATACGAGGTTGATGTAGCCGTTGACGGTGCAGAGGGCTGGGAGCGACTTCAGCGTGGGCAGTACGATCTTCTGATCACTGATGTCGACATGCCCGGAATGAATGGCATCCAATTCGTCCAGACACTACGCGCACAGACTCGCTTCAAGGATCTTCCTGTCGCAATGGTTTCCTACAAGGATGAAGAATCACAGCGACAAGAAGGGCTGGATGCTGGCGCGACGGTTTATCTCAGCAAGCACGTCATCAATGACAGTCAGTTCATTGATACTGTTCATTCATTACTTAAGCATCAATAGGAATCTTGTTGCCCATGACCAGCACAAACACAAATGATGTTGAAGCAACTCCACCAGGAATCAGGGTCATGCTGGTGGATGATCAGGCCATGATCGGCGAAGCCGTACGACGCATGCTCGCCAGTCAGGATGACATCGAATATCGCTATTGCGACAACCCACTGGAAGCGATCGAGACCGCTCGCGAGTGGAAGCCAACTGTGATTCTCCAGGACCTCGTCATGCCTGATGTCGATGGACTGGATCTTGTCCGTGATTACAGGGCCGATGATGCCACCTCACTGGTCCCCATCGTGGTCCTGAGTTCACGAGAGGAAGCCGCTACCAAGGCAGAGGCCTTTGCCCGTGGCGCCAATGACTATCTCGTCAAGCTTCCGGATCCTGTTGAGATCATTGCAAGGATTCGCCATCATTCCGAAGGTTTCCTGGCAAGGATTCAGAGAGACAGCGCCTACATTGCACTCGAGGAAAACGAGGCCCATCTTCGCGAAGAACTCTCCAAGGCCGCAGCCTATGTTCAATCGCTTCTCCCTGAACCGATGAATGATCGCGTGCAGACGGATTGGCGGTTCATCCCATCTGTTTCTCTTGGTGGCGATGCGTTTGGCTACCACTGGCTGGATGATCACCGACTTGCACTGTTCCTGCTGGATGTCTGTGGGCATGGTGTCGGCCCTGCTCTGCTGTCCATCACAGCGATGAATGTGATTTCCAAGAAGTCGCTCCCAAATATCGACTTCGGTGATCCAGGCGCCGTTCTCTCGGAATTGAATAACCGGTTCCAGATGGATGATCACCAGGGAATGTTCTTCACCATCTGGTATGGGGTCTATGACGAACAGAAGAAAAGTCTCGACTGGAGCGGTGGCGGGCACCCCCCTGCACTGCTGATGAACAAGGGCTCGGATTCACCCCTCCTCCTGGAGTCGGATGGCCCCATGGTCGGTGCCGTGAAGGATCTCCAATTCGATACACATACCTGTGATGTCGACCCCGGAAGCCGCCTGGTGCTCTACAGCGACGGCATCTACGAGATCAAGAAGCCTGACAACACGCTTTGGACTCTGGAGGAATTTGTCGAACTGGTTGCAAGCCAACCCTCCCACGACGTCTCCTCGGTTGATGCCATCATTGGATCAGTCAAAGCCGTCAGTGGACAGAATCTCTTCGAGGACGACTGTTCAGTCGTCGAGTTCACATTCGCTGAATCCTGATTCGAGCAGAGTTCTCGGACGGACCGTGAGTCATTCATGCGCGTATGGAACAACCTCTGCTGCCAATCTGACGTTGATTCATGCTTCACGCACAGTTGTCCGAAGAAGTAGCTGTCGCCTACTTCCCGGACAGACCATGACCACTGCTGATCGACCTGCACTCATACGCTGCACACTGTTTCTGTCGGGCCTCGCCTGGATTCTTCCATTCGGTGTTCTCGGACTGTGCGTGTTATTGATAAACGATCTGGGCAGCGTCGATCCATTCAGCAGCCTGGCATCACACGCCGGTAGTGAGACGATCTCGATTGGCCTGTCATCCATTTTCAAGGGCAATTCACTGGCAGCTTTCGCAGTTGCCCTGGCAGTCTTTGCAGTCTTTGCCCTGGGCAGCCTGCTGGCGACAGCAAGCCTGTGCACTGGCCGCCTGGCGATGAGATTGGGCGCAAGCAACATTCCACTTGCCGTCGGGCTACTGGCAGCCGGTCTTTACCTGGCGATCATTCTTGGCATGGTCCTGGGCGCAACCATCAACTGACGTCTTCGTGGGATCAGGCAAACAGATCGTGCACGACTTTGCCATGCACATCGGTGAGGCGGAAATCCCGGCCCTGGTAGCGATAGGTGAATTGCTCATGGTTCAACCCCATGGCATGGAGCACCGTGGCCTGCAGGTCATGGACATGTACCGGATTCTCCAATACTGCATAGCCCATGTCATCAGTTCGACCATAGGTCAGACCTGGCTTCATGCCGCCTCCGGCCATGATGATGGAAAAGCAATGAGGATGATGGTCTCGCCCAAGAAACTTGGAGCCATTGCGTTCCTCGTTCATCGCCGTGCGTCCAAATTCGCCGCTGACGATGACCAGCGTGTCCTCAAGCATCCCACGTTGTTTGAGATCTGCAATCAAGGCGGCAATGGGACGATCAACCTCTCTGCATTTCATTGGCAACTGGGTAATGATGTCATCATGTGTTCCGGTTCCATGGGTGTCCCAGCCCCAATCAAACAACTGAACAAATCGAACACCTCGTTCTGAGAGACGGCGTGCGAGCAGGCAGTTGTTTGCAAATGAACTGGCCCCCTTGACAGCGCCATACATTCCAAGCGTGTCTGCCTTCTCATTTGAAATGTCCATGACATCAGGAACAGACATCTGCATCTTGAAGGCGAGTTCGAATTGATCGATTCGGGTACGCGTTTCCTGATCGCCATGCTGTGCAAATGCAGCCTCGTTGAGTTCACGCAGTGAATCCAGGCTCAGGCGCCTCATGGAACGATCCATGCCGTGTGGATCATTCAAGTACAACACGGGATCAGGGCCGCTTCGGCACTGCACACCCTGATGAACAGAGGGCAGGAAACCTGATCCCCAGGTGCTCTTCCCTGCACTCGGCGCTTTTCCACCTGATACCAGCACCACGAAGCCCGGTAGATCATTGGCCTCCGAGCCCAGGCCCCACGTCAGCCATGAGCCCATTGATGGACGGCCGAATCGGGGAGAACCCGTGAGGAGAAACAACTGCGCCGGTGCATGATTGAACTCATCAGTGTGCATGGACCGCACGATGGTCAGATCGTCGGCGATCGTAGACAGATTCGGAAGCAATTCCGAAAACTCCATCCCACTCTGCCCATGCTGCCTGAACTCGTATGGGCTCGCGAGAATTCTGGGGTGGCCCTTGATGAAAGCAAATCGTTCCTGCTGAAAAATCGAATCGGGACAAGGCTGTCCATCGAGATCTTTCAGGATGGGCTTTGGATCAAGCAGATCGTGCTGTGGAGGCGATCCTGCAAGATGTATGTAAATGATGCGTTTGGCTCTTGGCGCGAAGTGTGAGCTTCCAGAACCTGTTTCAGCCAGCGCGGGGACATCACCAAGCAAACTTGCCATGGCGAGGCTGCCCATGCCAATCCCGGTGGTGCCAAGAAAATGGCGCCTGGTCATATGTTGCTGGATCTCGTGAATCGGATTCATCATCAGCCTCTCGTAAGCACCTCATCCAGATTCAAGAGTACGTTGGCAACCACCACCAGGGCGGCAAGATCTGCAGGATCCGCGCTCGATGGTGGTGTTCCTGGCCATTGCAGGAGGATTGCCTCCATTTCCCCAGGTGTATTGAGATATTGCCTCCGGGCAGACTGGGCGAGTTCCATGAGCAGGCTCAGTTCCTCGGACGTCGGCATTCGGCCCAGGACCAGCCTGAAACCACGCTGCAGACGTGCCGAGTCATCTTCACCGCCCTCTTCCACCATTCGACTCGCTAGCGCCTTCGCTGCTTCCACATAAACAGGATCATTCAACGTGACCAAAGCCTGCAGAGGCGTATTGGTCTGGATACGTCGGACGCTGCAGATTTCCCGACTTGGTGCATCGAACGTTGTCATGCTGGGATACGGGGATGAACGCCGCCAGAATGTGTAGATCCCTCGACGATGTCGTTGACGATCCTCACCCTGTGGCCAGTCACGATTGTCATAGGTGACTTGCCAAAGCCCCGCTGGCTGATCTGGAAAAACAGGAGGTCCGTGCAGTTGTGCATCCAGCAGGCCGGATGCCGCAAGGGCCTGGTCACGAACCGCCTCAGCTTCAAGTCGAACACGAGGGGCATGACTGAGCCAGCGATTCTCAGGATCCAGTTCACGCACACCCTGCTGAGGCGCCGGTGAGCGTTGATACGTCTCACTGGTCACGATGAGCCGACAGAGTTCCTTGTGGCTCCAGCCCTGATCCATGAAATCAACCGCCAACCAGTCAAGCAGATCCGGATGCGTCGGGCGATCTCCCTGTGTTCCAAAATCCTCAAGCGTCACGACAAGTCCACGACCAAACAGGCGTTCCCATGTACGGTTCACATGAACACGTGCCGTCAGTGGATTCTCACGTGAAGCAATCCATTTCGCCAACGCCATTCGATCGGGCAGGCGATCCGGCTCCAGTGGATGCAGAAGTTCGGGAACATGTGGATCAATCTCATCACCAGGTGAAAGGAATGAACCACGTTCGAGCACATGTGTGGTTCGAGCCATTTCCGGTGATACCGACCGCATTACTGGAACAAGTGCTGCACTCGCCTCAATCGCAGCAATACGCTGATCAATCAATTCACGCTTCTTCAGCAGAGCGGCCAGTTCCTGCCGGGATTCAATCTGGACGTTCCGCAGGTACCAATGCTCCAGTCGCGTCTGCCCTGCTGGATCTCTCTGATCCATCGGAGTTCTGATCACAGCCAGAACATCTTCTGGAATGACTGGATTCAATAGTGATCGCTGACGAGCCTCGAAGGCCTGAAGTGAATGCAGGCTGGCCTGTTCGATGTGCTCATCTCTGAGAACACCGGCCGCATCCCAGGCAACTGTTCCGCCAGCCTGTGTAAAAGCCCAGCCATCGATGGCATCTCCTGGCTTGAGGCCGACGACTGCCGGATCCAACTCCAGCCGAACCCATTGCCCTGTTTGCGGCAGATCGCCAATACGAATGCGGGATGTCGTCCCCAATTGTCCCCAAGGATTGTGATCCCCACCCCAGAATGCACGGTGCTCCCAGTCACCTGGCATGTGAAACTGAAGCATGATCTGGGCAGGCGGATCCTCAGGGTCAAGCCATACATGGGCCACGAGTTGATCGCCCTCCTGCAGGACGAGTGGCAGATAAGCGGATTCGAAGTACTGCTGTCGAACAGTTGTGGGGCCTGAGGCGGATGCCACATGCATGCGACTACCTGAGAAGGCGGGGATCTTCTCATGGCCCTTCTGCCAGGGCCAGACTTCACCATTGACCTCATTGGCATTTGCCCCGACGGGGAGATCATCATCGATCCAGTAACGGTCTCCTCGTTCCGTGATGGATGTCTCACTGAAGATGTGTTCTGTCGCAAGTACTGCCAGTCGATTGTTCAGATCCTCTTCTGCCTGCATTCGTTCCGATTTTGCGATTTCAAGAAGAGACTGGTCTGCAAGAGACAGAACGGGCAGCACTGGATGCTCATCTGTTCGATCCGCATCCTGAGTCTGGTTCAGCATGGCAAACAAACCGTAGTACTCGCGATGACTGAACGGATCAGATGGATGGTCGTGGCACTGTGCACAGCCGATGGTCAACCCCATCCAGGCCTGCATGGTGGTATTCGTTCGATCAACGATTGCGGCTATCCGGAATTCCTCGTCATCCGTGCCGCCTTCGTCATTTGTCATGGTGTTGCGATGAAAGGCAGTTGCCAGCACCTGCTCAGGAGTGGAATCATCCAACATGTCGCCCGCCAGCTGTTCCACCGTGAACTGATCAAATGGAACATCCTGATTGAAAGCATTGATGACCCAGTCTCGCCATGGCCAGATTGTTCGATCAGCATCCTTTTCATATCCCCGACTGTCTGCATAGCGTGCATGATCCAGCCAGACACGCGCCCATCTTTCGCCAAAGTGCGGCGAGTCGAGAAGTCTCTGGACCTGTCTGTCCCAGGCGCCGGGCTGATCATCCTGAAGAAACAAATCCACTTCCTCTGGAGTCGGCGGAAGGCCGATGAGATCCAGGCTTGCCCGTCGCAGTAACGTGGCTCGATCTGCCCGGGGCGATGACTTCAAACCAGCACGCTCGACCCTTCTGTTGATGAAGGCATCCACGGGGTGACTCATCATGTCGGGCACGACCGGCTGAATGGGCGCAACCCATGCCCAATGTTGTTCCCACTTCGCACCCTGTTTGATCCAACGATGTATGAGCAATCGCTCCTGCGGGGACAAGGCATCATGGCCTTCGTCTGCTGGAGGCATTCGAACATCCGGATTGTCCGTTGATATTCGCTGGTAAAGACCACTGGCTGCCGGATCACCAGGAACAACAACCTGCCCACCATCTCGCATCTCGCCCAGCAGACCGTCCATCGTGTCCAATCGAAGATTGGCCCTTCTGGATTCCTCAGCATTGCCATGACACAGAATGCATCGCATCGCAAGAAGAGGTCTGATCTCACGGTCGAAACTGACCGGATCATCTGCTCCAAGCGGAGAAGCCATCAATGCCATCATGACAGTGGTAAGCATGCGTCCATTGAACACGCATGACCCGCTACATGGCAAGAGTGAAACCCCAGTAGACGTGTCAGAAGGACCAGACTGACCGAATACCCCAGATCCAGGAGTCATCGATGCCGGCACCAGTGTCCCGAACGTACTGCAGCACTGGACTGAACTGGACTGAATCAGTCACATTGATGCGCCAGAACAGCTCAAACAGGGTCTGATCTCCGGGAATCATCGGCAGGCCTGCGTCGAAACGTCCCAATTCCGTAAGCTTGGACCAAGAACCCGCAAAGCCAAGAGAATCCCCCTGACGGCCAAGGAAGTCTTCGATGCCGAAGCCAGCCGACACGGAAAAGTTCGACGGCGTGACATCATTCTCTCCCCAGCCCACACGACAGAAAAC
Source organism: Phycisphaerales bacterium (assembly GCA_029242715.1). GTDB lineage: Bacteria > Planctomycetota > Phycisphaerae > Phycisphaerales > SM1A02 > UBA1668. Next base: position 248,278 of record JAQWTL010000007.1, read on the forward strand.
CCCTAATCCTTCCCAGATCTGCTGATCCATATTGAAGGTCGCACCCCAACCGGAAGCATCCCAGGGATTCTTCCCGGTACCGGTATCACCAATCGAGTTGTACCAGAACATGAAACGATATTTACCTTCATTGACCTGGTTCCCATAGTTCAATTCAACATCGAATGTCGACTGCACCATTGTGAACAGGTGATCGGCAGAAAGGTACTCGAATCCTGATGCCTTGCCAGTGGCCTCCGAGTTCAAGGTGCCGGCTCGGAGAGACCAGCCATCCGTAACCATCCATTCAACAAGTCCGCCAAATCCATATCCTGGAAATGGATTCGTGATGCTCTGGTTGAAACCTTCGTACATGAACTGGGTCAGTGGGTTGTATGCAATGGCATTGGCATCAAAGAAGACCTGGTCCTCGAACTTGCCGACGACAACAGTCAACTTCTTCTCAAACAGCTGCTGTGCCCAGTAAAGCATCGACAGGTTGAAGTTGCTGCTGATCAGAATATTGTTCATGATCAGGGGCGACCCTACCGCCTGGCCAAGAAATGGATCGGTAGGTGTAAATGCGCCCTCTTGGGCCTGAATGTTGTAGACAATCCGACCTGAAGTGTCATCGTCATTCCACAGGATGATCGCACCATTGACACCGAACCAGAGAACCGAACGCCCATGCTGGTAACCGGGTCGCACCTCCGTGGCATGTTGATAGGTCCAGGCCATGGCTGGTTCAAAGGAGATGCTCAGAGGGTCCAGTACTTCCTTGCGAAGCAGCAGTATCGACTTGTTGAGTGGATCAAATGGATCGAAATCGAACAGCGGGTTGGAAACCTGTGCCAGCTTGTGTTCATCGGTCACCAGACGAAGGCCTTTACCTGTCCAGCCAACCCCGAGTTCTGAGGGACCTTTATCCTTTGAATCCGACTTGCTGATCTCACGAGGCGAAAACAGATATGGAATAAGCCCTCGAGCTGGCTCCGGAACAGGCATGCTTTCCCCAGGCACCTCTGTCACCATAGGAGGCATGCGCATTTGTCTATGAGCCTCTCCCGCTCGGTTGTAGACGTGCCATCCACCATGACCCTGACGAACAGGAGAACGGTTGTTTTTCAGAACAACTTCGTTCGGGCCAAGAACATGAACATGTTCCGGCAGTTCGGAGTCCTCTTCTTCAGCTGATTCCGAATCCGTTTCATCTTCTTTGGTAGGCTTGGTGTCTTCGCCATCCGAATCAGCTGTTTTTTCAGCTGCCTTATTCGCAGGTGGTGTATCGGATTCGACTTGATCTGCCCAGGCAGGGATACTGATCAGGATCGCCGCAAGCACGATTTGCCTAGGAATGCTCCACATGGGCGGCGAGTTTAGCAGCCCCGTGGGCTCACGGGGACCTGCAATGAAGGGTATCGTGCACCAGGCAGAAGACTTTCATGAACAATCCCTCTCATCACCACCACCACCATTCGCTTCCGAATCCCGTCACGGGTGAGTTGCAACGAGGTGGTTGGTATTCATGGGTTTTCTGGGGGATCGTGGCCGTCTTCTATCTCTATGAGTTCTTCGTACGCGTGACGCCCAATGTCATCCTTCCGCAGATCTCCACAGAGCTTTCACTCGATCCTGGAATCGTCGGTTCTGCGATGTCGACCTATCTCTGGGTCTATGCCCCTACCCAACTGGTAGTTGGTTGGCTCTTTGATCGATTTGGAACAAAGTTTCTGGTTTCAACAGCAGCCGTAATCTGCGGAATCGGATGCATACTCTTTGCCGGTGCACACAGCCTCGGCATGGCTTCAGCAGCTCGAGGGTTCATTGGATTTGGATCGGCCTTCGCCTTCGTCGGCGCGGTATACGTGGCTACGGTGTGGTTCCCACCTGCACGTCTCGCATTGATCGCAGGCATGACGACCTCGGTAGGCATGATTGGTGAGGTTGTTGGCCAATACCCCATGGCTCGCCTGGCTGCTACCTTCGACTGGCGAACCGTCGTTTTCTGGTCTGGAATCATCGGCGGCGGACTGGGTGTATTGATGTTCCTGGTGATTCCAAGGCGGCCGTCCTGGTTCAGTAAAACCGTTGCCAGACACGAAACAGATGAGATCGGTCTCTGGCATGGCATCGCAAAGGTGCTTGGCAATCCGCAGATGTGGATGATCGGATTTGTCAGCGCAGTGATCTACCTGCCTCTGAGCGTTCTGGCAGCGTTATGGGGAACCAGTAGTCTCGAAACCTTGAATAATCTTGATGCCAACAAAGCCAGCTTGGCGATCTCGATGCTGCCAATCGGTTGGTTGATTGGATGTCCGATCATCGGCATCCTTTCTGACCGCTTCAAGAAGCGACGCCCCTTCCTCCTGCTTGGCTGCGTGGGTGGCGGTATCACCATGTTGATCCTGCTCATCCCCAACCTCTCTTACGGAACATTGATCGTTCTTCTGCTCGTCTCGGGATTGGCTACCAGTTCGCAGGCCATTACCTTCGCATTGGCAATGGAGGTGAATGCCCGGCGTTTCAGGGCCACATCTGTTGCCATCTGCAATTTCCTGGTCATGCTCATGGCCGCTTTTCTCCAGGTCGGGATTGGGTGGATCCTCAACTGGCGAGCCAACGAGCAGCTTCCGGCGTCGATCCCCGCGGTCAAGGCCCCCTCCGCTCAACCGATGTCCAGCCACGTTGCCCATGGGATCCATGATGCCGACAGCTTTGCATCCCTGACAGCCACGGACTGGCAGTGGGCCCTGGCGATGATTCCGATCCTGTTTGCCGTGGCCACGGTCCTGTGCTTCTTCGTCCGCGAAACCCATGCTGTGAACACGGTCGATCCCGCCCCCGCGGAACCCCGATCCAACTGAATAACCTCCTCAGAAATGGGCCTCAAGCCCTCTAAAGGCCCAAAGAAGGGTTTTTTGAGGTCTTCTATCTCACATTTGGCTCCACCTGTGAGATTTGGCCCTGGCCATCGCAGAACAGGTATGAGCGGCCGTTTTCAGCCGTTCATGAACCACGAACCACAAACTTGGAGCCCAACAATGACTACTTACAACAACACCATGCGTCTCACCTGCACCGGTCTCGCCCTGGCCATGAGCAGCCTTGCGCTTGCAGCCCCGACCTTTGAGGACAGGCCTGTCGGCAAGACCTATATCGTCAGCGATACTGATTCGAGTTCTGGCGTCGACTATGAGTTCTCCGACTTCGAGATGGTCCCAGGGACCTTCTCAAACAATGGCACTGCCTACATCGATAACCTCGGTTTGGCCTGTGCGGCTGGCAATGATCTGCGTCTTTCGAACATCTTCGTGACCTTCGACCTCGCCGGTTCAACGGGATCCGTCGATGATCCATCAATACGTTTCGGCTGGTACGGCGGCGCCGTGAACCTGTCGATCAACGGCGCTCGTTACTGGGCTGCTGATCCGGGTGGCTTCCCTGCCTCCATCGGTGGCTGCACCGTGTCGCTGTCACCTCTTGGCAGTGGCTGCGGAATCCTTGAGATCACTGGCACCGTTCATCGGCTTGGCCTTGGTGGCCAGGAATTCTGGGTTGATACCTATCCCTACTGGGGATCACCCTCGGACGATTGTGATTGGGGTTACGAGGATCTCGATCCTGCACTGGTCGCTGTGACTTTCGACAGCTTCGTGACCGATGGCCTTCCTTCCAAGGTCAAGCCCATCGTTCGCATGGACGGCTCAGTCAATATGACTGGTGAAATCCGTGTGTCACACCTCAATGCTGCCTGTAACACAGGCCAGGAAATTCGCCTGGACAACTCCGTGCTCTCCCATGACCTTCTCGGTGCCGGTAGTGCTTATGAGAACGTGATGTGGGCCTACGGTTACTACGGTGGATACATCAACTTCGAAATCAACGGCGACCATGCTGCCTACGCCTCCATGTCTGATCTGGATGGCATGACCCACGGCGGTTGCCTCATCACACTGGTACCCGTGACACCCGACTGCGGTTGGATCATGGTGGACGGCATCGTCGAGACCATCTCCATCGGCGGCCAGGAACTCTTCGTCGACTGCCTGAAGGGTGACGAGGTCGAGCCTGCCAAGACTGGTGATGTTGATGGCGACGGCGATGTGGATGTCGACGACCTGATGGCTCTCATCTCAGCCTACGGCAGCACCTGCACTGGCTGCCCCGAGGACCTGGACGGTGACGGCGACGTTGATGTTGACGACCTGATGCTCCTGCTGAGCAACTACAGTAGCTGATTCAACCTTACAAGCTTGATAACCAAAGCGGGCCGGTCCACCAGGACCGGCCCGCTTGTTCAATTTGATTTTCTACGGTTCAGGCCTTGATGACCCTTGCCTTGGGATCCACGACATTCGCCATCGCATTGCGCGTATCAACTACGAGATTCGCATGCTCGCCGATCATCGCATAGTCCACTGCCGCATGATCCGTCACGATCAATACGCAGTTGGCTGATTGAAGTGTTGCCGGATTCATGTCAACCGAGGCCAGATCCAGATCATGCTTCTTCATCTCGGGGAAGGTCGGGCAATGCGGATCGTGATAGGACACCTCCGCGCCCTGCTCCTGCAACATCTCGATGATTGAAGCCGCCGGTGTCTCACGAATGTCGTCGATATCAGGCTTGTATGCGATACCGCTTACCAGGACCTTTGCGCCATTGAGCGCCATGCCATCTTCATTGAGGGCTTCAGCGACACGTTCCACGACAACACGTGGCATGCCGGAGTTGATCTCTCCGGCAAGTTCGATGAAACGTGTGGGGTGGCCTGCCTGCTTTGCCCGCCAGGCCAGATAGAACGGATCGATGGGTATGCAGTGGCCTCCAAGACCGGGGCCTGGATAAAACGCCTGGAAACCAAATGGCTTTGTTGCCGCTGCGGCAACCACTTCCCAGACATCGATGCCAAGGCGGTCAAAGACGACCTTCAACTCGTTGACAAGCGCAATATTCACAGCGCGATAGACGTTCTCAAGAATCTTGGCTGCCTCAGCAACCTCGGCCGATGACACCTCATGGACCTGAGCAATGGCATTGCTGTAGAACGTCACGGCTAGGCGTGTACTTGGTTCATCCAGTCCACCGACAAGCTTGGGGATCTGTGCAGTCGTAACGCCAACCCGACCCGGATCCTCACGCTCAGGACTGAACGCAACGAAGAAATCCTTACCGGATTGCAGGCCTGACTCTTCAAGAATCGGCAACATTTCGTCGCGTGTTGTTCCGGGATACGTCGTCGATTCCAGAACGATCAGTTGTCCAGGCCGCAGGCGTTTGGCAACCAGCCTGGTGCTGTCTATCACATAGGAAAGATCTGGCTCCTGATGCGGCCCCAATGGAGTGGGCACACACAGAATGACGACATCAGCATCGGCGATGCGCTCGGGGTCGTTTGTAGGCGAAAATCGTTCGCCCTCAGTCAACGATCGAAAGTAGTCCTGCCCGAGGTGCCCCAGATAAGACTCGCCACGTTGCATCATCTCGATCTTGCGATCGTCGATATCGAAACCAATGACCCTGTAGCCCACTTCATGGAGGGCCCGAGCCAGGGGAAATCCCACATATCCCATGCCAATGACTGCAACCGTCGCGACTGACTTTTCAATGCGATCAGCAAGAATTGCTGCGGGTGAACCAGGTTCAAGTTGAAGGGAAGTGCTCATACGGAGATTGTAGAGGAGAGGCCAATCAACCGTGAGAGGTATCTGGCGAGTCCTGGGAATCGCCCTCCGCCAGCGGCCTGAAGGCCAAGGTGCCGCTTGCTTCACGATCCGCGCGTTCCTGCCAGACAAGATCCACGATGTCCCGTTCTGGCACATAGCCTTCTACGACCTGATGCAATCGATTCCTGATGTCCTCTGGTGCCGGCCCGCGACAGGCTTCAACGAGAAACTCCAGATGCGTCTTGAGTTCCTCCCACGGAATTTCTGCCTCACTGGCTCTCATGATCATGGAATGCTCGGTACCCGTGACGTTATCCCCGATCAGAAGTTCCTCGTAGAGCTTCTCCCCTGGACGGAGTCCGGTGTACAGAATCTCGATGTCACCATGAGGTTCTTCTGATGTCCGTTCCGTGAGACCCGCCAGGCGAATCATCAATCTTGCAAGATCCGCAATCTTGACTGCCTCGCCCATGTCAAGAACGAAGACGTCGCCACCAGTTCCCATCGCACCCGCCTGCAGAACCAGTTCCGCAGCTTCTGGAATCGTCATGAAGTAGCGAATGACTTCCGGATGCGTCACGGTGAGCGGACCACCTGAAGCGATCTGCTGCTTGAAACGAGGGACGACGGAACCAGATGAGTCCAGGACGTTGCCGAAACGAACCATGCAGAACCGCGTCTTGTCCTGGGATCGCTGCAGGGCCTGGAGTATCAACTCGGCCAATCGCTTCGATGCCCCCATGACATTCGTGGGACGGACAGCCTTATCCGTCGAGATCAGTACGAATGTCTCGACGCCAGCCGCTATGGATGCCTCCGCAAATGTCCATGTCGCCAGTGAATTGTTTCCGACGCCGGCCGAGATGTTGTATTCGACCAATGGAACATGCTTGTAAGCCGCCGCGTGGTAAACCGTCTGAACACCAAAGGTCCGAAGAACATCCTCTCCGCGGACACGATCACGTACGGAACCCAGGATCGGTGTGATCGGTACGTCAATACTTTCTGCCTGACAGATCTCTGCCAGTTCTCTCTCGATCTCGTAGAGGGCGACCTCGGATCGCTCCAGAAGAACAAGCCGGCGTGGCTGCTGCCGAAGAATTTGTCGACAAAGCTCTGATCCAATGGAGCCACCTGCCCCACTGACAAGAACGATTCGGTCACGAATACAGCGTTCCAGCAACTCCGTACGGGGCTCGACAACGTCACGCCCAAGGAGATCCTCGATCGCGATGGGCCTGACTTCATCAAGGCTTGCCGTTCCATCAATCAGTTCCGCGAGACTGGGAACCGTTCGAACTGTCACTGGAAGTGATTTCAAACTGTCAATGATGCGGCGACGCTCAACACGATCAATCGATGGCATGGCCAGGAAGATGTCCCGGCATCTGTTCCGAAGAACGATCTGGCGAAGATTCGAGGGTTCTCTGACGGGAACACCATTGATAACGGTTTTCCAGGCTGTCCGTTGATCGTCGACAAACGCGATGACCCTGAACCGTTCACTTCCAATCAGGGAAGCCTGCAATTGAACGCCCGCTTCACCTGCACCGTAGATGACAACTGGTTTCAAACCACCTCTCATGCCTCCACGGAACCAACCTCGACCAAGCATTCGGATGCCGCCCACACCCACGATGGCAAGAAGCCAGTAGATCACGGCAGCAGATCGAGAAAAATCGCCTGTCTGCTGGGCAAGCAGGACCATCAGAGGCATGCATAGTGATGAAAACGTGACCCCATAGACAAGAGCCAGGCCAAACTGGGGCCCCAGGTGGCGAACCACGGTCCTGTACAACCGTGCGAATTTGAAGATGGGGATCGTGACCAGAGGCATGGCGATCAGGAGCCACCAGCGGGATGAGAGCATCTCTGGCCAGGGGCTGGCCAATCTCAGGGCAAAGGCCCCCCAGACGGCAGCAGCCACGATGCCCGCATCCATGAGCATCGCTACGGCCTGCTTGGCCGATCGTGGCAGCATTGTGAGCTTGTCCTGAATCATGCCTGGATTGTACCGGCGACCATGCCGCCCTCCCTATACTCCCCCCATGTCATTGGCTTCTTGGCCCTTTTACGAGCCCGATGAGATCCAGGCCGCTTCGGATGTACTCAAATCCGGACGGGTGAACGCCTGGACCGGTGAAGACTGTGCGCATTTCGAATCGGCATTCGCGGAAGAATTCCATGCCTCTCATGGCCTGACTCTGGCCAATGGCTCCCTCGCCCTTGAAGCGGCCCTGATTGGTCTGGAGATCGGACCTGGTGATGACGTACTGGTGACACCACGATCCTTCATGGCTTCGACTTCATGTGTGGTCCTGCGAGGTGCACGTCCTGTCTTCGCCGACATTGATCGTCAGTCCCAGAACCTCAGTGTTGAAACACTTGAAGCCGCGCGTACGCCTGCAACACGTGCTGTCATCGTGGTGCACCTTGCCGGTTGGCCATGTGACATGCCTGCCATCATGGAATGGGCGAACACTCATGACATCAAGATCATCGAGGACGGTTCACAAGCACATGGCGCTCTGATCAATGGAAAGAGTGTCGGAAGCTTTGGACATGCCGCAGCGTTTTCATTCTGCCAGGACAAGATCATGACCACTGGCGGCGACGGTGGCATGATGATCACCAATGACGAACAGGTGTGGAAGCGTGCATGGTCATCGAGAGAACATGGCAAGTCCCTTGATGCCGTAAAGAGAAGTGATCATCCACCTGGCTTTCGCTGGCTCATCGAGTCATTCGGAAGCAATTGGCGCATGACCGGTCCTCAGGCAGCCATCGGGCTCCGGCAACTGACCAAACTCAAGAAGTGGCATGAGTTGAGATTGCGCAATACTTCCATGCTTCGTGAGCGTCTGAACGGAATCGCATGCATTCGATTTCCATGGCCTGATGAGCACATGGTCCATGCCTGCTATCGAGCCTTCTGCTTCGTAGAACCGGATCATCTTGCCCATGGCTGGTCACGAGATCGGATCATGCAGAACATCAACGATGCCGGCTGGCCCTGCCAGGTGGGCGGATGCCCGGAAATCTACCGGGAGAAAGCTGTCGTGGATGCCGGCTTTGCGCCAAATGCGCCCCTTCCCGCTGCCCGGGAACTTGGCGAAACAGGCCTCTGCTTTCTGGTGCATCCCACCATCGAATCAAATCAGATGGCTGCCTATGCCGATGCGGTCAGGGACATCATCCAGACAGCATCCGCTTGAATCACGTACGTGCTCGAGCGGGCACACCAACAGCAGTGCATTCATCGGGCAGATCGGAAATGACTGCGGCTCCAGCACCGACCATGACATCGTTGCCAATCGTGATCCCATGGCGAACAGAGGATCCAATGCCGATCCATGTCCGATCACCAATGGCCACATCACCCCCGACATGAGCACCTGGTGCGATGTGTACGGATTCACCCAGGAGGCAATCATGGTCCACACTGGCGCCGGTATTGATGATGCATCCTGGCCCTGTACGAACACCGATGTTCACGGCCGCCTGTGGCATGACAACCGTTCCTGGGCCCAGGCTCGCTCGACTGCTCACCTCTGCTGATTCTGCAACGATTACAGCCATCACAAGTTGGGATTCCTGTAGATGTGAGAGCCAGTGCGATCTCAGCTCGTTATCACCGAATGCAACAATGCCATGGGTGAAGCCGGATACATGATCACTGAGATCGCCACATTTACCAATGATCTCCCACTGGTAATCAGCATCACTTTTTGCGGCCGCGTCGTCAAGAAACGCGATACGTGACCATTGCCCTGAACGATCTGCCAGATCGGCAATCACATGTCCGTTGCCACCGGCTCCCAGGATGAGAAGTGTGTCCGTGCTCATTGGTTTCCAGTAAATCTGCTCATGGTTGCCTGCCCTGATTCACTCACTTCACTTGTTCTCAATACCTGACCGATGGTCATCCACATGATCTTCAGATCGAGTGGCAGGGACTGATTGTCCACGTACCAGACGTCCAAGTCGAATTTTTCAGGCCAGCTCAGAGCGTTTCGGCCCTTGACCTGAGCCCAACCGGTGATGCCTGGACGGATCTCATGCCTCCGTGCCTGATGCTCGTTATAGAGAGGAAGATACTCGGGCAGAAGCGGACGTGGGCCAACCAGGCTCATCTCGCCACGAATGACGTTGATCAATTCAGGCAGTTCATCCAGGCTGCTCCGCCGCAGGAAACTGCCAAGCCGACCGAGCCGCTGAGCATCTGGCAGCAGATTGCCCTCAGAATCCTTTGCGCCTGACATCGTGCGGAACTTGAGCAATGCAAAGATCTTCCCGCCACGGCCAGGCCTTCGCTGCATGAAGAACACGGGCCAGCCCATCGTGATGAGAACGCAGACCCCCACGATCACCAGGAGTGGTGACAGGAGCACGAGCAGGACCAGGCTTGCAACAAGGTCAATGAATCGCTTCATGCGGTTTCCAGTGTACGACGAGGCTGGGGAGAGGAGGACTCACAGGCCAAGAGCCTTCATGATGACTTGAGCCACTTCACGAGCATCGAATCTTGATTCAGCCATTTGACGACTTGCCTGGCCCATGGCTGCCCTGCGGACGGCATCCTTTGTCAGGAATTCCATGGCTTCGGCAAGTGTGGCAGGATCTTTCAACGGCACGAGCAGGCCATTGACACCATCATCAACCGTTTCACGACAACCGCGGGCATTGGTCGTGATGATCGCTCGGCCGGTCGACATGGCTTCAAGAACGCTTCGAGGTGTTCCCTCATGCCACGAGGGAAGTACGTACACGCTGCATTCCCCCAGGGCTTTCTGCACATCCTGAACGTGCCCGAGATATTCGATGGTGCCCGAATCGACCATTGGCTGGATTTCATCCATTGGTATCCCGCCACTACCGGGATCCTGCATTCCACCAAGACGGATGATGGCATCAGGGCATCTGCGTTTCAGAAGACTTGCGGCTTCGAGGTATTCGCGAACACCCTTGGATTCCAATAGTCGAGCGAGCATGAGGAAGATTGGTTGATCAGGCAGTGGTTGGACCGGAAAGGCATTCAGGTCAACACCTGAACCAGCCGTCATGACGATCTTTGATTCATCCTCGACAACGCCAGCGTTGACAAGATCATCTCGATCATCCTTGTTCTGAAAAAACACGTGGTCATGATGGCGACAGGCTCGTCGCAGCATCCGTTTGGCAATCGTGCATCGCATGCTCGGGTTCATGAACATGGTTCCGAGCCCGGTCACCATGGCAGCAGATGGAACACCCACTGAACGTGCGGCCCATCCCCCGTAGATGTTCGGCTTGATGGTGTAACACAACAGGCGATCCGGCTGAAGTTCCTTCAGCAGCTTGCCAAGACGCCAAACAAAGAGAAGATCTCGAACGGGCTGAACCCGATTTCGTTCAAATTCAATCGGATGCCACTGGACGCCAAGAGCCTCCATGGCTTGAGGAACGTCAGGATCCTCATCCGGTGCCGATGCAATCACCTCATGTCCTGCTTGGACAAGGGCCTTGAGCAAGGGTTCCCTGAACAGAACAAGAGAAGGTGCATAGCTGCCGAGAAGGAGAACACGGCTCACGTGCATGTCACTCCTTGGTTCGTCGGGATATGTACACGAAAAATCCTGGGGGTCCGATCCATGACTGGCAGTCTATGCCCTGCAAGCATCACAGGACTCAAAGAGACAGTGCATCCATGATCTTGCGGGCGACAACACGGGCATCGAAGCGTTCCTCGGCAAACTGCCTGGATGACTGACCCATGTTGGCCAGGCGGTCCGGATCCCTCGCCAGCCCGATCATCGCTTGTGCCAGAGCCGCTTCGTCCCGGGGTGCGATGAGCACACCGTTTCTGGAATCATTGACCGTTTCCCGGCAACCCCTGGAGTTGGTCGTGATGATCGCTCTCCCGGTTGCCATGGCTTCAAGCAGACTGTGTGGAACACCCTCGCCGTACCAGGAAGGCAATACGCCGACACTGCAGTCCGACAGGGCCTGGTGTACATCTTCGACATAGCCCAGGTATTCAATTGCACCAGACGCTTCCGCAGCCCGGATCTCGCTCAAGGGAACACCACCACTTCCAGGGTCTTCCATGCCGCCCAGGCGAATGATCGCATCGGGGCAAGCAGCCTTGACCTGTACTGCTGCCTGCAGATACTGGCGAACACCCTTGGCAGCCAGGAGCCTTGAAAGCATGAGGAACACGGGCCTCTCAGGCAGTGGTTGAACCTTGAAGGATTCCAGATCGACACCGGAGCCTGCGGTGAGCAGCGCCTTGGAGCGATCCTCAACAACACCACCATTGACGAGATCATCCCGATCATCTGGATTCTGAAAGAAGATCCTGTCATGGTGACGACACGCTTTTCTGAGCATGCGTGATGCAAGCCATCGTCGAGGACCTGGCGTCGTGAAGACCATGCCAAGACCGGTGATCATCGCAGCAGAAGGAATACCCTCAGCAGCAGCAGCCCAACCGCCATAGATATTGGGTTTGATGGTGTAGCACAGCAGGCGATCAGGTTGAAGTTCACGAAGTGTTGCACGGATGCGACGTACCAGTGAAAGATCACTCAAAGGCCGTATCCGATTCCGTTCGAAATTGATTGGATACCACTGCACTCCCAGGTCTTGCATCGCTCCGGGAACGCGAGGATCTTCATCTGGTGCCGCAGCGATCACTTCATGACCAGCTTCAACCAACGCACGCAACAAGGGGGCCCGGAAGAGGAACAGCGTGGGCGCAAGGCCACCGAATACCAGGACACGACTCACTTGTGCTGTCCTCGTGATGTTGCCAGATCGGACCAGAGTGATTCGTAGCGACGAACGATCTCTCCAATGCGGTATCGCTTGGCAATACGCTGGCGACCAGCGATGCCCAGGTCCCGCCGAGTGTCATTTGTCTGCTGCAACAGAACCGTAATGGCATTCGCCATGGCATCTGAATCCTTTGGCGGCACGACTCGGGCGGGATCACCCAGGATTTCAGCTGCATCGCCTACATCAGTAGTGACACATGGCACTTCGCATGCCATCGCCTCTGCCAGCACGTTCGGGAATCCCTCACCTCGAGACGACATCGCCAGGCAATCGAGCCCGGAAAGAACCGGCGACAAGGGCCGACGTTCATCGAGAAGATGCAATCGATCACCCAGTGATGGCCGCAGTGCTTCTGCCTCTCCTCCTGATTCACATCCCCGTCCAACCAGTACAAGATGCGCATCCATGCCGCTGCTTACCATCTTCGCGACGGCATCGACCAGCATGGACTGATCTTTCAGTGGGTGAAACCGGCCAGCACAACCAACGAGCAATGGCTCCGACCCCAATCCCAATTCGCTTCGCAACGTCTCCCTGGCTCCAGGCACTGGGCAGATCTGTTCCAGATCCAGGCCGTTGGGGATGACTTCATTACGCGGCGAGCGATACCCGACCGCCTCATGCTGAGCCATGCTCACGGATGAGTTGGCAATGACTGCTTCAACCTTTGATGATCGCTTGGCGCCTGCCTTGATGACCTTTCGAGTCAACCATGGTTCATCTGCAAGTTCATGCAGAGAATGTCGGATGTTCCATGCCAATGCCGGTCGGCCGGCCAATCCCTTTCGGGCGAAGTACGCCGCCAGATTGGAGTGATACATCCAGGCCTGGATGACATCAGGCCGAAGCGCCCGCAGCTGCCTTTGAACACCCAACAGTGTCCGGACGCTGATACGCCGACGCGTTGCGCCGAGGGCCACGACCGGGATATCCAGTTCTCGAAGCTTCGGGCCAATGGTTCCCTCGCCAATCATCGCGATGACAGATGGCTGGAACCGTTCCCGATCCACTCGTTCCATGAGCCGCAGAAGCGTGGTCTCCGCCCCACCGGTCTGGAGGTTGTTGATGACGTGGGTCAGGCGAATCATGTCACGAGCAGCATACACCGTTCGGCAAACATTGATTCAATCAAGCAGTCATGGCCCAATCGATACGATAAAGATGAAGCGGACCCTCTGTAATCATCCCAATCATTGATACATTTTTGTCAGCCATGATCGACTCAGGCTCAGGTATTTCATTCAAGTCAATCACTAGATAATCAATTTCATAATCCTTGGCCACTGCGTAAATCGCAAATGGAGCAAGTAATGGAAACTCACCCAGAGCTTCTGAAAAACGAATTCCAGCAATGAATTCTGGCAATGTATTGCCCCAGAAACAACTGAATCTCACATCCAAAAGTGACTTTGAATGTTGGAGATTATTGCTCAGTATCCTGATCGGCTTATCTAGATTTTCCTGCTCTACCAAGAGTACTTGGTGTATTCGATCAATTATCTTCGCGGTACTGTCACTTCTTCGATTTCGAAGAAATCTGATGTACATAAACAAGTGGGCAGATACGAATGCAACGCTGAAACCCAGGAACAAGAAATACAGAAGCGGATGGGGAAACAGAATCAATCCTGCAACTATTGACAACAAGCCACTCGTGATTTCGACATATCGTTCTGGTTCGCCAAGAAATCGTGTTTTTCTGAAAGAGGTGGCCCAGAAAATTAAGAGGGCTGCACAAATTGGAATCAATAAGAAGTTGAGCGACGCAAATGTAGGTATGAGAGAAACCGGACTATCAAAGAACCAGAAAGCCATGGCAATCAATGTCACTGTGACAGCTGGAATAGCTATCAGAACAATTACGACAGAGTTGTAATAGATATATTGAAGACCTGATATTCCAGTTGGTGTTTTTCCAAATCTATTCCTGGCAATCAGCCAGAATTCCCAGACAAAGTCTCGCCAGATACTTGCTCTTGTTCTAAGAAGAAAATGTTCAGAAATGTAATTGCAGTAGTCACGCTTATGCTCCCACTGCGATTTGTAATAACAAATGCTGTACCTAGGAAGGATCGCCATGAAAACCACAGCACCGGCTGCACTCACGATCAAGAACATGCCGTTCCAGAAAAAAAGCGATAGCAAAATTGAGGAAAACAAGATGAACTGCATCGCAAAGATGTTTGACATCAGGATGATGGTGACAACACCGATTGCTGGCAGCAGAAGCCAACTGCCCTCTCCAAGAACATAGAGAATCATCAGATATAGATACATCTCACATAGGAACAGGCCGACACTTCTGCCGCTCATTCCCTTGTTCTTGGCGTTAGAAGAACTGTAGGCATTTGGCACCAGTACATAGATGGCCAGAACACCTGCCACAAAGACATTACTGGGCAAAGATGTATAAGCAGAGACATGCGGATAAATGAGATACGTAAATCCCACAAGCATTCCTGCTGATAGCAGCATGAACAAAACAGATAGATAAGTGCCTATGACTTCAGCTCTGTCTTTTTTGAAGAACGACAGGCACCAGTGAATCAATTGCGGATAAATATTTTCAGGCTTTATTAAGAGAAAATCGAGCCTTCGTACGAAGCGATGGCGATTTTGGCGTATTTGTTCAATCAATGTCAGGTGGTAACAGTGATCTGTTCCGCCGCCAGTCTTCCGAATAAGAATAAAGACAACTACTGCCGGAACTACGGTCAGCAGTATTATCAACACCAGAGACCATTGATTCAGATATTCCACTCAGACCTCATGATATTGAACTTCGCAGATTGCAAGCCCAATTTGGCAACAGTTAGATTTCGCTACTACGCATATGTCAATGCCAAGTAAGTCTATTGATTAAAACTAAGCGATTGAATACACATTGTCAGGGCGCACGATTTCATTGTCCGCCCTGGCAATCAATGTGAACTCGTATGGCAAGAGATCGTGCCGTATCACAAATCGACGAGTCATCGATTCGTAACAGAAATCTGCAACATCCGATATGGATATGTGCTGTGCGCCCTCTTGCTGAAAGTCGACGTAGGAAGTCAGAAAATCACAGACAAGTGCCTTTTTTGAAATGCTGTACAACTGCTGGATGCGTGCGAATGCGTACTGTTTGGCCTCGGCAGCATCGTCACAGGATTTGATGTTGAACACTCCTGAAGCAAAGACAATGTCATAGCGTTCCGTGACATCAGCCTCTGGATCAATCACATCAAACCTGGCTGACGCGCCATGCTTTTCAATACAATGGTCCACAAAACTGGGCACAATATCGACACCGTGATAATCAACGTCGAAACCCTGTCGAGTGAGGTATTTGAACAAATGCCCAAGGCCACACCCATAATCAAGAACACTCATACGCGATTGGCCGAGAAGATCATCCAGTGCCGAGAATCTCAGGTGCTGCCTTCCCTTGGGACATAAAAGTGATGCCGGCGAGTCGCCGTGCTCTTTGAAACTGTCCTCGTAGGCCTTCTTGATCTTGTCAAATTGATTAGACATGAGACTCTAGTTCTGAAAAAGGCAGAACGTAAAAACCAGGGTACGCGTCTAGAATAGCACGAGGAGTCATTCTTCCTAGATCTGAAAGATCCTGGTGAGCCTTCACCAGATAGGAATACCGCCGATCCTCGGTGCCCCATCTTGATTTGAAACGATATACACCTTCCTGGCTCAGCCAGGTGCCGCCCCAGTTCCACCACTCGCATCCATCATGCATTGAATCCATCATGGCCATGAGAATGAGGTGACTCAATGGCTGATCCGAGCGGCTCGCTTCGGAAACTACCGGCGTGAAGTACTCGGCGGTTAGATTCGATCTAAACACGAGCAAAGCTGCTTCAAGTTGGCCGGACCGGCGAGCTGTATAGACACGGTAATCCTGCTCGTATTCAAAGCACTCGCGAATGGCCGCAAACGCACTCCAGTTCTTGGCCTGACCTCCAATTGCAGCCATGTTTGCAGTGTGTATTTGGTGAAGACCACGCATTGCCTCTTCACTGCCTTCATGATCCACATCAAACCCAGACCTCACGCCCTTCCGAACCATGTTGCGTGTTTTCTGATGAAACATGGCCATCAGATTCTCAGTGTCTTCTGCCTCTGAACCGGGGCTAGGTAATGGCGTCAGTTGCCCGATACGTGAATCTTGAAAGTCAGGCTTGTACACATCAATCATCCACTCCCGGTCGTCACGAAGAGGATTCGCCACAATCGTCGATACCACGACATCATGCTCTTGACACATGTCATCGAAGCTATCCAGCAGACATTTCCTTACCGATTCGGTTGCGGTTTCTCCACCAATGAAGCCGCCATTACTTCCATAGAAAGGAAGGGAGTTGGCCACAACTCCTTTCGGACCTTGCATCAGCATCGCCGGAAGAGCTCCCACCAAATTATCTCCATCGTAGGCAAGGAGATACTTGGCCGTGATTGGACTTAATTCCATCTCAAGAAAACGCCGATACGCGAGCGTGTGAAAGAGGAGACTGCTGGGATCCGAATGACACAGATCGACATAGTCAGACTCATGCATGTCACTGAGAATTTCTATACGTATTGCCATGGCGCAATCCGGTTCTATCGATGACTTCAATACTCAGGCGTTCGTTCGCAAATTTGATTCCGTAACCAGGGCACCATCAGATGAATCAAACACGTCTTGCAACCATTGTTCAACGTTAAGAAGGGACCAGATCAAAAGCCGGCGGTTCTGCTGTCCTTCAAAGTGCGCTGAAACGAGTTCGCGGACTGGCTGAGGATCAAGGATCTCGAACAAAGCTGGCTGGCCCTCGAACAACACACGCCTAACAAAGTCGATGCTTTCACCCTTGAACCAACTCGCATCAGGCGCGGAAAATCCCTGCTTGACAGCACTGGCAATGTCCTGGGGAATGTACTTCTCCATCACATCGCGAAGGATCTGCTTGCCATCCTTTGTTTTTTCGAAGTAGGCATGGCCTTTTTCACGCAAGTCGTTCTCATCAATTCTTACAACGTCTTCGAGATTGTTCAGCTTCAGAGCTACAGGACATGACATTGCGAAATCCACCAGGTCATTGTCCAGGAATGGAACGCGTGTCTCAAGACCATGCGACATGCTTAGTTTGTCTTCGACAACCAGCAGGCCATGAAGGAATGTCTTTGCTTCAAAGTACAGAGAGTGATTGATGAAATCCTCAGGTCTCTCAAGCTCGATATCACGTTGCTGAAAGACGTCACGAAAGATGTCACGGGTCCAGACCTGATCGACTTGACTCCAGATCGGCGAGAAGACTCTCTTGATATCTTCGTTGGCAATGAGTCGTTGCCAGTATTTGTAATACTGATCAATATAGTCCTCGAAGCCATTGCATCGAACCGCTCGGTAATACCGCCAGGGATACCCGCCGAACAACTCGTCACCCCCGGCACCGCTCAACACAACCTTGACGAACTTGCTCGCCAGTTGGGCTGCGTAGTAGTTGGGATAGCTCTGGCCGACACGAGGTTCTTCGAGGTGATGGGCCAGCCTGGGCATGGCACGTTCCATGTCACCGGCCTTGAGCACCATTTCATAATGCTCCGTCTTGTAGACAGCCGACATGGCCTCAGCCTTGACCCGTTCATCGAATGACATCTCGATACCAGAAGCTGAACTCAGATCAAACCCACATGTAAAGGTCTTGATGTACGGCAACTCCCTGGATGCGAGCGCCGTGAGTGTCCCTGAGTCCATTCCGCCAGAAAGATAGGAACCGAGCTCGACATCACTGACCAGTTGCCGTGACACAGCCTGCTTCATGAGCCGATCCAATTCCTCGCGGTACTCGCGTGGATCAGCAGGAGCATCAGGCTCTCTGAAGTCATAGTCCCAGTACCGGTTCAACTCGGGATCTGCATCATGACCAAGCGGCATCCTGGCAATGGTTCCAGCTGGAATCAGTCGTACATTCTTCAGCAACGTTCGATCAGTGAATATGTTCTGGAATGTGAAGTATTCCAGCATCGCCTCTGGATCAACTTCTCGACGAGCGTCCGGATGCTGGAGGATCGCTTTCTGCTCGGATCCAAACAGAAACGTTGAACCCCATCGTGCCCAATAGAGCGGCTTGATGCCATAACGATCACGAACCAGGTACAAAGACTGGTCTCGCTTGTCCCAGATGGCAAAGGCGAACATTCCATTGAAACGCTTGACACAGTCAGGTCCCCACTCCTGCCAGGCCTGAAGGACTACTTCTGAATCCGTGCGGGACTTGAACTGATGGCCCAGACCCTCCAGTTCAGCTCGCAGTTCTCGGAAGTTGTAGATCTCGCCGTTATAGACAATCGCAATCTTCTCATCAGCCGTCACCATGGGCTGGTGCCCAGCTGCGGACAGATCGATGATCGCCAGCCGCCGATGACCCAGACCAACCATGCCGTCGACGTAGAAGCCCTCTCCGTCAGGACCGCGATGGGCCAGGACATCGGCCATCTTCCGAAGAACTGCAGGAGCAGCCGGTGCGCCGTTGAGGTGGAAGATCCCCGCGATTCCACACATCAGCCCAGGCTCCGTATCGCCTCGGTCACGTAGGCGTAATCATCATCGTCCATGCGATTGTGCAATGGGATGGCCATCGTATTGGCCGCACAATCACGGGCATGCGGAAAGTCATCCGGCTTCAAGTCGTATTGATCCCGGTAATAGTGAAGCTCGTGGACCGCGTGTGTTCCTGGTCGAGTCGCAACGCCCCGGTCATTCAAGATGGACATCATCTCGTTGCGAGACATCGGGGCCTTTGCAGGATCAACCCAGGTCACGAAGGCCTGCCAGGCATGGCGGCCATCGGTTGGAATCACTGGCATTCGTAACCAGGAGAGATCGGCAAGCGCTTCACAATAGGCTTCAGCACGTTGCTGTCTCTCGACGATGAACTGCTCCAGCTTTCCAATCTGAACGAGACCCATCGCACCTTGCAGATCAGTCATGCGATAGTTGAAACCCAGCATGTTGAAGTCCGGAAGACGCCATGGACTTGGTCCATGATGACGTTGCTCCTCGGAGATTTCGGCGCCGTGGTTACGCATCTTTTCCATTCGCTCGGCGAGATCCGCGTGCTTCGTCGTGATCATCCCTCCTTCTCCGGTCGTGATCGACTTGCGAGGATGGAATGAAAACGCCGCCACATCACCAAGTCCACCAGCTGGAGTCCCCTTGTATGACGCACCTGCGGCACAGGCCGCATCTTCGAGGATTGAAACGCCTTGAGGAAGAACAGCGCGAAGTCCATCCATGTCAGCACAGAGTCCGAAGAGATGCACAGGGATGACGGCGCGAGTTCGATCGGTCAGTTTTCGGGCCACATCGGCAACATCGATGTTATTCGTGACTGGATCAACATCTGCGAAGACCGGCGTAGCGCCGCAGTAGAGAACAACGTTGGCCGTTGCGATCCAGGTGAAGGCCGGCAGGATGACCTCATCGCCAGGTCCGACCCCCAAGCCAGCCAGGGCCAGATGCAAGCCTGTCGTGCAACTGGTCACCGCCAGCGCATGAGGAACATCATGAAGTTCGGCAAATGTCTGCTCAAAGGCTGCAACCTTTGGGCCTTGCGTGACCCAACCACTGAGAATGGATTCTCGAACAGCTTCACATTCTTCCTCACCGGTTGCCGGAAGCGAGATCTGAATCCGTCGTAGTTCCGTCTTGGGATCAATGGTCATCCCTGGATACCAACAGCGCGTCGTCTCGCCTCAGTCTCCAGCTTGTGAGCTGATCGCCACTCGATCAACTGCTGCAGGCCGTCATCCAGTGAAACCTGTGCGGTAAAGTCGATCTCTTCTGATGCTCGCTTCGGACAGCCGATTCGGTTTCGAACGAGCGTTGCCTGGCTCCGATCCGCGTACTCGATCGGTTTGTCGCAATCCGTCAGAACCAGCAGTCTCTCTGCCAGTTCCTTGAGCGAAGTCCTGGTTCCAGTCCCGACGTTGTAGAACCGATCCGTAGCATCTGACTTCATGGCACAGACGTTTGCCAGACCACAATCCTCCACAGCCACGAAATCGAAGGCTTCCGATCCATCACCGAAGATGACTGGCGAGAGGCCCTCATCGATTCGATCGAGCATCTTCATGATCACGGCGATGTACGCACCTCGATAGTCCTGACGAGGTCCATAGACGTTCATGTAGCGAAGGCCGACATAGTCGAAATGCTGATCCGAATCACGATGCCGGTGGTAAAGGCTGCGGCACATGTGCTCACCAGCAATCTTGGTGGCGCCATAGAAATTCTGATTGTTGTATGGATGCGTATCCTCAACCATGGGCTCAGACACGGCATCGCCATAGACCGAAGCCGAAGAGGAGTACACCAGCCGCTTCACACCTGTTCGGATACAGGCCTGAAGAACATTGAAGGTGCCCTCGATATTGACCTTGAAGGCTGACCGCTCAAACTCATGGCAATGCAGCAACCAGAGGGCGGCAAAGTGAAAAACCCCATCCATGCCATCGCAGCCCGCCTCAAGAATGTCCTGATGCAGGACATCGCCCCCGAGTGGAAAAACATTTACACGCGGATCTGAAAGCGCCTCTGAGAGGTTTGCCCGTGAGCCACGAGTAAAGTTGTCATAGATTCGAATTTCCTCGACATCTTCTGCGAGAAGTCGATCAACCGTATGGGAGCCGATAAGCCCAGCTCCACCAATCGCAAGTAGCCGTTTTCCAGCGAGATCCATGGCATCAGTATACACGGGCTGTATCGACCAAAGGCGTCATTGATGATCTTGCAACGTGGATGGCCGCCCTCTGGCAGAACGACCCGGATTCCAATCCGGTATCCTTCCATTTGTGACAGAAGCCCTGAAAAATCGAAAGATCCGCATCGGCCTGATTGGCTGTGGACGCATTGCCCAGAAACATCTGGCAGCAATCGAAGCCAACTCTGCCGATTGTGAGCTGGCATCACTGTGCGACCGTGATCCGGCTGCAATGGATGCGATGGAAGTCAATCCATCTGTCCCTCGGTTCAAGTCACTCACGAAGATGATCGAGGCCGGCGGGATCGATCTTGCTGTGATCTGCACTCCAAGCGGATTGCATTCTCGGCAGACAATCCAGTGTGCGCGGGCTGGCATACACATCATGACGGAAAAGCCAATGGCTACGCGATGGCAGGATGGCCTGGATATGGTCCGGGCCTGTGATGATGCTGGCGTAGAACTTTTCGTTGTCAAACAGAACCGTCAAAATGCAACACTTCAATTACTGAAGCGTGCCATTGATGGTGGTCGGTTCGGACGCATTCATCTTGTCTCTTTGAATGTCTTCTGGACAAGGCCGCAAGAGTACTACGACACCGCTTCATGGCGAGGTACCTGGGAATACGATGGCGGCGCCTTGATGAACCAGGCCAGTCACTATGTTGATTTACTGGATTGGATGATCGGCCCTGTAGAGCGCGTTTGCGCCTTCACGGAAACCCGCGCTCGTGATATTGAAGTTGAAGATACCGCTGTTGTGAATGTTCGCTGGCGTTCTGGCGCTCTTGGAACAGTCGCAACCACCATGTGCACGTATCCGAAGAATTACGAAGGATCCATTACGATCCTCGGAGAAACGGGGACCGTCAGAATTGGTGGTGTTGCGGTCAACGAGATCCAGGAATGGAACTTTGCTGATGAGCATCCTGATGACAAGACCATCCAGGAATCCAATTACGAAACCACCAGTGTCTATGGCTACGGACATCCCCCCTTCTACCGGAATGTCATCCAGGCACTTCGCGGCGAAGAATCAGCGTTGACCGATGGTCGCGAGGGACTCAAGAGCCTCGAATTGCTGATTGCCTGTTATCGCTCAGCGCGTAACGGCCAACCAGAAGCGTTGCCGCTGTCCTATTGAATCAACTGAACTCACGTCGTTTTCCGAACCAGTCTCAACTGCTCGGTGATCGATTCACGTGGCCGTTGTCCATGCTGTAGTGGTCACCTGTATGCGGACAGGTCGTGGAACCGCTGCCCGACAATGGTAGATCCAGCCGCTCACCATGCGAGCTCATCCAACCTGAATGACGAGCGGGAACCCCCAGCATCAGCGACCACGGCTTGACATCACTGTTCACCACAGCACCAGCACCAATGAACGCGCCTTCACCGATCTCCACGCCACAGACAACCGTGCAGTTGGCACCGAGCGTGACACCTCTCCTCACCATCGTTGGACGATATTCGTCCTTGCGAGATACCGCTGATCGTGGGTTGTACACATTCGTAAAGACCATGCTGGGGCCACAGAAGACATCGTCTTCGAGATGAACACTGTCATAAACAGACACATTGTTCTGAATCTTGACGTTGTTGCCGATCGTGACATCGTTACCCACGAAGACGCCCTGGCCCAATGAGCAGCCAGATCCGATGACGGCCCCGGAGCAGATATGGACAAAATGCCACACGCGACTTTCGTCGCCGATTGTCGCCCCCTCGTCCACTATGGCTGATTCATGGATCGAAACAGATGATGACACAGTCATGACGCCCATTCTCCGATGAAATCCTGTTTGGCCAGCAGTTCCATGCCCGCCACAGGGCTTGGCAACAAGATACTGCCATGAGTGCCCTATGGTCATCCCGCTGAACTCAGCCAAAGCATTTTTCAGCTCAATAGATGACCTGATCCAGCACTCCAACCTATCATCCCCGCAGAAACCGGCATGAAACAGCTCCTACGCAAATCCTATGGCCTTCTTGAGCACCACGAACGCAAGCAGCTCTTGCTGCTTGTGATTTTGATGATCGGGCAGGCTTGCCTTGAAGTTGTTTCGATCGGATCCATTCTGCCGTTCATGGGGCTTCTGGAAAGACCCGAAGCCATTCACAGCATCTGGTTCACGCAATGGG
Organism: Phycisphaerales bacterium; assembly: GCA_029242715.1. Taxonomy (GTDB): domain Bacteria; phylum Planctomycetota; class Phycisphaerae; order Phycisphaerales; family SM1A02; genus UBA1668. Next base: position 271,623 of record JAQWTL010000007.1, read on the forward strand.
CCTACGAAGCATTTGGATTCACAAGCGATCACAGCTTCCTGATCATGGCTGGGGTGGTCGTGCTGTCCCTGTTCCTCATTGTCAATGCCGTGAATGCGATAAGCCTGTGGGCACAAGCTCGTTTCTCCTGGATGCGAAGCTTCTCGGTATCCCGTCGGCTACTGGAAGCCTACCTCAGCCGACCATATACCTTTTTCCTGCAACGCAACAGCTCTGATTTCACTCGTAGCATTTACCAGGAAGTCCGACAGGTTGTCGTCGGCATCATCCTTCCTATGGTGATGTTGTTGTCACGTTGTATTTCCGTTTTCCTCATTCTCCTGTTGCTCACTTACATCAACTGGGCAATTTCGCTGGGACTTGCCGCTCTGATAATTGGCACATATGGCGTGGTCTATGTCCTAAGTCGGAAAATCCTGACTCGAATTGGCGAACGAATTGTCGTTGCAAATGAAGAGTGCTATCGGGTCACGAATGAAGCCTTTGGTGGAATCAAGGAAGCCAAACTGAGTGGACTGGAATCGGCCTATGTTGAGGCTTATTCACCACCTGGCTTCATGGTTGGTCGTATGGCTACCAGACGAGCAGTCATGGCTGGCGTTCCCAGGTACATCCTCGAGTCTGTTGCCTTTGGTGGGATGCTTGCAATCGTTCTTGTCTTACTCGCTACAAGTGGTTCCATATCAGAGATCATCCCAACGGTTTCCGTCTTTGCCTTTGCAGGCTACCGCTTGATGCCTGCTCTTTCGCAGGTGTTTGTTTCCATTGCCAACATACGCTCCTCAACCGCAAGCCTGGACGTTGTCGTCAAGGATCTTGATGATGCCTACAACGAGCCTGGATTTGATCTGGAGGCCCCGGCACTCCCGCTGAAATCATCGCTTTCCCTCCAGGGTGTTTCGTTCAACTACAGCACCAAGAGAAAGCCGATACTCGAAGATATCAATCTTGAAATCGCGAGAGGCGAATCCATTGCAATCGTGGGCCCAACAGGTTCAGGAAAGACAACCCTGATTGATATCCTGCTTGGTCTGCTGGAACCCACCAGTGGTGTCATGGCCGTTGATGGAACAGCGGTTGACCGAAGTACCGTGCGTGGATGGCAGAAGCAGCTTGGCTATGTCCCTCAGCATATATTTTTATGTGATGACACCATCAGTCGGAATATCAGCCTTGGAACGAATGGCGACTCCGTAGACATCGAACGCATGGAAAACGCGACGACCCTCGCAGGGCTGCACGAATTCATATCCAATGAACTGCCTGAGGGCTATCAGACCAAAGTTGGTGAACGAGGTGTCCGCTTGAGTGGCGGCCAGATTCAGCGACTTGGAATTGCCCGGGCCATTTATCGTGATCCCAGCATGCTCTTCCTTGATGAAGCGACCAGCGCCCTGGATGCCCATACCGAGCAAGCTGTCATGGAAGGTCTTCAGGGAGACACGAAGAAACGGACTGTAGTGATCATTGCACACCGACTTTCAACAGTCCGGTTCTGTGACCGAATCGTGGTTCTGAATTCAGGAAAGATCGTTGATATTGGAACCTGGGACGAGTTGATGGATCGATGTGATTTGTTCAATAAACTCGCAGGCAAGCAGTCAACAACTCACCGTGCTGGCGAGTGATAACATCTGAGTAAATCAGGAGCTTTTCCATGCGGGTTCTTGTCACCGGTGCCGCCGGTTTCATCGGTTCATTCACAACTCACCGCCTGCTTGATCGCGGCGATGAAGTTGTTGGCCTGGACAATCTCAACGACTACTACGATCCGAACCTCAAGCAGTCGAGACTGGATCGAATCCAGGCATCTCCTGGCTCGGACCGCTTTGAATTCGTCAAGGCAGATCTTGCCGACCGAAAAGCCATGGAAAAGGTCTTTGAATCGAAATCCATCGACCGGGTTGTTCATCTCGCCGCTCAGGCGGGCGTCCGATACTCCCTTGAATGCCCTCACATATATACAGAGTCGAATATCACGGGCTTTCTTCACATCCTTGAAGGATGTCGGCACAGTGATATCAAGCACCTTGTGTACGCATCAACTTCTTCCGTATACGGAAGCGATACATCGATGCCCTTCTCAGAGCATCTGGGTGCCGATCATCCGATGACGCTCTATGCCGCTACCAAGCGTGCCAATGAACTGATGGCACATTCCTACAGCAGTTTGTTTGGACTACCTTCTACTGGGCTGCGATTCTTTACCGTGTATGGCCCATGGGGCCGCCCAGACATGGCCCTGTTCCTGTTTGCCAAATCCATTCTGGCAGGCAAACCAATTGACGTATTCAATCACGGAAACCATCGCCGCGACTTCACGTATGTCGGTGACATCGTCGAGGGAATCGTCCGTGTCCTGGATCAAGCCCCCAGTCCATCTCCGGACTATGACACCAATGCACCAGATCCTGCCATCAGCAATGTTCCCTGGCGTGTCTACAACATCGGGAACAGCAAGCCAGTTGAACTGATGCATTACATCCAGGTCCTGGAAAAATGCCTGGGTAAAACTGCTGAAAAGAACATGCTGCCAATGCAGCAAGGCGATATTCCTGCCACATGGGCAGATACCTCTGATCTTGCATCGCACATGGATTACCAACCTTCAACAACTGTTGAAGAAGGTGTACGAGCATTCGTGGATTGGTATCTGGACTACTACGAATCCTGATCAGGCAGTTCCTTGGGGCGCCAGAGCGCAGCCAGAGATCCCCTGCGTTCCACCAGCAAATCCGTCCAGGAACGATCAAAGTCAATCACTGCAATCACTGCTGTCGGGCAGGATTCGACCTGAGCGGTTGTCTCTTGGAGAAAATCCTCGATGCCGGGATTATGCGCCACCAACATGATGCATTCCTGATCACGACACTCGGTTGCAATCGTTTCCAACATGGTGTCGGGCGTGGAGTGATACAAGCACTTGCATAACTGGATATCAGGAGCGGGGTCCCAATTGGCCGCTACCAGTTCTGCCGTCGATCTGGCTCGCTCGGCCGTCGAGCTGAGAATCAAATCCGGGCGCAACGAACGTTCGACGAGCCACTGCCCCATCCGAGGCCCATCGCGTTTGCCGCGTCCGTTCAATGGACGATCATGATCGGACATGAGCGGATCTGACCAGCTCGATTTGGCATGACGCATGAGAAGTAAACGACCCAACTCAACTACTCCGTAGACTTCTTCTTGTTCGACTTCTTTGTCGTGACCTTCTTACCCGCAGTTTTTTTGGCAGAAGAAGCACGCCCTGATGAATCTGGTTTCTTGCTGGCCCGGGCCTTCCCGGAAGTCGTCTTCTTTGCCAGTGCAGACTTCTTCTTGCCACGGCCACTCTTTTTGCGGCGAGTCTTGGCTTTCGCCGTTCCGCCTGGCTCGCTCCGTCTGCCGGAACTGGGCTGACGAGACTTGTTCTCGGTTTCCATCGCGTCGTTGCAAAGTGTCAGGAAGGTTCCATCAGATTCTGGTGTATTGGGTGTTGGATCGCTTGGCCTGATTCGTGTGTACACGCCATCTGAATGCATGGTCCAGGCATTCTGCCGATCTGCAACGTTGACATCAAGAATTCGCTTCAGACGCCGGCGAGAAGGCATGTCCTCGATTGGAACGACGACCTCGACACGACCATCAAGATTGCGCTTCATCCAATCAGCGGATCCGATGTACCAATGTCCTTGCAAGGGGTCCTGCTGACCATTTGCAAAGTGAAAGATCCGCGAGTGTTCGAGAAACTGACCGATGATGGACACGATCCGTATGTTCTCCGTGAGCCCGGGCATTCCTGGCTTCAGACAACAGAAACCACGAACCGAAAGATCGACCTGCACACCTGCCTGCGAAGCCTGAATGAGACGCGACATGATGCCGACATCTTCCATCTGATTCATCTTCGCGATGATTCTGGAGGGCTGCCCTTTTTTTGCCGCTTCTATTTCAGCATCAATCAACTTGTAGAAAGTTGATCGCATCGTGATCGGCGCGACCAGCAACTCTTTGAAATCCCTGTAACGGGATCGGCCCGTCAGGAAGTTGAACAACTCGATCAGATCCCCTGTGATTTCAGGGCGAGCTGTCAACAAACCAACATCGGAATACAGGCGGGCGGTGCCAGAGTGGTAATTGCCGGTTCCAATATGTCCATAAGCTCGTAACTTCGACCCCTCTCGCCGCACAACCAAAGACGTCTTGGCATGTGTCTTGAGGTCCAGGATGCCGTAGGCGACGTGGATGCCATGCTTTTCAAGCAATCTCGTGAGCTGAAGATTCTTGTCCTCGTCAAATCTGGCACGAAGTTCAACGATGCAGGAGACCTGCTTCCCGCTGTCCGCCGCTCGAATGAGATTGGCAATGAAAGATGATTCGATGTCTGTTCGATACAAACATTGCTTGATGGCCAGAACGTTCGGATCTACTGAGGCAGCATGGATGAATCGTTCTACCGAACTGTCAAAGGATTCATATGGATGATGAACAAGCACATCCTGTTCACGAATGACACTGAAAATGTCCGCATCAGCATCTTTCAAACTTGGTGGCGTAACAGGAGACCACCTTGGCATCCGAAGGTCGGGGCGATCGATCTCGCAGATATCATTGAGTGAGGTGTAATCAAGCAGGCCATCTCTCGCATAGTGAGACTCGGCTTCCAACTCCAGTTCCTCGAGGAGGAGTGAAACGATGTCTTCGGAAAACGCTCGGGGTGTTTCCAGCCGAACCGCCTCGGCAAATCGTCTGTGTCGAAGAGATTCCTGGACGAACTCCATGAGATCCTCGATGTCCTCGTCATCCTCTTCCAAACCCGCCCCGCGAGTCACACGAAACAGAAGTGAATCATGGATTTCCATGCCCGGGAAGATTTCATGAAGGTTGTGCCGGATGACATCACAAGTCGAGATCACTGTTGCCGGCGTCGGCCCATCCATACCGGCCACATCGCCTTCCGAAGGCACACGAATCCAACCTGGGAGTCCATCTGGAACTTTCACACGAGCAAATCGTCGCGATGAACTTCCCGGCTCTGAAAGCAACACACCCAGACTCAAGGACAAATTTGAGATGAACGGAAATGGATGCCCTGGGTCAACCGCCAGTGGCGTCAGAATGGGAAACACCATCTCATGGAACCAGGTATCAACGCGGCCACGCTGTTCATGATCAAGTGACTTCCAGTCCGAGACCATGATTTTTTCGGATTCGAGTGTGGGCAGAATCGATTTTTTCCATAAAGAAGCCTGCCGATCCTGCAACCCAAGAACCTCTTCGCGACACGCTTGCATTTGCTGCCGCACAGTCAACCCGTCGTGAGTCCGCTTTTCCGCCCCTGAGTCAACTCGATTTTGCAGAAGCGCGATTCGCTTCATGAAGAACTCATCGAGATTCGAACTGCTGATGCCAAGAAATCTCATGCGATCAAACAGGGGTAGATCAAGATCCTCTGATTCAGCAATCACACGCCGATTGAATTTCAGCCATGCAAGATCTCGCCCCAGAAAATTGGAGGGATCATCCGCTGCTGTGATGTTGTCTTGTTCAAAGGGTGTCATGTCACACTCTTCACTACCAACGCCTGCCCTGGTTGACCACGATACATTCGCTCAAATCTGCCCTGATACTGTTTGTCGAGATCTCCCCGAAGCATCATGCTTCGATTTCGATGTCGAAGGATCCAAATGCCACTGCACAAATGCCTCGATGGCTTCGTATTCAGCCAAACCAAGTTCATTGTAGACCGCCGCAGTAGACCTGTTTCTTTCTTCTGCCCTTTGCCAGAACTCCCTTGTATCCGTTCCTGGAAACAAGGCCTTGTCCTTCTGTGATTCATGCTTGAAGATCGCATTGATCTTCTGTTGCAACTCCAGAGGACTCAACGGGACCGCCATTTCAATGTGTTCCGTCTCCCACTCCTGCCATGCGCCGCGGTAAAGCCAGGCCTCTGTGTTCTTGAACCAGTCCTGGCCACTCACACGTTGCATCGCCTCTTCCACCGCGGCAAGACAGGTTCGGTGCGTGCCATGTGGATCAGACAGGTCCCCTGCTGCGTACACCTGGTGCGGGCGGAGTTGTTGCAGGAGATCCGTGATGATCTTGATATCAACTTCACCCAGAGAGGACTTTCTGACTCGACCGGTTTCATAGAAAGGCATGTCAAGGAAGTGCAGATGGCTGGCTTCTACTCCGCATGCTCTTGCTGCCGAACGCGCCTCGTTACGGCGAATAAGCCGCTTGATCATCTGAACTTCACGGCTGTCGATCTGGCCAGGCCGTTTTTTCCGTAGAAACGCATCGACATGCTCATCGATCTCATCTATCCGAACATCCTCAATCCCAAATGAACGTGCATAATCCCTCACGAAATCAGCTGAACTGATGGCGTCATCATCAAACACCGCGATATTGCCGGATGTCTGATAAGCGATATGCACGTTGTGCCCCTGCTCGACAAGTCGCAGCAGGGTTCCGCCCATCGAAATGACATCATCATCTGGGTGCGGCGAAAAGATGAGCACCGTCTTCGGAAAAATCCCATCTGCCGGTCGCGAGACATCTCCGTCCTGCTTCCGTCCCTCAGGCTTCCCGCCAGGCCAACCCGTGATCGTGCGCTGGAGTCTGCGAAAGACGTCCAGGTTGATGTCGTAAGCCGGTCCATGCTCTGCGAGCAGGTCCTGCAGTGAATTTTCGTTGTAGTCCTCGTCAGTCAGCTTCAACAATGGCTTCCCCAGCAGCTTTGCCAACCAGATCGAAGCGGAGTAGATGGTGGAGGAATCCCATTCAACCTTGCCGAGCGTCCAGGGGCAGCAAAAACGTGTCAATGACGCAGCAGCCGCTTCATCCAGAAACACTTTCGCATCTGGATGTGATTGGAGAAATGACGCCGCAACTGATTCGGTCATCGGATCTTCAACAGCCGATCTGATGACCTCCGCCTTGCGCTCGCCAAATGCCATGAGGCAAATTTGACGAGCATCAAGAATGGTTCCGACTCCCATCGTGATCGCTCTTCTCGGCACATTCCGTTCGCCAAAGAAATCACTGGCAGCATCAATACGGGTAGTTCCATCAAGCGTGATCAAACGTGTTTGGCTCCGGCGACCAGAGCCTGGTTCATTGAAACCAATGTGCCCGGTTCGGCCAATGCCCAGAATCTGGATGTCAATCCCGCCCGCACTTTGAATGGCTTCTTCATAAGCAAGGCAGAAATCAGCAACGTCAGCCTCTGCAACCATCCCATCTGGAATATGAACATTTGAGGGATCAATGTCTATGTGGTCAAACAGGTGCTCATGCATGAACCGTCGATAGCTCTGAAGTGCCTCCGGATGCATCGGGAAATACTCATCCAGGTTGAAGGTCACGACGTCGGCAAATGACAGCCCCTCCTCGGCATGCCGCCGAACAAGCTCCTCATAAACGGTCATTGGTGTGGAGCCGGTTGCCAATCCCAGCACGCAGTTGCGTCCTGCTTTACGACATTCCTGAATAGTCCATTGGATCTGATCAGCAACAGCCAGCGAAACCTCATGGGGATCACTGAAGGCCTGGATCGGAATCCGCTCACGAGCAGCAATATCGTGCATTGCCATCCCTTTCAGAATCACCCAGCCTAACAGGCAGCAACGGGGGCTCTGAGTGGCCTCTTGAAGCTTGAAAAGCCTCTAAAAAAAACCGGCCGCGGCCTGTAGGCCGCGACCGACGCTCGGAAGTCCATGCTCAAATTGAGCATGATTTGTTCAAGGAAGGCTTCTCAGCAATGTGAGTGCCTCGCCTGAAGCTGGTCAACCCAAAATCCTCGACATCTCAACGAAACCTGGTGGAGGGCCAGGCTGCGAAGTATCCCCCCTCCAGAAATCCTGGATTCGGTCCCCTCGCTCCACTGTGATGCCGGTCCATGATTTGAACCGCCAACGTTACTTAATCCTAAGCCCTCCCAACCCTGCGGCAAGCACGTAATCCGATGGAACCTCAAAAGAGCTCTCTGCATCTCAAAAACCGCAATCAAAGCCCCATAAACGCGACTGTTTATCGTTGGCTACAACTGGCTTGTTCACAATTCATCCCCCGATACTCCTGGTAGGAATGGCAGGTTTGGAAATCTTGCCTTGCTAGGCAGGCCCCTGGCATGAAGATTCACCTCAAGATCACGACCAGATGTCTGCCCCGAAGCGGCCCATTGAATCTGCTGCACCGCGATACATGCCCTCGCAATTGAAAGGCATGGCAATCGTTCCTTCTGTATCGACCGCAATCATTCCCCCGCTCCTTGCTGGCAGCCCCTCATGAACCATCTGTTGCATGGCCACTTCGAGCTTCTCTGAACAAAATTCCAGCCGACAAGCCACTGTATGGGCTGCCACAGCTGCCATGAATGCTTCGCCATGGCCCGTACTGGAGATCGCGCACCTTTGATCTGCCCATGTTCCCGCACCAATGGTTGGCGTATCGCCAATTCTTCCGCACGGCTTGCCTGTACGACCGCCTGTTGAGGTTGCCGCAGCCAGGTTTCCTTGCATGTCCAGGGCAACGGCCCCAACTGTGGCAGGCCCCTTTGCATCAGCCTCATCTGCGGTCGATTTCCACTTCTTCCATTGTTCTTCTCGTAAATCAGTTCGAAACCAATCATTGGCCACCCGATCAAGGTCTTCTGCCAGTCGCTCTGCAGCATCTCCTGCAAGAAGAACATGCGGGGAGCGATCAAGAACAAATCGTGCCAGACGAATGGGATTTCGAATTGTTTCCAAGAGGCAGACCGCGCCACAGGCTCCAGAATGGCCCGCCATGATGGCCGCTTCTAGTTCATGTGTACCTGCAGCAGTCAAAACCGCTCCTTTGCCTGCATTGAACTCCGGCGCCTCTTCCAGGCCCACGACCGCCTGCTCAACGGCATTCAGGGCCGATTCGCCTCGAGACAATTGTTCGCGAGCAGATGCCAGCACGGCCTCAAGACGACTGATGCGTACCGCCGCCGCCTTCGGATCAAGGGTGCGCTCAATGACACCAGCACCCCCGTGAATAGCCACTGCCCACTTGTTCATGCTCGCCATGCCCGGCATGGTAGCGCAGCGAGGGCCCAGGAGCCTCCCAAAGGATCCTCTCTTGAAAAAGGTATGATCAAAGCAGCACCATGAACCGTAGAACAGACTGGTTTCGCTGGATCATGATGGCCGTTCTTGCGGTCGTCGCTGTTTACTTCTTCCTGTTCGCCAATTCCGGGATTCCCCAGCCGCCTGTCCCTTCCGAAGGCACGGTCAAGGACCCGATCCTGGCATCAACGATCAGCAATCAGATTCACAACGTCAATCAATCCCCCACGGACCTCGGGCTTCGCCTGAGGCTCTGCATGATCTACGACGCCAATGGGCTCGATACCTTGGCCATGGATTGCTACGAGCAACTCACCGAACTGGTACCGGATCACCCGCGTGCCTGGTACCAGATTGCTCACTTGCACCAGCGTGAAGGTGACGCTGATCTGGCCATGGAAAACATGCAATTGGCCGCTTCAAAAGCCAAGGACGCCCAGTTGCCCAACTGGCAACTGGGGCAGATGCAGATTGCAGCCGGCAGGCCCCGGGAAGCCCTTCAAACATTAGAACTCGCACGTGAACAACTTGGTGACATGCCTGAGTTCCTCCTGACGACCATGCAAGCACATGTTGATGTGGGCAATCATGAAAAAGTGATTGAAATCGCTGCGTCCAACGATCTTGTCAACTCCAGCGTTGCTCCTTACGTACAGCGGATTCTTGCTCAAGCTCATGAGCAACTCGGCAATGAAACTGAAGCCGCCAATGCTCGATTGCTCGCCGCCCAGGGGGCGCCTCAACTGGTCGACTCCTGGATGGTTGAAGTGGCGCAGCAACGAGCCGATCTGTCCATCTTGCAATCTAGAATCGCCGCAACCATGCGGGCCAAGAAATGGGCCGAGGCCATGAACATGCTTGACCTGCTTCATCAGTATGAAAAGCCCAGCAGGGAAACGAAGCTGATGGAGATCACGTGCATGGCTCAGAGCGGTTCTCCTGAAGAAGCGCTGCAAAAAGTCGAAGTGATGATGGCGGACTCGCCTGGAGATCAGCAATTGATACTCGCCAAAGCTGCGATGCAATTGCAGATCGGGGATCTCCGACAAGACCCCTCCCAGTACGAGTTCGTTATTGAAGCAGTTGAACCGATTCTTGATGATAATCCTGGCGACCTCAGGGCCATGGCAATCTACCTGCGAGGCTTACGCCTTCTCGGGCGAACCAACGAAGCCCTGGCGGCCTGCCGTGCTGCATGGGCTTCACAGCCTCAACAGATCGGACCCTTGCTGGTTGCGGCTGATCTGATTCGTACGAATGATGCATGGGCTGGAAATGATGACCTCCTGCGGAGCTTATGGATGGCGCAACCCAACCATCCAACTGCAGGCGCCATGCTGGCGTTGTCCCTGGCAGCAGATGGCCGTGTCGATGAAGCACGAATGATCGTTGAGGATCTGAACAATGCTTCACTTGATGCAGAGATGTTGAACAAGGCACGTGATGCGGTGAATGCCGCCCAGGCACCCTGAGTAGCACCATGGATCCAGCACTTGCACGCCGTAGGTTCCTAGCTTTCATGGCAGCGGCCTCGACGACCAGTTTGGCTTCATGCGCCAGAACGGCCAGCCTCACTTCTTCTTCCAATCATGATGAAGACAAATCGGCTCTGCCTGGACAGGCTGCCGAGGTTGAATCAAGCGGATCAACTACTGGCCAGGACATCACGCCAGAAACCATCGCCCATGCAGAACGCCTGGCTGGTGTCTCCTATACACCCGCAGAAAGAGCCTTGATTGCTCAGACGATTGGCGATCAGATCGGAATGATTGAACAGCGTGTCAGGAACCTGGACATGCCTGACACGCTCTACCCGGCCATGATCTTCAATCCGATTCTGCCTGGACAAAGTCTTCGGCCTGTTACTACCTCGGGCAATCCAGATGATCTTCCGGCAACGAACCGGCCACTTCCCTCAGACAGTGTCGAGATTGCCCACGCTTCCATCGCCGAGCTTTCACACTGGATCAGATCCAAACAGATCACAAGCCGTGAACTCACGGCCCTCTACCTGGCGCGCCTGAAGAAACATGATCAGGATCTCAAGTGCGTTGTCACGCTCATGGAAGCAAGTGCGATGAAACAGGCTGATCGAGCAGACCGTGAACTGGGTAACGGCCGCTATCGCGGTCCACTTCATGGCATACCGTGGGGCGCGAAGGATCTCCTTGATACAGCAGGCACTCGAACGACATGGGGCGCCTCAACCAGCAAGAACCGGACTCCTCGTTCAACCGCCGCCGTCATCAAAAGGCTCGAGGATGCCGGCGCGGTCCTTGTTGCAAAGCTCTCACTTGGAGCATTGGCTTACGGCGACATCTGGTACGGAGGACGAACGAACAATCCATGGAACCTCGATGAGGGGTCAAGTGGCTCAAGCGCAGGATCAGCAGCTGCAACCGCTTCTGGCCTGGTCGGATTCTCACTGGGAACCGAAACCTGTGGATCGATCATTTCCCCATCGCTTCGCTGTGGGACCGTTGGGTTGCGCCCCACCTTCGGTCGAGTTCCTCGTGATGGCGCAATGGCACTCTGCTGGTCGCTGGACAAGATCGGCCCCATCGTGAGACATGTTGATGATGCCGCACCGATCCTTGCAGCCATCAATGGCGCAAGCCCCGGGGATCCCTCATCCGTAACTCAGCCATTGCACTGTGATGCTTCGGCAAATGCTCGCGGCTTGCGTGTTGGCTACAACCCTGCTTGGTTCTCTGATGATGAAACCGGCAGGATTGAAATGAAAGCAGTCGCTGCTCTCCGCGCAGCAGGTGCTGAACTTGTTGAAATCACGCTCCCGGACTGGCCCTGGGACGCCTTGTTCATGATCCTTCTGTCTGAGGCTTCCGCCGCATTCGAATCCCTGACTCGAAGTAATCGCGATGATGAACTTGCCTGGCAGGAACCAGAAGCCTGGCCGAACACCTTCAGGCAGTCCTGGTTCATTCCCGGGCCCGAACTTGTCCAGGTTGATCGGTTCCGACGACAGTGCATGGAGCACTTTGCATCAGTCTTCGATTCAATCGACGCGATCATCGCGCCATCCTTCGCCCAGGGATTGATCATCTCGATGAACTGCACTGGCCATCCATCCCTTACGGTCCCAGTTGATCTGAAGGAAAGTGGAAGTCCACACGGTGTCACCATGATCGGACGTCTCTTCGACGAAGGGACGTTGCTCAGGCTTGGTCGATCGATCGAGACGTCCTGCTGGAGAACCCGGCCACGACATCCGCTCTCAAGAAAGATGGCCTGAGCAGGACTATGCGTCTGCCATCAACTGCAGGCCTTGTAGCGAAAACAATCCACCCTGTGATCATTCACCATGCCAACAGCCTGCATGAAGGCATAGCAGACGGTCGGCCCCGTCCATTTGAAACCTTCTGATTTCAATTCTCGAGCCATGGCTTCCGATTCTGGAGTGAAACCTGGCAGCTCACATTCCTGCGTCCTGCTGTTGACCATCGTCTGCCCCCCGACGTGAGACCAGAGCAACTCTGAGAACGGTCGTCCGGCCTCGGCAAGATCCAGATAACAGCGGGCATTGTTGACAGCAGCCTCGATCTTGGCTCGATTTCGGATGATCCGATCATCACCAAGGACCTTCTCTATCCGGCTGGGCTTCCAGTGGGCCAATCGAGTGGGATCCAGCTCATCCATGACATCGAGAATGTCTGACCGTTTGCGAAGAACAACCAACCAGGAGAGCCCGGACTGAAAGGTATCCAGCGTGAGCTTCGAAAAAAGGGCGATGCTGTCCCGGACGGGTACCCCCCATTCTTCGTCGTGGTACGCCATGTACTGCGGATCTGTGCCACACCAGGGGCAACGGATAGGTTCAGTCATGCTGTGAGGGTATCCTGCCCTGCCATGATTCGAGCCAGGGAACTTACAAAGACCTACAGGAATACACCCGTACTTCGTGGTGTCACACTCGATGTGAGCCAGGGCACGATTCACGGCTTCGTTGGTCCCAATGGTGCTGGCAAGTCGACTTTTCTCAAGTGCCTGGTAGGAGTGGTTCATCCGGATTCCGGTGAAATCACTGTTGATGGCCTTGATGCACGGCGTCGTTCACTGGCCGTTCGATCACGGGTCGGGTACGCACCGGCAGAAACATCTCTGTACCACCGCATGAAGGCAGGAGAACTCCTGGACTTTGCCATCCGTTATCACCCATCTCCAGATCTTCAGCGGGGACTGCAACTGCTGGAGCAACTCGAAGTCCCGTCTCGCAGGCGTGTCGGCGAGCTGAGTCATGGCATGAAACGCAAGGTACTTCTGGCACAGGCCATCGCAAGCAACGCACCTGTCATGATTCTCGACGAGCCGATGGAAGCACTGGACCCTGAGGCCCGACGAATCGTCGAAGACCTGCTGAGGAAAGAAGCCTCCAGTGGTCGTACGGTTTTCCTGTCATCACATGATCTCTACAGCACCCAGAGGCTGTGTTCTCGTGTCACTTTCCTGCACCGTGGTCGGGTTCTGAGAGACGGACCCGTTCACGATCTGCTCAAGGGCATTCCAGGCAGACTCCATATTCAGTTTCGTGAAAGCATGTCAGCAAGCCGTCTTCCTTCCTCGGAAGGACTTGAATGGTCCGGCGTAGACATCAACTGGCAAGTTCGCTTTCATTGCCCTCTCGAAAAAGTCATGGCTCAGATAGCAAGTCTGCCAATTGCCAGCGTGCGGGATGACGGTGGTCACCTCGAGGATCTCTTTGAAGATCTCTACCAGGCAGAAGTCGGGGTGGATTCATGAGTCTTCTTCGACACTGGTTGCGGGACGCCTGGTGGATCCTGCTGGGTTACTTCATCATTCTCGAAGCCGCGTTGGTTGCCGCCATTCTGTACTGGCCAAAGTTCAATGAAAACATACCGGCCATCGCGAATATGGTCCCGTTCCCTGCCCTGCAGAGGCTCGTGGAATCCGTCGAGGTCGATGGCTACTGGCCATACCTGGCTGTGCAGCAATGGTTCAAGGGATGCAGCCTCTTCGGCCTGGCCGCTGCCGCTTTTCTCACAAGCGGAGTTGTTGCCCGCGATGCTGATCAGAAAACCGCGGAATTCCTGCTGTCTCGACCGCTCTCACGCAAGCGTGTGCTGCTGACACGTTGGATGGCGGCTTCCTGCCTCGTGATCATCCCCGTCTACATCACCTCGATTACCGCCATCTGGATTTCGCCTGCCGTTGATGAAAAACTCCGATGGAGTGATGTGCTTCTTTCCAGCACGTTCATGTCGCTCTTCCTTCTGATGCTGGTGACATTCACGGCCATGATCTCGGCCATGAGCAGCCATCAACTGAAGGCTGGCATCATCCTGATCGGCTTTATCCTCCTGAACTTCGCGTTCTATCTCATCCAGGAAATCGATGAGATCAGCCTGTTCAAGACGGTTGACGTCTGGGTGTTCATGAATATCAAGGCAGGCAACTTCCCGTGGATCACGTCTGCCTCCTATGTCGGGGCAACCATCATCATGCTTCTGATTGCACTGGGTGTCTATTCAAGACGGGATTTCTGAACAGGATTCGTATAGAGGAGTAGCGCAATGCGAGCCTTGCTTGGTAGTGGCGGTTTCAGAGGAGATGAGCGACGCGCCTTGTACAACCAGGAAATGCGCAGACATTTCGGAGACGTGGACCGCATCCTCTTCATCCCCTATGCACTTCATGATCACGAGGCCTACACGAAACTCATGACCGAACGTGGCCTTGACGCCGGCTACGAGATCGATGGCATACATCGCCATGAGGATCCGGTTGCTGCAGTGATGGAAGCGCCCGCGATCTCAGTTGGTGGCGGAAACACCTTTCGTCTGATTGCCGACCTTCACCGGCTCGGTCTGGTGGAGGCCATTCGAAATCGTGTTGTCAACGACGACATCCCCTACATGGGTGTCAGCGCGGGCACCAACGTCGCCTGTCCCACGATGCAGACCACAAATGACATGCCCATCACGCAACCAAGCAGTTTTCAGGCAATCGGCCTGGTTCCCTTTCAGGTCAATGCCCATTACTACGCGGGATCAATATGGGTCCGTCATGATGGGGAATTCGTCGAACACTTCGGTGAAACCCGTGACGACCGGATACGTGAATTTCATGAGATGAACGACACGCCTGTCGTCGGTCTCTGGGAAGCCGGTTTCATTCGTGTCGAAGATGATCAGTTTGAACTGATCGGATCTTCAGCTCGCGTCTTCCGCAAAGGGTGCGATGCCTACGATGTGGAACCCGGATGCAAGCTCGTTGAACTCGCCTGAGGAACTTCATCAGGCTCCATGGTCATCGGGATCTCCTCGTCAGGCAGACCGAACGCCAGCACGGCGACACCGATCACTGAAATAATCGCCCCGATGATCGCTCGACCCGTGATTCGATCCTTTTCGATCCAAGCGGCAAATGGAATGATGAACACCGGGGAAAGAGACATGAGTGTCGCGGCAATTGCAGTCTCGACATTGTCGATACCGACCAGGCTGAGCCACACGCCGAGAACAGGCCCGAAGATCGCCCCGATGAGAATCAAGGCTGGCACACGCCAGTATGTCCCCATGGGTGCACGTTCTATCTCTTCGTCTCTGGCCTGGATCCGAAGCAGAATCAGGAGAATGAAAGCCATCACGACACCAAATACGATTCGAACCAGGGTGGCTGACCATGGATTCATCGTGGCACCGGCTTCATCCGGGATATCCATGCCGAGCTTGGCGAGAATCAGGCCGACTGCCTGAGCAATACCCGCTCCCGCACCGAGAAGAATTCCACGACGAGGATGAGGATGCCTCCCGGAGCCTGTCTGCTCACTGACTACCCAGGCGATGCCCCCAAGGGTGATGGCCATTCCAAGGATGGCAATGATGCTCAATGTTTCATCCAGCACCGGCCAGGCCAGGATCGCCGTGATGGGTGGTGCCAGCGTCAGCAGCAAGGTGGTAATGCGAGAACCCGCATCCACGAGGGCCTGGAAGAGCAGTTGATCGCCAATACCCAGGCCGATGATGCCTGAAGCAGCCAGCCAGGCAATGGATTCACCCGGAACAGATGGCCACCATGTGCCGAATACCAGCCGATGAATACCCCCCAGCAGCACTACAGCCACCAGCAATCTGGAGACATTGACCAGGGCTGAACCAACCCGTCGCCCTGCCTCAGCTATCGCCAAAGCCGTAATGACCCAGCAAGCTGCTGCCCCAGTTGCTGCCAATGAGCCTATGAGTGGATCGGAAAGCACCTGAGCAGTATTACAACCCTTCGAATATGCCGCTGATTCTGATTGGATTTGCACAGCCATGGCACAGCAACGACAATCCCACGATGCCCTCTGGCCCCCCATTCCTGTTACTAGCTCGGATGATTCCACTGCTACTCATTGCAGGGCTTGCATCCAGCTGCAAGGTCGGGCCGAATTACGAGCAACCTGATCTGAACATGCCTGACGCCTGGGCTGAGGCCAGGCCGCTTATTGAGACCGATGACACACCGGATCTGGAAAACTGGTGGTTGGTGTTCAATGATCCAATCCTGAATGATCTGATTCTCGAGGCGGAATCCAACAACCTCACGCTGCTGGTTGCTGTCGCTCGAATCGATGAATATCGGGCTCGCTACGGGATCGCCTCTGCTGACCTCTATCCTGATATCACTTCCTTCGGCGCCTATCGCAGAAACCGAGTCAGTGATACGGACTTCGACCAGTCCGGCTACTCGGTTGGTGGGCCGTTCAACAACTGGGGTATCGGGCTGGATGCCAGTTGGGAAATCGATCTCTTTGGCCGTATCGCAAGATCAGTCGAGGCCGCGACAGCTGACTGGGAAGGCATCATTGATGATTGGCGCGGTGTGATGGTGACGATGCGGGCGGATGTCGCATCCAGCTACATCAACATCCGAACACTCCAGGGAAGGCGGGACGTCGTCCTGAAGAATCTGGATTCAAGCCGAAAGCTCATCAAGCTGACCAGCAGCATGGAAGACTCCGGCACAAGTTCCATGCTCCAGGTCTACCAGGCCACTGCCCAGCAACAACAGTTCGAAGCCCAGTTGCCCCGTATCGATATTCAACTGGCCAAGGAAATCAATAATCTGGCCGTCCTGCTTGGCAGGAATCAGGGAGACCTTGCTGAACTGCTTGGTGAAGGTGATGGCATCCCCGTACCGCCAGGTGCGGTTTCCGTCGGCATACCCGCTGACATCATCCGACGACGTCCTGATCTGCGTTCATCAGAACGTGCACTCGCCGCTGCCACCGCTCGAATCGGTGTTGCAGAAGCCATGATGTACCCAAGGCTTAAACTCGCAGGAACATTTGCATTCACGGCGTCCAATTTCTCTGATGTCTGGCAATGGTCCAGCCAGACCTACAGCGCCGGCCCAAGCATCACCTGGGATGTCTTCAACGGCGGCCGTCTTGAATCCGCCGTGAAGGAAGCCGAAGCCGTCACGAAGATCGCCCTGCTCAACTACAAGCAGCAAGCACTTGTTGCCATCGCAGAAGTGGAAGCCACATTGGCAGGATTCGCACTCTCTGCACGTGAACGTGACATTTTGACGGTCGGTGTAAATGCAGGCAACAAGGCATTGCACCTGGCCACACTGCAATACTCAGCCGGAACACTGGACTTCATCACATTACTGACCGCCCAGCAACAGGTCCTGATGCTCGAAGATGAACTCGTTCAGGCAAAGGGCCTCTGTGCCGAGATGCTCATTGAGCTCTACCGGGCACTTGGAGGTGGCTGGGACCCTGAACAGTTGCCTCCCAGCTTTGAATCAGATGCGAAGGAGCCCCCGGATATGACCGCTTCTGGAAAGGAATCAGCATGAAAACCCCGGCTGTACTCTGCGGACTTCCCGCAGTCATGGTCATGCTCCTGGTTGCATCATGCGACAACAAGCCCCAGGCGGCCTTGCCGCCGATGCCGGTCGTGATGGGCAGTGCAACAACAGAAGACGTCCCTATCCATCGTGTCTATCCCGGTAAGACAAAAGCTGTTCGTACGATTCCTATCAACCCGCGTGTCCAAGGCATTCTGGAAAAGGTGCACTACCTTCAGGGCTCCCAGGTCACGCCAGGCCAGGTTCTCTACAGCCTGGAACGCGAGCCATTTGAATCCGATCGAAACTCCGCCATCGCTGGCGTTGCCTCTGCCTTTGCCGATCTCAATTATGCCCAATCACAATTGAAGAGAAATGAGCCACTTGTCAAAGAAGGCGCCGTCTCTGAAGATTACTTCGCCCAGCTGAAATCAAATGTCGTACGGGCCGAAGCTCAGGTTCAATCCGCTCAGGCACAGCTCGTTGAGTCCGAATTGAAACTGTCCTACTGCAATATCAAGATGCCTGATGTTCCAGAACGTCACCATTACCGCATTGGCAGGACCTTCGTAGACGAAGGCAGCCTGGTCAGCCCTGGCCCGAAGTCCGAGATGGCAGAGGTTGTGCAGATCTCTCCCATCCGCGCAATGTTTGATCCCGCTGGATCCGAATGGCCCGAGTATCTCAAGCAGAGTCGGTATGGACAAAATCCGCTTTCTGTCGAGGTCACGATTCCAACTGATGAGAACTTCAGGCAGACCGGCGTCGTCAACTTCTTCGACAACACCGTGAACCCTCGGACGTCCACAGTTGAAATGTGGGCTGAAATCGAGAACAAGAATCTCGCGTTGATGCCGGGTCAGTACATCCTCGTGCAGGTTCTCCTGGAAACTCTGGAAGACGCAGTTGTCATTCCAACCGTTGCGATTGAATCAAGCGCTTCCAGCAAGTTCGTCTGGACCGTCAAGGATGACATGACCCCGGTACAGGTGCCCATTGAGCTCGGTCCTGAGCACGGAGAAATGACCGTGATCACCAAGGGGCTTTCCCACGGACAGAAGCTGGTCATCGATGGTGGCAGCAAGATACGCCCCGGCCCTGATACGAAAGTCAGGATCGTCACCAAGGATCAACTGAAGCAACTCACACAACCTGCAGGAGGACAATCCATGTCCTCCCAGGGAAACAAGACCGGAAACTGATTCCACATGCTCGAGTTCTTCATTCGCCGACCAATCTTCTCGATGGTGATCTCTCTGGTGATCACCTTCGCAGGCTTGGTATGCATCGGCATTCTGCCCATCTCCTACTTCCCAGATATCACGCCACCAACCATCACCGTGGCAACCAATTTCCCGGGTGCGGATGCCACGACCGTTTCCTCGGTCGTGACCAGGCCGATGGAGCAGGAGATCAATGGCGTCAAGGGCATGATCTACATGTCCTCCAGCAGTACCAATAATGGTGACTCATCGATCACGGTGACCTTTGACGTTGGATACGACCAGGACATCGCTGCTGTTGATGTCCAGAACCGTGTCGAACGTGCCAAGCCACGACTTCCTGAGGAAGTTCAACGGGCAGGTGTCATCGTCGACAAGCAATCCACCAGCCTCACTCTGGTTGTCACACTGCTTTCACCGAACGGTACATTCAAAAGTGGATACCTGAGCAACTACGCCGACATCCATGTCACGGACACGCTCACCCGCGTTCCGGGCGTCGGAAAGGTTCTCAACTTCGGTCTGCAGAAATACGCCATTCGAATCTGGTTGGATCCGGATCGAATGGCGGCCATGGATATCGGTATCCAGGAAATCAAGAAGGCGGTCTCCGGCCAGAACAAGCAGGCCATCGCCGGCAAGGTGGCAGGACCACCCACCATCGGCAACCCGGCCTTCACGCTCCAGGTCACCGCTATGGGACGGCTTGAGCAGGTCGAGCAGTTCGAGGAGATCATTGTTCGGGCCTCTGGTGATGGTCGCGTTGTTCGACTGAAAGATGTTGCCCGGGTTGAACTGGGCGCACAGACCTACGCCAGCGATTCCCGTCAGAGCGGCAAACCAGCTGCCCAGATCGGCATCTACCAGCTTCCTGAAGCCAACGCACTCACGGTTTCAAAGAACATCGCTACTCAGATGGAAGAGCTCAAGGAGCGTTTTCCTGATGACATCGATTACAAGATCACCTTCAACAACACGGATTTCGTCAATGCTTCCATTGACGATCTGATCAAGACGATCATCGAGGCCATCATCCTGGTGGTGCTGGTGATCTACATCTTCCTTCAGTCATTCAAGACAACGCTCATTCCGCTGCTGGCCATCCCCATTTCGCTCTTCGGGGCCTTTGCCATCATGATGGGGTTCGGATTCTCGATCAATACGCTGACCCTCCTGGGACTCGTACTGGCCATCGGTCTGGTAGTTGATGATGCCATTGTGGTTGTCGAGAACGTCGAAAGAGAAATCCACACCGGCCCCAAGGACCGTACGATCATGGCCTCGACGATCGTTGCCATGAAGCAGGTTGTTGGACCCGTTGTCGCTACCACACTCGTCCTGCTTGCGGTCTTCATCCCGGCAGCATTGATGCCCGGCATCACTGGCCGTCTGTACAACCAGTTTGCACTGACAATTGCTTTCTCGGTAATCATCAGCAGTATCGTCTCGCTCACGCTGACGCCGGCCCTCGCTGCACTGATGATGAAGAGGCCAGAAGAGTCGAAAAAAGAAAGCCTTCGAGAGAAGATCTTCAAACCCTTCAATCGGTTCGTTGACTGGATCACCGAGGGGTATGGCAAGATGGTTCTCTGGGGTTCCAGAGCATGGTTGCTGTTTGTGGTGGTTTTTGGCGGTGTCATTGTCGGCATCGTTCTGCTTCTGTTTGTCACTCCGACAGCCTTCGTACCGGAAGAAGACCAGGGTTATTTCCTGATCAATGTCCAGTTGCCCTCGGCATCAACGATTGAACGGACTCAGAAAGTCGAGGATCAGATCCTCCAGCTCCTGGAAAAGGAAGATGACATCACTGATGTCGTCATGATCAGTGGCTTCAACTTCCTGACCGGCGTGAACCAGACAAACTCGGCTTTCCTCATCGCCATCCTGACGAACTGGGCAGATCGACCGGCACCCGAACAGCATGTCGAGGCGATGGTCGAACGACTGACGCCCCAACTTCTTTCCCTGCCCGACGCACTCGTCATGGCATTCAACCCGCCTGCCATTCAGGGCCTGGGTGCCGTCGGCGGTTTCCAGATGGAACTCCAGAACCTCAACTCGGTCAGCATGGAGGAGATGGAGACCGCATTGAAACGGTTCATCGGCGCCTCGATGCAGGTGCCCTACATCCAGCGCCTCAGCACGACCTTCCGAGCCAATGTCCCCCAGATCTATCTCGATATCGATCGAACCAAGGCCGAACTGTATGGCGTCGATGTCGGAACACTTCTCGACACGCTGCAGTTCTACATGGGCTCCTTCTACATCAACGACTTCAACAAGTTCGGGAAGGTCTACCAGGTGGTCGCTCAGGCCGATTCCCAATTCCGCATGCAGCCTGATGAAATCCTGCAACTGCATGTTCAGAACCGCGAAGGCAACATGATCCCGCTCAGTGCATTCGTCAAGATCGAGCCTATCAACGGAATTGACAATCTTCCGCACTACAACATCTACGATTCAATCAGCCTCAATGGCACACCGGGCGCTGGATACAGCAGCGGTACCGCGATCATTGCCATGGAGAAGATTGCAGACAAGGTACTGCCTGCGGGAATCGGAACTTCGTGGACGGGCATGACCTATCAACAGATCAAGGCGGGCAATCTGGCACCGCTTGTCTTCGCATTGGCGCTCATCGCGGTCTTCCTCTTCCTGGCAGCCCAGTATGAAAGCTGGATGCTCCCTGTCCTCATCCTTCTGGCTGTTCCACCAGCCGTTCTGGGCGCTCTTGTCTTCCTCTTGATGCGAGCGATGCCACTGGATGTCTATGGACAGATCGGACTTGTGATGTTGATCGGGCTTGCTGCCAAGAACTCCATCCTGATCGTCGAGTTTGCCAAGCAGAAGAGAGAAGCAGGCGGTGAGATCATTGAATCTGCCGTAGAAGCTGCAAGGCTTCGCCTGCGTCCGATCCTGATGACGGCCGTCTCCTTTGCCGCCGGTGTCATCCCGCTGGTCGTTGCCACGGGAGCAGGCGCCGTCAGTCGCCAATCACTCGGCACCGTCGTCTTTGGCGGCATCGTCATCGCCACGGTAATGACGCTGCTGATGGTCCCGGTGTTCTATGTCGTCATCGAGCGAATGAGACATCACTTCGGATTCGGCAAGCCAAGGGGCTTGTCTGAAAACTGACCCTACTGCGGGGCAAGTCCAAGTTGATCCAGGATGAAGGCGTACTCGAAGGCTACTTCTTCAAGCTGTCCGTATCGTCCACTTGATCCGCCGTGGCCAGCGCCCATGTTCGTTCGAAGAATGAGCAGGTTGTCATCCGTCTTGTGATCTCTCAGCATCGCGGTCCACTTGGCTGGTTCCCAGTAGTGGACTCGCGAGTCGTTGAGCCCCGCAGTCACAAGAATGGTGGGGTACTCCATCACTCGAACATTGTCATAGGGCGAGTACGCAAGCATTCGATGGAAGGCAGCGGGATTCGCAGGATTCCCCCATTCCTCATACTCGCCGATGGTCAGAGGAATAGTTGGATCTGACATCGTGTTGATGACATCAACGAATGGAACATCAGCATGAGCGATCGTGAAGAGGTCCGGTCGCATGTTCAGAACGGCTCCAATGAGGAGTCCTCCTGCAGAACCTCCCTGGACCGCAATCCGGTCAGATGCCCCCCAGCCCTGATCGCGAAGATATTCGACAACGGCGATGAAATCCGTGAAGGTGTTTTCCTTCAAAGCCATCTTGCCCGTGTCATACCACGGCCGTCCCATCTCGCCTCCTCCGCGGATGTGTGCAATGGCAAACACGACGCCGCGATCAAGCAGTGACAATCGATTGGAAGAGAACCAGGGGTTCATGGAAGAACCGTAGGATCCATAGCCATATACCCAGAGTGGATGTGTGCCATCCGGTTTCAGTCCACGACGATGTACGAGCGTGATCGGAATCTTCACGCCATCTGCAGCCGTCGCTTCAAGCCGGCTCACCTCATAATTGTTTCCATCGAAACCCCCGAGGATTTCGCGTTGTTTCCGGAGGGTCGCCTCACGAGTATTCATGTCATAGTCATAAACCGAAGGAGGCGTGACTGGTGACTGATAGCCATAACGAAGCGTACTCGTATCAAACTGCTCGTTGGTGCCCAGGCCTACAAGAGACACTTTCTCGGGAACCGGAACGAGATGAGAGGTGCCGTCCTTGAGATTGACGATCTGAATGGCTGTATACCCATCTCTTCTCTGAGAGATGGCCATGTGGTTCTGAAAAACATCGATTCCGGTGATGTAGGTGTCAGGGTCGTATTCAATGAACTCCGTCCAGTTTGATGGTTCAGGCGATTGAATGGGCGCCGTCATGATCCGGAAGTTCGTAGCGTTCTCATTGGTCAAGATGTAGTAACGGTCGCCATGACGGTCTACGTCATATTCAATTCCATGGCGTCTGGGCGCAATCATTCGTGGAGACTGGGCGGGATCCCGGGAGTCAATGACATGCAACTCGCTTGTGAGCTGGGATCCTGACGTGATGAATATCGATTCTCCGCTGCGACTTCGATCAACACTGACATTGAACATGCCATCGGGGTCGTGATAGATCTGCACGTCCTGCTCAGCTGGTGATCCAGTGACATGACGATAGATACGATCAGATCGCTTCGCCTCATCATGTCGTGCATAGAAGATGGTCGAGTTGTCGTCTGCCCAGGCAAGTGAAAACGGGTCGGCATTTTGAACCGATGAGTCAATGATTTCACCGGTATTGAGATCCTTGATCAACAGATCGTTTTCCTCATACCCGGTCGAGTCTGCCAGCCATGCCAGATAATTACCATCCGGGCTGGTTTCCCAGAGCGTCACGTCATAGAACTCGTGACCTTCCGCCGCCTGGTTGATGTCAAGAATGATCTGCTCGGCTTCATCTGGACCGCGCCTGCGACAGATGATGTCGTAGGGCTTGCCTTCCTCGGTCCGTGTGTAATAGGTCCAGCCGTCATTTCCCTGCCAGGGTACGGATGTGTCATCTTCCTTGATCCTGCCAAGCATTTCGTCATACAACGACTTGCGAAAGGCCTCCAGATGCTCGGTATTTTGCTTGGTGTATTCATTTTCAGCATCGAGATACTCGATGACCTCGGGCTTTTCCTTGCCCCGCAACCAGTTGTAAGGGTCCACCATTCGAACCCCATGAGGATGGGTAACAACGGGTTTGGATGTCGCATCAGGTGGTGTGGTCATGGTGAATACGAGCAAAGCCTCAAGGAACATCATGAACTGGATCTCCAATGAAGCTGGACATGCTAGCCTCCCCTGCTGAATTCGATCAGAAGATGGCTTGGAACCCTGCTCATGACCACACGAGTGCTTACATGGAACGTCAACGGTATGCGAGCGGCGATCCGCAAGGGTCTTGAGACATGGCTGCATGAACTCAAGCCAGACATCATGCTCCTGCAGGAAATCCGGGTACGACCGGATCAACTGACTCCCGAATGGGCATCGCCTGCTGGCTGGCATGTCCACTGGCACCCCGCTCAGCGTGCGGGTTATGCCGGAACGGCGATCTGGTCGAAGCAGCCCATCGAACGTGTCGATATTGGAATCGATGGCGGTGATGATCCTGAAGGCCGTCTCCTGCTGGCTCGTATCGGCCCCGTTGATGTTGCAAGCATCTACCTGCCTTCCGGCTCCTCCAGTGATGACGCACAGGTACGAAAAAACAAATGGATGAAGCAATTCGCCCCGTATGCAAGCAAGCTCATGCGTCGACGACGATGCGTGATCCTCGGTGGGGATCTCAATATCGCTCGCACGGAAAACGACATCTTCCATTGGCGAAGCAATCAGAAGACATCCGGCTTTCTTCCTCACGAACGTGAATGGATGGATGGTGTCGTGACTTCTGGTGCCAGAGATCTTCTTCGGGATTCCGTTGGCGATGTCGATGGCCCCTACACATGGTGGTCAAATCGGGGACAGGCGCGCCAACTGGATCGGGGTTGGCGAATCGACTACCTCCTGGGTAATGGCCCCGCAGCAAAGCATGTCGAGCGGATCTTTGTTCACAGAGAAGCCGGCCTGGCCATTTCTGATCATGCTCCGGTCATTGCCGATCTGGACCTGTAGTGGCTGGTCGGGTCGGGCTGCTAGGATAGGACCGGCCCATCGGAGTTCAGCCATGCCACGTCTTGTTCTCATACGCCACGGTCAAAGCCAGTGGAATCTTGAAAATCGATTCACTGGATGGGTTGATCAGGATCTCTCAGCTGCAGGTGAAGCCGAAGCGAAGGCTGCCGGAATCCTGCTGAAGGAAGAAGGCTTCATCTTTGATGCGGCCTACACAAGCCTTCTGAAAAGAGCGATCCGGACACTCTGGTTCATTCAGCATGGCATGGATCTCTGCTGGATCCCGATCACGAAAGCCTGGCAACTCAACGAACGTCACTATGGCGCACTGCAGGGTCTGGACAAGGCTGAAACCGCTGCGAAGCATGGCGAAGAACAGGTGCATACCTGGCGGCGCTCCTATGACACCCCTCCACCATTGATGGATCCAACTGATCCTGGCGCCCCGGGAAACGACCCTCGTTACGCCCACATCCCTGCAGACAAGTTGCCATTGGGTGAGTGTCTGAAAAACACCGTAGCCCGTGTCATCCCATATTGGCTTGATGTCATCAAGCCACAGGTCGCTGAGGGGAAGCGTTTGATCATCGCCGCTCATGGCAATTCACTGCGTGCACTTGTGAAACATCTCGATGGGATCTGTGATGAGGAGATCGTCTCACTCAATATTCCCACGGGTGTTCCGATGGTCTATGACTTTGACAGCTCCATGAATGCTACGGGACGCCAATATCTTGGAGACGCCGATGCCATTGCGGCGGCAGCTCAAGCCGTTGCAAATCAGGGCAAGGTCCGTTGACCCCTCCTTCATTTCTGTAACAAGAACAAGGCCCGACGCTGTTAACGACGGGCCTTGTTGATGTGTCATGAAATGAACTGTTGATCAGAAAAGAAGATCAAGATACGTGGGCAATGGCCAAAGATCATCAGGAAGGATGCTCTCGATGGCGTCGGAGTTGAGCCGCACCTTGTTCATGGCCGGAATCATCTTGTCCTGAATCTTGCGAGTAGTTTCTTCGTCGTCTTCTGGAAGATTGTCAAGGATTGATTCGACCTCCAGACAGGCCACTTCGAGATCCGTAATCCTCGCGGTGAGATCCGTCAGGCGGCCACGTACCGCCGCAGGATCAACACCAGCAGCATCGGTTGCTGCAATCGCCTCTGCAACCTCGGCCTGGTGGCGAATCGCTGCAGGAATCACCATCGTGTTCACCATACGGAGAAGAGTCCTGGCCTCGATCTGCATGACCTGGGCATAGGTTTCATAGAGAACCATCAGCCTGGCTTCGAGTTCCGCTTCACTCAAGACGCCGTACTTGCTGAAAAGATCACGAGCTTTGCGGGAGCCCATGACCGGGAATGATTCGGCACAACCCTTGAGATTGGGAAGACCTCTCTTCTTTGCTTCCTCTTGCCATGCCTCTGAATAGTTGTCGCCGTTGAATACGACTCGCTTGTGCTCGGAATACACAGATCGAAGAACTTCGATGATGGCATGACTACGAGCTTCCTTGGTCATGTCATCTGTAAGGCTTGATTCCATCTGTGTGGCGATCTCATCAAGTGCCTCGGCAACAATGGTATTGAGTACCGCATTGGGCCAGGCGGGAACCGCTGTAGAGCCGACAGCTCTGAATTCGAATCGATTTCCAATGAAAGCGAATGGGCTGGTTCGATTGCGATCGCCAGGATGCCTTTCAAGTTTGGGCATCGCGGTAGTTCCGAGATCAAGCCTTGTGGTGTGTTCGAAGTCGGACAATTCCCCTGCCTCGAGATTTGCCAGGACACGTTCGAGTTCTGCGCCGGTGTAGATGCTCAGGATTGCAGGTGGTGCTTCGTTGGCACCCAGTCGATGGTCATTGCCGGCACTCGCGACGGTTGCTCTGAGAAGATCAGCATTCTTGTCCAGGCCCTTCACGACAGCACAGACGAAGGTAAGAAACTGCAGATGACCCGGTCCACCATCATTGGGATTGAGCAGATTGTGTCCTGTGTCTGTCACCAGTGACCAGTTGTTGTGCTTGCCGCTGCCGTTGATTCCCGCAAACGGCTTCTCATGAAGCAGGCAGACCAGGCCGTGGTCCCTGGCCGTATTTCGCAGGACGCTCATTGTCTGCATCTGGTGATCACAGGCAAGATTGGTCCCCTCGAAAAGCGGGGCAAGTTCAAATTGCTGAGGCGCTACTTCGTTGTGTCGAGTCTTGGCTGGAATGCCAAGGGCATAGAGCCTGGCTTCGGCGTCCGCCATGTAGGAAAGAACCTTGGCTGGAATCGAGCCGAAGTAGTGATCATCCAGTTGGTGACCCTTGGGAGCATCGCATCCGATGAGGGTCCTTCCACACATTCTGAGATCCGGCCTGGCCTGGTAGTTGTCTGCATCAAGCAGGAAGTATTCCTGCTCGCAACCCAGCGTGGTCTGGACTCGATGAACACCCTTGTCGGTGCCGAACAGGTGCAGAATTCTCATTGCCTGGATGCTGAGTGCATCGATGGATCGAAGAAGCGGCGTCTTCTGATCAAGTGATTCCCCCGTCCAGGAGACGAACGCGGTTGGAATACAGAGTGTTCTTTCGCCACCGTTGATCGAGATGAACGCAGGGCTGGTCGGGTCCCATGCGGTATAGCCACGAGCCTCCCATGTATCGCGGATGCTTCCTGTCGGGAATGAACTGGCATCCGGTTCACTCCTGATGAGCATCTCACCGGAGAACTCGGCGATGACGCCGCCTTCTCCATCCATGTTGAGGAAAGAGTCATGCTTTTCGGCAGTGGCACCCGTCAGAGGCTGGAACCAGTGGCAGTAATGCGTACAACCATTTTCGACAGCCCAATCCTTCATGGCTGCCGCCACCTCATCAGAAATCGCTTCATCAAGCGGTTCGCTGTACTGGATGGTCTGCTCAAGTCGTTTCAAGGCTGCCGGTGAAAGGCGGCGACGTATGTTCTCGCCTGTGAAGGTCAGAATCCCGTACTCGTCTCCGAAGATTCGTTCGACATTTCGTACGTGATCCATTGAGGACTCCAGATAAGACTGAGATTGACCCGTAAGCTCGCCAGGGGTTTCGGCCAATGTCATGGGACGTGAATGCGTTAGGCTCATGCGGAGAGTTTACCCCGACTGGGGTCGTCTCGATCCGGCGGTGAACTCATAGTGGATGGCTGAAAGGGGCCGGTGTTCAGGTAGCTGAACGCTCAGCAGATCGCTCTTTGAGGTCCTCCCCCGGCACCATCGTGTAAGGATGCTCGCCGAGGTTGCCTGAAGCCACCCGCTTGACCCAATTCTCGCCCAGGGAGGTAATCGCTGCACCCAGATCGGCCAATGGCTTGGCGAAGGCCGGTTGCCAATCGGTAAGCCCCGCGAGGTCCTGGGTCACGACTACCTGGCCATGGCAGGCAGGACCGGCCCCGCAACCGATCACGGGAATCGACGTCCGCTGGACGATGGCCTCGGTGACCTGGGCAGGCACTGCCTCGACCAGAAGCATGGTGGCCCCGGCTTCCTCCAGGCGTCGAGCCTCCTCGACCAGGCGACTCCCCTCAGCACTTGTCCGGCCCGCTGCTCGGTATCCACCATCGTGCTTGACCTGTTGAGGCCTGGACCCGATATGCGCCACGACAGGGATACCCGCTCTGTTCAGTTGGGAAACAAGGCCAGTGAATGTGCCGTCAACCTCCAGCTTCACGCAGTCCGCTCGCCCTTCAACAAGAAATCGGCCGGCGTTTCGGATCGCCTCAGCTTCATCAGCCTGATAGGACAGGAAGGGCATGTCGGCCATGACCATGCAGTTGGGGGCACCTCGTTTGACTGCCGCGGTCAACTGGATCAAGAAATCCAGTGGTGCGTGGATCGTCCCGGGCAGACCAAGAATCATCTCGGCAGCCGTATCCCCGACCAGGAGTACCGGTACGCCCGCTCGTTGCAGCCATCGAGCCGTCGTGGCGTCGTAGCAGGTCAAAGCGGCGAAGGGGCTGCCCTCGTCCACCATCCGCCTCAGTGACCGAAGCGTAAATGGCTTTGTAAGGCCACCTGATGCGGCAGGATCATTCCCTGGATGGTTTGAATTCTTGGCCATCAACCAGGCCAGTATAGGACTCCCATGCCCCCAAAGGTGCCCTTTCCAGCAGGCTTCCTTCCTTCTGAGGGGCTCACTTGCCTCCTGATCACCAGAATCACTTGCCAGAACGGCTTTTCGACCGAATCATGGAAGAGAGGCCTATTGGCCTGGAGGTCTGCATGTCATCAAGTCCACCCCGAAATGATCCCCCTCAGAAATCCTCTATGGCTGCATTTGCCCCGGCACTGCTGGTCTGTGCCACTGCACTGCTCCTGCTCTGGGTAACACCGGACATGGTTCGGAGCTTCTCACACTCGACCACGGTGCACCAGGTTCGAGAGGCCTCGCTCAGGCTCAACACTCCAAGTGCCCCGCCTACCTCCGGCTCATTCCTGGATCATCTGAACCAGGCATCACGTGATGTCGCCTCCTTCGTTCGACCTTCGGTTGTCCATATCACTTCCGCACAGGACATCGGACCACATCGTGGGATGGGGATCTCAACCGGTAGTGGCTGGATCTGGGATGCCGATGGACACATCCTGACCAACTCTCACGTGGTGTCACAAGCTGATCAGATTGATGTTCAGTTGCATGATGGAACCGTCCTGCAAGCTCGAATCGTCGGGCTTGATGAACTCACGGATATTGCAGTGATCCGAATCCAGGGAGAACGACTGGTTCCTGCCACACGTGCTGATGCACGCGAAGAGCTGCACCAGGGCTCGCTTGTCTTTGCCTTCGGATCGCCGATGGATTTCCGTTTTTCCATGTCCCAGGGAATCATCTCAGGACTTGGTCGATCCGTTGGGCTTCTCTGGAGCCGCGGGATGCTCGGCTTTGAAAACTTCATTCAGGTGGATGCCGCGATCAATCCCGGAAATTCCGGTGGGCCCCTCACGAATCACCGAGGTGAAGTCATCGGGATGAACACCGCGATTGCGGTTGCTGATCTTGATGAAGACAGTGAATTCAGCGGCATCGGCCTGGCAATCCCCATGGACATGATCGAATCCGTCGCCACTCAGTTGATACAGGGTGGTGTTGTCAGGAAGGGATTCCTTGGAGTAAACGTCGTTGACCAGAATTCGTATGTCTACGACTGGTTGCGTCGCATGGGACTGCAACGCAACAGTGGTGGCATACTTGTCTCACGTGTCCAGCAGAATGGCGTTCTTGCAGAAGCTGGCTTGAATCCCCGAGATGTCATAACGCACTATGACGATCAGGTGATCACGTCCCCGGAGGCCTTCTGGAAAGCTGTTGAGGACGACCAGGACAATGAATCGAACCTGTCTGTCTGGCGACCTGATCCCGGACAGGACAACGAACCGGAGAATGCCTTCATCACCATTTCATGTGAAGGCCTCCAGAAAGACAGTCGTTCCAGGACAGGCCTGTTGACGTTCACCGAAAAGTTGGCCGGCTATTACCGCGCCGTCGGCTTCGATCAGAAGGGAATTCTGATTGCCAGTACAACCCCAGGCAAGCCCGCTTACAAGGGCGGATTGAAAGCTGGAGACATCATCACTCGGATCAATGGACGTCGCATGGAGTCACTGCAACAGCTGCGATCCACCATTTCTTCCCTGCTGCCTGATTCGGTCGTCGAGATCGATTTCTGGAGGCCTGATGGAACGGTGGAAGCTGGAAGCCAACAACAGCTCAGCATCGTGTTGGATGAACGACCTCCCATGTAGAGGAAACATCCTGGAATTCGGTGCATATCCCGTGCAGACCACCGTCCTGCCCGCGGCGTGGTAGCGTGGCAACCACAATTCCCACATGAACACCACGGCACCCAATACGGACAACCTCAACATCCTTGAAGTTCAGGGCGCGAAGGTCGTGTTTCCCGGATCTGGACGACAACGGGACGTGGTGGCCGTCGAGGATGTCAGCCTGAGGATTCAGCGCGGTCGTACCCTTGGCATCGTCGGGGCATCGGGATGCGGCAAGACGAGCCTGGCTCGTGCCATCATGCACTTGATCCCACTCACGGCGGGACACATCCGAATCCTTGGCAAGGAACCCGCGACGATGGGCCGTGAGAGCCGCCGGCAAATGCGCCGTCACTTCCAGATGGTGTTTCAGGATCCCGGTGGCTCCCTGGATTCCAGGATGCGTGTCGTGGATCTGGTTGCCGAACCACTGAAGGTCCATGGCATGGCTCGCGGAGAGGAACTCCGGTCCAGGGCGACAGCATGTCTGGACTCTGTTGGAATTTCTGCCGACATGGCGAATCGATATCCCCACCAGTTCTCCGGTGGACAGCGACAGCGAATCGCGATTGCCCGGGCAATCGTCACGGAACCTGAATTGCTGGTCTGCGACGAGCCGACCTCCGCCCTGGACGTCTCGGTACAGGCTCATGTGCTCGAACTCCTCCGTGAGATCCGATCAAGGCGGCCCATCGGGATGCTGTTCGTCACCCACGACATGGGGGTCGTCCGCCAGATCTGTGATGAAGTTGTCGTGATGGACGGTGGCCAAATCGTGGAAGAGGGGCTTGTTGAGCAGATCCTTCAGTCGCCAAGCCATCCGGTGACACAACAGTTGCTGGAAGTTGCCATGGCTCATCACGCGATCGGCATCGATGGGTAGGATGGACAGACGATGCAGCCATACCTCGACCTGCTGAAACACGTTCGAACCACCGGACAACCCCGAGATGACCGGACCGGCACCGGGACCCTCAGCTGTTTTGGCCAGTCGATGCGTTTCGACCTGGCCGAAGGATTCCCGTTGGTCACGACCAAGAAGGTTCACCTGAAGTCGATCATCGGGGAGCTTCTGTGGTTTCTGAAGGGTGACACGAACGTCCGATGGCTCAATGACAATGGCATCAGCATCTGGGACGAATGGGCTGATGAGGATGGCAACCTCGGCCCCGTCTACGGACACCAGTGGCGATCATGGGCGGCAGGGGATGGCCGAACGATTGACCAGATCACCAATGTGATCGACGGCATCAGGAATGACCCCCAGTCACGTCGCTTGATTGTCAATGCATGGAACGTCGGCGAATTGAACAAGATGGCGCTGCCCCCCTGTCACATACTGTTCCAGTTCTATGTCTGTGACGGCAAACTGTCATGCCAGCTCTATCAGCGAAGCGCCGATCTCTTCCTGGGTGTTCCATTCAACATCGCCTCATACTCACTGTTGACCATGATGATTGCACAGTGCACGGGACTTGAACCAGGCGACTTCATTCACGTCATCGGTGATACGCACATCTATACGAATCATCTTGAACAGGTTGATACCCAGTTGACACGTGAGCCTCGCTCGCTGCCGAGCATGGAACTCAACAAGCAGGTGACCTCGGTATTCGACTTCACGATGGATGATTTCACGTTGGCGGGCTACGACCCGCATCCACGGCTTTCCGCTCCGGTCGCTGTCTAGCGGGTCGAATTCATGCGAATAACGCTCATCGTCGCCGCAGCAGAGAACAATGCCATTGGTCGTGATGGCGATCTTCCCTGGCGACTGCGAGCTGACATGCTTCATTTTCGCGACTCAACGACCGGGCATCCAGTCATCATGGGACGGCGAACCTGGGATTCACTCCCCAAGCCACTCGTCGATCGAACGAACATCGTGCTGACACGCAACGCCGAGTTCGAGGCCTCAGGTGGTGTCGTTGCAACCACTGTTGATGATGCCATCAAGGCATGTGGCGATGCCGCTGATTGCTTCGTGATCGGTGGCGGAGAAATCTATCGGCTCTTTCTGGAACGAGCCGATCGCGTGTTGCTGACTCGAGTACATGCACAGATCGATGGCGATGCCACTTTTCCTGAACTTGATGAAAGCGCCTGGGCGATGACTTCAAGTGAGGCGCACTCTGCCGACGACCGTAATGACCACGCCATGACGTTCCAGTGCTGGCAAAGACACTGAGCGTTTTCGAAAATTCAAACTCTTTGGTCTGACATGCCGGATCGAACTCATTGATGAGTTAGATCATGTACAGGTGACATGGATGTCACCATTACATGAAAGGATTTCGTCATGTTCGGTATCTCATCGTGCCTTGCCATTGCCGGCCTGGTTGTCAGTCTGTTGAGCGCATCCTGTGAGGTTAGCGTCGGTGCAACGCCAGTCTCACTTCAGGTCAAGGCCAAGGGTCGTTACACCCCATCCAATCTGCAGGAACGTCCATGTGACATGGTCGTTCCGCAACCAGACGGCACCACTTTGTTGTATCGCGATATCGATTGCGATGGCGTTGCCGACTATGTCCTGATTGGGAATCGCTGGATACCTCTGGGGCATGGCGGAAACCATGGACCCTATCACCCCGGCTACGTAAAACCGCTCCCCCGTGAAATGCCGTACTTCAATCCAGGCTACGAGAATCGGAACGCTGCGGATTTCATTCGTGAAACCGGCCTGGACGATCTGTCTCCTGGAGGCGATTGCCACCAGTTGATCTGGTTGCATCAGGTGAGCACTTCCATGTGGACGATGGATGTCACGATCCCATCCACATCACGATGTCAGCGACCTGACTTCCGGCAATACGATCTTGACTTTGATTGGTGTGTCGTGCCTTCAGACAAGGGAGACGACTTCGAAGCGTGGCGCGTTTCCGGAAACATCGATCAGGTGCTCCGGTTCCTTGTGGACTGTGGCATCACTTCATTGAGCATGGATACCTCAATGGGAAGTCTTGACGTTTCTTTTAATGAAGCGACTGGCATGATCAACGTGTTGCTTGATGGATCAAGCGAGTACTCATTCCCGCTTGGGTAGGCGGCGAAGAGATGCGTTTGATCAACACGATCCCGCGGGTGCCCTTCGGCACTCGCGGGGTTCATTCACTAAGTAAGGCGTGAATGGGGTATCGTGGGTGACACCTAATGAAGGAGTCCCTCCGATGCCTGACGACACCCGTATCGAATCACTGGAAACCCAGGTCCGCACGCTCAAACGAATGCTCTTTGGAGTGTTTGGTTTGGTGATTGTTGGAGGACTCTTGGCGGCAACGAGTCTTCAGAGTATTCCTGATGTCGTCCAGGCGAAGAAGTTTGAGGTGGTCAATGATGCGGGGAAAGTGTGTGCAGAACTCGCAACGAATGCGAATGGTTCTCAGTTGAAAATGTTCAACAAGGATGGAAATCTGCTTGCCATTTTCGGCGCAAATGCAAATGGAGGTGAGCTGTTCCTCTCCAACACTGATGACAAGCAAGTTGCAGGGATCTTTGCCGATACACATGGAGGCGTCATGCTGATAAGCAACAAGGATGGGAAAAGAGCTGCCGTTGTCTTTGCTGACAAGAACGGGGCCGGCACCGTGGCGACATCAGACGGCAAGGGAGTCGAGACCTCTCGGAACCCCTGACTTCCGCCACCAACCAAACAACACTCAACCCCTCTGCACATCGCAGGGGGGTTGTTCTTTGGAGGCATTACACTGCGTCCAACACCATCAAAGGGAACACAACAATGCCTACTGACACTCGTATTGAATCACTGGAAACCCAAGTTCGCACACTGACTCTGCAATGACTGCTATTGACCCTCGCCTGGCATGACTGAGATCATGCCGATCATGGGCATGCCCTCGGCTGGCTGGATCTCGATCAACTCAATCTTTGCCGCTGGCCTTGTTCGAAGAAGACCGCCTGCACGGAATTGCTCCCCGAGGTCGTCTCTGAAGTCGAACAGGTTCATCGAGACCCGCTGGCCAGGCTGGAGGGATTTGATTGAAGCTGAATACCGCTGGTTAACCCAGATGGTGGCATCGCTCCAGGAGTTGTCCGTGGAATTCACGATCTCGATATGGGTGCCATCCCGGAACACCTGGATGGGCAGGACATCGACGGTGTGCAATTCGTAGGGATAGCTCCGGTTGGCTAGTTTGGGGTTGAAATTCGGGCTATTGCACGCTGACACCCCCATCACGACAAGCAGCAAGCCCAGCCAGTGCCACTGGCAGGGCGTCAATCTAGGGTCCAGGCATGGAAGATGTCGTTTCATGGTGTTGACCATTGTATGACCGGGGGCGATGAGGTCACAATACGGGTGATGTCCGTCGAGATGAATCCACCAGAACTGACTCGCCCGGCACTGGATCGGCCCCTGGCCGAGGTTGCACGCTGCCTGGAGGTCGATCCCCGTGTTCCAGAGCTGGTTCCCGGATTTGATGCCCCCTTCTTCCAGGCAGGGCTGGCAGGCTATTCCGATGGTGCCATGCGATTAGTCGCTCGAACTCACGGCTGCCCATTCTGTGTCACCGAAGCGCTTCTGGATGTCACGCTGATTAATGGGGGCAAAGGTCGAGCAAGAGAAGATCCTGATCTCCTCCAGGAGTCATGCGGGACCGGTGATATCAAGGACAACCTGGCGGCAGGTGGTAGTGACCATCCGCTGGCCGGACAGGTCATGGGAACCGAACCCGAAACGATGGCGAAGGCTGCAAGCCTCCTGGTCAAGATGAATTACGACGTCATCGACGTGAATCTTGCCTGCCCGGTCAAGAAGATTCGCAAACGACATCGTGGCGGACACCTGCTGACCGTTCCGAATGAGGCCATTGCCATTCTGGAAGCGGTCCGTGAAGTCGTCCCCGATTCCATACCCGTGACCGTCAAGATGAGGCGTGCCTTCGATGAGTCCGATGAGATGGCGGACAACTTCGAACGCATCTTCACCGCCGCCTACGATCTTGGATGCGCCTGGACAACCGTGCACTGCCGAACCGTTCAGCAGAAATACAAGGGACCAGGACGCTGGCCATTCCTGAAGGAACTCGTTGAGCGGCATCCTGACAAGTTGATATTT
Source organism: Phycisphaerales bacterium (assembly GCA_029242715.1). Taxonomy (GTDB): domain Bacteria; phylum Planctomycetota; class Phycisphaerae; order Phycisphaerales; family SM1A02; genus UBA1668. Next base: position 307,661 of record JAQWTL010000007.1, read on the forward strand.
GGAAGCGGTGATGTCTGGACCGTTGAGGACATCTTCCTGATGCTTGAACACACGGGTGTACAAGGGGTCTCGGTCGCACGAGGCTGTATTGGAAACCCCTGGATCTTTCGCCAAGCGCGGTCCCTGATGGCCGGTGAAGAACCTCAGGCCCCACTGCTCTCAGAGCAGCGCAAGGCGCTGCTGGAACATTTTCATCTCTCTGCACGGCTGCATGGTGAACAATCCGCTTCGCGGCAAATGCGAAAGTTCGGAATCAAGTTCGCGCACCACCATCCCGATCCCGAGGCGGTTCGATTGAAATTCATATCCGTTCGGTCAATCGCCGAATGGCATGCGGTCCTGGATGAGTTCTACCCAGTAGAACCTGCTGGCCATTCCGACTCAGATGCCCAGTAGGACTCTCGCCACTGCTGAACGTTGGCCACTCGTCAGTGGTTGCTCCAGTTCGGCTTTGGCCTGCTTGAGAAGTACCGTGCGTTGGCCGGAGTTCCGCATCAACTGCCCGATCAGATCCTGAGCGGATTCGTACTTCATTGCAGCGTCATCACAGAGATTTGCACCACTTCGTCTCCCCTCTGACAGGAGCGCCTCGGCTTCAAGCCGAAGTTCTTCGCGACGTGCAAGATAGTCTGGCAACACCTCATTGACGATCTGCATCTGTTCGGGTTTTCCGTTTTCGATGATCCAGGTCGCAATGCGTTCAACTTCGTCATCCTGCTCCCACAACCAGGGATAGTTCGCCTGGCGGTATCGAGCAATCCACATGCTGGCTTCATCCGTTGTTGGACAGAGTCCATAGATGGAAACGAACGTGTCATAATCGATGAGCTGTCGTTCGCCCCATCGCTTTGAACGTTCAATCATCACATTGATGCGTGCTGCACTATCCTTATTGAGGATGGCAATGCGTTCGGCCATTTCGGAGGCTCGCTCCGCTTCGGCATAACTTCGAATTGTGGACTGCATCGCCTTCCGCCATCCATCCAGAGACTCCTGAACAGCCTGGGGAGGAACGTCCTTCAATTCTTCCTTGGCCGCAGCCTTGGCAAGCTCGAAGAAATCAAGGCCTTCGCCTGCATAGGTGTTATCTGATGATTCCATCCTGAGAGGCATCAGGTAGATTCTTCGATGCAGTTCAAACCTTCCACGATCAAGCGTTTCACTTTCCACGGGTGAACCGATGGCGACAATGTCCTCGACAAGCGAGTTGAACTGAGTGTCAGCAATTGGCCAGTTGGATGCCTTCGATTCAACCAACTGCACTCGAAGTGAAGAAATCTCACCTGGCCCTGATCGATATCGCCCTTTCAGAATGCCATCAAGTCGATCCCGGATGGCCTGCTCCCGGAGGAGTGATTTCTCAACCGCATCTTCGAGGGAAGCAACGTATGACTGGTATCGCACATCCGCGATGTCCCTCTGGGCTTCATTCAAGTCCATGATGATGATGAAAGCCCGCATGTCATCGGGCAGTACCAGCGGCTGAAACTGGTGATCCTGAAAACTGGCAAGAGTTTCACGCGACGTCGGCGCCGCGGTCACTGGCTGGATCAGAAACAGACATATCGGGATTATCCAGGCAAAATGCATGGGGCTATTGTAGTCCAACTACCCAGGAGCAGATCAATGCCGTTCCGGATCAGAAGGCAAAAATCACGTCGAGGGCCTGAGCCAGGATGCCCTTGCTGGCTGCCTGTGGAACGTCGCCCTTGTGACGTTTCTCAACCTGAAGATCGAAGATCTGGTTGGAGAGAATCGTATTGGCGGCTGTAATGTCCTCTGGCCGGCATATCCCGGTCAACTGGGTATACCACTCTTCATCATCTGTTCGAATACGAGTCCTGGCCTCCAGTACAAGGCTTCCATTGGGGCGGATCTCGATGATCTCGGCAGACAATCTGGTCACCAGTTCGTCTTCTCTGACGTACTCCCCTTCTCCATCAAACTCTTTTTCACCAACGACATCAAACTCGGTGTAGTACAGAGGATTCTGGCCATTGACCCCTGGGAAGGATTCGACTCCGCCAGCAAGCCCGTATTCCTTTTCAGTCTCCAGTCCCTGGAATGACGCCGCCACGCTGGATTCCCGAACAATGATCTGGACCAGATCATGTATATGAAACAGCCTTGGTTCTACAGGAGTGACGGCAAACATGCTGACGGATTGAAGCTCTGTCATTCCTGCTGAAACCGGAGACCAGACACCCATTGCCTGTGCCATGATCGAGGTTGACTGCATCGGGATAGGAACGGAAACAAGAGGCTCGGCTGCAATCAATGGCATACCGGTCAAAGGGGGCATCTCGCTGGCAATGACAGGCGCCATGACGCCCGGTTGCAATCCCATCCCACCCATGTCCATCGGCATCATCATCGATGGCATGGATCCCCAGGCCATTGGCTGCGTCATCGGCATGAGATCCATCGTTCCGAAACCACTCATTCCGCCTGCCATCTGCGGGAACAGTGGCGTGCCTCCCATTCCTGGCATGCCCCCCCACCCGGGAAAACTCCCAGGGAGCGCAGAAGTCGTAGGAACGTGCGTCATGGTTGGATAGAAACCGTTGACGCCGGAATTCAGATGGTGTCCTGTTGAAGGATGATGCCCGACCAACTGATGCGTGACTGACGGTGTCGTTTCGACAGAACGAGTATGAACAACGATTTCCTCGCCACTCGCCAGAACCGTGATGGATAGAAATGCAAGGAAGAACACACCAGACTTCATGGTCAAAACCTCCGTCAATTCGTCAATGCAGATGGATCAGGGGATCATGTGCCGCGGACGGGATCAGCTACATCAATGAGCGCTTCTCCGGGACCGGTCACGATTGCCGTGAAGGTCTCACGTTCACGTCCCTTTCTAAGCTCGATCGATTCACCAAGTCCGCCGGATGATTCCGCCTTCGCTCTCAATGAAATAGCAGCACCGCCAACAAGGCAGCGGACAATGACCTGATCTCCACGATCAACAAGCTGTACCGAGCGGATGTCACGGGACCGGAACATCGTTCCTCGACGCAGTGGTGCAACGGGAACGCGACCAACGACATCCACCGGGTGAAGTCGTATGGTCCGTTGTGACGGCGTCAGCCAGGCCTCTACCGGCGTGATCTGATTGGCCTGAATAGCCGAGTGGCGAGGCAGGTTGACTGCTGCCTGAGCAACCGTACATCTGATCAGAGGCTTCACCTTCAGAAGCCGCCGTTCACCAGGACGACCGTCGCTCCACCGGCGAAGTTCCAGATCAATTCGATCACTCATGGCGAGATCGTTCATCGCCTTAATTTCATACCGCGCGTCCTTGAGTGTCGCATCAAGCCAGCGATCGTCGCCGGAATCAAAGATGACCTTCATGTTTTCTGGTGTCGTATCAAGTGATGTCACCAGATATCGGATCACGGCACCTCTCAACGAATTGGAGTCCGTCGATTCACTCGCGGGACGTGGTTGCTCAACTCGATCAGCTGCTGAACGTCCACGCCCTATGGACATCGCTCGCATGGCAGTGGGCGGCTTGGCGGATGCCTTTCCTTCAGGGCGGACAACAACAACCTGTCCATGCAGATCGACACGACCCCAGTGGACGCCGGAATCTTCCAACCGGCGTCGCACGTCCGCAACCGTGATGCGGATGGGGTCCTGCCCATCAACTTCCGTAATGCCAAGCGATCCCCAGCCTTGGGCTTCCGAACCTTCAAGAATGGCAATATCTGCCAGTGTTATGAGGTTGGCATCGAGGGATCTTTGAGCAGATGAGCGCAGGGTGATGCTGTCAGCCATGGCTGTTGTCGCCATCACGAACAAGCCGGCACCAATCACGCTTCCGATCTTCCTGGTCGTTGTGTTCATATCAATCAAACGTCCCTATTGGATCAACCGTATCGCCGCAGGTTGGCAACGATCTGGAGGACTTCATCCGCAGCCTTCAAGGCCTGGGAGTTGAACTCGAAGGCTCTTTGTGTATTGATCAGATCGACAAGTTCCGTAACCGGATCGACATTCGAGGCTTCCAGAAAATTCTGGATGATCGTGCCACGCCCGTTCTCGGTTGGAAGTCCAATGCCAACTTCCCCCGAAGCAATGGATTCCGTATAGAGGTTGCCACCAATGGGTGTCAGTCCTGCAGGGTTGGCGAATACTGCAAGTTCCAGCTGTCCGATTTCTTCGAACAACTCTCCGTAGGAGATCTGAACATTGCCATCATTCGTAATGTTGATTGCGTACTCGGGAACCCCCCACGGCACCTCGATTGCAGGCACAAGTCTCCGGCCCTGATCGTTGGCCAGTACGAGTTCACGTTCCGCATTCAGTGCAAAGTTTCCAGCCCGTGTGTATGCGAGCCCATTGGTGTACGTATCTTCGACCTCGACAACGAAGAACCCACTACCGCTGATAGCGGCATCCAGAGGTTGGTCCGTTGAGACCAAGGGGCCTTCCTGCAGGTTCAGTTGTGTACCCGATACCCTTGTTCCGACGCCTGCATAGAGACCGGTCGGATTGAGATCACCCAATGTGTTCTCCAGACCAGGTTGCCTCTGCTCAAGATAGAGAAGGTCCTGAAAGTTCACCCGGCTTGCCTTGAAACCATCCGTGTTTGCATTTGCCAGGTTGTTGGCAATGACATTCAGGTTGGTCGTCAGGGCGCTGAGGCCAGTTGCTGATGCGTCAAGGCATGTAAAAGCCATGTCTAACTACTCCCGTGGTGACCGGATCCTGGTCACCGCCTGATTCAAGTCACTTTTCCAAAGGTATTGATTGCCTGTCCCGCCAGAAGATCCTGAGCCTGCATGAGCTTGGCATTGGCTTCCACTGCCCGGCCGATCTGAACGATTCCGGCCATCTCGATGACCGGCTCGACAGTGCTTGATTCCAAGTACCCCTGCCAAATCGTCGAGTTGGAACCAGTCGTCAGCTTGCCTGCTTCTGGAGTAGGCATGATGAGGCTGTCTCCGACCTTGCGAAGGGCATCCGTATTCTCAACATTCACCATCCCGACACGCCCCAGTTCTTCGCCTGCCTGTGTCACCAAACCGTCAGCTCCGACAGAGATGGCACCTGGAGGCACGGCGATGGTCCGGTTCCGGCTATCAAGGACCTTCATTCCGGTACCGAGCATTGCCAGTTCACCTTCTGGATCACGCGTAAAACGACCATCCCGGGTAAGCCGGATGCTTGAAGCGTCACCCCTTGCATCACCCACGACGAAAAAAGCATCGCCATCAATGGCCAGATCAAGCTCCCCATCAGTAGGGGAAAGTGACCCTTGTGCCATGACGAACCGTGTTGGATCCGCTAGTTGACCGCCACCCAGTTGCTCCAGAAGCCACTGAGGATCGGTTGCGTATCCGCCCTCGATGCGTGCAGGCAGTCGCTGTGATGTAACCAGTTCATCAGCCTTGAAACCATTGGTTTCACTGTTGGCCAGATTGTTGGTTGCAACCTGGAGTCGGTGGACCTGGGTCATCAGGCCAGTTGCTGACTGGTAGAAGCCGTAGTTCATGATGATCGATCCTCACTGCCTTGGGTACCGGCAGGATTGCCGCCCATCAGGCTCACATGCATGGCGGTGGCCGCCTTGGCCATGAAGAGGATTGACTGCCCGAGGCGGTTTCCTGGTGAACCAAGATCGCCCGCCTGCCTGGCAGCTTCGAGAAGTCGCTTTGCTGTGTCTTTGTTCTTGTCCACCCGCTTCGGCCTCCTGCCCTGGGTTGCCCTATCAATGGCAAGCGGCATGCCGGATCGTGAAACCTCCTGAAACGGCCAAGAACGCGAATTGCACACCTTCAGAATGCGCCAAGCTCGCCAGCAAGCGCAGATACTGCGCATCAAATGGCATTGGCTGCTGACTGCGTAAACCCCTTTGTGGCCGCTGCCCACTATCCCCGCCGATAGAACGCGTTAGGACATGAGGCATACCTCGACTGGCAACTTGATGATGGCAGACACTTCCCCTGAGATGGAAGTGGATTGTGGATCCTGTCCATGGGTCGACCACGCCCTCTCGGATTGCCGAAGCCGATTCAATCTGCAGTCCATCGATCAGGCCATGAATACCTGTTTTGGTGATTGGTCCAGTTGTCCTGTCTACAGGGCCATTGCCCGAGAGGGTTCTGACCCGGAACGACAATTACCCGTCCCTGTGGTCCTGACAGTCCGACAGCAAGAGCATGTCCCACTTCGACCAACCGGTTCGTGAAGTCCTGAACTGGCTCCGCATCGAAGCAGGTCTTTCTGCTGCAACGCTGGAAGCCTATGAGCGTGATCTCCATTGTCTTGTGGAGGATCTGCTCAACCATGGCGTGAATGCCCCTGGTGATGTGACGCCAAGGCATCTTTCTGACCATCTGCAGTACCTGCATCGCGAGCTTGATCTGCAACCAAGCAGTATCAGCAGACATCTTTCGACGATTCGTACATTCTTCCGCTACCTCGAAGCGGAAAAACAGATTCAACGCAACCCGGCATCTCCATTGACGCCGCCAACACGATGGAAACGTTTGCCGGGCGTGATGACACCAAGGCAGATGAAATCTTTGATTGAAGCTGCGGATCCGGGATCTGGAAGACTCTGGCAACGTGATCGGGCCATGCTTGAACTGATGTATGCCGCCGGACTCCGTGCCTCGGAGGTCGGCTCGATTCGATTCCACGAGTACAAGGAAACACTGGGCGTGATACTCGTGCATGGGAAGGGCAATCGAGAACGGCTCGTACCTGTTGGTGGTCCGGCACGAGAAGCTGTGAAGGCCTACGTCGAATCGTTGTATCCGGAACTCAAAAGATTTGATGATGGGCGTGATGAAAATCGGCTTCTGTTAAGCAACACGGGCAGACCATTGGAACGTGTTGCGGTCTGGCAGATTGTCCGGAAGCTGGCAAAGCGAGCCGGCCTTGAAAACATTCACCCTCACATGTTGCGGCACTCCTTTGCCACACACCTCCTTGCAGGCGGCGCGGATCTGAGAGTTGTGCAGGAACTCCTCGGCCATTCAGACATCGCAACGACACAGATCTACACACATGTCGATCGAAGCCGATTGAAATCCGTTGTCGCCCAGCATCATCCCCGCCCATGATTGGCCAGGGGCTGACCTAGATCGTCACCGTCCGGTCGAAGAACTTCAGCTTGGCTGCTTCCTTTGCCATCGCGAGGGTCTCCTCGGTAGCTTCGATGGCCTGCTTGCAGCCTTCGTGCAGGATGTCCATGATCACATCATCGGACTCGAACTGCTTTCTTCGATCCTGCATAGGCTCGAGCAGAGCGCTGATGCATTCCGCAACACGAACCTTCACCACGCCATCACCGATGTTGTCGCCACGAGCATATCGATCACGAAGTTCTGCAACTTCTTCCGGCGAATCGATGAAGGTCTCGACATACTGGAACAGCGGGTTCTTTTCAGGATCCACTTCGCCAGGATCGTTCGGTTGGCGATTGTCCACGCCGACGTAGATCTTGCCCAGTTTCTTCTTCACCTGCTTGGGCGTGTCAGTGATGAGGATGCTGTTGCCCAAAGACTTGCTCATCTTGTTGATGCCGTCGGTTCCGATGAGACGACCAACCTTGCCAACATCTGCCACTGGAATCGGGAAGACGCCGCCAAGAGATTCATGTTCCTCATCTGGAGCCTTGTCAGGAACGCCGCAGTAGTACTTGTTGAATCGCCTGGCGACCTCGCGGGTCAATTCCAAGTGAGGGACCTGATCTTCGCCGACAGGAACCTCATGCGCGCGGAACGAAAGGATGTCAGCGGTCTGGCCCACCGTGTACAGCGGGAAACCAAAGGAGTAGTTGTCCTCCAGGCCCTTGACCTTCAACTCATCTTTCAGTGTTGGGTTTCGCATCACCCGGTTGTAGGGAAGCAGCATCGAGAAGAGATAGGTCAACTCCAGGATGGCCGGCACCTCAGTCTGCAGAAAGATTGATGCCTTGCCTGGATCCACTCCCATCGCAAGGGCATCCCTCACGACCTCGATGCAGTCATTCCGTATTTCCTCGGGCTTGTCCGCACGCGTCGTGAACGCATGAAGATTGGCCACCAAGAAGAAACAGTCATGTGTTTCCTGAATCTCGACCCGTCGCTTGACGGATCCGACCCAGTGACCGATGTGAAGAGACCCCGTGGGCGTATCACCGGTGAGCACACGACGTCTGGCGGGATCTGGCATGGCGAAATTGTAACGACAGGGCTCTAGGCGAGCACCTGGAGGAGATTGACCCCGTTGAAGCCTGCGTGCATGACGATGCTGGCCATGAGACGGCCGGTCTTGAGGTAGATCCATCCGAATCCAAGGGACAATACGAACAGTGCAATCAAGCCACGGAGATCCACGACCGCACCGTGCATCAATGCAAAGATGATGCTGGTGATGATGATGGCCAGCCAGGGCGAATCGCCTGTAGTCAACATGCAACGCCTGATCGCCTCTTGAAGAAGACCACGATAAAGCACTTCCTCGATCACTGGCGTGACCAGCAGAATCAAAATAATCACCGTGATGAACCACGCGTCCGCTTCAGCGGATGCTTCGGCCAGTAGATTCAGAGTGCCATGTGCAATTTCCGGCAGTTGCTGGCCACTGAAGAAGTACACGAATATTCCGACCACGACACCAACAGCCATGACCAGTGGAAGAAACAAAGCAAGTGAACCAATCCCTGAAAGAACCGCCTGCCACCATGACCTTGGCACGAGCTCGGGATCCTCTGGTGCTTGCCTGGCCATCAGAAGGCCCCAGACCAACCCTGGTACCAGGAGCAGGACAACCACTTCGCCCACGTAGTTGGCAAGCATGCGGATCACAAGCTCTCGAAGATTCAGCGATCCAATATCGGCTGCTCCAGAGCCCGACAGGCTGATGATGATCTGAGTAGCCATCAACCCTGCCAGGAGTGAAACTGCAAATAAGATCAGTCCGGCATTTGGTGACCATCGCCACCGCTTGAGCCTGGCCCGTCGCAATCGCAGGTCAGGCAGGCACAGAAAGATGATGATTGACAGGATTCCCAGAGGAATAGGCCAGAGATCCCCCCACAGCAACCCTGAAACCATGGATGCTGGTGGTTCGTCTTGATTCGGTGTCGTAGGCGCAGCTATAACGGAACCAGCCGACAGCAATGTGCCAAGGAAGATCGCCATGCCCCCAACTCTTGAAGAGATCGTCCAGCACAAGCGCCGGGAAGTCGCCGAAGCGAAGGAATCCACATCGCTGGAAGCACTTCGTGAATCCGTTGCCTCAGCGTCTCCAGCAAGAAACTTCTTTGGCGCTGTTGCCAATGGCCGTGGCCCAGGAGGCATCAACGTAATCGCGGAAGTCAAAGCCATGAGTCCCTCAGCAGGCAAGCTGCGAGACCCCTATGACCCCGCAGGTATCGCTCTACAGTACGAGAATGCCGGCGCCGTCGCGATTTCATGCCTGACTGATGCCACGTTTTTCGGTGGCAGCCCCGAACACCTCAAGCAGGTCCGCGATGCTGTGAACCTCCCCGTGCTTCGGAAGGACTTCATAATCGACCCCTGGCAGGTATGGGAAGCCCGTGCCATGGGCGCTGACGCGATTCTGCTGATCGCCGAAGTCCTTTCCGAGGGCCAGGTGCTGGACATGATGATCCTGGCCCATGAACTCAATATGACCGCGCTTGTCGAGGTTCATGAAATGGAATCCCTGCTTCGAATGCGCCGGCATATCGGTTTTCCACACCCTGGCTACGGCTTGCTTGGCATCAACAACCGCGACCTCAAGACAATGACCACGGATCTCAACCACACGATCCGCCTGCTGGATCTCGTCGAGGATCAGTGTGACATCATCGTGAGTGAGTCAGGAATCAAGACCCGAGAAGACCTGGTTCGATTGGCGAGACATGGAGTCCGCCGCGTACTGATCGGCGAGTCGCTCTTGAAAGAGGAAGACCCGGGCCAGGCGCTTCGAGAACTCCTGGATACACCGTGGTCATAGAGCCGCCTGGACAACGTGTTCGCCGTCGCGCTGGTCCAATTCGTCGCATCAAACGTTGGTATCGACGACTGAATTATGAATCAGCCTCTCGACCACGTACACCATGGACACTTCGCGTTGACCTTTCGCTTGTCCTGACTGGCGTCCTGGCACTCATTGCCATCTGGATCCTTCAATCAGCCTTCCAGCATGTGACTGACACCAAGACGGTCGACTACCACGCCCGGATGATCAATGATTCAATCGTGCTCTCGCCGGTAGGAAGCGGTACGTCTGGTACCGGACAAAACACAGTGCATGTCATGCTTGAAACGGCTCGAGCAGGATGGCCCTTTCGGACTGCTACTGTTTATCGAGATCCTCTGGTGAGTTGGTCACTTTCAGGCATGGAAGATGTCGTCACACGGACAACACAACCTCGAACTCCCTTGACGGATCATGTCGAACTGGCTCCCCAGATCCGTACGGCCCTCGAAACATCGCAGGATGCTGGTATCCGACCCTTCGCAAATGGACATCAAGTAGATGTTGATCTGCTGGTTTTCATTATCGTCACCGGAACAACCTGGATGTTTCTGTGGTTCTTGTCGCTTCCATTGCTCGGGTTGGTCGGATTCAGTGAAGGAGTCGCGGGGCATGTTGGAAGCGTTCGCCGCCAAGCCCGCCGCCGACAAAATCGCTGCGAACAGTGTGGATACGATCTCAAGGGACTGGATTTCACGGCTGCTTGCCCTGAGTGCGGCGCACTGCTGACCTGAAGCCTGAATGCTGACTACACTGAAGCCCATGACACTGGTCCAAACCACGATCGAAGATGGCATTGCCACCGTTATGCTGGATCGCCCCGACAAGCGAAATGCGTTGTCTCTTGATTTGATCAACGATCTGGAATCGGCCTTGTCATCAGTGGCTGAAAATGATTCCATTCGGGTCCTGATCCTGGCCGGCGAAGGGAAATCATTCTGTGCCGGAATGGATCTCCAGGGTGTCCTCGATGATGCCCCCAGAATGGCGGGAATGCTCCATGGGCTCTCCCGGGCAATGCGTGCCATTCGCAGGCTGCCCGTGCCAACAATCGCAAGGGTCCAAGGGGCTGCGGTTGGGGGTGGCTGTGGTTTGGCAGTGGTCTGTGACTACGCCATCTCTCACCCAGAAGCGAAATTGGGCTATCCAGAAGTTGAGCTTGGGGTCTGCCCTGCAGTTGTTGCCCCTTGGCTGATTCGTCGGGTGGGCCCTGGCAGAGCCCGTGGCCTGTTGCTGGCAGGTGGAACGATGAGCGGACAATCTGCCCTGGAAATTGGCCTTATTGATGAATTAGCCGCCCAGGAAGCCTTGAGTGGCCGAACCAATGAATTTGCTCAAAAACTGGCCTTAGGTGGCCAAAAAGCCCTCTCGATCACCAAACATTGGCTAAATGAGCTTGAGGGCTCCCTCGTAGATGAATCCTTCGAGCAGGCCGCCCAGATCTCTGCCGAGGTTATTGCGGGTGAAGAGGCCCAGAATCGCTTGAAACAGATATTCAAAGAATCCTGAGATACCCCAATCCCAGGCCCCTAAGCGATCTATCCACCTCAATGGCTCCACAACCCATCCAGATGACCTCTCCAAGGCCTGCCTCTGTCCGCTAGAATAGGCCTGTACAGGTCCGGCAGGAGACTTGGACTCAGCTGCCCATGTTTGGGCAAGCGAGAACCAGGCAACCGATTGGCAAGCCCTTCAAGGCCTGCTCCTCCATGATTGGGGATGCCCGGATCAACGCCCACAAGCCACCCTTGGGTGGCATTCAGCACTCGCGGCCGATTCGCCTCGCCCGCCATGGGAGATCACCCCCTTCTGATCTTGGAAGGGAGCACGACATGACTACCAGCGTTTCAACCAGCCAAGCTCCAGTAGAGCCCCTTCCCGTGACCAAACTTCCAGGTGAGGTTGCGATGATCACTCTGGAAAATCCGGGACAGCCACTGGTCATCATGGACCACGCTCTGCTCCGCAGGCTTGATAGAACAATTGATGAATTGGAAGACACTCTCAGTGCTGTCTATATCAAGAGTGCTGACGAGCGGGTCTTTGTCGCCGGTGCGGACCTGAAGGAAATAGATGCTCTGGAAGATGATCAACTCCTGGAGTACCTGGAAGCGGGTGCTCGGACTCTTGGTCGACTGGCCAGTCTCCCCTGTCATACGGTTGCGCTCTTGAATGGCGCCACACTTGGTGGTGGAATGGAACTGGCATTGCATTGCTCAGCAATCATTGCCACCAGAACAACTCTCAAAGGAAAGCCCTACCCCATCGGTTTGCCCGAAGCTGGGCTTGGGCTCTGTCCCGGCTGGGGTGGTACGCAGCGTATGCCCGCTCGCATGGATCCCGTCACCGCCATCACGGCTACTGCCATGGGACGACCATTCAAAACCAACGAAATTCCAGAAGGTCTCGTGGATGCCTTTGTGGATGGACCCGAGGATCTGGTTGCTCAAGCGAATGCATGGTGTGGCGAACAGCATGACATTCGTCCACCACGCGCCATCCAGGATGCAGACCCTGAAATGATGCAGGCTGCCCTTGTCACAGCACGTGATTCCCTTGGGGATGATGCCGCAGCACATGCTGTCTGTGAAGCAATCTGGGCCGGACTTGAGCATGGCATGGAAGCTGGCCTCGCGGCTGAACGAAGGCTGCTGGTAGCACTTCGCAATACTGAATCAACTAGAACCAAGTTAAATGCATTCTTCGAAGGTGCCCGCTCAGCACCAAGGGAGTCTGATCGTGGCTAAATCAAACCTGACTGACAATCTCAAGAACATCTCCGAGAAAGATCGCAAGCAGATCGAACAGGCCCAGGAAATGCTGGGCCCTGATCCGGAGACCATGGGCTTCGTCAAGAACCTCTTCTGGGGCAATTACCGCTCCGAACTCATTGCGCCATTCCCTGCAGTCGGCGCGGAGGAAACAGCCCGTTGTGATCAGATGCTGGCTGAGCTTGATGAATACCTGCGCAACGAACATCCTTCCGCTGAAGTTGATCAGACACAACAGATTCCCGACTGGTGCATCAAACGACTGTTCCAGATGGGCGTCATGGGCATGATTGTTCCAAAGGAGTATGGAGGTGGCGGGTTCGGTGTGACCAGCTACAACAGAGTCCTGGAACGCATCGGAATGTCCTGCGGATCCACTGCTGTGATGGTTTCCGCTCACCAGTCCATTGGTTGCGGAGCCATCGCGCTCTTCGGAACCGACGAACAGAAGCAATATTGGCTGCCAAAGGTGTCCCAGGACACGCTTAGCGCATTCTGCCTGTCTGAGCCGAATGTTGGATGTGATGCTGCTGGCCAGGAAACCCGCTGTGAAGTCACCGAGGATGGTGAACATTACATCCTCAATGGCGAGAAGAAGTGGGCCACTTCCGGCGCACTTGCTGGCATGTTCACTGTCATGTGCAAACAAAACATCACTGACCCGAAGACTGGTCGCGTCAAGGACCAAATCTCAGCCTTGATCTGCACACCTGACATGGAAGGCATCAAGATCACCAGCCGGAACCGTTCCAAGTGCGGTATCCGCGGAACCTGGCAGGCTCGCATGACCTTCAAGGATGTCAAGGTCCCTCGAGGAAACCTGTTGCACCGAGAAGGCCGCGGGCTGAAAGTGGCACTCACTTGCCTGAACTGGGGTCGTTGCACGCTGTCTGCGGGCATGGTTGGTGCTGGCAAGGCTGCCTTTGAACAAGCGATGAAGTGGGCTCGATACCGATACCAGTTTGATCGTGCCATTGGTGAATTCGAACTCGTTCGCGAGAAGCTCGCCTACATGAGCGCCATGTGCTACGCCATGGATGCGATGCTCTACATGACCACCGGCATCGTGGATCGTGAAGACGAAGACATCATGCTGGAGACCGCCATCTGCAAGGTCTTCTGTTCAGAGATGGGCTTTGCCTGCTGTGATGATGCTCTTCAGATCATGGGCGGCGAGGGGTACATGACTGAAAACGTCGTCGAAAGGCTCTGGAGAGACTCCAGGATCAACACGATTGTCGAAGGTGCCAACCAGGTCATGCATACATTCGTATTCGCCTATGGATCCAAACAGCTTGGCGAATACATGCTTGGGATCAAAGCTGCTCCGCTGAAGCATCTCAAGGCGGCCACAAAAATCGCTGCAGAACTCTTCCTGCATATTCGACGAGCCGCCCCCCGCATCACAGGCTTCGATCCATCCCTGCGAAACCACGTCAACACCCTGGAAGCATCTGTCCGCGAGTTCAGTCACCAGGTGAAGATGATGTTCAAAGTGCATGGCGAGGATCTCATCACCAGCCAGACCATCCAGAAGCGGCTCAGCAGCTGTGTCATCTGGATTCATGCCATGAGCTGCGCTTTGTCACAATTCGACCGATCCATACGTGAAGGTGTGGAAGGGTCTGCTCGTCGCCTTGAGCAAGCCAACGTGGATCACATTTTCGCCCTGGGGGTCAAGCAGATCAGGGACAACACCCGATCGCTAGGCCTCAATACGGATGATTCCATGCGTCTGCTTGCTACCGAGCTTGATTCCTTCGTGGAGACCCTTCCTGATTCTGATTACTTTATTCCAGAAAGAACGCCGGTTGAAACCGCACAAGGCAAGGGGCTCAAGCCTGACCACGATGCGATCCCGCAGTTTGGTGAAGGCAGTGCGTACCCGGCTTTCCGCGCTGCCTTTGACAAGGCCTAGAATACTCCAGCCCCTTCGCACTTCAATGCATTTAAAAACGCCGCACTACCCCTCAGGAAGACACACGTGAACGATTCCAACCTCAGCCTCAATGCCCTTGAAGAGATGTCACGATGCGGGCATGAACGCGTGTGTTACCACGTTGACGAGGAAACAGGTCTACGTGCTCTCATCGCGGTTCATTCCACGAAATTGGGCAACGCTCTTGGTGGCGTTCGGCGATGGCACTACGCCAATGAACACGAAGCACTCTTTGATGTCCTCAGGCTTTCCGAGGGCATGACCTGGAAAGCGGCCTGTGCCGGACTGGCCATGGGTGGCGCCAAGAGCGTCATCATGCTCCCAGAACGCGGCGCTCCAGGAACCCGCGACATCGCCCATGCCATGGGTCGTTTCATTGACACGTTCAATGGCGCCTATATCGGTGCAGAGGATGTCGGGGTATCCCCGGAATTCACCGACTGGATGCTTGAGAAAACTGACCATGTGATGGGTGGCACTGGTGATGGCCAGGGCGGAGACCCTTCTCCACATACGGCCATGGGCGTCATCTATGGCATGCAGGCAAGCCTTCGACATGTTGGACGGGACCAGTTTGCCGGACTGACTGTCGCAATACAGGGATTGGGCAGTGTCGGTACCTACCTTGCTCAATTCCTGAACGAGAGAGGCGCCGAACTCATCGTGGCGGATCACCATGATGACAGGGTCCAGCACATACTGGACACGTGCAACGCAAGAGGCGTCAGCTGTGAAGAGATTCTTGGAGTCGAATGCGACATCATGGCCCCCTGTGCACTTGGTGCAATCCTTGATGAAAAGAGTATTCCGACACTCAAGACAGGAATCATCTGCGGAGCAGCAAATAATGTCCTCAGAGATCCAGAAGCCGATGCCCATCGACTCTCGGACAGGGACATCCTGTATGCACCTGACTTTGTCGTGAACGCCGGTGGCCTGATCCATCTCGCTGGCCTCTACCTGGGATACACCCTTCCACAACTGGAAGCCATGATTGCCAGGATTGAAGAGACAACCATGACGGTCTTTGAAATGACCAAGGAACACAAGACCACGGGCCATGCTGCCCTGGCACTTGCCAAACTGCGAATCGAAGAAGGCACCGCCCAGGAGCAGGTCAATGCCCATTAGCTCGGTCTTTGAGACCAAGATCGAACGCATTTCAATCCTGGACCATGACGGTTCATTTGATGAATCACTGGGCAAAGGACTGATCCCGGATCAGGATGCTGTTGCCCTGTACCGACACATGATGCTGTGTCGACAGTTCGACGAGATTGCCTTCAAGCTTCAACGGTCGGGACGAATGGGTACTTACCCTGAGAACCGTGGCCAGGAAGCAACATCACTTGGTGCCGCCTATGTACTTGAAAAAAGTGACTGGCTGGTGACTTGCTATCGGGAGAATGCCGGACTTTTCTGGCGGGGTCTTCCAATGGAAAAGATCCTGTTGCACTGGATGGGTGATGAACGAGGCAATCAGATCGATCCCGACCTTCACATCACTCCCTTGGCCATTCCGATTGGAACCCAGATGCTCCATGCCGTCGGCCTGGCCTGGGCAGACAAGTATCGTGGCGAGAAATCCATCTCGTGCACCTTCTTTGGTGATGGGGCAACCAGCGAGGGGGATTTTCATGAAGCGATGAACTTCGCTGCGAATCTAGAAATCCCAACCATCTTCTTCTGCCAGAACAACGGCTGGGCCATTTCCGTTCCTACCAAGCTCCAGTGCTCGGCGCCGACAATTGCACAACGCGCCCTTGCGTATGGCATGAGAACGATTCAAGTTGATGGCAATGACATCTTTGCAGTAGTCAAAGCGGTGCGTGACGCCGCAGATCATGCCAGGAAGACATCGCAACCTTCGTTCATTGAAGCAACGACGTATCGCCTGGGTGATCACACTACGGCCGACGATGCACGCCGCTATCGGGATTCCGATGAGGTCGAAAAATGGAATCAGCAGGAACCCATGATTCGGTTACGGAAGTACCTGGAACAGCGGGATCTCTGGGACGAGTCTCGCCAGTCCGAAATGCTTGCCAAAGCCGAGAAGGTCGTCGCTGAAGTCGTCAAGAACGCCGAGGAAATCGAGGATCCGATCCAGACCGACATGTTCGACAGCATGTATGCCTCCATCCCTGAGAACCTCAAAGCTCAGCGTCGCACGATGCGAACCACGAGTCTGGGGCAGGACCCATCGCAACTCCCCACGCCAAACACGGCCCGAGCCTGAGAAGGAAACGAATTGCCATGGCGAACCTGACTCTTGTTCAAGCCATCAACCTCGCTCTCATCCAGGAGATGGAGCAAGATGACCGAGTGCTCGTCCTTGGAGAGGATGTCGGCATCAACGGTGGGGTATTCCGTGTGACAGAAGGTCTGCACAAGCGATTCGGTGGTCATCGCGTCGTCGATTCACCTCTGGCTGAATCCGGCATCATCGGCACTGCCGTTGGGCTGGCCATGGGTGGCCTGCGACCCGTTGCCGAAATTCAGTTCGAGGGTTTTCTTGGACCCGCCTATGACCAGATCTGCACCCATGCCGCACGCATGCGAACCAGAACCCGTGGTGGGCTCACCGTGCCACTCACCGTTCGTGTTCCCGTTGGCGGTGGCATTCATGCACCTGAGCTTCACAGCGACTCGCCCGAAGCCATCTATACGCATACACCTGGCCTCAAGGTCGTAATGCCAAGCTCTCCCTACGATGCCAAAGGCCTGCTTGTAAGTGCCATTCGTGATCCTGATCCCGTGATCTTCTTCGAGCCCAAGCGAATCTATCGCGCCTTCCGTGAGGAAGTACCTGAAGATGAATACACGGTGCCTATCGGCGAGGCCCGGATTGTCCGCGAAGGAAGCGAGATGACCATGGTTTCCTGGGGCGCCTCCGTCATTCACTGCATGAATGCGATTGAAGCCAGCGGCCGTGATATCGAGTTGATCGATCTCCGTACCATCTGCCCGCTGGACATTGATACGGTCGTCACTTCGGTTCGCAAGACTGCCCGTGCCGTCATCGTGCATGAAGCACCTCTGACCTGTGGCATCGGTTCTGAACTCAGCGCAAGGATCATGGAGCACTGCTTCCTGGATCTCGAATCACCTGTCCAGCGTGTTGCTGGATTTGATGTCATCATGCCCTACTACAAGCTCGAACTTGATTACCTGCCTGATGCAGATCGCATTGGAAAGGCCATCGAGGAAACGGCTGCATACTGATTCTTCCCCACCATGGCTATCAAGCAACCACCTGACAAATCCCACTTTCTCCTTCCCGATCTTGGCGAGGGTGTCGCTGAAGCAGAGCTGATCTCCTGGAAAGTCCAGGTCGGCGATGACGTTGCAGAACACCAGACGCTGGCGGAGATGGAGACAGACAAAGCACTCGTTGAAGTCCCCAGTCCCTGGTCGGGCAAGATCAGCGAACTGCATGGAGCCGCCGGCGACATCATCAACGTAGGAAGTGTTTTGGTGAGTTATGGGCATGGCCAACAGGCCAAGGCGACTGCCGAGCCCAAGACCGCTGCTGCTGCTGAATCCTCCAAAGATGCTGGAACAGTCGTCGGAAACGTGTCTTCTGAATTGAGCATGCCTTCCTCGTTTGCCAGAAGTGAACCTGCGATCTCTGAAAGCAAAGGCAGTAAAGCTCAGGCGACCCCGGCTGTTCGAAGGATCGCACGTGATCTGGAAATTGATATCAATTCCATCAGTGGTACTGGGCGTGGCGGACGAGTGACAGCATCAGATGTCCATGCCCATGCTTCAGATGGGACGACAGCAGAACTTGCATCGCCTGCAGTCCCCTCCATGGCACCTGAACCCATGGCGCCACAGGAAGCAGCCGCTTCCATGCCACTGGCTACGACACGGGTCGCCATTACCCCTGAAGGTACGACAGAGAAAATTCCTTTCCGTGGTGTCCGTCGCAAGATTGCTCAGTCACTGCATCACTCGGTCCAGACAACTGTGCACTTCACAGTCGTTGATGAAGCCGATATCACACGTCTTGAGCAGAAGCGAGCAGGTTTCGAATCCCTTCTGGGAACCCGACTGAGCCTGCTTCCCTTCGTCATGACTGCTGTATGTGCCGCTCTCAAGCAGCATCCCACCCTGAATGCCAACGTGGACGACTTCATGGAAGAAATCCACTTGAAGGGGCCGATCAATCTGGGCTGTGCCGTAGATACCGATCATGGCCTGATGGTTCCCGTGATCCATGGAGCCCAGGACCTGACTTTCGTCCAGGTGGCACAACATGTACGGGATATGGCTGCTGCCTGCCGCGATCGGAGCATCCCCCGGGAATCACTCTCAGGCGGAACCTTCACGATCTCGAATGTTGGCAGTGCTGGAGGCATGTTCGCTACGCCAATCATCAACTATCCGGAAGTTGCCATTCTCGCTGTCGGCCGAGCCAAGGAAACGGTTCTTACTCGAAACGGTTCCTTCTATGCAGGGTTGGTACTTCCACTTTCACTGAGTTGTGATCATCGTGTCGTGGATGGTGCAGAAGGCGCTCGATTCCTGGGCACACTCGTGAGTCTGCTGGAGGCTCCGGAAAAACTGCTTCCTGAAGTCTGATATCCATGGCGTTGAACAGGGGGAGAATGAGATGAGCACCTGGTCCTGTACGCTTCTTCGAGCCGGTGGTTTCCGTCTTGATGGCGGCAGCATGTTCGGAGTTGTTCCGAGAGCCATCTGGTCAAAGATGGTCGATCCGGACGCAGATAATTGCATTCCACTACAGACCAACTGTCTTCTCCTGGAACTGGATGGCAGTCGAGTCCTGATTGAAACCGGCAATGGTGGCAAATGGTCGCAAAAGGAACGGGCCATTTTCGGGATTGAGGAGCGGACCGTCGAAACCGCACTTGGTGAGAACGGAATTTCTCCAGAGCAGATTGATCTTGTGATCCTCACGCACCTTCACTTTGATCATGCCGGAGGGCTTACAAGACTGACTCCCAGTGGCGAGCTCATGCCGACCTTTCCAAATGCAGAGGTCGTCGTCCAACAGCAGGAATGGGACGATGCCCTTGCCAACCGCTCCACCATGAACGCGACTTATCTTCGCAGCCATCTGGATCCCATTGCGGATCAAGTCCGCTGTGTTGAGGGCGAAGTTCTGGTGACCGACGGGCTGAGTGTCATACCGTCCCCTGGTCATACATGGGGACATCAATCGATACTCATCGAGGAAACAGATGGACCGATCTGTTTTACTGGTGATCTCTTGCCGACCCGCCATCACATTGGTCGTGCCTGGAGCATGGGCTATGACATGCTGCCCTATGACACCCTCAAGACAAAGGAATCCCTGCTCACCCGGGCCGCGGATGAAGGCTGGCGACTGGTGCTCGATCATGAGCCCGGCGAACCGATGGTCGGTGTTGAACGAGATGAATCCAAGGCATGGTTCGAACTGACGCCCACAAGGGTGCCACTTCGGTAAAGACCCTCAGGGAGCCGGCTGTTCCTGCTCGCTGATCTCCTCGACAACTGATGCCTCGGACTCTGGCATGAAGCCGTCCTTCAATTGGAAAACGCGTGCATGTCCGTTCTTGTGCACCAGCTTCCACAAGTCTTTGTCAAAGTTCTGAAGGACCGTCATCTGTATGAAGTTCGAGTTGAGGTACTTGTCATCAACAATGACCATGGCGCCTGTGCTTTCAAGAATCAGAAGATGAACTTCATGGAAGCCCTCGGGCAGCTCCTGCCCTGGCATGATGATTCTGTACTCAGAATTTCCGCCACCTCGACACGCGACTCGAGGCCCTGGCGTTTTCAGCTTTGGCCCCATTCGAAGGCCGGTATAACCTGTTTCGCCGTCTTCAAAGACGTAGTAGAGAGAGCTGAATTCAATGGGTATTCGTTGCTGGCTGGACTTGTCGAATAAAGATGTGGTCAAGTTCTTGAGATCCAGGATGATCCCGTTGAACATGATCTCATAGCCATTTGCAAGCGGCTGAGCTGTTCCTGCTTGAATGTAGTGATACACACCGGCATTTGGCGAGTCTGGCAGGTTGTAGTCAGGGTTTGCGTAGCATTCAATGACCGACAGGATCCTCAACATATCGTTGGGGATATACAGAAAGATCTCTCGAGTCTTTGGAGGCAGGTCTATGTCTCCGGATTCAAGGCCATTGAGAAACGCCTGAGGGTAAATGGGAGAATCGCTATAGACCTTCAAGTATTCATGCGAAGAAGGCAGATGGCCGTCAATTGCTGATTCAGCTGAGACTCTTGCAAGAGACGCTGCTATCTGCTGTGAATCCGAAGTGATCATGTTGGCAACGGTCCAACAATCATCCGTAACAGAGATCGGAGACATCAGGACATTTCGTTCCGAGTAATACCACAGCCCTGAGCCATAGTCCCACCAGGACAGAACATAATCGCCTGGTTCAGAAACCTTATGAATAGCTCTCATCGCTTCAATGACGGGAAGCTGAAAAACTGGACCCACCTTGAAACTGATCGCATGCGTCATGTTGATTGCAATGAAAGGTGCCGCAAGCACCATGCCGCCCAATATTGCCCCTGTACGCCTTGTTCTCAGCGTCAAGTTTGGCAACAGGCGAATAGCCGCCTGAACACCGATGAACAGGGCATACACAAGTGCCGGGGCTGCCACTACCCCGCCCCAAGTCGTAAAACGGAGGCCTCCATCAAACGAAAAGAGACCGATTGCTGCCAAGGGGGTGCATATGAGAAAACTGGGGTAACGAATACAGAGGAGTATGAAGCCGATCAATGAAATGATTGCGCCTGTCACCGATCCAATGATGCGCTGACAAAGCGCTCCAAATGGCTCGCCTCTTGCCTCAAGAACAGTGTGCTTATGAGTGTTTCGATAATTGACTTCATCCAGAATGTCCTGACGCTTCAATTCCACTGGATCCAATTGCTCGATGGCCCCACTTCCTGCCCCAAAGAAATGCGAGTAGGTTTCGATCTGAACAAAGAAGAAGCTCCATGGCATGCTGATCAGAAACCAGATGATGCATGCCCCTGAAATGCACAAGAGCGCTTTGTGCTTGCCAGAAGACATGGCGGCTGGAGCATCTATTTGATCGCCGGAAGAGGGGCTCCTCTCTGATGTTTCGCTGGAAAGTATTCGCGATAACAGAACCCAGGCCACAATAATCGCAAACAGAGACAGGAACCAATACCAGGGCAATTCCCTGACGTATGTTCCGTAGGACCAAGGACTACCGGCTGCACCCGCCGCCACCAGGGCAATCATTCCCAATCGGACACGTACGTTTCGGCGGAGCAGCATGCAGAGAAGCTGTAGCCCGATGAAGCAGCCTGCGATTCCCGTTCCTATGACAAGACCTTTGGCATAGAAAAACGGATACAGGAACAGCACAATCGCACTGAAACCCGCGTACCTCAAACTGCACCGCTCATGGGTTGCCATGAGAACATATGCCAGGAACAAGGCTATCCAGAACGAGAATAGATCCGTGTCAAAATAGCCAGCCATCGTCCGTTCGTAGTAATTCCAGGCGATTCCACCAAGCAGCGCTGCAGTGAACCCCCACAGAGCGCTGCCAAACAAGCGGCCAATGAGGACAACCGGCACCACCATCATGCTTCCCATGACAACTGGGGCCCAGATCAGAAGTGTCGGAATTGTTATGGGAATGAACTTGAGGAGCAGCCATGAAAAGAGATGCAGGGCGCCCTGGTTGTTCAGAATGGGATAGATATTGGGGTTCTGGCTATGCAAACCTGTCAAGTGTTGCTGCAGCACTGCCCCGTGCGTGAAGGCATCATGTGTTGTAGGCTGAATACTGCCCAGATACTTGAATGCCTCAATCCCGTCAGCCCAAGCGATCCATTGGTATCGAATCAGGGCACAGACAAACCACGCAATCAGGATCAGCAGGAACGTCATCCACGGTTTATTGAAACCATCCTGTGGGACGGTCAACCAGGATCGCCAGCCTGTTTCATTTGCCAGTTGTGGAATCTGTGTCGACTTGCCTGAGGCCAGTGTTTCTGACATTCAACCGGCCTCGACAGTAGCGTGAGACTTCACAAAGGAAATAATCGTGCTGGCCACATGCTGTTTCTGTTCCATTGAAAGCTCCGGGTAGACCGGCAGGGCAATCGTCTGGAGTGCTGCTGATTCCGTTTCGGGCAGTGAGCCCGTTGCCTCAGCAAGCTCCTTGAAACAGACCTGGCAATGCAATGGCACCGGATAATAGACATCATGACCGATCCGGTTCTCCACAAGATTCGCACGAAGCTCATCGCGAATCTCGGATGGAACACGAATGACGTACTGGTTGTAGATGTGTCGAGATGGTGCAACCGGACAACTCGGTCTCAGCAAGGGTATATCCGCATCCTGAATAGACATTCCCGAGGTCCCTGCCCCGGCTTCATCGAACATCCGGTCATACTCTGCAGCATTGCGACGTCTTCCATCAGTCCAGTCATCGAGATGCCGTAATTTCACATTCAGGACGGCCGCCTGAAGCGCATCGAGCCGCGAGTTCAAGCCCACCTCATCGTGATAGTACTTGGGCTCCATGCCGTGGTTCCGAAGTCGACGCATGCGATCAGCAAGGTCTCCATCGTTTGTTGTAACGATGCCGCCATCACCAAACCCTCCGAGATTCTTGGAAGGGAAGAAGCTGAAGCATCCGACATGTCCGCGAGAGCCAACCCTCGCACCACCAGTGTCCCGGCTACCGATCGCCTGGGCCGCATCCTCGATAACTGGAACACCCTTGGACTCCGCGAAGTCCAGGATGCCATCCAGGTCGACCGCCTGACCGAACAGGTGAACCGGCATGATCGCCTTGAGTCGGGAGCAACGCCCCGCTGCTTCGGCAATGGTGTCCACTGTGCAGTTGTACGTTCCCGCCTCGATATCACAGAAGACCGGCTTGGCCCCCAGTCGCCAGATCGAGCCCCCTGTCGCAAAGAAGGTATAGCTCGGACAGATCACTTCATCGCCAGGCCCGATGTCATGGGCCATCAAGGCAAGAAGCAAGGCATCTGATCCACTGGCACAACCCACGGCATGTTCCGCGCCGCAATAGCTCGCTACTGCGGTCTCGAAATCAGCAACATTGGGGCCCATGATGAACCACTGGCTTTCGACGACATCACGAAGAAGTGGCTCAATCTCATCACGAATCGTGTCGTACTGGGCCTTGAGATCCAGAAGTGGGACATTGATTTCCTCGGGCATCCGATGATTCCTCGGCTTGTGGGGTCCATGACTCCGCGGAAAGCCTCCGCGGACGAGTGTGCATTGTAGGTACTTACTCAGGATCAAACGCCTTTCGTCTGCCTTGCCACAATGGAACATGCGGAGAAGCCCCACCTGACCGCGGCAACATGAAAAAACCCTTTCCCAGCTCTGGGAAAGGGTCATGAATCGAATCATGGGTTCAGCAAATAGACGGCCTACTCGCAGTCTTCGATGCAGGTCGTGCCTTCCCCGAGCCACTCGGCGCCAGGGAATGCGCATTCGGCTTCGGTCATTTCCAGGCATGCAAGCTCACTACAGCAGGCACCGAGAGGAGCTACTGGGCCGCCTCCACCAGCACATGGGTCGCATAAATAGTTGTCCAGCAGGCCATCAATCAGGATGTTCCAGATGCCTTGGATGATCTCCGGAGGGACAGTGCCGCCAAACTCTGGTGGCCATGTGGATGGATTTTCCTTGTCCAGTGAGCAGATGTAGTCACATGGATCCATGCCTGTAGGAATTGTGATCGTGCCGTCACCTCCAGGTAAAGCGCCATTGCCACCACCACCGCCGCCGCTGCCGGGCAAGCCGCCGGGCAAGCCGCCAAAGTCAAAGTCATCCAGGCCATTGAAACCGTCGAGGTCACCCAGGCCGTCGCCCTCGCCGGGTAACGCACCGAGATCAGCAGGAAGGCCCTGGAAGAAATCAATGTCCATCGCGATCAGGGTGCCATCCGGAGTCATGCGCCAAGCTCCGCCAATCCGGTATGGCATGGCGTTGGAATAACTCGTAGTCGTTGTAGTCGTCGTCTCTTCAGCAGGCTTGTCATCAGAGAGGTCATCCTCTGATCCGTCATCTTCTCCATCGCCATCAATATCATCTTCATCAGCGCGTCGGAAGCCTTCTTCCTCAGCTTCAAGATCCTCTTCCAGATCCGGCTCTTGGACAGGTAGAGGATTGCTTGAGAAATCTCCCCGGTCCATCTGCCAATTCACCACGCCCTGACCGTCATTCCAGACGATGTTTACATGGCCGTTGCTGCTATAGGTTCCGATGCCTCCCAGGGACGCATCGATGATGACTTCTTGCCCGTTGTATGTGAGGTAATCACCTTCACGGAAGTTGTCTGACCCGATGATCCAGATCGCGATCCGGTTGTATTCCTCGGCCCACCAGAGCAGGTCTCCATCAAGACCATCACCGTTCAGGTCGCCACTTCCAATGACATGCCAATTGCTTCCTGGAATCAATGCTTCACCGCCTGGATAGGTCAACGGCGATGCGATTTCGACTGCGTTCGGCGCCACTGAAGACATCGTCCACATGCCCACGACGCCGTCGATAAGGCTTTGCCAGACGATGCTCTGTCGACCATGCCGATGACCTGTAGCAACGATTTCCCAACTCAGATCCGTAATGGCGACAGAAGGCAATGAAGATGCCACCCAATCCTCGCCGGTGGTGCTGATGATCCAGACCCAGGTTGCGCCCGTAAGACTGTTCCACCAGAAGATCTCGGAGATGCCGTCACTATCAAGGTCAACAACGATCGGCTTGAGTTCGACGCCTGTCAGCGGCAGACTTCCGGTCTTCACGAGGTGACCGTTCTGGAGAATCCAGATCATGCTGGATCCAACAGATTCATTCCACCAGAAGAGATCCATGCTGCCGTCGCCATTGAAATCACCAGGGGTTGATGTCCATCCCCCACCTGGCAACAAGACATTCTCGCCGCTGTCAACGTAAGACATTTCACGAGGGCCGCCCTGGAATGCTTCGGTATGCAGAAGATTGATCTCGGCCCCGCTACCTCGCCCATGAGGATCGGAAAGCGAGATGGTCGGCAGCGACTTGTAGCCACTGCCTGGATCAAAGTCCGTGATCTCATGAATCGGTCCGCGACGCTGCCATGAAAGGGTGAGTCCTGTTCCGCCCTGTACAGAGCCATCTGGAAACTCGGGGTCGGACAGGAAGCCACTACCTTCGTCATTCAAGGCGACATGAACCACCTCGCCACCATGGTAGAACTCGATCACAGGGTTGGTATTGAACTGAACACGCTCGCCATCAACTTTAAATCGGGGAACAAAGGGATCTGTTCCAATGACCAAGCCATTCGTATTCAACTGGTTGAAGTAATAGACGCTGTCGTCCTGCTCAGGCAGCACATCCGTGAGCTTATGGATGATATTGTCGGAGATGTTGAGGTTGTCGGATTCATGCTTGATATTCGAGATCCCGCCACTTGAATCGGTGTAGCAACGGATGTCTCCAAAGCTGCCTGCATTATCCGGCGTGGGAAAGAATTCAAGATTAAAAACTGGCATGCTCATGCCATCGATGTTTGCACCTGAGCCTGCAGAGATGATCTTGAAACCCGTAATATGGGACTGATCATCCGTATCCCCGTCCGGATAGGGCGCAACATACGCATCTGCGTCAGCATTCGTTCCATTCTCATTACTGTTCACTGCAATGAGTGAAAAAGACCTGATACCGTAGTCCTCGCTGATACCACCCCCGATGCCACCTTCATTCAATGGCCGGGTGTTAAGACTGTGGTTCATGCCAGCCGAAGTGACTTCCAGATTGGTGATCCGCCCATTGACCTCGTAGTTTGCTCTTGCCCCGCTGCCGCCAGTCTCGTTGTTATTGAAGACGATCGTGCCCGCTGAGTACTCCGTACCTTCCAGACCCTCGGTAAGCTCAAGGCCATCCAAGGTGAATTCCGACTCGATCAAATCAAGCCCGGTGTCTGTCAGGAAATGCAGTGTGACCTGACCAGTACTTGCGTCATGCCAGATGATGTCGTGGTTCTGATCAACACCAGCATTCAAAGGTCCACGTCCCAGGTCAGCTACAGAAACAGCCGCTGAACCGCCAAAGGCGGAACTTCCGACGAGCAGGCTTGTTACCACACAACCCAATACGTTCAATCTGGAGATCATCTTCAATTTCCTCATCGTCATCACTGCAAATCTGACCTGGTGAATTGCCCAGGCAGCCGTCTTCTGGAGGAGCCAAATACAGCCCTTCTCCATCCCACAGCATACCCCACCATCGGCCGAACCCCACTCAAGGCCTAGAATTCAGGGATTACTGGCATTCCTCATTCCAATCATATGGATTCCATCATTCCTTCAGGCGGCTTTTACAGCCCCACACAGGAGTACGTGTGCTGAGAGGGAGCAGTTCAAGATGCCTTCAAGAACGCCAATAGAAGGCCTGAAAGAGGTTTACAGGGGCCTCAAGGGAATTCTGCCTGGGATGGACCTGCCGCTCAGGCGATCTACCTCAGGCGATCCACCTGGAAGGGCTTGGCAGACCGTCCGGTCCCTTCAATCCCTGCCTTATTGGTACGGACAGCATCGACACTTCGATCAAACCGCCAGGTGAACCACGGACCGGTTCCTGGAAGTGTCCAACCAATGGTTGGGAACCACTGGGTCCGACCTGAATCCTGACGGCTGTGTGACCACTGGACATCCTCAAGGGCATACTGGCCAATGCCCACAGGACGGTAATGGCGAATGTCGCCCCCAATGACTGCCCCGGATCTGGTTACGAAGCCTGCTCCCCCATTAGGGGCTGCCCCATCGATCTGTGTTCCAGATCCATCCAAGAGCCAGATCGCGGATCGACCGCTGTCACGATCAAAGAAAAGGAGGTCCCTGAAGGCATTGGCGCCGTCTGACCGAGGTCGGCCTGCCAGACTACCTGCCGCAATCAATTCCCATGTTGAATCCATGCCTGTGATCTGCTCGCCATCGGCATCACACA
The DNA here is from genome assembly GCA_029242715.1 of Phycisphaerales bacterium. Taxonomy (GTDB): domain Bacteria; phylum Planctomycetota; class Phycisphaerae; order Phycisphaerales; family SM1A02; genus UBA1668. The sequence continues at coordinate 335,358 of JAQWTL010000007.1, forward strand.
GGTACTCATGCTGTTCCAACCATTCTTCAGTGGGACGACTGGGATCTACGGCGATCTTCCATTGAGCAATGCTGCCTTCTGTTGGATCGATCCAGTACAAGCGGTCACCAACATTACATGCAGCATTATTTGTACAGGCCATTGACCAGCCCAGGTCAACAACACCGGGCAGGAACCTGGACTCCGGCTGAATCCAATTCGATGGATCAGGATGACTTGAATCGATGATCCAGATCGCATTCTGGCCGGTTACTTCGTTACGCCAGAGCACACAGCAGCCCGGCTGTTTCATTCCGAAACGACCGATGCCACCGATTTTCCAGGCCGGCAGAAGGCTCGGCAAAGCATGGGCCTGAGGTTGACCGTTGTACACGGGGACTGAAGCACCGTTACTCAAATTCCAGATAGCCGATTCACCGGTTCCTGGATTGTGCAGCAGCAGATCAGAAATACCATCATTATTGAAGTCGCCATCTGCATGTGCTTCCCAGCCAGCGAGATTGACAACGGCAACCTCATCGCCTGTGGTCACGAAACAACGGCCATCATCCCCAAGCGACGCCGCCAACTGAGCTGCCTCGCCTGATGATTCTTCGAGTGTCATGACTTCCGGTGTCCGGTAGTAGCCGCTTCCATTGGCATCAATGGTCACCCCGACAATACGCCCATGAGCAGGTGCACGCATATCGAACTCTGGTGAGGCCTTGGCAAGCAATACACTGCCTGCATCGGAAAGTCGATCAATGAGGATCTGCGGAGCTGACTCAACGTCATATCCATCTGGAGATTCTGTCTGATTGCTCATTGGTGGTAAAGCAATCAACTGCCCAAAGAGCTGTATGCCCTCGCACTGAAAACCAGTACCTGACCCCTGGGGCTTCAGCGTCCAGCCCCTGGCATCGAGGATGGCGGCAGGATTCCGCTCGATGGTCCATCCGTGCCGGTACACAACTGCATCTGGTACGCCGACTCGCTCTCGGGTCATGTTATTGCGTACCGACTTGGCTGATCCCTTTGCATTGACATAGACCCGGCCATCAACATCCGTCTCGTAGCGAATCACCCAGCCACGTACTGGTGTTCCATTTGAATCCTGGATGTCAAAGACACCGGATTGATATCCAATGCCACTGGTCGGCTCAGACTCCTGATACTCAGACTCCTGAGGCTCCAACTCGCCTTCAATGGCTTCGCCTTGTTGTTCGTCAGCAGATCTGTCTTGATCTGTCGACTGGCCTTCATCCTCTTGCTCATCCTCTTGCTCGGACATTGGCAGCTGGTCATCGTTTGTGATTCCCTGGCCAAGACCCGCCAAGCTTTCAATCTCTCCCCCGATGTCATCAGGAGTAGCAGAGGGCGATTCGTCAAGGAGACTGTTGACGTTTGTGTTTCCTTCCAGGGAATCATCATCGTCAACATCTGGTTCTTGATCGACACGTTCTGCCGCTACGCCGTCAGCGGCTTGTGAGTCCATCTCTTCTGCCACGAGCTCCTTGCCCACTGCATCGGCAACGATGAGCAGGTTGGCAATCTGCCCCGGTTCACTGGCAGCCCACGGCAGGGACCAACCCGTAAGGGGATGGCCGTTGGCAGGCGTGTGCGCCAGGAAGTTTCGCCAGTTGCCAGGTCGTGGAAAAAGAGGGTTCAGCACATCGCCCGTGACTTCAATGGTGTCAATCGTTTCCGTGACTGGCGTATTGTCCCCAGGCAAGAATCGTGTCTGTGTCAGATCGCCACCAGGCACGAATCCAAGCGTGCCAATGCCATCGCCGGTCAGGCGAATCGATAATCGTGCCCGGCCTGACTCCAGCAACGCTGGTGAAAGCAGGTAACCGGTTCCCCCGTAAATGATCTGAAGATCATTGTCCTCCAACGAAATCGGAAGCATTTCTTCCGACAGAAGTGGGTTCTCCCAGGGATGGTCGACGGGATAGTAGGACCATGCCCCAGCACGACCGTCCAGAATGGCCGACGCTTTCAGGCCGCCGCCCTCCGTCCCAGCTTCAAGAACCCTGAGTGGAATTGTCCACATGTCCAGGTTGGGTTTCAGAGTCGCATCCAACTCTGGCATGTCTTCGAGCAATTTCAACTGGTATGACTCGATGAGGTGAGTCCAGTTGACCGTACGAACACCAAGTCCACTGCTACCCACTGCTGAGCGTCCGTACCTCTGGCCACCCTCGATCACCTCGATGTGCACAACCTGATCAGAGCGATCATCACGATCCAGTCCGTCTTGCCCTACATAGTGAATGACCAGACAGGATCTGGCGTCATCCCATAGAAGACGATCCGCAAATCCATCTGGCATGGCGGTCGAAGGGGTCCCGAAATCTCCAAGTGTCAGGAAGTGCTCCGCTGCCTGACAGGGGTTCGCAGTCCAGGCCAGGGAGATCCATCCCAGGACAAGACAGCAAACTGATCGCTGGATCAGCCTGGATGAACGTGATTTCGGGGCTCGCCTCAACGACACCCTCCTATCTCGAATTGCACTCTGATCAAGCCCTCTTGGCGTCTCACTTGCCCAGGCCCATCAGCAACCCATCAATCACGCCAGCAGGGTCTTCTGCCGAAGACCAACCGACGATTCGGGAATGGTATCACGGCCAACCATCCACATGGTTATAGGATCGCCACAAATAGCCTATTCCCAGCAGTATGCGATCTGTTCATGTCAAAAAAGACAGCGGCGTGCCCGAAGGCACGCCGCTGCTATTTCAAACAGTACTCAGTACTGGTCTCTTAAGGAGATCAGTCGAGTGGGCTGCTACCAGAGATGTCGTAAGGATCAACCAGGAGACCAGTGCCCGTGACAGGAGTCACGTTGTAGTCATAGAGGCTGATATTACGATCCATCTTCCAAGAGAAGTTGGAACCGAAATCAGGCAGTGACCAGAAGAGGTCAGCAAACCATGTTTCGCGTGTCTGGCCACCAGGCAGGGGGAACCCTGCTGGCATCGTGGCATAGATGGCATTCACCTTGTACTGACCAATTCCACGGAAGTTGTAGAAGTTGTCAAGCGTGATTGTGCCGCCACTGGTAGTGAAGCCACCACCGCCGCCAACTGCTGACTCATCGATGGCGTAGCCATTCTCAGACATCAGCCACACCAGAGTCTCGCCAGTGAATCCATTGGCCAAGACGATGTCGCGGAGGACGTTACTTGCAGTAACTTCGCGGCCAGACATGTTGCCCGCACCAGCAATGTTGGTAGCGAACTCGACTGGGAACAGAACTTCGCTGCCACCGAGCGAGATGAGACCTGCACCAGAAGTTGAGCCTGATGAGACGTTGCTGTTGATAGCAACTGGCCAGTAGGCCATCTGTCCAGTGAGCTCGTCCTGCCAGTACATGGCGTTGCCTGCATTCATGACAACGTTGTTGGAGCAGCGAGGTGAGTCGCTGAGCAGTGGGACCGTGTCAAGGAAGACACCGCCGACAACCCAGTCAGCATCGCTGGCATGGCTGGAATCAACAATCCAGACAGCAGTCTGGCCGTCAAAGATGTTGTGCCAGAAGATGCCGCAACCTTTTCCGCTGTATCCAAACTTGCCAATGCCGGCAAGGGACCAACCTGGACCAACGCCCTCAATTGGGAGGAAGCCAGCACTCATGATTTCGCCCTGAGGACCCATGTTCCAGATCGCAGTAACCTCAGCGTCGTCGCTGTGCCAGAGAAGGTCAGCGTAACCGTCGCCGTTGAAGTCACCGTTCATGTAGCACATGAAGCCGTTGTTGAAGAGGTCGGTTTCGACATCTACGCCACCGTCAGTGATGGTGACACGGCCAGTGCCGCCGATTGCACCCGCAAGGACGCCGCCGGTACCGGTGTTTGGCTGTGGTGTGATCCAGCCAGTGGTTGGAGTTGTGTAACTCTGGCCACCAGTGAGGACATAACCATCAGTGATATGGCCGGTTGGGACAGGACCATAGCTGATCATGTATTCGTCATCGGTATTGGCACCGGAAGGAACTTGGGCAGTTCCGTCGCTGTCTGTACCCATCCTGCCGGTTTCGATTTTCACATCAGGAATGCCAGTGACATTCCAAGAATCAGTGCCATTGGTCTGGCAACCCATGTAAGGCAGGTTTACGACCTGACCCCAGAGGTGTGCACCCCTGCAATCAAAGCCGAAGCCGGAGCCTGGAGGGGTAACGGTCCAACCAGCAGTGCTGTGGTAGCCACTGCCGCAATTCTCGATATGCCAACCAGCAGTCTCATTCCGTTGTCGAGTAACAACACTACGGTCAGGACCACCGGTGACAGAGCTGACATTGGCGTTGTAGAGGCCGTGGTAGAACGAACCCTTGGCCTGTGCATAAACACGACCAGAAGAATCGACCTCACATCGGATTTCTACGCCAGTTACATCGTTGCCATCAGCATCTGTAATGGTGAAGAGGCCAGCCTCGTAACCAATACCAGAGGTGCCGTTGCCATTGAATCGGCCGGCGCCGCCGTTGGGATCGTAAGAGTTGGAGTTCTGAACGATGTCCAGATTCGCAACCTCACCAGCTGCGGTTGCTACATCCCACGTTGTGGTTGTGCCTGAAGCTGTACCAAGAGCAGAAAGGTTTCCGTTTGCAGGTGCTGGGGTATGGCCCAGGTAGAGACGGAAGTTGCCGTACTGTTCAAAGGACACATTGTGATTGACGTAGTAGTTGGCGTTGTAAGTACCTTCACTCAATGCAGCAGGGGAATTGTCGTTGAAGATGTACATGCTCTTGTTGGTGTTTTCGATATTGGCCAGGTTAAATGCGCCAATACCAGCGTCTCGAGCAAGCGTGCCACCAGGCTGGTTAATCAGGCTGGTAGGAATCTCCATGATGTCACGAGAAGCAGACTCTTCCGGTGGGTTATCGGTGCCGCCGTTAACTTTGGTGACGATGCCGAAGCTGCCGATCGAGCCTGCGGGGGCGCCAATCTGATCATTGGCTGACAACCAAAGCGAACCATTCGTATTGATGGTGTTATTGATGTCGCCCCAACCACCGGACCAGCCTGTGCCGTTATATGGGCCGGTGTTGTTACCAACCATATAGCCGGTACCACCACTGGTGACTTGCATCATGCCGAAATCAGAGCGGTCGTAGTAACGAGCATTCGGGTTGCCAACACCCGCGACGGTGTCTGGGCGAGCGTTGCTACCAGCGTAGAAGTAACCGCCGGCAGGTCCGTCGACCTGGTAGTAGCCACTACCACCGGTACCACCGGTACCGTTGTTCTGGACATCTGCCCAGACGTACCAGCCATTGTTGTACTGACGGTCATCCAAGGCAGCCAGGGGGCTGTCGTTCTGGAGGAACTTGATGCAGGATGCGAGGCCGTTGACGTTCTTGCCATAACCAGAACCATTGCTGGATACGAGAATGTCTACCAACTGACCAGAGCGATCCAATGCGGACAAGCCGTTGGCATCCAGGTAGGAGATGTCAACTGTGTTGTTGAGTGTGTTGATGATCACACAGTCAGCGTTACCGTCGGGCATTGGGGAATTGAAATTACCCATGTCACCAACGCCGTAAAGTTCACTGGCTCCGAGGGCCACGGTGGCGAACCCGCCCACGAGACCACCGGCCATCACTGCGATGCCGGCTTTCTTAAAGCTAAACATGTTTGCTTTCCTTTGTTTGGCCTTGGTGTCTCACGACCAAGACGCTTCAAACCCATCTCTAGAGATTCATGAATGCTGCCGGCCCTCTCACCAACAGCCAATTAGACAAACTAGTTCGATACGTACCGGAATCCCCGCTATCGGCGGATGACATCTCCACCATGCAAAAAGGCCATATACCGAGGGCCCGGCAATTGACGCGAATTGTAAGGATCGTGGACCTCCTGTCAAACCCGCCTGGGACCGCCCCAAGCTCAAGGTCCGAGAACCCAAGGGCCAAGCTTGGCACCATGAGCCCCTCATGGACCCTATAGGGACATCAACAGGCGACTATGTGAAGCCTTCAGGCGGAATTGTGGTTTTTCAGACCCCTGAGTGGTCACAAGCAGAATTCCTCACAAATGAGTGATAAAGCAAGCCAAAGCAATGACTTGTGCTCTTCTGTATAGAAAGGATGCTACTTTTTTTGGGCCTAGGAGCGATAACCTGCCACGACGACCCGTTTGCCGCGCAGCATCTGCTCATTTCCCGTGCCGGGCGGAGAAATAGTCTCCACACGGCTGAATCCCAAAGATCGCAGGACTGTCCTCAATGCCTCTGGGGATGGGCATAACGCAAGTGGAGACGCTCCTGTCTCCGGATTGTCATCGAAACAGGTCTCATCTATGAGGGCAAATCCACCCTGATAGGGCATCTGACACTCCTGGCGACCCCACTCCGTCTGACCTTGTATCTCATCACAGACCTGGGTCTCCACCACAATCATTTCCGAGCAACGGGCTGAAATCTGCCTCAGACACCTGATTGGGTTCTCCAGGTGGTAGATCAGGCCCACACAGAGACACAGCTCGTACTGGTCTGTGACGTGATGATCCAGCTCCTCACAATTGCAGTGGGTCCAGTCCATCGATTCATGGCCTGCAATCTCGGCCAGCGATCGAGCCTTCTGAAGGCTCTCCAGCCTCAGATCCACGCCATGGATCCGGGGAACGCCAAGTTCTCTTAGAAGGAAGCTGAAATAGCCCTCATGGCACCCCACGTCCAAAGCATTCACACTGCCGAGCCGTTCACCGAAATGACCTCTAACAGCCCCTGCCACCATTTCACGCCGAGTGACGTGGATGTTGTCATGGGTTGCAGCAACCTTGGATGTGGTGCGAAGGCCATTGCCCAGCTCCATGTCATAGAACCACGGCCCCATCTCATCGATGCGTGCCTGGAGTTCAGCGGTATTTCCAACTGGGGTGGGCATGGTCACGGCTCGGGCCTCCTGCCTACCAGTGTCCCCGGATCAGGCCCGGATCGCCAGCCCGTTCGGATTCATTCAGCGAACAGCCGCCATGGCAACTGCGCAGGGGAAGGCCACGGACGTCAGGGTGACTTTGCTGAATCCAGCTTCCAGGACCTGGCACCAGGCATCGGCCCCGTATTCGGTCTGGACACTCCAATCGTCCTGTGACGTGCCTGGTTCGCCATGCCAGGAAGGCGGCAATCCATCACGGCGACGACTGAGACGGCCAATGATGATGGGGATGGTGAAGCAGCACGCCCCTCCCGGTCGCAGAACTCGATGGCATTCCGACAAGGCCTTCACGGGATCCGGCACATGCTCCAGCGTGTCACTGTGTACGACCAGGTCGAAGGATTCATCTGGAAAGTCCATTGCCTGCATGTCGACCTCGGGGTAACAGCCCAGGACATGGCCCGCCTGCTGACTCAACAGCGGGGACAATGTGCCCGCCTCGTTCAACTCGAGGATCTTGAGTTTGCGCCACCTTCGATGGCCCATTTCATCCTTCAACCAATGTGACATGCCCAGATGGGAACGAATACTTCCTGCCAGAGCGATTGAACGAAGATTCGCCCCGCAGTTGCTGCAACACTCACCCTGCTGGCGATCAATGTATTTTCGTTCCTCTTGCGACAAGCCCCAGGCTTCGACCAGTTCATCCCAGAGCACCGCTTCGAATCGGAACTCGTTGCCGCCACAGACCTCGCAGAGGGATGTCATGGTTGCTCCTGCACAACTGCGTCTGAAACGGTTGGTTCCAGGGTGACCGAAAGCATGGGCAGGCCAACCAGACCCACTGCCACGTGCGAGCCATGGATCCGGAATGTCATTGCGGATTCGATCCAATGTTGTGGAACACTCTCCTCAACCGGACCGTTGGCGATTGCCACACCCACGGAGTACTCGCCTGCGGGCATCCAGGGCATCTGGAATCGGAACCCGGCTCGAAAACCACCACCAGCCTTCAAAGGCATGCATTCAACTGTGGTCCCAAAGGCCGTGTTGTCGGCAAAGAGCACCTGCCCAAGTCGATCCTGTACATAGAACCCGACGATTGGCGAAGGAATCTCACTGGTGACATGGCCAATGATTTCCAATTCAACGACCTCTCCGCCAAACAGGACATCCAGGTCCTGGTTGGTCTCATCCAGAAAACGAACGCGCTTGATCTCTGCGCCGCCTTCACCAAAGCTCGCGGCTGCAGGGTCGAAGATGGCCACTGCTTCTGTGCCGGATGCCGCCTGAGCTCGAAGCGACTCGGCTCGCGGATCTTCAACTGGAGCCTGAGCCTCCCGTGAGGTCACTTCAAATCCAGCACTTCCCACTGATCGCTGCTTCAGGCTTGCCTCGTACTCAAGGACGACGTCCTTTGCAGGCCCGGCCGCCATCAACCGTCCTTTGTCCAGCCAGATGGCACGTTCACACAACGCCAGAACTGCAGGCGTGTCATGTGAAACGAAGAACAGTGTTCCTTCTTTCTTGAACTCACGGATGGCACGCATGCACTTCTGGACAAAGGCGCCATCGCCGACAGCCAGAATTTCATCGACCACCAGGATGTCCGCGTCCACATGAATGGCGACTGCGAAGGCAAGGCGTGCATACATGCCACTGGAATATCGCTTGACCGCCTGATCAATGAAGCCGTCTGGGAGATCTGCGAATTCAATGATGTCCTCGATCCGGTCATCGAGTTCCCGACGCGTAATGCCAAGGATCGATGCTGCCAGTCGTACGTTTTCACGGCCTGTGAACTCCGGAGCGAATCCGGCACCAAGTTCGAGAAGTGGTGCAATTCGGCCCGTTGTCTCTATCCAGCCCTTCGTAGGTGTGGATGTGCCACAGAGCAGCTGGAGGAATGTTGACTTGCCGGATCCGTTGCGCCCAATCACCGCTACCGATTCACCTTTGGCAACATCGATATCCATTTCCTGCAATGCCCAATGTTCTCTGTAGAACCGCTTGCCGAGGCCAAATGGCAATTGCTGAAGGACACGGTGGTGCCCGCGATCAAAGAGCCTGTAGGCCTTTGCAAGACCGCGAGCTGAGATGGCGGGCTGATCAGACGGCATCGGCGAACCCCCGCCGCGTGATGATGAACCACGTCCATCCGATCCATGCCACGGCCACCGATGCCCCGAGGTAGATCAACCAGATCCCGATGTCTGGAATCGTGCCGGCAAAGGTGACCTCACGAACCATTTCGATGGCGACTGTCAAGGGATTGATGTACAGCCAATTCTGCCAGGGGTCAGGAACCATCCACAAGGGATAGAAGATCGGGCAGGTGAACAAGGCGATCATGAGCACCAGGCCGACGACCTGCTGGGTGTCCTGAACATACAGACCAATTGACATCAATATCCAACTGAGCCCCAGCACCATGATGATGACCGGGAGGACGATGATGGGGACAAGCAGCACAGTTACTGGTGGCACGCCCTCGATGAAGGCGTAGAAAACAGCAAAGACAATTGTTGCAACGATCGCATTGAAGATTGCCATGACCATCGTTGACCAGGGAAGAATCTCCAGAGGGAAAACGATCTTCTTCACGAACGTGACATTCTCCCGAAGAATGCTTGGCGCCTTGCCCACGCAGTCACTGAAGAGGTTGTAAAGAATCAGGCCTGCAAACAGAGACATCGCAAAGCTAGCTTCTTCAACCTGCGCAGCACTCTCCTCCAAGCCGATCTTGGTAGCCCTCATCTTGAAGACGACGCCGAAGACGAAGGTATAGACGGCCAGCAGGACAAGTGGCTGCAGAATCGCCCAGATCAAACCCAGGGCAGAGCCTCGATATCTTGATTCGATATCGCGTCGGCCCAGCCGAAGGACAAGGTCCCGGTGCCGCCAAGGTGACAGCAAGGGCTGCAGGGGTGACAGATCCCTGATCGGAGCGTCAGCCGAATTTCGAAGTGTGGTCGGGATGATCGGGCTTCCCATGGCGGCCTCATCCGGGGGCTTCTGGCTCCCGGCGGCTCGAATGCTACCCAGCAGCCCGGGAACTGACCAGAAACCGCACGAAACGCCCTGGTCGGCTAGAATGACCAGATTCCACGGGGCAAGCAACGGGAGTGCTTAATTGTGTCTAAGTACGGGAAGGTGATGGTCACCGGCGGCGCCGGGTTCATCGGTTCAAATTACGTCCGCATGGTCTGTGAAAAGGACCCTGACCGCGAGATCGTGGTCTATGACGCCCTGACCTACGCGGGTAATCCAGAAAATCTCGCTGGCCTTGAGAGCCGGGTCGAGTTCATTCGAGGCGATATCGCCGACTCTGACATGGTCGAACGGGCCATGGAGGGATGCGATGCCGTAGTGAACTTTGCGGCCGAAAGCCACGTCGACCGAAGCCTGGTCGATGGCCGACCTTTCGTGAAGACCAATGTCGAGGGGACGTTTGTCCTTCTTGATACTGCCAAGCGGCTGGGAATCTCGCGGTTCCTGCATGTCTCGACGGATGAGGTCTATGGGGACCTGGTTGGAACAGATCACCATTCTCTGGAATCCGATGTCTTCAAGCCACGAAGCCCGTATGCGGCATCCAAGAGTGCTGCGGAGCATCTGGTATTCGCTTACGGCATTTCCTTTGGCTTGAATGTCGTAGTCACCCGAGGCTCCAATACGTACGGCCCCTACCAGTTCCCTGAGAAAATCATTCCACTGTTCATCACGAATGCCGTCGATGACAAGCCTTTGCCGCTCTATGGCAAGGGTGATGCTGTCCGCGACTACATGCATGCAGAAGATCATGCCAATGGCATTGACATCGTTCTGCATAATGGAGAGACCGGACTGGCCTACAACCTGGGCGCACGGCTGGAAGTCACCGGCTGCGAAGTCGCCCAGAGCGTGTTGTCCAATCTTGAGAAACCTGATTCCCTGATCGAGTTCGTACCGGACCGTCCAGGACACGACTATCGCTATGCCGTCGATCCGGCTGCAGCCGAATCACTTGGATGGAAACGCAAGTGGACATTCGAAGATGGACTGGCTGCCACCTGCCGCTGGTATCTCGAGAACGAGGATTGGTGGCGGAAGATCAAGCGTGGCGAGCATTTTCAAGCTCATGAGGAATCCTGGTACGCCGAACGGCAGGCCTAGCCTCTCCGGTAATCACGATCCGAGGACGGGAGAACCCGCCCCGTGGAACGTCCCAGCAGTCAGATCAGCCTGATCATCCCCGTCTTTCGAGACGCTGATGTCGTTCTGGAATGTCTGCAGAGCCTGGCATCGGATCCAGCCGCTGAAGATCTCGACATCGTCGTGGTTGATGATGCCAGTGGAGATGACACGGCTGATCGAATTGCAGAAGCCAGAGTGCCGGGTGTTCGGCTCATCAGGCGACAGGTCAATGGTGGCTTTGCACGTGCCTGCGGTGAAGGCTGGCGAAATCGGGACATGAACCGCCCATTCGTTGGTGTGCTCAATGCGGACACGGTCGTCGAGCACGGATGGCTCAAGAAATGTCTTGATGTCCTGATTGCGGATTCTGCTCGCGGTTGTGTTGTTCCCTCTGTGGTTCGCTGGGACAGTCCCGATACGCTGGATTCGGCAGGCCAGTCTTATGCCGCATGTGGTTGGGGCTTTCGACGAGGTCATCAGCAGGCTGCTTCGGTGTACACGCAGATCCAAGATGTCTTCGGCCCCACTGGTTGTGCGATGCTGGCGAGAGCAGAAGCCATCGAGGCCTGCGGCGGACTTTTCCGTGAGGATTTGGAGTGCTACTACGAAGACACCGAGTTGGGTTTTCGCCTGCACAAGAACGGCTACCGATGCACACACGTTCCTGATGCCCGCGTTCGTCACCGAATCTCACTCACCTATGACAAGATCCCCGCCCGCCGCGCCTACTTCGTCAGCCGAAACTCGACCATGCTGTTCTGGACCGCCGTGCCCCTGAAACAGTGGTGGAGTGCCGTACCCCAAAGAGGCCTGCTGAGTTTCATGCTGGCCATCAAGGCCCTGCGTCATCGCTGCCTGATCCCATTCCTGCGAGGTCGACTGGAGGCCTGGCCGATGATCTTCCGAGGTCCCTCCCTGAGACGATCTGGCGCTGATCAGACGTTCAGCCGTGGGTGGATGGCTGAGGCAAGACGACAAGCCGCGAACCATTAGGTACGCCGTTAGGCTGGAGCATCATGGGCGTAAGAAACCACCTGCAACGAATCAAGGCCGCTGCACGGGAACCTGGGTTGGCCTGGGACCGTGTCTGCCGCGAAGTACGACCCGTTTATCGCGGACGAGGCACATGCCCAATCTGTGAGACAGAGGTCACCTTCAAAGCCACCCGGGAATGGTTCCGAGATCACCTCTTCTGCTCCGGGTGTGGCAGCATCCCCCGTGAACGCGCGCTCATGCAGGTCATCAAGGATTGGTATCCGGACTGGCAACAGGCTGACCTGCACGAATCATCGCCTGATGAACGTGTTCACCGGGTGATCGCTGCAAGCGACCGTGGCATCTCGTCCCGACTCTCACGGGAATGTCCCGGATATGTCGCCTCTCAGTACGACCCCGATACGCCATGGGGCGAACTTGACCCGACAGGTCAATGGCGTAGCGAGGATCTGGAGAAGCAGACTTTTCCAGACAACTGCTTTGATCTGGTGATTACGCAGGATGTCTTTGAACACATCTTCGACATCGATGCAGCCTTTCGTGAGATCGCCCGGACCTTGAAACCTGGTGGCGCACACATTTTCACGACACCACTGGTGAATGGCACTGCACCAAGTGAGCAATGGGCCAGACGGCGAGATGACGGTTCCATCGATCATCTTCAGGAACCGGAGTACCACGGGAACCCGATGGACCTGGAAGGTGGTTCACTGGTGACATGGCACCATGGCTATGACATCGTTGATCGAATACACGATGCCTGTGGACTGGATACGACGATTGTGCTGCTTGATGACCTCACCCGGGGTCTCAAGGCGGAGTACATGGAAGTCATGGTGACCCGAAAGCCGTGACACCTTGAATCACTAAAGATACTTCCTGTAACCACTGAAAATCGTTTCAAGAAAGAATCGGATGCGCCTTGTCCATCCCTGGGGTCGAACGCCAGCCCTCACAGCGGCGTGCCTGAGGCGACGTCCGCCGATGGGAATGGCGTCGATGAATTCCCGTACAGGTTCTGACAGTTGGGAACCGAATCGTTTTCCGAGTTCCACATCCTGATTCAGCACATCAGCAAGAGCCCGTCTTGCAACAGGACCGGGCATGACACGACGGAGTCCGACGAGGCTTACCAGGGGTGACGCACCAACCTGGTTGCTTCCATGTTGTCGATAGCGAACAGTCGGCTCATCGAGAAGCCTGATCTCCCCTACCGCGGCTGCTACCAGTGCCAGCCACCAGTCATGCATGATGAGTCGTTCAGGAAATGGGCTGGCCTGCTCCAGCAAGGCTCTGTTGCAGGTAACAGTGCAACCAGTCACAAGGTTGTGGCGAAGAAGCACGCCCAGTGGATCCTTGACGTGACCATCAACCCCTCGGGTTGCCATGAATCGCTGGCCCATGCTGCATCCATCTGCATCTACCAGCAGCAAGTCGCTGTGAACCAGGACCGGCTTCGAGCCATCACCTTCTGCCGCCTTGATCTCGGCAACACCTCGTTCCAGCCGGTCCGGCAGCCATTGGTCATCCTGATCGCAGAGTGCCACATAGCGGCCTCGCGCACGGGACAACGTCACTTCAAAGTTGTCCACGACACCCAATGCAGGTTCATGGCGGGCGATGTGTACAGGAAACGACGCTCGCCTTGCAAAGGTCTGGAGAATTCCAAACGTGGCATCCGTGGAAGCATCGTCACCTATGACCAGTTCATCAGGGGGCCGCGTCTGCGCCTCGATCGAGGCGAGTTGTTCCTCAAGCCAGGACTCCCCATTGCATGTACACAGCGCAACGGACAGCTCGGTCGATTCCCCATTCGTGATTGAGCTCATGTCGTCTCGGCTTCGGTAAGCACGTATTGCTTCATCCAGACCATGGCATCCTCAAGGCCCTCATGCCAGCCTGTCATTGGTCGCCAAGCCAGCTCGCGCCGTGCAAGTTCAATATCAAGAACCGAACAAGGTACATCCACATCTCGACCGGGCCGACGGTTGATCTTGACCGGGCGTTTCATCAGCAACTCAATGTCATTGATCAAGCGAGCAATGGACAATCCGGCCCCTGAGCCGATGTTGAAGACCCGTTCATCGCCTTCATAAAGCGTCACTGAACACATGGCAGTGACGACATCATTGACGTGGAGGAAATCACGGATGATTTCTCCGTCACCCCACAACTCGATTGGTTCATCACGTAGCGCGCGGTAGAGAAAGGCATTGACGGCGCCCTGGCCTCGGCGTGGATCCTGCCAGGGTCCGTATGGATTTGCGACACGCAGGTTGAAGGCACGCATGCCATGCATTCGCTCAGCCAACTGCATGTGGCCTTCGGCTGCGAGCTTTGAAATCCCGTAAGCACAGACTGGATCGGTTGCCGCCGATTCCGGTGTCGGTGTTGGCGCGTTGGGACCGTAGACCGTTCCGCCGCTGGAGACATGAACAACCTGAGGCACGCCTGCAGCCTTGACCGCCTCGAGCACATCGAGCGTCAGACCGACCGTGCCGGCCATGTCCTCTCGCAGATGAACATTTGATGATGCGGGCTCCGTCGAGCCGGCTACATGGAATACGACCGAGGACCCCTGGACGGCTTCAGTCGTCAAGACAGGCTCATGGTGAATCGAGAGCCCCTGGACTGCCTCGGGCCTGAGTGGATTGGGATCGATGGCCGTGACCTGGACCCCGGAGCGTGCCAGGTGCTGACAGAGGTTCAGGCCGATGAAGCCACCCCCGCCCACGACGCTGACGCGACCGAGCCTGGAGAGATCGGCAGGCTGTATCAGGAGAGCCGTCGACATGCCCTCATGGTAGCCGCTGGAGGGTTCTCAGGAACCAATCGAACAGAACCATGACCAGAGCGAGTACCCTGTCGATCAACTTACCTGACCGGCCGCGAACCGCGATATGGTCTTCTCTTCGATCACGTTTCTGTTTTTCTTTCTACCACTGGTCGTGGTGCTCTATCACGTGGCACCACGCCCGGCCAGAAACACCATCCTGCTGATCGCCAGCCTGCTCTTCTATCTCTGGGGCGCAGGCATCTTCGTACTGCTGCTCCTCGGAGCCATCATCACCAACTACATCGTTGGTTACATCGTGATGGTGGCCCATGAACGAGGCAATCGATTGCTGGCCGCCTTGTGCATCACGATCTCGATCGTGACGAGCCTGGTGATCCTTGGCTGGTTCAAGTACTCGAATTTCTTCGTCGACGCCGTGAACCAGTTTGGGGGATACATGGGGGTGGCCGAAGTCGCCTGGTCTCATGTCATCCTTCCCATCGGCATCTCCTTCTACACGTTCCAGTCGATGAGCTACGTGATTGATATCTCTCGAGGCAAGGCGAAACCGATGCGGAATCCCATCGACTTCGCCTTGTATGTTTCGTTCTTCCCGCAACTGATTGCCGGCCCGATTGTTCGATTCCACGAAATCGACTCCCAGATCCGAAAACGATCAGAACGCTGGGACGGTTTCTGCGAAGGCACGATTCGGTTCACCTGGGGTCTCGTCAAGAAGGTTGTGATTGCAGATGCCGCAGGCGCTGTCCAGGTTCGTGCCTTTGAGATTCCCATAGATGAATTGACCACTGAAGCTGCCTGGATCGGATTGTTTGCCTTCACCGTTCAGCTCTACTTTGACTTCTCCGGTTACAGCGACATGGCCATCGGCCTTGGTCGCATGTTCGGGTTCAAACTCCCTGAGAACTTCAAACGCCCCTACTCATCGCTTTCCTTCACGGACTTCTGGCGCCGATGGCACATCACCCTCTCGACCTGGTTCCGGGATTACCTGTTCTTTCCAATGGGTGGTTCAAAGGGATCGGCAGCCCGAGTCATCTTCAACCTTGCGGTTCTGTTCATCCTGGTTGGAATCTGGCACGGTGCAGGGTGGACGTTCCTGATCTGGGGCGCTTACAACGCGGTGCTCATGATCTGGGAGCGACTCACGAAACGAAACTTCATTGATCCGAATGCCGTCAAGAATCCTGTTGGTCGGCGCATCATCACGGTCTTCATGCTGATGATGGGCTGGCCCATCTTCATGTGCCCAACTGTGACAGATGCCCTCGCCTACTACGGGCGGCTCTTTGACTTCGAGTTCCACGGTACCGGAGCACTTGGGCCGTGGCTCGCGCCTGAAAACATCATTCTGATGATCATTGGTGGCCTGACCGTGTTCCTGCCACATGACTTCTATGGAGGCCCCTGGATCACCTCATCGTCATCACGGCTGGCAACCATTGCTAGAGCATTCCTGTTGTTCGTACTTCTTCCGTGGACACTGATGCTGATCATCAGTGGCACATTCAGTCCCTTCATCTACTTCCAGTTCTAGACATGAAAACCGAACGACTCATCTTCGCCCTGGTGTTCTGGATCCTGATCGTGATCCCCGCTCCACTCGTCCTGATCGGTTTGAGCGGTGACACCTCGCTGGAAGCGCGTGTCCTTGTCCCCTACCCGTCACCCACTTGGGCCACGTCCTATCAACAGCAGACCTACCAGGAGGTCTCCGTGGCGCTTGAAGACCGAATGCCGTTCAGAACGCATCTTGTCGGCTTCCGTTCGAATCTGGCACGCAAAGGGCTGATACCAAATCCATTCGACAAGGTCGTCATCGGCCAGGGCGACTGGCTCTATGTGGCAACCTCCTTCGATTCCCACTGTCCTGATGATGAGCGATCCTTAATTGCTTCACGCCTCGCAACCATTGCCAACATGCTTGAGCAGAACGACATTCGCTTCGTCGTTGCCATGGTGCCAAACAAGGCGAGCATCCATGAAGAAGGCCTGCCTGCCTGGATTCGATCAGAACACGATTCCGCACAGGACCGTTCAGAAGCCATGCGCATGGAGCTGGCTTCAGAAGGCGACTGGTTCATCGACATCACGCCGGCGATGAGGGCGCGTCACGCTGCCTCCCCTGAGGAACATCTCTATTACCCGACTGATACCCACTGGACATGGAATGGTGCAGAAGTCCTCGTCGAGGCTGTTGTCCAGAAACTTCAGCCCGGTCTGTATGACCCGGATGAGATCTTCCTGAACAGGACGATTTCCGCCAATCTCGATCTGGATCGCCTGTCGGGATCTTCCGTGCAACGGGATCTGCACTATTACTCCGCACGTCGCCCTGGAACAACCGACATGGTGCTGGAGGATCCACCCGATTCCATACCGGCAGTAGTCACCAGAAAACATGGTGATGCCGGGCGATTGATCAGTGGCGACAGCCTCATCATCAGGGATTCGTTCTGGGATCACGCTGGCTCCGTTGGCCATGAGTACTTCGAACACCTGGTCTCAGTACATGCCAATGATGCCCGTGACCTTCAAGCACTCGCCGATGCCCTGGCCGCCGCTGATACGGTGATCTTCGAAGCTGGAGAACGAAAGTTCTGCGAGGTCATGCTGGCCACGATCGCTGATGGCGCGTTCCAGGAACTGCTCGGCAAGGCGTTGGAGTCACGGGGCCGCTGATCATCCCCACTGCGACCTATACTCCCCCCGACCATGCGGATCTCTGTCGTCATCCCGTCCTACAACCACGCCCGGTACATCGAGGCTGCCATTCAATCGGTCTTCATGCAGGCAGCCGATGGCCTGGAGATCGAACTGGTCGTTGTTGACGATGGATCTCCCGACGACAGCCTGCCGATCATCCGCCGCTGTCTCAAGAACAGCCCTTTGCAGCGCACGGTATTGATCGAACAGGAAAATCGCGGCGCCCATGCTGCCATCATGAGAGGCATCGAGCATGCTCGCGGGGATTTCCTTTCCATCCTCAATTCAGATGATGCTTTTCTTCCTGGGCGTTTTACCAGCGTGGCACCACGACTCTCCGCAGACACCGATTGTCTGGCCTTCACGCTTGTGGAGATGATTGATGAACACGATCAGCCGCTCCAGAACGACGCACCGGAGTTCGGCTGGTATCAGGAGGTCCTGGCCAGTGCCGCGGCCTGTCCGACCCGGGGGTTCGCCCTTCTCAGAAACAATCCCGCAGTTACGAGCGGCAACTTTGTCTTCAGCCGAAGCCTCTATGAACGACTCGGTGGATTCAGTGAACACCAGTTGTCTCATGACTGGGACTTCCTGTTGAGGTCGACGTTCTATGCCGAACCCGTCTTTGTTCCTGAAGTGCTCATGAGGTATCGAGTGCACCCTCAGAACACGACTGGTCGTGTCCAGCACCTGATGGCCCAGGAAGGCAGGGATGGGCTTCATCGCTTCCTCTCCCTGGCACGCACAGGTCCATCACCCAATCCGTTGGCGCCGCTCCCGGAAAACTGGCCGCGATACTGGCCATGGTTCTGCACTGCGATCCGACCCCATTTCAGCGATCGCCCCATCATCGAGAGCATCGACCAGAATGTTCTGCCGCCTCGGAACCCTGACCCCAACATGACATCTCGAGTCTTCGATGGCGAAGCTCAGGTCCAACGGCCTGGAAGAGCTGGAGGGCTGGATGAACCCCGAATACGAGAGCTCGATCTGATGGCAAGGCCTACACCAACAACAGACGGCATGAATCTCGCGGCATCTGCCCCGGCTCATCAACAGAATTCAGCCAACGCTCCCGCGGCAGAGTCCACTTCATCGCTCAAGAAAGTAATCAAGCGGGTCACTCCGGCACCGGTTCTGCAAGCGGCAAAGAAGGTGATTGGCACTCCGCCACCCGCGATAACCGCTTCTGGACCATCGGTTGATCCTGCGGCGATCACTGTTGACCCGAAGCGACCTGTCGTACTGCTTGTCACCCATTCCACATCGCGTACCGGTGGTCCGTTGCTCGCACTGGACATCGTCCGTCGGTTAACTCGTGACCACGATGCGCAATGTGCCGTCATATACGCCAATCCAGGTCCTCTCCTGGATGACTTTGCAGAAGTTTCATGGTTGATTGATGGCCAGCAACTGAACCCCTGGGGCGCACCCACCTCCTATGGACGAACGATCATGCGGATGCTGGAAAAAGCTCCTGACCGCATGGCGATCTGCAACACGGCACCAACCTGGTACTTCGCCCGGTGGATCAGGCGGTTTGGATGGCGGACATTGTCCCTCGTCCATGACTTTGCAACGAATTCACCGAAGGATGACTACCACCTGGTCGCGGAGAGCCCAGATCTGCTGGTCTATCCTTGTGAGGCAATGCGAAAAGTAGCCTGCGACTGGGCTGATCTTCCACAAGATCATGGTGTCGTTCACCCCCAGGGACTCATTCGGGAATCTTTCCTGGATGGACTCAACGACAAGGCACGCAAGTCATTCCGGCAGAAACTCGGGCTTGATGATGATGCGATCATCGTCCTGGGCTGCGGCAGCCTGGAACTCAGGAAGGGCCCGGAACTGTTCCTGTTGTCCGCTCTGGCGGCACTTCGGAATGGTCTGGATCCACGTGTTCACTTCGTCTGGATCGGCAGCGGCGCTGATACCTATCTTGATCCCACCTTCTGGTGCCCACGTGATGCTGCCAGAGCCGGTATTTCTGACCGATTGCATTTCACAGGTGAAGTCGACGACACCGAGGAAGCCTTCAGGGCAAGTGATCTCTATCTGTTGACTTCCAGAGAAGATCCTTTCCCATGTGTGGTCCATGAGGCAATGGCCTGCGGCATGCCGGTGGCCTGTTTCCAGGATTCCGGAGGTACACCTTCAATGCTGGATGCCGGCGGCGGAACTGTCGTCCCGTTTGGGGATGTGAATGCCATGGCGGCTACTGTCCATGAATGGACTTCAGATGTTTCGCGGTGCAGAAGCATCGGACAGCAAGCCCGGGAAATCGTCCGGGATCGATACTCCATGGACCGTTACGTTTGTTGGTTACTTGACCAGGGACTCGCGTAGATCCACGCCGCACGTCGTCGCAACGACATTCAGAATCCCATCAAAGTGATGTCGCGAACTACAGGTTGCCTCTGCACGCGCCCTGGCGGCATCGCCCATGGATTTTCGTCCTGAATTGTCTCTGACAAGATTCACGATCGCATCCGCCATGGCTGCAGTGTCAGGGAACGGAACAACAACACCGGTCCCATCCACGAGCGCTTCAGGCGCTCCGCCCACACCATCGAATGCGATGACCGGCAATCCTGCTGCCATGGCCTGCACACAGACGATTGGGTATGGATCTTCTCTGGAAGAGAGGACGTACAGATCCGAAGCCTCGAAGTATGGATGAATGTCTGATTTGGAAGGGACAAGGTGCATCCGGTCTTTACATGGAAGGATTGCAATATCGTGAGCAACCCACCGAGTGTCATCCGCACTCCCGTCGCCGATCCAGACAAAGTGCACGGATTCGGTTCCTGGCTGTGAGAGCACCTTGGCTCCCGTCTGAACGAAGAGATCAACACCCTTGCGTGGATGGATCTGGCCGCAGCCCAGAACGATCAGGGCATCCTGGGGTAATGACAGTTCTTTTCGAATCCTGCTTCTCAGTCGATCATGATCCGACTGCACATGGCCATTGCCAAGCCATCCGGGATGAACGATGGCACATCGAGACTCATCAAGCCCGAATCGGTTCACAAAGGCCTGTTGGCTGAAGCGTGAGACAAAGACCATGCGTCGAACAGATGAACCAATATCTATGACCAGATCTTCCCATCCATTGCATTCAACGGTCGTCGGCAGTTCGTTGATGAGATGAACAACTGGAATATCCATTGACCGGAATACGCGAGCCGCTCCTGCACATGCGATTGTGCTGCAGATCGCCACTTCTGGCCTGACTGGTGCTGCCTCGATGGCTGATGCGATCGCATCATCCGGCGAGATGCCGGCCTCAAGCATCGGCATGATGTTGCACGTGTTGACCAGCTTCTGATAATTCGGCTCCAGGACACCATCTCCAAGAAGCAGAAGGCTCGGGTTGATCTGACTGGACTCCCTGGCCATGCGAAGCATCTCAAGCAGGAGCATCTGAGAGCCTGCGAGATGAGAATCATGCCCAACGAACATGACAGCGTGTCGTCCTGACGACTTGCTCCCGGATACGTTTCGCCAGAGAGGCTCCATGGCCGCTTTTCCGGGTCCTCGATTTGGCAGGAGTTTACGCAGTATCGCGGCCAGTGCTGCAGAGCCATGTTTTTTCAGCTTGCTGATCTTTCCGGGGCGTCGCATGAAGTTGCCTGAGCGGACCATGAGTGTCTGGAATCGCTGCCGACTCCGTGCTCGCCTTCGGTTCTTCAACAGTCGCGTGACATCTTCGGCAGTCGGGTCGGCTTCGATCGCAACGGCAGCCTGTATCGTGCCGACATGTCCGGCTTGG
Organism: Phycisphaerales bacterium; assembly: GCA_029242715.1. Taxonomy (GTDB): domain Bacteria; phylum Planctomycetota; class Phycisphaerae; order Phycisphaerales; family SM1A02; genus UBA1668. The sequence goes on from JAQWTL010000007.1 coordinate 356,664, forward strand.
CCGCCGATGGATTCCACTGCTTCACGTGTTGCTTCAAGCCATTGATGCCCGTTGTCTTCATCAGGTTCCAGGTAGGTTCCCTCTGCCCATTCATTCCAGGCATTGATGAATACAACATCATCAGGACCACCATGTTTCTTGGCATCCTGAAGCATGGCTTCGAGCCATTCCCGATACCGTTGTGGAGTTGCGCCGTGATAAACCGTTGCGGATTTTCCGCGACGAGCCGTATTGTCCCAACCAAGCATGACACCTCGATGCAACGGATAATGCGGTCGATGTCGACTGCTGGCCAGCTTTGCCAGTGCGTCATACTCGTAGATCCCCCCCTTGAACTCGGGATCCAGGCCATCCATCTTGTGCTGAATGTCCGGAACAGCCATGCCATGAGGAGGGAACTCGACAGCGGCATCAAAGCCCATCTGCAAAGGGTTGTCATCGCCGTGCTGAACCATCACGAGATGCAGGTCGCCCAGGCCCGCCTTGAGCACCTCATCCCGCCAGGTATCAGTGGCACGACGGCAATCGAAAAGGCGTGATGGTCGATACACCATGAGAAGCCGCTTGCCGCCGACCGTGATGTAACGGTCATCAGCAAGAGTTGGCATGAGATCAAGTATGAAACGCTGATCGATCTCGGGCGAATGCTGTTGCCCGATGAGAATCTCGTCTTCCAGCCCATCCCATCTCCTGGTCCAGTTTTCATTGGCCCAACAGACACAGAATGGAAGTGATGGATTTCTGGTTTTGAGAACGGTGTCGAGCGGTCGCTCAAGAAGTCGCGTTCCAGCAAACCAGTAGTGGTAATAGCAGAAGCCATGAACGCCGAAGCTGGCGGCGAGATCTGCCTGCTCCTGCTGTACTTCTGGAATTCGAAGGTCGTAATAGCCCAGATCCGCAGGGCGACGCGGCTGACGATGCCCCTTGTACAGCGGCGTCCCTCGTGTGACATTGCGCCACTCGGTGAAACCAGGACCCCACCATGCATCGTTCTCCGGAATCGGGTGGAACTGCGGAAGATAGAACGCTATGAGCCTTGGACAGACTTCGGTCATGCTCTGTCCTCGGGAGTCTTCTTCACAAGCCCCAGTCTGGAAGCGATGCGAACCACCATGGATCGGCGCACTGCAGCCAGCTCGCTGTTCGCTGCAGTCAGCGCGGCCTCGTATTCAGAACGAATTGATTCGTTGGTTTTCTTCAGTTCATGCACGGAACGTACCACCAGAGAAGTGTCATGCCGAAGACGCATGACATTCTCAATAGCGTAGTCCGGATCGTCCAACAGGCTCCAATTGACCTTCGGAAGTACGCCATCCGTGGCTATCGCCACCAGATACAGGGCTGTTTTTCCGAATTGGCCCAGATCCTCGATCGACATCTCCTCGGAATGAAGGCGGTACACCCCTGGAGGCGTCATGTTGCTCGTCTCGTCCAGAGGGTTCATGACTGAACCCGATAGACATTGCTGTGCGCCGTAAATGGCATGAGCAAAGCTCTTGTCGATGAGATTGGCGAACTCACTTCGTTTGAGTTCCTTTACATGGAACGGATTGTCGCCTTCATCATCATGGCCATAGTTGTCCGGATCTGGAGTCGAGATCAGCAGCAATCCACCAGGCCGCAGTACACGACGAATTTCCGTCATGAACGCTCCGTGATCTGCAATATGCTCGATGGTCTCGAAGCTGACCAGAACATCAATCGAGTCGTCTTCAAGCGGTATGGCAAGACAGGAACCGGTTTCAAATCGAATCCCGGGACCCTTGTGCACAAGCCGGGCACGTTCGATGGTCTTCTGATCAATATCCACTCCGACGACAGAACGCGCTACGCTCGCAAGAAGTTCCGTTCCATATCCTTCACCACAAGCGATATCGAGAACATCACGATCCGCAGCAAACTGGCGAGCCAGCAGATAGCGGTGCACGTGCTCGACCTCGATCTGCCCGCCAACACCGGGTATGAATCGTTCGCCAGTGAACTCCGGAGATGTTTCAGAGGACTCTGGTTGACGATAGGAAATGTGATTGGAACCACTCATCCGCCATGATCCCCCGCGGCGGCTGTGGCCAGTTCATCGATGACGATTCTGACTTCCTCCTGCCAATGACGCGGAGTACGTCCAATCATCGCCTCGGTCCGGGACATGTCCAGAACGCTGTAGGAAGGTCGCTTTGCGGGAGCAGGCCAATCCTTCCCGGGAATCGGATCGATCGTGACATCACGATCAAGCAACCCCTTCTCGCGGGCCGCGTCATGTATGCCAACTGCAAACTCGTGCCAGGTTGCTTCACCGCCGTCAGTCCAGTGGTAGGTGCCGGAGGCTTTCTCTTGAAGAAGGTCCCACAATGCCCTTGCCAAACTGCCCGCAGATGTCGGCGTGCCACGCTGGTCTGCAACGACGCTCAGCTGATCCCGCTTGGACATCAGATCAAGCATCGTGCGAAGGAAATTCTTCCCGTGAGCCGAGTACAGCCATGCTGTACGAACCACCATCGCTGATTCACCCAGGGTCTTCAGCACCACCTGCTCGCCAGCGAGTTTGGTACGGCCATAGGCACACAGTGGGTTGGTTGGATCATCCACCTTGTATGGAGTGTCCGAGTTGCCATCGAATACGAAATCCGTTGACACATGAACCAATCTGGCGCCAAACTCCCCGCAGGCTTGCGCAAGATGAGAAGCGCCATTGTCATTCACGGCTGCAGCAGAAGACTCGTTTGATTCCGCACCGTCTACGTCCGTCCAGGCTGCCGCGTTGAAAACGACATCAGGCCGGATTGCGCTGACTTGATCCATGACCTGCTGGCGCACCGTGATATCCAGCGTCTCGATGTCGAGCGCATGGAGTTCAGCAAGACCTGGGGCATGCCTTACCAGTTCCATGGCAAGCTGCCCCCCCGCACCGGTAATCAGGCATTTCACGGGAAGACATCCGCCTTCAGCAATACCTGACCCTCGCGATCCTTCTCGGTGATCAATGGCTCGAAACCAGCCGGGATTGGCCAGTCGATACCAAGGGCCGGATCATTCCAGAGCAACGTACGTTCATGTTCCTTCGCGTAGAAGTCTGTGCACTTGTACTCAAAGGCAGCTACTTCACTGAGAACCAGGAAGCCATGGGCAATTCCAGGTGGGACCCAGAGGGATCGCTTGTTCTCACAGGAGAGATTCACGCCGACCCATTTGCCGAACGTGGCTGATGATCGCCGGATGTCGACGCAGACATCGTAGATCTCGCCCTGAACAACACGCATCAACTTTCCCTGGGTCTGCTCGACCTGGTAATGCAGGCCCCTGAGCGTTCCCTTCTTCGAGAAACTGAAGTTGTCCTGGACAAACGAAGCATCGATACCCTGCTCCGCAAACCTTTGGGAGTTCCAAGTCTCTATGAAGTAACCCCGATGGTCACCGAAGACCTGCGGCTCGATGATCCGCACGTCAGGAATGGCTGTCGGAATCACCTTCATGCCGTCGTTACCGGCTCCCTGAGTAGATCGAGCAGGTATTCCCCGTACTCGTTCTTTGACAGCGGTCGCGCCAGTTTCTCCAGTTGTTCGTCTGCTATCCATCCGGCTCTCCAAGCGATTTCCTCGGGACAAGCAATCTTGAGTCCCTGCCTGGTTTCAATTGTCTCAACAAACTGTGATGCCTGCAGAAGGCTCTGGTGAGTCCCCGTATCGAGCCATGCATCGCCTCGACCCAGCATCTCCACGTGAAGACGGTCCTGCTGAAGGTAGACATCGTTGACCGAGGTGATCTCGAGCTCCCCACGAGCGGAAGGCTTGACTCCCTTGGCAATCTCAACGACATCGGTGTCATAAAAATAAAGCCCTGTCACAGCGAAGTTTGATCGCGGTTCCTTTGGCTTCTCCTCAAGGCTGATCGCCTTGTTGCCTTCACCCAATTCAACGATACCGAAGGCCTCGGGATTGCTCACCCTGTATGCGAATACGGTTGCACCATCTTCCTGGGAATCAGCACGCTCCAACCTGGTCACCAGATCATGGCCGAAGTAGATGTTGTCCCCCAGAACCAGTGAACTTGGATGGCCCCCAATAAAGTCCTCGCCGATCAGGAAGGCCTGGGCCAGCCCCTCTGGGCGTGGCTGTTCGGCATATGTGAACTCGACACCCCAATCTGAACCGGTCCCCAACAGCCGCTTGAAGGCAGGCAAGTCGTTGGGGGTGCTGATGATCAGGATTTCCCGGATACCGGCCAGCATGAGGACCGAGAGCGGGTAGTAGATCATTGGCTTGTCATAGATCGGCATCAATTGCTTGCTCACAGCCCTGGTGACCGGATACAGCCGCGTTCCAGAACCGCCTGCGAGGATGATGCCCTTGCGTGGTGTCATGTGAAGGTTCCCGTGGGTAAGTGATCGGCCATTGTAGGGCTTCAGGGCTATGAAAGCGACGACTTGATGACGTGCCCGGGGCAAGGCCCGGTATCATGCCGCCTACCGCCTGCAGCAACGTCACATACCCCCATGGTCTTCTCCTCCCAGACTTTCCTGTTTTTCTTCCTGCCGGTCGTCCTGGGCATCTACGCCCTGCTCGGGATCGGGCCCGCGCTCCGGAATCTCTGGCTCCTGATTGCCAGCCTTGTGTTCTACACATGGGGAGGCGGCGATTTCGTAATCGTGCTTCTGATCTCGATTGGGGGCAACTGGTTCCTGGGCCTCCTTGCTGATCGCGCGAGGGGCACCGGCAGCAACATTGTCAAAAACGGTTCGATTGCGCTTTCGGTCATTCTGAACATCGGCATCCTCGCCTGGTTCAAGTACGCCAACTTCTTCGTTGACCAGATGAATGATGTTGGCACAAGCATCGGCATGGATGAAATCCTCTGGACAGACATCGTCCTTCCGATCGGCATTTCCTTCTTCACCTTCCAGGCAACTTCTTACGTGATTGATGTCGCCCGCGGCCAGGCGAAGGTGATGCTCAATCCAATCGATTTCGCGCTCTATGTGTCACTGTTCCCCCAGTTGATCGCCGGCCCGATCGTCCGCTACCACGAGATCAGCACGCAGCTCAAATCGCGACCATTTGACTGGGACAATGTTTCTTCAGGAACCATTCGATTCGCCCATGGACTTGTCAAGAAAGTCGTCATCGCTGACAGCGTGGGGGTCATCGCGGATGCAGCCTTTGCAACCGATGCCCAACTGAATGCCGGTGATGCCTGGATCGGGCTTCTTGCCTACACGCTCCAGATCTACTTCGACTTCTCCGGCTACAGCGACATGGCCATCGGTATGGGGCGCATGTTCGGTTTCAAACTTCCGGAGAACTTCAAGCGGCCCTACTCGGCCATCTGCATGACGGACTTCTGGCGACGGTGGCATGTCACCCTGTCCAACTGGTTCCGTGACTATGTCTACATTCCGCTGGGTGGTTCACGGTGTTCCAAGTCGAGAACCTATGCCAATCTCGTGATCGTGTTCCTGCTGACTGGTTTCTGGCATGGCGCCAACTGGACCTTCATTATCTGGGGCATCTACAACGGATTCTGGCTGATCTGCGATCGACTGACCGGACAAACTCGTCCTGAGATGCTTGGCTGGGTCCCCTTCCGTCGACTGGCGACCTTCTTCGTCGTCATGATGGGATGGGTGGTCTTCAGAGCAGTGGATATCTCGCATGCCGGTGATTACTACGCCACACTCTTCGACTTCCCGTTGACCTCGGTTTCCGGAAACCTCAATTCCGTGTTGACCACACAAAGCATCTTCTTCCTTGTGCTGGGCAGTTTGATTGCACTCATGCCGGGACGAATCAGTACCGGGCGGTGGCTGGATGAATCTGATCACACCGGAGCCGCCATCTTCCGCATCGCGCTATCCTGCATATTCCTGCCTCTTGCCCTGATCATCGTGATCGGGGGCACCTTCTCACCATTCCTCTACTTCCAATTCTGATGTCAAAACCAGGAAATTCATTTGCGGGCATCGTCATACTCGTGCTGCTTTGCGGCCCGGTTGTCCTGTCTCCTTTCCTGTTTGAACGGAATGCCACCTTCATACGCGAGGTAGAGAACCGGGAACCAACCTCCTTCCCGGAGATCGAGAGCGCAAGTGACACATTGGACACAGCGAAATGGGATGGTCTGTCCAGTTGGCTGAGGGAGCATGTTCCTTTCCGTGGAGATCTCATTGCCGGGAAGACCTGGGTTGAAATTGAACTGCTCGGGCAACGTCGCATCGGCGCAGTCGACCGAGGTGATGATGGCTGGCTCTTCATCCTGCAGAGCTATGGAGGTCATTGGCATCAGCCTGGAAGAAATGTCACCGAAGCAATCGATGGCTTGAACCACTTCCTGGCAAGAAATGCCAATTCATCCACGACATTCCGAGTGCTTCTGACACCTGACAAGCACACCATCTATCCCGAGCACCTCACCCGTGATGGACGGCGTGACATCAGCCATACCGCAGCGGATCGGGCGCGTTTCGAAGAATGGTTCGCCCAGGAAGATGATGATCGCATCATTGACCTCCATGCCGCCATGCGGGAGTCCAAGGAGAACGTGGGAAAAGAACTCTATTTCCGGGATGACACCCACCAGAACTGGCATGGTGGCAGCGTCATGGCGAAAGCAATCGTTGATTCGATTCAACCTGGAACCTGGGATGATTCCAGTGTGATCAAGACCCAGACGATCAAGTATCCCGGCGATCTTCGTTCACTCTGTGGGTTGACCTCGATGCCTATGCGGCAGAAGGAAGTCATGGTCACTGCGAGAGCAGGTGTTTTGCCTCAGCAGGTGACGTTTGAAGGCAACGTATTTGATGACTTTGAGGCGGTAGACAAGGATCCACACAGTTGGCAGTGTCCTGTTCGTTCGACATTCGCATCAACTGAGGGTCTTCCGCTGATACCCGGACGAACGCTCATTATGCATGATTCATGCATTGGCTCTATTGCCAGACCTTTGATTCGCCCCTACTTCGAAGACATCACGTTCATGCATTACTCGGATGCGACACCGGAATCCATCGAGCAGGCATTAGAGGAATATGACACCGTGGTTCTCGAAGTAGTTGAACGTATTGCCCCTGAGACCTTCGTACGACTCATGGCCGATCCAGACCCCGATGCGCCGTCCCTGGTCTGGCAACGTGATGAAGCGAAACCGGTCTGGTCGTTGCTTGATACGGGACCTGAAAAAATGTTCCCGGCTGATGGCGTCGTCGCAACCCTGGAAAACGGGCGAATCACGACGCAGTCAACTGGAATCTCGTCCGCAATCGTATTCAACGACCTCCAACTGCCCGCGGATCATCGACACGTGGCTAGGATTCTCTTGGATTCACCCGGCCTGGGACAATCCTCCTTGTTCTGGTCCGCAGAGTCCGAGGAAATGTCCCCGGATCGAAGTGACTCGAAACCGATTCGTGGCGGACTCAGCGAACTCTTCCTTGAAATGCGATCCGATCAGCCGATTACGAGCATCATGTTCGAACCTGGTGGTGGCACCGGTGAACATGTCATTGAATCCATTGAGATTCGAAGCATTCCCCTGGACTCGGAACCACCGACCAGCTCCTGATCATCAGCCGCCTGAAAGCAGAACCCTCATCCTTGATGAAGTCTCCGCCAGGTGTGGGCCTGGCAGATTGATTCTGGGATGAACAAGTTGCAGACATTGCTCTGGTTGAATCGCGTTCCCCGAACCTGACAGGATGGCTGGAGGCGAATCGGTTTCCTGCTCGGATACGACGAAAACAAGATCGGGCTGAAGTCGAACGACATCCTCCATCGACAGGAGTTTCCAGCCCCCCTGGCCTGCAACGTTCTCGGCGCCCGTCGCCTCAAGCAGCTCTCCCAGGTATGAATCTTCACACCATGCCAATGGTGGCAGGCCGTCGTTGATCAGAAGTACACGCCGGCCGCTGGCGATGTCGACTGGCCGAATGGAATTGGATGTTGAGGTGACCAACTGGTCACAACGTGATGCCAGACCATCCTGCAGCTGTTCATCCTGAAATTCGATGACTGCTGGAAGATCCACAAGAACCTGCTGGATCTCACTCACTGTGCGAAGTGGCCAGGCTCGCAATTGCCAGCCATGTCTCTCTGCAAGTTCAACCAGCGCCTGATCCGTCTTTACATCCTCAGCCTGGAAGAAGACATGTGTTGGGCGAATACGCAGGATCGCCTCCCAGTTACGCTCATGAAGATCGCCGACTGCTGGAATATCTTCGATATCACGCGTTCTGGTACGACACCAATTGGATCGCCCCACCAGATAGGGACCAAGACCGACATCTTCAAGAGTTCCCGTGATGCCGGGACTGAGGCTGATGATCCGAGGTTCATCATTTGCTTCCGGCGGAGGAGTGGGTGCTCCGCAACTGGCAAGCAACATCATGGCTATCAAGCACCATCGAGACATACGGGCAGTATCCAGAGTCTGGTGGCCGAACGCCATACCCAGTCACAGGCAAGCCGGATCATGTCATGTCAGGAGCGGTTTCGCCGTCGCCCTGTGATTGTCATGGGCAACAGCAGGAGCAGTCCCATGGATGGTCCCGGCACTGAAACGCCATAGATGGCGAAGCTGCTGACCCCTGTCACTGGCTGAGATCCATCCCAATCGAAGGTGATATCGCCCTTGAGTCTCCAGATACCTTCCAGCTCAGCATCGCTGAGCAGGAGATCGATCCGGTCTGCCGTTGCATTGGCCAGAATATCCGTATCCAGAGGGACACCATTCAATACCCAGTTGTCTACCGTCAACGAAACATCATCCACCTGGGCGGAGAAAAGCAAACTGTCCAGATTCTGGAGTGCCATGCTCCAGGAAACCAATTCGACATCCGTCGCTGATTCACGTACCTCGTAGCTGAGTTCCTGCAAACTTGGATTCCAACTGAGCTGCCAGCCATAGGTCTGTCCGGGCAACCACTCATTCAAAGTCGAGGAGACCGGTGGGCCACCGGGAGGTCCTATCGAGATATGAGAATCATCGGCTGTCAGAACGGAATCTGCAGCAAACAGAGATCCTGCCATGTAGCTTTCAGCCTCTGACGCAGACAGGGACTCCAAAGGCAACGAATCACCACCTGGCCCCCATGAGGCAAGTGCCATGCAACAGACAGCTGTTTCGATCGTGGCGATCATGTCTCTTCAACTCCGAGGATTTGGACACCAGGCATGGACCAGGCGATCAATTACTGACTTTCAGAAACGCTTCCATGCCTAATCCGTGGCATACGTGGGTATCTGTCACATTCATTTCCAGATACGTGACAAATCCTCTACAAGTGCGCAGCAGATCGGGCAAAAGTCGCATGTAACTACCTATTTTTACAATACTACCGCTGAAAGGCCCTGTGGGCCTGTTAACCAAAGGTGAGCGCCTTGCCCGCAAATGAAAAAAGGGCCTTCGACGCATGCCGAAGACCCATTTGAATTTCAATGAATATTGCAATGAAGCCTTCTACATCTGTGGAGGGCCGCAGGATACGGGCTTATCGGGGGTCCGCGAGATCCTTCCGTAACTGCTCAGGAAGTCCCAAGCCAAGTATGTCATCAGCCGCCTTGTTGCCTGGTCCCGGCTCGGGTCCATCGAAGAGCATGTACGCCATCACATCGAGCATTTCGCTGTCGCGGTCTGGTAGCGATGAGCGGCCAGCCTCTTCGACTTCCATCTTCCAGGTTCGACCACCATCAGGACTGCTGACCGTAATGGGAAGGTCCTGCTCGAGTGATTGGACCCACGCACAGAATTTCTGGATGGAAGCCTGGTCACCCCGATTCATGTCACCCATGAGTCGCTGTGATTCCGGATCCAGTTCCGCATCTGTTTTAACCCAGTCTGCGGCACGCTCTCGAGTGGATAGCATTTCAATCAAGATGTTTTCAAGTGCTTTGTTGCGTGGTAGAGATTCGCCCATGATGCTCACTCCCTGTGAAAACTAGTTCAAGACCCCTTACCCGGAAGACGGTGATTTTCAAGAAAGTCCTCATAGATATTACGGCAATGATAAACACCTCCAGGAGGCGCACTCATCATTACTAGTTCGAATTTAACCTCCCTGAATACCCTGCGATAAAGGGTTTGATACCACCAGGGAACCTGTGTTATCTGCGTAAAGACACCCGTAGTGTTCATACGTTTCCAGGTATCGAAAATGACTCGATTGACTTTCTGGGGCAGACTTGGAACAGGTAGGCAACTCAGGCAGAGATCAATGTGCTCAATATCACGTTCCGCCAGAAGATCTGGAAGATGTTCAACGCTGGAATTGACAATGTCCGCCTTTGGACAGCGGGAAGTTGCAATGGCATGGAGATCAGGATCCACTTCGATGGAAAGAAAGGTGCTCTCCGGGTGCATCCGATCCACAATCATCTCTGTAAGTGGCCCGGTACCTGTTCCCAATTCAATGATGACCTGGGGATTAGCGGGATCGAGATCTCGACACATGGCACTGCATAGCCACCGACTCGATGGAGTCAGGCTGGCAATTTTTGTTCCGTGCCGCAAGAACTTCCGTACCCATACGGAACGTTCGGCAATGCGTGTCACGTGTCGACTCCCTGCAAATGAGTGAAAAAGGGGATCCCAGTTCTATCAAAAGTTGGACGTTTGAAAGGACCCGATTCTTGATCCCTTTAAACGTTACTTGTGCTGATGATAGCCTTCCCTGGTGCCTAAGTGCTGATCCTGAATGAACTATCCTTGACAAGGAACCGATGAGGCTGGGATCCGTATCAGTTGATCAATACGGACTGGCTGCACAAGGTACAGACGTCTGAACCCGGCCAATCCAAGCCTGAGAGGGCCATTAAATGATGATTATCACGAGAGCAGGCCTCGCCTGCAGTTTGGCACTGGTGACAACAAGCGCCTCCATTGCCGATGTCAACAGCCTTTCGATCCAGACAACCAACAACTGGGAAGACGGGCACAGTGGCGAAATAAAGTTTGTAAATGATGGCAATGAAGCCATTGATGGCTGGAACTTCTGGTTTGAAGACGGTCCTGGCATCACATCTGCCTGGAACTGCCAGTGGTCCGCCGATGGCAATCGTGACACTTTTATTGATGACGGTTGGAATAGCACAGTTAATCCTGGTGAGACCGTAAGCATCGGTTACCAGGCGACTGGCGTACTTGAAGAAACAATATCGGCGGCCGAGTTCAATGGTCTGCCGATTGAAATCATCTATCAGGGGACTGACGATGGTGAAGACGATGGCGATGATGGTGATGAAGATGATGGTGATGATGGAAATACAACGCCGGGCTGTCCTGGCGACACGGACGGCAATGGCACGGTTGATGTAACAGATATCCTGGCCATCCTTGACGGTTGGGGCCCTTGCCAATCATGCGCAGCAGATATCGATGGCAATAATGTAATTGATGTTGATGACATGCTCGCAGTCCTGGCCGCCTGGGGCGACTGCCCCGCTACCGGACCAACCAACAAGAGAATCGTTGGTTACTACATCGAATGGGGCATCTATGGACGGGACTACCATCCAGCAGACATGCCGCTCGACAAGATCACACACGTAAACTACGCCTTTGCCAATATTGGTGATGATGGCCGAATTGCCATAGGTGATCCCTATGCAGCCATTGATCGTGCCTATCCCGGTGACACCTGGGAACAGCCTTACCGTGGCACATATAACCAGCTGAACAATGTCCTGAAGGCCCAGTACCCTCATTTGAAAACGTTGATTTCCGTTGGTGGCTGGACGTGGTCGGGCAAATTTTCAGATGTTGCTGAAACGCCGGAATCACGACAGGTCTTCGCAGAATCCTGCGTCGAATTCATTCGCACCTACAACTTTGATGGTGTTGACATCGACTGGGAATATCCCGTGTGCTGTGGTCTGTCAGGTAACACGTACCGGCCAGAGGATCGAGAGAACTACACATTCCTTGCAGAAGAACTACGCACACAGCTGGATGCCGCTGGTGCTGAGGATGGTCGTGAATATCTCCTGACGATTGCCGCTGCAGGTGGTGTCGACAAATTGGAGAACTATGAGCTTGCAGAACTGGCTTCCCACCTGGACTGGGTAAACACCATGTCCTATGACTTCATGGGTACCTGGGATCTGTCCCTGACCGGACACCACAGCCCCTTGTACGCCAACCCTGCAAACCCATCTCCGAATCCCAATGTCCGAAACTTCTACAACGCTCATGAATCGATCTCGCCATGGCTGGACGCTGGCGTCGCTGCCGACAAGATTGTCATGGGTGTGCCCTTCTATGGGCGAGCATGGGGTGGCGTAAATTCGGATAACAACGGCCTGTATCAATCGGCCACACTGGTTCCTCCAGGAACCTGGGATGACTGGTCGAGTGGTGCCACAGGCATGAACGACTACACCGAGATCGCCTCGTTCATCGCTTCCGGCAACTATTTTCGGTTCTGGGACGACGTTTCAAAGGTGCCATGGGCCTGGAGTCCAACCAGCCATGGAGGTCACTTCATCACATATGACGATCCGGAGTCGATCCAGTTGAAGATGGATTACATCAAGGAAAATGGCCTTGGTGGAGCCATGTTCTGGGAAGTCACCGCCGATCGGGAGGCTGAGCTCCTCGACGTGATCTACCAGGCCCTGGAAGACTGATACTGAATCTCCCATTGATTTGTGAACGCCCCACGAACCGAGCTGCGCAGGATGCAGGCTCGGTTCGTGGCTGGCGTTTGAAAAGACATGCCCGGTGACATGCTGATCCCGATATCATTCGGCGATCATGCTCAGGAAATACGATGATCAATCGACGCGATGTCCCGACCACCCGGGGTCTGGGGGGTCGTCGTGAGCAAGATTCCTGTGACCGTCATCCTTCCAGTAAAGGATGATGCCGAAACAGTTGCCAGCAGCCTGGCTCGCCTGAAACGATTCCAGAAGATCGTCGTCGTCGATTCCGACAGCAAAGACGGAACAGACAAGGTGGCCGCAGAACATGGCGCCGAATATGTGATCTTCAACTGGAACGGTAAACCGCCCAAGAAACGCACCTGGTATCTCGACAACCATGAGATCGAGACGGAGTGGGTGCTCTTTCTGGATGCCGATGAACTCGTGAATGACGCCTTCTGCGACGAAGTCGAACGTTCCACGGCTTCTGGCAAGTACGTGGGCTTCTGGATGACCTTCCAGAACTGGTTCATGGGCAGATGGCTTCGCCACGGTGATCCATTTTCAAAGCTCGCTCTCTTCCGCCATGACTCGGGTCGATATGAGCGGGTGGCTGATGAACGGTGGACGACCATCGACGTTGAGGTGCATGAGCACCCGATTCTTGACGGGCCTGTTGGCAAGATCCACGCCCCCGTTGCTCACGATGAGCGCAGAGGCATGGATTCCTACATTGGCAAGCACAATGAATACTCGACATGGGAAGCCAATCGCTTCATTGCCCTGGAGCCCAAAGGCGATCGTTCCTGGAATGCCCTGACACGACGCCAGCAATTCAAGTACCTCCACGTGGACAAGTGGTGGTTCGCAACGGTTTACTTCCTTCATGCATTCATCATGAAACGCGGGTTTCTCGATGGTCGTTCTGGTTTCATATTCGCCTCCCTGAAAAGGGAGTACTACAGCCATATCAGACTGAAAATCCTTGAGATTCGGAACAAGGTGCTGATGGACTCCAGTGAAAGCCAGACCGAACACATCACTGGCAACACGACGGAGAAGGACATACCGGTCACCCTTATTGTGCCGGTCAAGAATGAAGCCAAGAATCTGGCCTGCTGCCTCGAGCGGCTCAAGAGATTTCAGGAAGTCGTCGTCGTCGATTCGGGCAGTACGGATGCCACTATCGAGATTGCCAAGTCATATGGCGCCAAGTGCGTCCAGTTCGAATGGAATGGTCGTTTTCCCAAAAAGCGAAACTGGTACCTTGAGAATCATGAAGTCAGCACTGACTGGGTCCTTTTCCTGGACGCAGATGAACTGATCAACGATGACTTCTGCGAAGAAGTCAAGAAGGCTGTCGCTACGAAAACCCATGTTGGCTATTGGCTCAACTTCCACAACTGGTTCCAGGGAAAATATCTCCGTCACGGGGACCCGTTCTCCAAGCTCGCGCTCTTCCGACCTGACGCAGGACGTTATGAGCGAATAGATGATGAGCAATGGAGCAAGCTGGATATGGAAATCCATGAACACCCCGTTCTTGATGGAACAGTGGGATACCTCAAATCGCCCATTGATCACAATGACCGGCGTGGATTGAGTTCCTATATCAATAAACACAACGAATACTCGACATGGGAAGCGCGTCGCCAGATCGACATGGATTCCAGTAGAGGCAAGACCTGGAAATCGCTCACCCGACGGCAGCAATTCAAGTACAAGCATGTTGAGAAATGGTGGTTCAAGTGGGTGTACTTCTTCGTCGCCTTCATCATGAAACTTGGCATCCTGGATGGTTGGTCTGGATTTGTATTCGCCTCTCTGAAGCGGCAGTACTACGGCCACATTCGCCTGAAAGTCCGTGAATTCCGTGAACTTGAATCTCAAGGTGATTCGTCACGCTAGTGATTGACCGGACATTTTCGCATGTCGCATTATGAAGTCATCGTGATTGGAGTTGGATGCATGGGGGCTTCCGCCTGTGCTTCCATTGCGCAGCGTGGCGTCAAGGTTCTTGGCATCGAGCAGTACACCATTCCCCATGACATGGGATCCAGTGGCTACCAGTCACGGATTTTTCGCATCGCCTACTACGAACATGCCGACTATGTCCCACTCCTGAAAGAGGCGCATACGGGTTGGCTTGAACTGAATCAGGTTGCGGACCAAACGGTCTTTCATGAAACAGGTGGACTCTACATGGGGCCCCAGGGCGGTGACTTCGTGGAGCATTCCCAGTCATCTGCAAAGGCACACGATCTTGAATTCGAACGTATGGATGCCCAGACCATTCGAAACAGATTCCCGGTATTCAACATCCCTGATTCATTCGCTGGCATATTTGAACAGCCTGCAGGTATTGTTTTTCCTGAACGGGCCATCGAAGCCCAGGCTCGAATCGCACGAAAGCATGGCGCAGAACTGCTTGAAGACACCAGGGTCAACAGTTGGAAAGAAGAAGATGGATGCATCACTGTTGAAAGCTCTGGGGGGACCTTCACCTGTGATCGACTGGTGATCTGCAGCGGCGCCTGGACCCAGAAACTCTGCCCAGATCTTCCATTGAGCGTTTCACGGCAAGTCATAGGATGGATGCAGACGTCAGACCCTGAATTGATTACCTGGCCGAACCTGGTCACCTGGGCCATTGAACTGCCCGATCAATCACTGCTCTATGGCTTCCCTTTGATGGATCAACTCGACGGTCCTGCCGGTTTCAAGATGGCCCGTCATCTTCCCGGTGAAACCTCGGATCCGGACACCATGGATCGAACGCCTCGTGAAGACGAGGAATCGAGTTTTCTGGAATATGCCAAGCAACATCTCCCGAGCATCATCGGAGAGATCACCGATCTGAAGATCTGTCTGTACACCAATACTCCCGACAAGCATTTCATCATCGATCATCACCCGGAACATGACCATGTGTTCATTGCTGCTGGGTTCAGTGGGCACGGCTTCAAGTTTCAGCCAATTGTCGGCAGGATTCTGGCTGATCTTGCAATCGATGGGTGCACTGGACATCCCATTGAATTTCTCAGCATGGATCGATTCAAGACAGGCTGATCAGCCTTCGTCCCCGACGACAGCAACCCATCCTTCACGTCCATCAACATGCCCCTGCAAGATGGGGCGTCTTGGCAGCTCCCCGCTGTCCCCGACCATCTGGCCAAGCGGGACAATCGTGCGACCCATCTCCATGGCTCGATCCAGAAACTCCTCGAACATGTCCGCCTTGGACATTCCCTCAGCCTCTGCATGGATCGTGAGAACCTCATCATGATCAGGTCGCATCGAATCAAGCATGAAACTGTTGTACTGCTGATCGGAAATCTGGCCCGCAACCTCATCCCAGGTCGGCAGAGTCACGGGCACCTGTGGTTGTTCAAGACAGGTTCCGTTGATCAATGGGAGAAATGGGCCACAACGGCCTCGGCAATCGCTGTTGTATTGAAATGGAAATGACGACTTGATCTCCAGGACATCATTTGTGCATCGCCAGCCAGCTGAAGCAGAACAGGACGGCGTCTTGCCGATGATTTCGGCCAGCAATTCAAAAGCAGATTGAGTTTCTCCTGCCAGGGCCGTGGCCCCCATGCGTTCCACGGCAACCTGCCAACGATGGTGGTCCCAGGCATGGACTCCGATTTCATGGCCAGCATCAGCCGTTTCACGAATCACCGCTGAGAGCTTCTGGCCGATACGGGGACCCGGCCAGATTGTTCCACGCAGCAGGATGTCCCAGCCATAAAGACTGCCTGCCCGTGTCCGCATCATCTTGCGAAGAAAAGTTGGCTTCAGAAGTCTGAAAAGATGCCGGCCCATGTTGTCGGGCCCCATCGTGAAGAAGAAGCTTGCCTGAAGCCCACGGGATTCCAGGATGTGACACAGCCGCGGCACGCCATGTCGCGTGCCCCGAAAGGTGTCTACATCAATTCGAAGTCCCAAACGCATGGGCACAGGACTCAACGGCTTGCCGCCGTCTCCGCTTCATAGGTCTCGATCCCATGCTGGACCGCCCAGTCTCGAAGGAACCAGTCCAGTGTCCTGGCAACCGAATCACGTGTCTTGACCTGTGGACGCCATCCGACATATCGAAGGGCATTTCGGATACTGGGACGACGATGTTGGACATCCTCGTAGCCCTTCCCGTAATAGGAACGACTCTCGATCTCCTTGAAACCTGCAAACGGTGGGAAATGCGATCGTAATGGATGGGACTCGAACTCTTCGACCAGCATCTCTGCCAGTTCACGAATGCTCGCCTCGTTATCCGGGTTGCCGACATTGATGATCTTGCCGTTGCATCGATCATCTTCGTTCTCGATGATTCTGAAGAGGCAATCAACGCCCTCATCAACTTCCGTGAAGCACCGCTTCTGCTGACCACCGTCAACAAGAAGGATCGGAGTGCCTTCCACGAGATTGAGAATCAACTGCGTGATCGCGCGGGATGATCCGATGCGAGCGGAATCAAGAGTATCCAGTCTCGGGCCAATCCAGTTGAATGGCCTGAAGAGTGTGAACTTGAGATTCTCATGCTGGCCGTAGGCCCAGATGACTCGATCCAGCAACTGCTTGGAGCATGAATAGATCCAACGCTGCCTGTTGATCGGTCCGGTTACCAGAGTGGATGTGTCCTCGTCGAAATAGTCGTCCTTGCACATGCCATAGACCTCGGAGGTCGATGGGAAGATGATCCGCCGGCCATACCGGACACAGTCCCGAACGATTCGAAGGTTCTCCTCGAAGTCCAGCTGGAAAACGCGAAGCGGATTACGTGTGTACTCGATGGGCGTGGCAATCGCGACCAATGGCAGAATGACATCGCACTTCCGAATGTGATACTCGATCCATTCGCGGTTGATCGAGATATCGCCTTCGACGAAATGGAAGTCCGGATGCTCGACGATGCCGCCGAGATTATCTGATCGCAGATCCATTCCATGCACTTCATATCGACCCGTTGCCAGAAGTCGCTCACACAGGTGGCTACCTATGAATCCATTGACTCCGAGTACGAGAACGGATGTTCGGCGGCCAGGCTTGCGGCGTTCCAGAGCGGTGAACCGCATGCCTGGAACGACGTTGAGGTCCTGGGCGACCTGGGAGCCGCTTGCATAGACGCCATCATCCGTCTGCGCGTAATCGATCTGAACCGATTCCGCTCCACAGGAGACAATCAGAGGATCGTTGCTGATGACCGTGCCTGGAACCTCATGGGAATCCGCACTGACCGTTGTCTTCCAGACTCTGACCCGACGATCGCCAACCTGACCGATGGCCCCTGGGTATGGCCGGGTAACTGCACGCACGAGGTTGTGTACGCCTTCAGCTGACATGGACCAGTCAATACGGCCGTCCTCCGGTGTACGCCGGGGATAGATCGTCGCTTCTGATTCGTCCTGCGGGGTTCGCTCTGCCTTGCCGTCTTGGATCAAGGGAAGTGTTTCATCCAGCAATTTGCTGGCGGCATCCTTGACCTTGCCCATCAATGTCAGAGCAGTTTCCTCTGTATCGATTGCAATCCGTTGTTGACTGACAATGTCGCCGGCATCCGGCTTGGTTGTCATGTGGTGCAACGTGACACCCGTCTCCTGCTCTCCATTCACCAGGACCCAGTTTACGGGCGCCCTGCCGCGATAAGAAGGCAGCAATGAGCCGTGCAGGTTGTAGCAGCCTCCAGCAAAGAGGTCGAGCACATCCTGGTTGACGAGCTTTCTGTAATAGAAGGAGAACAGAGTGTCTGCGCCCATGGCACGGAGACGCTCAATCCAGATGGGATGATTCAGATCTTCCGGCGCATGCACCGGAATCCCGGCTTCTGCCGCCCACTCTGCTACTGAACCGAACCAGATAGCCTCCCCAGGGTCATCCCTGTGAGTGAATACAGCAACGATGTCGATGCCGGCGCGACGCATCGCTTCCAGCCCGGCAACTCCAATATCGTGGTAAGCAAGTACGACTGCCTTCATGAATGAACGAGCCTCCGCTCCGTGTTCTCCGACATGGAGATTTCCGTGGTGCCTGCCAGAACCGTATGGTCATGGACCGAATCAACAAAATACCGTGGCCGACCCCGAACGTCATTATGAACCCGGGAAAGATATTCCCCAAGAAGCCCCATGGCGACGAACTGTACGCCCATGAGGAAGAACAAGACTGAAAACAGCGTGAAGACTCCCGAAACCGCCCACTCGGGCCCCATCACCAGCCTCAGAATGAGAAGGACGCCACCAAAGGCGACGCTGAGCGCCGAGATGATAACGCCGACCCAGGTCAGCAGGCGAAGCGGGAAGGTGGTCATGCACGTCAAAAGATCGAACTGCAGATTGATCAGTCTCATGAATCCGTATTTTGATCTCCCTGCAGACCGCTCTGCATGGGAAACCTCGATCTCAGAAGTTCGTTTGGCAAAGGAATTGGCCAGAACCGGGATGAACGTGCTCCGCTCACGACACTGCAGCATCGCATTCACGATGGAGCGGCGGTAGGCACGAAGCATGCATCCGTAATCGTGCATCATCACGCCGGTGGTTTTTTTCACCATGTAGTTGATCATGCCTGATGCGAACCTTCGGAAGAAGCTGTCCTGACGATCCATTCGAATGGTGCCGACAACATCATTGCCACGATCAATCTCATCAAGGAGCTTCGGGATTTCCTCTGGAGGATTCTGCAGATCAGCATCAAGCGTCACGATGATGTCGCCCTTGGCATGGGAAAATCCACAGATGATCGCGTTGTGCTGGCCATAGTTTCGATTCAGGATGATGGCCTTGATGTGATCGGGATTTGAAGCTGCTGCCTCGACCAGTCGATCGGATGAGCCATCACGGCTGCCGTCGTCCACCAGGACCAATTCCCAGTCTCTGTCGAGCTTGTCACCGACCTCGCGACAGCGATTGACGAGTTCATCAATGTTGTCCAGTTCGTTGTAGACAGGTATGACGATTGAGACACTGTTACTCATGCTGTCGCCCCCTGAGGCTGGTTCATCTTGCATGCAGTACGAATTCCATTCAGAACTCGCTCAACATCTGCGTCGGTCATGTCTGGGAACAATGGGATGGAACAGATTCGATCCGTATTCCATTCAGTATCGCCCAGTTTGCAGGATCCATTTGCTTGATCTCGATACCAGCGATGGGTGTGCGCTGCACGGAAGTGCAGGCCCGTCCCGATCCCCTGCTCTTTCAATGATGCCATGAACTGGTCTCGGTCAAGACCGGCTTCTTCTTCAATGATGCGGACGACAAACAGATGCCATGCATGGCGGTGATCCCAGGAGGGAACTGTCAGAGGCTTGATGCCCTTGATATCCGCAAGCCCCTTGAGATACCGGTTTGCAATCTGTGTACGTCGCTCGATGAAGGAATCCAGTCTCTTCAACTGCGAGACGCCCAGTGTCGCATTCATGTCCGGAAGGTTGTATTTGAAACCTGGTGACTGCACCTCGACCTGTGGCGATCGGCCCTGCTGGTTTCGATCCCAGGCCTCGGCAGCAAGTCCATGGAAACGCATGCGACGGATCTCGTTGGCAAGATCGGTGTCGCCAGTAACAAAGATGCCGCCTTCACCCGAAGTGACATTCTTGATGGGGTGCAATGAGAAGATTGCGTGCCCCGTGTTTCCGATCTCGCTGCCGGCATGATTGGTTCCGATCGCATGAGCGGCATCCTCGATCAGAGGAACACCAGCATCATCAGCAACAGCCCTGATGCCATTCAGGTCACAAGGGGCGCCCGCAAAGTGAACGGGGATGATGGCTTTGGTGCGATCGGTCATGGCAGCGGAGATGGATTCGGGTGAGACCAGCAACGTGTCACGGTCGACATCAACGAAAACAGGCTTGGCTCCCAGCAGGCTGATCATGTTGGGAGTCGACACCCATGTCATCGATGGTGTGATGACCTCATCACCAGGCCCGATGCCCAGAGCATGCAGTGCCAGATGCATGGCAGCAGTCCCTGAGGTCACTGCAACGGCAGCCTTGGCTCCCGTACGGTCACAGATGGCCTGTTCCAACTCGGCACATGATGGCCCAGTCGTAATCCAACCACTCGTGAGGGTACGTGTCACGGCCGCCACATCCGAATCGTCGATGGAGGGGCGACAGAAGGGCAGGAAATCGCCTGCCGCAGCCTGGTTGTTTGATCGAGTCATGACACACGTATCGTACCCGAATCGGGCCCCAAATCCCTCTATGAACCGGGGTTGACCACTTCCACGCCCCCCTCATGACGCTCTGGGTGGAGGTGGATGTCGCCTCGAAGGAGCATCAACGCTCCAAGCAGGCTCCAGGTGAGTTCATAGCCTCGGTAGATCAGCAACATCCCAATCACCTGGTTGGGTGTCGCCAAGCCTGGTATTGCGAGGAGCAGAATTCCCAGACCTTCCATCACACCCAAGCCCTGCCAGGACATCGGGACGGCTGCTGCAAGAAAGAGGATCGGCATGACCGCCAGGATGACCCCGGGATCGTGAGTGATCCCAAGTGAAACACCTGCCAGAGTTGCAGCCGTTGCCAGGAGGATCTGCACGATGACCGACACCATCGTGGCACCCGCCACCGAGACCTTGTGAGCCCCGTAGGCATGAGTTGCCTCCTCGGTTCGAACGATCAGGCCCTCACCAAACAGTCGCTTCAACCGATCCAGGCCGAGCCAGCTGCGAAGCCCCACTGAGAAGTAGAGCCAGGCAAAAATCCCGACTGTGGCAATTGCAACCCACGCCCAGATTCCGATCGTGAAAGCCACCGAGCCACTTGTCGCCAGAACGCCTGCAACAGCAGCCAGAACGAGCAGTCCCAGGAGACCGGTGATGCGGTCGAAAACAACACTCATCACAGCCGTGACCCGATCATCGCTCCGCTTGGCGACATACCAGGCCTTGACGACATCGCCGCCCTCGGTTCCAGGCAAACAGAAGTTGAAGAAGGCCCCGACAAACACCAATCGAAGTGTTTTCCACCAACTCACTGTCAAGCCCCGGCACCGCATCAGGATCCACCAGCGAGTGGCCTGCAGGGGATAAACCCCCGCCAGGGGGATCAGGCCGAGCAACAACAAGCTCAGACTCGCCTGACCAAACAGCGTGAAGATGCCGGGGCGATACCACTCAAGCGGTACCTCGGCGACTGACACGGGTGAACTTAAAGGAAGGCAACTGATCCGGCCTGGTTCATCAGGCACGGGTTCCACCGACGTCACTACGTACTCACGCGGGTTTTCAGAAATGATTCCAGCAAGCCCTGGCTCGCCAGCCGGAATCCGGATGGTGTCTTGCCAGTTAATCGCCCAGAGAACGATTGCCACACCGGCAATGATCAAGAGCAGTCGAAGAATTCGCAGGAGCGTGCGGGACATCGGCGAGGGCATGTTAGGCCCCCAGCGGGTATCCCTGCATCAGGAAAGTCCAGCCGAGATCCCGCTTCCGTCTTTTAGATCGCTCAGATGACTTTCAGGGCGTCTTGTCCGCATCTGCCTTGCGAGTTTCAGCATTCACCATCGCTTCGATTTCCTGAACCATGTAATCGAATGCAGGCAAGTCACTTGGGGGTATCGTCGAACGTCTTCTCTCAAGATCTGCAAGCAGAACAGGTAACTGCTGTGGCGGGAACTGCTTCACCTGTGCAAGCGCCTGCTCGACCTTGGCAGCATCCTCTACAGACAGGCTTGAGAGCTCAACATGCGATCGCTCGGGCAGTACAAGCTCTGATCCATCTGGCTCCCAGGTGGGGATGCCCGCCAGAGCAAGATTGCCTCTTGATCGAATCTGTGCAGTGGACTGGGCAACGGTCTCGCCAACAGGTTCTGCCTTGCCACCAAGATGCTTTGCCAGGAACTCCTCGGTAATGGCATTGAACGCCATCATGTTCTCTGGCCGATCCATTCCATGACCTTCATCCGGGAACACGATGTACGTCACCGGAAGATCTCTCGCTTGCATCGCCTCGACAATCTGGTTGCTCTCTGAAATCTTCACACGAGGGTCATTTGCACCTTGTGCAATGATCAGTGGTCGCTGAATCTGATCAACATGTGTCAGAGGGGAGATGCTGTCCAGGTATTCCGGATCATCAAGGCTTCCAACACGAGTCTCGAACATGCTGATGATCGGCTCCCAGTACGGAGGGATGGTCTGCATCAGTGTGGCAACATGGGATGGACCGACAATGTCCACTCCAGCGGCGTACAACTCTGGATCGCGAGTCAACCCCGCAAGCGTTGCATAGCCGCCATAGGAGCCGCCCATGATCACAATGCGATCTTCCTCAGCGATGTCATTGTCAATGGCCCATTTCGTGGCGTCCACGAGATCATCCTGCATCTTGCCGTACCACTCTCGGTTTCCAGCGTTGATGAAGCCCTTGCCGAAACCAGTTGATCCGCGGAAATTCGGACTCAGAACGGCATAGCCACGATTCGCCAGCCATTGATGCATCGGGTTGTAACCCCAGCGATCACGCGCCCAGGGACCGCCGTGAACAAGCAGCACCATGGGTGTTGCGGCATCCGCACCGGCAGGCCGAGTGAGGAATGAGGGCATGACAAGGCCGTCACGTGTCGGGATCTCGACAGGCGTCATCTTGACCAGTTCATAGTTCTCGAGATCCGACCTGTGAGAAAACAGATAGGTGCCTTCCTCGGCATCGCGATCCCACAGCCAGTAACGGACAGGACCATCATCCTGCATGAATACGACAACCCAGGTTTTATCATCCGCCGTTCGGCTGGTGATGTTGATGTCCCCATCGTCGAGCTTGCGCAGTGCGGCAAGATCCGATTCGATCGAAGGATCGAGTGGGATCCATTTGGATCGCAGATATTCAACCGTAGCCGCCTGCGGCTCATGTGTCAGAGGATTCATGACCACGCCCGTTACATCGGCCTGGTCTGAAGCAAACAGAACGCGAGGCTGACTTGCCCCATCAAGCGTTGCAGGCATTTCGACCAGTGCCGCCTTGTCACGGCCCCGTGAATCCAGTGCGAAGATCTTGTCGCCAGCTGCATTGAAGCCCATTGGCTGCGTTGTGAGCGAGTCTTCCATTTCAACCTTCATGAAGTCATGCCACTCGCCATCCTCGATGGACTGGTACTTCGCACCGCCATCAGGCGTCATCTCGACCCGGCCTCGCACGTTCCAGCTTTTGTCAAAGAGGTACGCCGCGTACTCGCCTTCATTTTCCTGGAGGAGTGTCCGTACACCGGTCCTCATGTTCACGATGTAGTAGTCATGAAGTCTTGGATCACGATCGTTGATTGCAATGATCAATTCATCCGGACGATCGCGATGACTGTCAACAACTCTGGCGTTCACGTTGTCAATTGGCGTCAGATCATTGATCGCAAGATCATTGATTCCAACAGCGTAGACATGCGTGTTTTCATCTCCATTCCCGTCACGACCAAAGAGAATCTGATCGTTGTTCCAGGACCACGAAAAACCACCAAGCGGTCGGTCGGTGTAACTGGTGATTGGGCGGGCATCACCTTCGCCGACTGGCTTCACCCAGATATTGAGCACACCTTCATGTGGTGCCAGGTAGGCGATGTTCTTGCCATCCGGGCTCAATTGGACACTGACTTTTTCAGGGTTGCCGAAGAGAACATCCCGTGGGATCAACTGCTGAGCTGCCGTCTCGCCAGAGCTTGCAACAGGCTTCTGGTCGTTCTTGGCGGTTTCCTCAACGCCAATGACCATTGATGAAAGACTCAATACAGCAGCAATGGACAGGTTTGTAATGATGGATTGTTGATGCACGGCATGCTCCTCTTGTTTCCAGCCCGGCATTATGACAGATTCAGAGCAGGTATTCCCGGTTGCAACCTGCAGCAATCGCCTGCAGGCGGGATGACCTGAGTTACATGCATTAAAGAGCAGTCGCCGCGGTTTTTCAATCGAAGATCAATACGATCCAGGCGGCAAAGACCAGTAGATGGACGAATCCCTGCATCATGTTGGTGCGACCGCCCTGGAAATTGATCACACAAAGTGCGAGGGTCAGGCAGAGCAGGATCGTGTCAACCAGATCCAGTCCGAGTTGGATTGGCTCGCCGGTGATGAGGCCAATCGCGAGAACCGCCGGAATCGTCAGACCAATGGTCGCCAGGCCGGAGCCCAGGCTGATATTCATGACTCTTTGAATCTTGTTGGCCCGTGCCGCTGCCAGAGCCGCGAGGCCTTCTGGTGAAAGAACCAGAACAGCAACGACGACACCGCCGAGTGCCATGGGCAAACCAGATTCATCCAGACCGTACTGGAGTACGACAGCGATCTTCTTGGCAAGCAGGACGATCGGAATCATGGTCAACAACAGCATGATTCCGTGATAAAGGGCGCTCCCTTCCAGGATCCCTGCATGTGATTCCTCTTCCTCGGACTCCTCGTGAACGAAGTATTCCTTGTAGGAAGAGGCCTGCAGTCCCAGGAAGACACCATAGATTCCGAATGCTGTCACTGTCAGGAATATGGCGAGCAGTGGTGAATGCGAGGCATCTCGGGTGGATGTCGTCCAGGTCGGAAGTATCAGCCCAAGAACGGACAACACCAATAGCAGTGAGATATACGAACCAGCGCTTCGCAGGTTGAAATACTGTTCGCGGTGAAAGATTCCTCCGATCAGCAGACACCCTCCGATCAGTCCGTTCAAGACAAGCATGAGAACCGCGAACATCGTGTCTCGGGCAAGTGTCGGGTTGTCCGAGCCGACAATCATGACCGAGGCGATCATGGCGACTTCGATACAGATCACCGAGAGCGTCAGAATCAAGGTTCCGTATGGTTCTCCAAACTTGTGTGCCAGCCATTCGGCATGACGGACAACGGAGAAAGACGACATCAGAATGATCACGAACAGCCAGCCGAATACCAGGCCGCCTCGGATCGGAGTGAAAGGCTGAGCCAGCAAATCGCTGCCCATCACCATGAAAATCACGAGTGTGATGATCGAGCACATTAGCGCGTATTCGTATTTAAAGAACTTCGACAATGCCTCGTCCTTCCTTACACATGCGACACCTGATCAATGATGCGATTCGACTTCTACTTCCTGCCTAGGTACAGCGAAGAAAACCTCAGGGTCCTCGGGGAACTCTGAAATACATAATTGGCTGCTGCCGTCAGCACGCTGGCTCGTCCAGATCATCAAATCGGATTCTGCATCAAATGCAGGAAGTCCGTCAAAGCCATCTGCGGTGGTCACCCTCGCCGTCCGCGTTCCATAGCGTGCGGGCCGCCCGGTCGCAGGATCGCCTGGGTCCGCATCCACAATGAACACTTCGTAGTTGTGATGCCCTGCTTCACTGGTTGAATAGACGAGGTAACGACCATTCGAATGCCAGAAAGGCGCCCAGTTCACATGCTCGTTATGCGTTACCTGAAACTCTCGTTCCAGTCCCGTGATGGTCCCTGCTTCATTGAACTCGAGCTCGCCGACAAACAATTGCAGATAATCGTCCTTGTTTCGATCCGATCGGTAGCAGATGCGTTTGCCATCCGGTGAGAAAAAAGGGCCCCCATCGTAGCCGGGAGCTGCCAGAATTCGATTCGATGCGCCTGTCTCGAGATCCTTGACGAAGATGTCGCCATCACCTGATTCCATGGATGTGTAGAGGAGATGGCGACCATCAGGGCTGATTGAACATTCAGCCTGGTATGCCTTCTCGTCTCCCTCGAGATATCTCAGTGCAGGCGGAACCGAGGCATCCGTTCTGGCTTCAACGACACGAAACTCATCCGTGTCCACTTCGCAAATGCGCATCTCTGGCGGAAAATCCCAACGATAGTCCCGCTTGCCTCTCTGGTATCCAGGAGTATCGCCAGCAGTTGGCGCTTCGATCGTGGAGGCGAAGATCACGCGATTCTGTGTTAATGGATGGAACCAGCCACACGTATTGGATGAGCCCTCGGGACTCAATCGCTGAATATTTTCGAGGGACCAACGGGGTGATTCATCGCCTTGAACCAGTTCAGCGAGATACATGCTGTAGTACTGATCGGGAGATGCGCCTTCTTCAGGTGTTGGAATCGCCTGGAAGACAATCTTCTTTCCATCAGGCGAGATATAGGACTCACCCGCTTTAACAAACTGCTTGGAGTTCGTCAGCATGACGACCTCCTTCAACGGAGTTGCGCTACTCGTCTGCTCCGATGAAGACAAAAAACTGCAGATCAAGATGAGAGCAATATTCAACATGGCATGTCTCGACAAATAGTGTGTACCGAGCCGTACTGTTCCTGGCGGATCATGCTATCGCGATCAGGAGGATCCTGGATCGTAATGGAGAGTCGGAACAGTGCCTTTCTGGGAAACGCCAAGTTCTGTCCTCAGCAATGTCCACTCCTGGCCATCCAGAGATGCCTCCAGATTCCAGGAACGCTCGTCGCCCTGGCCGGGGCTGCTCACAAATACCCGGCCTCCACCAGCCGGAAGCCTCCTGGCCTGTACGACCTCTCCGGTCTCCTGTTGCTTGAGTCGAATCAATGGCTCGATGTCGGCCCCACATGAAACATCAACAAGTGGCAGGCCGCCCTTTCCATAGTTTTCCACGACATCAAAGACAACAGGCCAGCCAGGGTACTGCTCGGAATCAGGTGCGCCCGGCAGTGTCCAGCGAGGCCAGCATTCCATCACGATCCTGCGTTCAGGTCTCTGGAATCGAACAAGCCCCCAGCCCGGCATCCTCTCATACAAGTTCGTTGGCTCATGGCCATTCTGAACGGGGTTGGCAACAGCACGAACAGTCATGCGATTACCAAACCCATCCTTGTAATCACCGGTGTAGGGCGGCTGGCCCGCAGTGTGATTTCCTCCAGGCGTTGGTGGAAACCAGCGACGCGGCCATGTATTGGATATGGCTGGGACACAAAAAGCCCAGCCTGCATCCTCATATTCATCAATCCCATAGTGAACTGTTGATCCAAGATGCTGATCACCACATACGTGAATGGCTCCGGCTGTTCGCATGGCACGCAAAGCGCGATTTCGACCTGACTGAGGCCAGCCATTGGAATCGCCATCGGCAATGATTCGATATCCCTCCGGGTATTCCCCTGGCTTGGGGACTGGGAGACCTGGAATGACTCCTCCAGATTCAGCACCTTCTGGCAATGTCGCCACATTGCAAAAGAGCGTCTGGGACAACACGGCCTTTGCCCAGTCATCTTCATCCCAGTCAATGGCCCACTGTTCCAGAAATTCTTCCTGTCGAGGTCCTAGAAGTTCAGCACCCTCCACATCTGATTGTGTCACAGGATCAAATCCTGGTGCCTGAGGCCAGCCATTTTTAAAACGACCTTCTGGCACCGCGACAGAGGGTGATGATTTGAACATGCGATCCGCAATGATCGCATATGAAATGCCGCCCCAATCCAAATCGGTGAAGTAGACGCTGATGCCCTGTTCGATCGGAGCAGGATCAACCGGATCCGGCAGATGGCTGACTTGCGTTCGGTGTATCGCATTCACGACTCTAGGAGGCTTCTTGTATCCCCCGCTGTCCTGCGCACTGAACTCATCGGTCTTCTGAGCTTTGCGCCCGTTCGCGCCCCAGATGTTTCCGTGATAGACATCATGATCATCTGGAATTGTGATGGTCGGCCGTGTCCGAGTGATATCTCTGAAAGACCAGCAGAAGCGATACCACTTGTAGAGATAATCAAGCAGGGACTTGTCGACGCTGCGTGCATCTACTGGCGTGAGATCACCTTCATAGATCTGATCGCCTGCAAAGAAAAGGAGATCCGGATCATGAGCATCGATCCCGGCCACTGTCTCAAGATGCGGCATCCACAAGCCGTCGTGATTCCACTTCAAGCCGCCGGTATAGACCTTCTGGCAATTCATGGCTGCCAGAATTGTTTCGTCTCCGTCTGGCTCGGCTCGAATAACGCCTGTGTAGCGATCCAACCAGGGCTCTGCACCTTCACGTTGTTTTTCCTGATAAACGATGCGATATGGAAAAGCCTCCGCAGCATCCCATGGCTCGACACGAAACTCGATCGTAGCGCTATCCTGATCCAGCATCCCACTTGCGACTTCATGCCACTGCTTGTCTTTCTTCACTTCCAACGTGGCTCTCTGCTCGTCATCTGGTCCCAGTGGAGGCATCTGAGCGGTCATCTTGAGAACACCGTCATCAACCGTATACATGGAACTGAGTACCGGACCGAAAGAACGTTCTGGATCAAATCGAATGGCATCCCCCATGGTCAGGAGATTCTGAAATGCGAAGCCACGTCCACGGGATGATGGACCGCCATGTGAAACAAGGGCAATCCCGCCATCCAGGTAACGAGCGGGAAGATCATTGACTTCCGCTCGGGATAATTCCACTCCCGTTTCGGGATCAATCGCCTTGGCGAGCATCGTGTTTCCATCAATGTCGACCACTAGACGAATACTTCGATCAGGTTGAGTGCCCAGACCATTTCCCGAACGAGTCTGTGGTTCCAGAAGCGGCATCTGGTTGAGTTCGACGGCCTTGTTGATTGACCAGCTTCCTGGAATCTTTCCGCTCTTGTCAAAGCGTCGAATTGCCACGATGCCATCGCCATCAACAACAGCAAGCAAACCGCCGTCTTCAGCAGGATGATGATGAACCTGTGCAGTCAAACGGTGATCAATCGATGAGCTGCCCGCGCCAAGGAGAAAGCCCGCAAAGGCATTGGCGGATGCCTTCTTGCCCGCATCTGCTGGTTCGAGGTCCACCTGCAACATCAGGCCATTCCTGCCTTCAGCCAGGTATCGGGTGATCCAGTGTGCCGTACGCACTGGCAGGTTCGGACGAGCCTCAAGGCAAATGAGTCTGCCGTCCTCAACTTGCCAGTCCTGCAACCTGTTGGCCCACCAGTCACGTCCGATCCAGGTTCGGTCAGGCGTCACTTCGAATGTGTCCGACATGATCACTTCGCCGCGAAGGGAAGACGTCATGGCAAGCATGCTCAACAGAACGGCAAGAAGGCAAGGCATCTGTTTCTCTCCCTAACGTGAAATCATGTCGGCAATGGTTTTCGCAACGCCATTGTCACACCGATTCCAATGACAACCAGCGAAGCCGACCACACCCAGTACGCCGGCCCGAAAAGATGAGGGTCCTTTCCCCATCCAAGCACAAGCACCGCTCCGATGATCGCAACGGAAACTGAAATCCAGGATAAAGAGACCAGGACCCATCGAATTCTCCGCAACCATGCTCGTTGAGCAAGCAACGTAATCAAGCCAATAGCCAGGCCAAGATTAGCTGCCCAGGACCATGCGACCCAGTACAGAAATATCTTGCCAATGCCATTGGATTTGTCCAGGCCTCCAATTCCCAGAAGGCCGGTAGAAGCCATCACACCATCCATCGGTGTGGGGCCTGTTGTCATGCGAGGTGTTCCGATTCCCAGAAGACTCATTCCCCCTACCGGCTGAATCAACTGGCTCGAAGAGATGGGCATTTTTGGATAGTCCTTGACAAGAAAGCGATACGAAACTTCCGCAGCCTCCCATCCCTGGACACGTCTTCCATCTACTTCAACAACTGGAATGGTTGATGCCACACCAATCAGCACCAGTCCAATCAGGATCAGAAGTATGGGACGTTGCGAGGGCATCAATCAGGCACACGTGCAACTGATATGACTTCGACAAGTTCTTCCAGCGTGGTCCTCAGATTCCTGATGACCTTCTTGTCATCCTTTGACGTGATTTCCAGAGCCCAGTTGGCTGCATGCAGTCGCTTCTTGCCCGGCTTCTGCTGATTGACAATGGATGCTGTGAGATTATCCACCTGATCAGCAAGCTTGATTGCGCGCCCCTGCCACGGCCCATCTTCAAGTTGCTTCTTGTAGGACGGTTCCCGAACAGGTTCCGGGAGGCGATGATCCTTGCTCATGGCCGCAACCCAGTCTGCCACATCACTGCCGAATTCGTCTGAAATGTCGTCATGATCCGCAGGTGTATCTTCAATGACATCGTGAAGATAGCCCGCAGCAACGAGGTCATCCTCCGCGCCCGCTCTCGCAAGAATCGTTGCAACCCGAGCCGGATGCTGAAAATAGGGCGTACCGTCTTTTCGCACCTGACCATCATGGAGACTTGCCGCCAGAGACGCTGCATTCACTACGGTGTTCCAGCTCGTAATCATGTCGCCTATCCTACTGACTGATCACCGCATCAGTCGGCAGGAGGCCAGCATGTTCGAAGGCATCATGATTGTTTGGTTTCTTTTAACAGGGCTTTCGCTGATTTTTGCAATCTATGACCTGGCCTCCAATACGCCAGTGAGCTGGGTGCAGAAGCTGGCATGGATACTGGTCATTGCATACACCGGCCCCATCGGACTGTTCGTGTTTCTTATGGCCTGCAGAAGCCCGGGGCCCGGCCTGCATGACGTCTTCACAAAGGCGACCTGGAAACAAGGAGTGAACAGCGAGATGCATTGCCTCGCAGGCGATGCCACCGGCATCATCATCTGCGCCGTGATCCTGTCCTTCTTCGCGCTCTCGCCCGGGATCGATCTGGTGCTTGAATACGCTACGGCCTGGATCGTTGGCCTCTTCATCTTCCAGGCGTTGATGATGCTTGACATGTTTGACAACAACTACATGAAAGCTGTTCGCCGAACTGTCTTTGTTGAAACCGTATCCATGAACATGGTGATGGTAGGAATGATTCCGGTCATGGTTGTTCTTCTTCATGAATTCCCTGAAAGCGATGACCCGGGTCACGCATCCTTCTGGTTCCGCATGAGCATGGGTGCTGTTGTTGGCGGATTGACTGGATTCCCGATCAACTGGTGGCTTGTATCCAAAGGTCTGAAGCATGGCTGCATGACCATTCCCGAAAAAGGCCAGGACAAGTCATCGGAGAATGCCATGCATGACCATTCCGAACATGAGATGAAAGATCATGAGCACATGAATCACGAAGACATGGACCATGACATGAACATGTCTGGGGACATGGCAGGTTGTCATGGCATGAATATGCCAACCCTGCCTGGATTGCAGCAGGCAGCATGGATCATTGGAACCTTTGTCCTGCTTGGGATCGCTGTATGGATCACGATCCTCTTTGCACCAATCACGTTCTGATCAGTTGCGAACCTAGGGCGTGCTCCACTTGTGGCGAATCGCCTGGATCGTCTCGATTCGATCGATGAAGATCTCAACAAGCTCAGGATCAAAGTGCGATCCTGCCTCTTCCTGAAGAAGCGAAAGAATTCGTTCATCTGGCCAGGCTTCCTTGTAGGAACGTGTTGAGCCCAACGCGTCAAACACATCCGCTATGGCAACAATTCTGGCAAACAGTGGAATCTGGTCGCCCGAGCGGCCTGCCTTGATGGGTATCGTTGGAAAGACAAGGTAGCCATGGCTGTCTCGATCCAGCACCTGCGATCCTGGGTACCCCTTGCCATCCCAGCGTTCATGGTGACCACGAACAACTTCAGCCGCCGCCTCGTCATAACCGGAAAGCAATTCATCGAAGAGCGTGTCATCGACCATGGTGTGGCCCTGCATGACTGCGAATTCACCATCAGTCAACTTGCCGGGCTTCTTGAGGATCGTGTCGGGTATCGCCACCTTGCCCACATCATGCAACATGGCTGCAATGCGCAAGCGATCACGCTCGCGCTCTCGCTCTTCCAACGGGATTCCATGGCGCTCCGCCCATTCGGAATAGACCACAAGGGCATACTCGGCAACACGGTTTGCATGCGCACCGGTTTCAGAAGGATCTCGCAATTCTGCCATGCGGATCATTCGGAGAATCATTGAACGCGTGAGTTGCGCATTCTGCATCGATATCGAAGCCATCGAGGCGAATTGTCTTACGGCATTCTCATCATCGTCATTGAAGGAGGCCCGAGATGTTCCATCTGGATGCTTGGGATTGATCAACTGGAGTACACCGATGACCTGCCCGGTAATTCCAGTCAATGGTGCCGCAAGTACCGACCGGGTCCTGTATCCATAGGACTCATCGAATTTCGAATTGAATGTGAAAGGTGCATCCTTGCTGATCGAATACACGTCCTCGATGTTGATGAGTTCATTTTCCAATGTGACCCAACCCACGATGCTCGTCAGATCGATGGGAATGTTGGCCGCTGATTGACGAAGCTGGTCCAGGAGTACGGGATCCGGGTAGGAATCGTTTTGCGCGTGTGTCAGGCGAATTTCATCAGTGTCCACAAGAAAACTGCCGCCGGCATCTGCTCCCAGGATCCGTCGAGCTTCTGTAAGAAGCCTTTCCATGAGGATGTCGATGTCCTGGATCCTGGCCAACTCGTTTCCAAGCATTGCGATGGCACGCAATCGATCTCGTTGTTCGCTGACATCCGATTCCAGCGAGATGTTCAGCGCCTGGAGATTTCGATTCGCTTCATCAAGTGCAACGGCCTGTCTTTGAAGACGATCCGCCATTTTCTTCAAGGCCTGCTCCGCTACGGCCTTGGCGGCAAGCGCTCTGATGCGAGCAATGAGCTCGAGTCTGTCTGGCATCTTGACCAGAAAATCACTGGCACCACGTTCGAAGGCCTCCACCTTCCTGTGTACATCCGATTCACTGCTGAGAATGATGATCGGAATATCCTCAGTTGCTTCATCTGCTCGAATCCTGCGAGTCAGTTCCAGCCCATCAATCCCGGGCATCACCAGGTCAATGATCAACACTGTTGGCAGCGTTGATCTGATTCGTTCAAAGGCTTCAATTGGATCAAGAATGGGTTCAATCGTGATGTCTGGATCATCAGACAGCATGCGGCGAACAGCCTCGCCCACGATTGGTTGATCGTCCACAAGGATCACATGAATCAGCCCGTGACCTGAAGGCTTGTTTTCATCCGTGTGTGTCACTGCCGCCGTCATGTGCCGTCCTTCCGAGGCAGGCACAGCTTCGCGACAAGTGAAGTCCAGCCCGTCTGATGAGAAGCCCCGCATCCTCGTCCATTATCACCATGGAAATATTCATGGAACTGGATCTTGTCACGGAATAATGGATTCGTCTGGAACATCTCTCGATCGCCGTTGAAAGGACGACGTTTATTTTCATCAATCGTGAACAAGCGAACCAGTCGACGGCGGAGTTCATCGGCAACCTGCCCAAGAGTCATCATGTTGCCCGAGCCGGTTGGGCATTCCACCTTGAAATCATCCCCGTAGAAGTACTGGAACTTCTGAAGTGATTCAATGATGAGGAAGTTCACAGGGAACCAGATTGGGCCACGCCAGTTTGAGTTGCCGCCAAACAACGAACTCCCTGATTCTCCAGGCATGTACTTGACCTCAAGGTTCGTACTTCCGTGTTTGAATTCGTAGGGATTCTCCAGGTGATACTTGGAAAGCGCGCGAATTCCATAAGGCGACAAGAACTCCTCGGGATCCAGCATCCTTCGAAGAATGGCCTTGAGACGGTGTGCGCGAAGCATCGCAAGCAGCCTGCGATCTTCCTGGCCTGGCTCATGCCATCGGGAGATGAGGTTGGCCAGCTCCGGGCGCTTCTCATATATCCATTTCGCCCTCTTTGTGAATGCAGGCAAAGAAGTCAATGTTGAATCATGAATGACCTCAACTGCAAACAAAGGAATCAACCCCACCATCGAGCGGACACGCAACGGTTCGGATGATCCATTTGGAAGCCTCAGCACGTCATAATAGAACTCATCCTGCTCGTCCCAGAGCCCGGTGGAATCCCCGCCGAAATTGTTCATGGCATGGACGATGCGCAGGAAATGCTCAAAGAACTTCGTTGCAATATCCTGGTAGGCGGGACGATGCTTGGCCAGTTCCATGGCGATACGAAGCAGATTCAGGCTGTACATCGCCATCCAGCTCGTACCATCTGCCTGAACAAGATGGCCACCTGTCGGAAGGGGTGAACTGCGGTCAAAGACCCCGATATTGTCGAGGCCCAGGAAACCACCTTCGAAGACGTTGTGGCCGTCATCATCTTTTTGATTGACCCACCAGGTGAAGTTCAACATCAACTTGTGGAACACCGCTTCAAGAAACTCCAGATCACCCTCATCACCACGTCTGCGACGGTCAATGGTGAACACTCGCCACGCCGCCCATGCATGCACAGGCGGGTTGGCATCCTGGAATGACCATTCATAAGCAGGCAGCTGTCCATTGGGATGCATGTACCACTCACGTGTGAACAGCCTGAGCTCCTTCTTGGCCATCTCGGGGTCGACATCGACCATGGTCACACAGTGAAATGCAAGATCCCAGGCTGCGAACCATGGGTATTCCCATGAGTCGGGCATCATGAGAATGTCACTGCTGTTGAAATGCCGCCAGTGACTGTTCCGTCCCTGGAGCCTGGATGCTGGAGGCTTGGGTTGAAGTGGATCTCCATCAAGCCACTCGAAAACGTCGTAGTCGTAGTACTGCTTTGTCCACAGCATGCCTGAAATCGCCATGCGATGAATAGGCTTCCACTCGTCATGCTCCATGCCCTTTTCATAATCGGCATGGAATCTGTCATTCTCAGAACGCCTTGCTTCGACGATGTCATCGAAGTCATGAAATGCGTCATCTGATGAGAACCGGCCAAAGCGAACACGAAAGACCTTCGAACTGCCGCCGGGTATTTCACTGCGAACATGGCCGGCAAGTTTGCTGCCAATCTTGTTGGGGTTTACAGCTTCGTGGTGGCCCCCGACCACGTATTCGTGAATACCGTCCTTGAACCAACCCTCTGCAGACTCGTCCCATTCTGTCCGTGGATTGGTTTCATTCTCACAGAAGAGCATGTCGTCTGGATTCTCGATCATCCAGAGCCAGCCCTCGAAGTCCTGATGTTGAAGCTCGACGAGACCTGGCCCGATCAGATTCAACCTTG
The DNA here is from genome assembly GCA_029242715.1 of Phycisphaerales bacterium. GTDB lineage: Bacteria > Planctomycetota > Phycisphaerae > Phycisphaerales > SM1A02 > UBA1668. Next base: position 392,130 of record JAQWTL010000007.1, read on the forward strand.
GTTTTTCCTCGCCGGACTTCCAAGACCATTTGTTTCGAAACCAGACATGAGGCAGTACATCAATGACCGAGGCGTCTTTCGCGCGATTGTGAACCTCTATCCGCATCAGGATGTCTTCGGTACTCGCCTTTGCATACTCGATGCTGACATCAAAAAATCTGTTGTCTTCGAATACTCCGGTATCGGCCAACTCGTACTCCCGGTCATTTGGGCCACGACGAGCGTTTTCTTCAACCAGTTGTTCGTAGGGGTAGGCCGTCTGCGGATAGATGTAGGACATCCGCTGGTATGCGTGACTTGGGACGGCATCCTCGTGGTAGTACAACTCCTTGACGTCCTCACCATGATTGCCCTGCGAGTTGGTGAGACCAAAGAGCCGTTCCTTCAGGATGGAATCCTTTCCATTCCAGACCGCAAGTGACAGGCACACTCGACAATGGCGATCCGTGAAACCAGCCAGCCCATCCTCACCCCAACGGTAGGCCCTCCGTCGCGCCTCATCATGGGTAAAAGAATCCCATGCTGAACCGTCCGGGCTGTAATCCTCCCGGACCGTTCCCCATTGCCTGTCGGATAGATACGGTCCCCACATCCGCCAGGGGCAGGTGTTGACATCATCCGTGAGTTGAATGGTCTCGAGTTCTGGCATCTTGTTTCTGGAACTAGCCAATGTGAGAATCCTGCAACGTGGGAATCTGGCAACTCAAAGTACAGGGATTTACCCGAAGGTGGATCACATACATCAATCAAACACGATTGCCCGGCCATCATGGACGACGATCCGGTCCTCCAGGTGCCAACGCACTGCGCGGGCCAGGACTGTCCGCTCAATATCACTTCCCTTGCGCTCCATGTCCGTGACCGAGTCGCGATGGCTGACCCGGATGACACCCTGCTCGATGATGGGTCCCGCGTCCAGTTCAGCGGTTGCGTAATGAGCGGTTGCTCCAACCAGCTTTACACCTTTGACATGCGCCTGGTGATATGGACGCCCTCCGGCAAAGGCAGGAAGAAAGGAGTGATGAATGTTGATGATCCTGCTTTCATACTGACTGATGAATTTGGGACTGAGGACCCTCATGTAACGAGCAAGCACGACCAGATCAATGTCGTGAGCCGACAGGAGTGAAATCTGGCCGGCTTCGGCATCTTCATCCACCGAGCCCTGAACAGGAACGTGATGAAATGGAACTCCAAATCGATCAGCAACTTCCTCAAGATCCTTGTGATTCGAAATGATCAGAGGAATACGGCATTGCAGTGCTCCATCACGCTGAAGGAGCAGGAGATCATGAAGACAGTGATCCTGCCTTGATACGAAAATGGCAACCCGACGTGGAGACTGTTGCCATCGAATCCGCCATGTCATCTCAAATTCCGCTGCCGTTTCATCGATCGCTTCCTGCACAGCCTCGGGTTCAGGCGAATCATGAGGCCACGAAACATGGATCCTTTGCAAGAATGTGCGACTCGATACGTCCGTATGCTGGGAAGCATCAAGGATATTGCCGCCCACCTCGTGCAAAGCACCAGCAAGCTTGGCCACGATGCCCGGCTGATCTGGACAGGACACAAGGATGACAGCCTGGACGGGGGTATCGGCGTTTGACATAGCGGGATGATACGGAGCCGTTCTTAAAGCCGCTCAAGGAGGCTGCAAATCAACCGTGAACATGGCCCAGCCGCATGCTGACCGGGCAGATGGTTGTTCGTGTTGTCGCTGGGTCGCCCCAGGCTTCCCTCAAATCAGCCTCGATCAACGCGATAGGTTTCTCCCCTGTGCGTTTTCGATAGGCCTCAGCCGCTGACCACGTTCCCAAGTAGCCAAGTAAATGGTCCAATGTCCACTCGAGGACAATGTTGGGTGGATTGATGTCAATTTCCGTAAATGGAAAGGGCAGTGTCGTATAGCCAGCATCGACATGGGATCGCCTTGGGTCCCAATACCCCTTGAGGATGTCTTTATACAAATGACTGGTCACCGCATCGATACTTGGCTCGATTAGACAGCGGTCATAACACCAAAGAGCAACGATAGCATTCTGGTTTCCAACTCGGCGAGCCTCTCTTGCGAAAGCTGTCATGTCGAACCAGTGAGCGGCCTGAGCTGATGCAATCAGATCCACTGTCTCTGCCGCTAGTGGAGATGATTCAGCCCGGCCAACACTGAAGCGTACACCTGGACAGTTGGAAGCCTTCTCAATTGCCGATGGCGCCGGATCAGTCGCCTCAACTCGCTTGAAGCGACTTGCCAATCCAGTTGTCGCCTGGCCACTGCCGCAACCAATCTCCCAAGCAAGATCCCGACTCGTGCAGCATGCCGCAACTTGATCGAACAAAGTCTCGGGGTAATGAGGACGGAACGATGCATAGCCGTCGGCAACGCGATCAAAGGCATCTTCAATTCCAGACATGACATTCACTCCACCGACTGGATCCAATGAAGGAAAGAACCCAATTCATCAAATACCTTATCCGGAGGCGGAATAGTGTCGGCAATATCGTGTCCATGGTTGTAGCCCAGCCGCACACCTATGAATACGGCACCAGCGGCACGAGCTGCCAGCGAATCAACATCGGAGTCCCCAACCATCCAGGCCGTACTGGCATGACATTCATGCATGGCTTTCAGCAGCATCGAAGGGTCGGGTTTGCGAGCATGACCCTCCCGCTCACCCAGAACGACATCCATGGGAAGACGATCCGCCCAGGACTCCATCAGGTGAATGGCATGGCGTTCAGGTTTATTGGTGGCTACTGCCGTCTTGATACCTCGTTCTCGAAGACATGCGATCAGCTCTTCGCCGTGTTCGAAGATACGGGTTTTCTCCAGACAGCAGTCCGCGTAATGATTCTGGAAACGCCCGTAGGCATCCGCTGCCAGATCTTCATCCACTCTCCCATCAATCGAACCCGACAACGCACGGTGCACCAGTATCCGGCTGCCATCGCCCACCCAGTTGCGAACGGACTCCGGTGCCACGACATCTCGACCAAGCTCCGACAACATTCGATTCAAGGCTGTTGCAAGATCCGGTACGGAATCGATCAACGTGCCATCAAGATCAAAGATGACGAGGTCTGGAAGTTTCATGCGGCCTCAATGTCCTGGATGGAACTGAAGGACTCCGCCCGGGAACCGCGCCGAAGCCTGGGCAACAAGAAGAACAGCCATGTTGTCACGATCACCATGAGACACCCAGAAATCAGGAACCAGACCGGTGGCAATGCTCCGATCCACGCGCTGAGTACCCAATAGGTGACTGCCGAGATGCTCATGGCGAGATACGTCATGAAATTGGCAGTACCAACACACCTGGCTCGAAATCCTGGCTCAGGCAGGTGCTGCAGCAAGGCCAGAATTGGAACTACGAATACTCCTGATGACAGCCCAGTGATGAAAAGAACCACCAGAACGCCGACATAATCCAGTTTGAACAGCCCGAGGATGAAGAAACAGATGCCCATCATGAGAGCGCCGGCCGGTACGAAGATCGAGCGTATCGAATGGCCTGATCCAATCCCGACGACGGCTCCGCCAATGGCGATTCCCAGCGTAGCGGCACCAAGAAGGCTTCCCGCCTGGCCATCAGAAAGATCGAGCGCACCCTTGTCCTTGTAATGAGGAACGATGTTGAGGATCAGTGAACCGACGGCATAAAAAAGGCACCAGGCCGTTGTGGCTGCTGCAAGATCCGTTCCCTTCATCGCTTTGAGTGTTCGCCAATACGTCTTGAATCCATTCAGGGACATCTTGAGTTCCGGCTTGGCCGGAGGTTGATGCGGAAGAAACAAGCTTGATATCAATCCGATGATGGCAACGCACACCATGATGAGGCCGACAAACAAAGGACCAGAGATTCCAATGAGTTCTCCGGCATCCATGAGATAGCCTGCCACAGCGATCCCCGCCACGATGCTGGCATTGGTCAGGAGACTCATGACACCATTGGCTCGACTCAACATCCTGGAATCAACCAGCTCAGGTACTGATCCATACTTTGCTGGTGAAAAGAATGCGCTTTGCGATGCAAGAAGTATCAGAAAGACACAGGCAATCGGAAGACTCTGTATCGCCATTCCTCCGACCACACCAAAGGTCAGAAACAGCTCTGCAATTCGACTTCCAACAATGATCTGCCGCTTTGAATATCGATCTGCAAGAAGCCCGGTAAAGCCAAGCAGAACCACAAACGGCGCATAAAGCATGAATGTAATGGGTCCGGTTCCGCCTTCACCGAGTTGACCGGCCCAGATTCCATTGCCGACTACGGCCAGCAGCAGCATCCCTCGATAGACATTGTCGTTGATGGCCCCACATGTCAATGTTGCCATCAAGGCAATAAAGCCGCGATTTGCAATCCCGGTCGTGTTGTGATGGCTATCCATGTCACAGGATCGTATCGAAAGTGAGACCTTGACGTATGGGCGACTTCGGACGATGCTGTCGCGGAATACCGGGTCATGTATCGCCCTGTTTTTCTGAAGCCCAGACTGCAACCTTGGAAATGAAATCAGATCATGAATAACGAACAGGCCTTCCATCTGCTGCGAAATCCTTTGAAGAACAAGGGCTCGGCTTTCAGTGAAAAGGAGCGCGCCAAGAATGGACTGGAAGGCCTTCTTCCGGCTGCAGTCGAGACCTTGGATCAACGTGTTGCACGTGCAGCCGCCCAATGTGATGCATGCCCGGATGATCTGGCACGCTACGTCTTCCTGGCACATATTCAGGATGTCGATGAAACGCTCTACTTTGCATTGCTTGTCTCAAAACCAGACAAGTACATGCCATTGGTGTACACCCCTACTGTTGGTGATGCCTGCCTTCAGTTTGATCGGATTTTCCGTTCGACCCGAGGCCTCTACCTTCCGATCACCTGCAAAGGTCGATTGGAAGAACTCATCAAGAATTGGAATGAAACCGATATCCGTTTCATCGTCGTAACTGATGGTTCCAGAATTCTCGGGCTTGGTGACCTTGGCGCGAATGGCATGGGCATCCCGATTGGAAAACTTGCGCTCTACTCCGCTGCCGCTGGCGTCCCTCCGCAGTTCACACTCCCGATCATGCTTGATGTCGGAACTGACAACGAGGAATACCTGAAGGACCCCTTCTACCTGGGCCTGAAGCAGAACCGGCCGGATAACGACACCTACTACGAATTTGTTGATGAATTCACAACAGCAATCCAGAAGATCTACCCGGGATGCTGCATCCAGTTCGAGGATTTCAACATCCACCATGCCGAGCCGTTGCTGGAGAAATACCACGATGAATTCTGCATGTTCAATGATGACATCCAGGGAACAGCTGGCGTGGCAACCGCAGGTCTCTATACCGCCTGCAGAGCCAAGAAGGAGAAGATGAGTGATCAACGGATCCTCTTCCTTGGTGCCGGATCAGCAGGATGTGGAATCGGCGATTTGATCTCCCAGGCCATGCAGGCCGAAGGGCTCGATAAGGCGACCGCCTTCTCCCAAATCCGGATGTTCGATATCGATGGCCTGGTTACCAAGTCCAGGATCGATTCACTGGAGCCTTTCCAACGACCCTTTGCTGCAGATCATGAGCCAAGCAAGGACTTCGTTGCCATCATCAAGAGTTTCAAGCCTACGGCAATCATCGGTGTGTCTACCGTGCATGGTGCTTTCAATGATGATGTGCTCAAGGCGATGTCAGAGATCAATGATCGCCCGATCATCTTCCCCTACTCGAATCCAACGAGTCACAGTGAGTGCACTGCCGAGGAAGCCTACGCTGGCACCAATGACAAGGTGCTCTTTGCCAGCGGAAGTCCGTTCCCACCCTTGAAGGTCAATGGCAAGGAAATCGAACCTTCACAGGGCAACAACGTCTACATCTTCCCGGCCATGGGCCTGGCTGTTTATGCAACGAAGGCCAAACGTGTTACTGAGAAGATGTTCCTGACAGCGGCACAAGCCCTGGCAGAGACCCTCACGGAACAAGAACTCAACAGCGGCCTCCTGTATCCCCCACGTGACCGTATCCGTGAGGTCTCTGGCCACGTGGCATCGAAAGTAGCCGAAGCCATCTTCGATGAAGGCCATGCAACTGTGGATCGACCGTCCTCGATGCCTGACTTCATCAAGGAACACACCTACATTCCCAGCTATGCACCTCACAAGATTTCCTAGAAGAATCCTTGACCGGCATCGCTTCCAGACTCCATTCAGGCCCCCTTCGGGGGCCTTTCTCTTGTGGCTTTCTGGAGTGGCCTGCTAGCCACCTTGACCCGGCTTCGGGATACTGTCCAGACCATGGATGGCTTTCTCCAACTGGTTTCGGTCGGCGGCTCCCAATCGGTTCACCACAAGCTGGTTCCGCCTGGGCAGCTCCTGCTGGGTCGTAGTCGAGATTGTGACATCACCGTCCAGTCGCCTCAGATATCACGCCAACATGCACAATTGTTCTGGGAACCGAATGAACTTGCTTGGTCTCTGGTTGATCTGGGATCCCGTTCAGGAACTCACCTGAATGGTGAACGCATCCCGTCAGGTCGTCCATGCCTGATTCGTAAGGGTGACAGGATCGGACTGCCTGATCTGACCCTTCAGGTCCGAGATGGCTCAGATGCCTCGACCATCATGGAATCAATTCGCCGGCTTCGGGTGACCGAGGATGTACAGCCTGACACATCCATCGATTTCACGCCAGTTGAACTTGCCGAAGATCTCGACAGCAACCGTCTTGCAACCCTCCTTACGTTCAGCAAGGACATCCATGATGCACCTGATGAACGTCGCTTGTTCGATGCCATTCTTCAGGGTGTTACAAGCGGAACATGTCTTGATAATGCGGCAGTTGTTTCCTGTATCGGTGATGAAGGCGACATCGACATGCATGCTGCCACCGGGGAACTGGCAACGGCAACATCGGATCGCTTCAGCCGTACGCTTCTTCGATCCGCCACCAGTGGCACGCCTGGCAGATACCTGGCGTCCGGAGGCTCGGGTGCCGAAAGCCTTGTCAGTCTTCCTGTACAGGCTGCAGGCTGTGCGCCACTCATGGCAAGGGACACCGCCATTGCCTGCCTGTATGTAGACGGAACCGATCCAAAGGTTCCCGATGAGCAGCTCAGGAGAGATCTTGATTTCGTAATTGCCCTGGCACAACTCGCATCCGTAGCCATGTCGAATCTGGCACGATCAGATCTGGAGCGGAGATTTGCTGAATCACGAAGCCGGCTCTTTGAAGGAACCGTTCGAGCCATGGCTGCAGCCATTGACGCCAAGGATCCTTATACACGTGGTCATTCAGACCGGGTTTCCTGGTTGTCCGGTGAGTTGGCAAAGGCGTTGGGGCGTGATGAACAAGGCATTGAAGCTGCACGTGTATGCGGGCAGGTTCATGACGTCGGCAAGATCGGTGTTCCAGAAACCGTGCTGATAAAGCCCGGCAGACTGACGGATGAAGAGTTTGGTCTCATCAAGGAACATCCTGCGATCGGCTATCGCATCCTGCAAGACATTCCAGGAATGCGGGATCTGCTCGGCGGAGTTCGACATCACCATGAACGATGGGATGGTGGCGGCTACCCGGATGGACTGGCTGGAGAGTCCATCCCTGACCTTGGTCGCCTGGTCGCCGTTGCAGATACCTTCGACGCCATGAGATCAGCCCGTGCCTATCGCGCCGGCCGTCCCGTCGAAGAGGTCCTGGAGGAAATCAAGCGGTGTTCCGGAAGCCAGTTTGATCCGGTCATGGCAGAGGCCTTCTTGAAGATCGACCTGGCCACCTACGAATCAATGCTTGCCTCCGAACTGGATTAGCTCGGATCGTTTGACTTCGAAGCCCGGTACAGAAAGAGGCGGTACGGGACGCCTGTCCTGCTTGCAGTCAACTGTGCGACTATTGATTGCTCCTGGCTTGTCTCAACAGCAACGAATGGATACCAGTCTGGTTGCGCATCCTCGCCAATGACTTCGCCCTTGGAATCACGAATGGACAGATTGATATTTTCCTGATCCATGCAGATGGCAATGATGAACCAATGGCCGGTACCGTCCAGCGTTACTTCCTTGAGGGCTTCGCCTCCATCATCCTTGGCCGTCATCTCGCCACTCCACTGGCGAACAAGATCGCCCTTGACGTAATGGCTGTCACTGCGTTGGAGATCTCTGAGCCATCGCCGCATCGCGGCCTGTGCAACGGAGTCTGGAGTTGATTTGGAAATAGTGGCTTCTCTGAGGTCATAGCCCAGAGTTCCTGTTGGCTCGGTAGCTCCGAGCTGTGCCTTGATCTTGCCGGCTTTTTCAACACGGAAGGCGATTGCCTTGAGATTCGGTTTGATGTCCATGACATCAACAATTCGAATGTCACTGGTACCTTGTTCGATGTGAACACCAACTGTTCCATCACCCTCAACAGCAAGCAGATAGTCCTTCCCTGCCTGCACCTGCATCTCGACTTCCTTGCCGTAGATGGCTGCGCCAAGTGAATCGCCTGCTCCCATTGCAAGTGGATTGATGTTGAGAGAATCGAGTGGAAAGAGCTCGGACGCGACCGACTCTGATCCTGTCACGATCTCATCATTTGATCTTGTTGCAACCATCGCTTCCCAGCCCGCAATGAGATCTTCCATCTCCGGGGCTCGATTCTGAAGACGACCGGACTCGTAGAACCGGACGATTCTGTTGTTCCATTGGTTGGTGCGAGCTTCCTGAATCTGATCTAGATCCGTCGAGTGCATTTCCTCAAGAAGTGTAGAGCGTTGTGCAAAATTCACACTCGCTGCACTGGGGATCCGCTTGCCCCCCACAACAATGAAATTCACTGCACTCAGTAATCCAACGACTTCACCTCTGGCATTTATCAGCGGGCTGCCACTGGCGCCGCCTGTTGCTGGAAGCGAGTGCTGAATCAACAGGCCGTCGCCGGGCTCTGCTGGTGCATTGAAGTAGTCGGTAATGGAGGTAATGCGACCGACCTGCGTCTGAGGAACTGGCGAGGTGATGTTGACTCCACCAAGGGCCATGTTCTCGATCGGGAATCCGACGTAGCCAACTGGATCACCTGCCTGCAGTTCTACCTGGCGTGAACTGTCAGCAATCAAGAGTGGTGCGCCGATATCGGCATTCTCGTCGACGTAGATGATTCCAACGTCTGCCGCCATGCCCGCTGAACGAACCGGATCTGATTCCTTGGCCGCATTGATCTGTATCGGTACGTAGTCCTGCCATAACCCCGCAAAGGAATCGTAGCCCGGATGAATAAAGACATCCCTGGCCACAAACTCACTCTTGCCGTCACTGCCTCGAAGGATGACCGATTCGCCTTCCTTCAGAACATTGAAACGTTCTGCTACATGTGCATTGGTCGCCAACTGCCCCGGTGCCATCACCCAGGCCGTTCCAAACGGTTGCTCAATGCCATCTTTATCCTGGAGGACCACTAGATAAGTCGACTGTTTTGCCTTGTCCAGCGCAGTGGGCAGGTCCGCACCCATCAGGGTCATGTCCTCTGATAGCCCTCCAACAGTTCCTGCAAGTGTTTCTACCGACTCGGAATTCCTGGCCTGGCCTGCCTCGATTTCATCGACATCGCTTTCGACCATGAAGTAGATAGCGCCTCCGATGATGATAATTGCAATTGATAGCACCACAGCCAGAAGAGCAGCCTGGCTACTCTGTCGAGCTTCAGTAGCAATTGCCTGCACGTCAACTTCATCTGCTGCGCCTGCTGCACGTCTGTGAAGGCTCTTGGCATCAATGTCCTGTGGAAGTGTGGCCGCCAGATTTGCAGATCGATCCACAGTCAGTCGAAGATGTGGACCTCCTGGCCCAATCTGAACAACACATTGCTTTGGAAGGGCCTGAACCGTCTCCATCAGTTCTCCGTCAATTGAGACGCGACGGTCAGCAGCCATTTCCATGTAATAGTTGCCACGAACTCGAGCTATCGAACAATGTTCACGGCCGACCGTTCGTTCATCCGGGGGAATGACAACCTGACAACGATCAGGATCGCGACCAATCGCGATATGCTCGACGTCATCAGCGAAGTCCATCACCTTGCCGGCCAGGTCTCCATCCACAAACTCGATCTTGAGTGGCATGCTTGCTTCCTTTCCCCGAATCGACCTCATGAGGCCCCCCAGGCTCACCCTGCATGGTAACGGCGTCGTGGCATCCATCCAGTATCCATGGATACCAGCCCCACACAGGAAGACTGCTGTGAGAATCTACTTGGGCTTGAGGCTGCTCAGGATCTCGCCCGCTTCCTCTTAAAAATTGCTTTTTTCAGGGGCCGGCAGGACCAACATGACCGTCATAGCCCGCAAGAAATGGCTTTCCTGCACCTATGTGGATTATGGATCCTCAGCAGCATTCCTCTTGGTAGCGATCCGGGTTCCATCCTGCAGTTTCTGGGAGAAGCCGGAGAGGAGCGGCCGCCGGCCAGTGATCGCCGGGGAGGCCTTCTCAAGGAGATGCCCAGATCCAGATATCTCTGGTTCTCAAGGAAAGAAATCTACGAACCGAAGGCCGGCCACTGACTATTCCTCTCTCCATGTGATGAAAACATGCATTGATACGATGCCAGCAGACTGGTATCGAATCGGGCGCCCTGGATTTCAATGGATCAGTCATTGTTCCACGCGTCCTCCAATATGCGGGCGCTCCGAGTGGATTTGACCCGGTGATCACAGCGTTTGGTTGTGCCTTGAAGATGATTGGCAAGGGAAGTTGCTGAACCCATGAGCGAGAATCCGGAAATCGTAGCGCTCAAGCCCGCCTTCTCCGTGGATTACGGAAGGGCCCGTGACTTGCTTGATGGCGCATCACTCCTGGTCGGAGCTCATGATTCCGGCGGACCGGTCGCAGGACTTGGACTGGCCGGCTATGTCATGGATGGCAGTATCAACCTGCGGTCACTGTATGTGTCTGCTGCCAGAGAAGATGAAGCACGGTCGCTTCTAGATCATCACGGAGTCATTCTGGCTGGGGGAGATACCGTGATTGACATATCCGAACTGAATTGTCCGTCATGCGGGGCGGTATTGCCTCGGGAACGAAATGCCGGGCAAGATGGTCATTGTGATGGATGTGACATGCAGTTCACGTGGATTGATGTGACTGCTGAGGGATAGAAAAGGTGGCCTGTCGGAGAGAATCCGTGACGCCATCCTGTAATGGGCCCGGTGGGACTCGAACCCACACTTCCTTAACGGAAAACGGATTTTAAGTCCGTCGCGTCTGCCAATTCCGCCACGGGCCCGTCGCAGTGTACCCATCAGGGCCTCACCTCAGCAGCAAAGCCCCTTACCATGGTGTGTCACACTACTTGAGCGGGAGCCATAAGACATGATCCGAATCGTCCTCAACACAATCCTGATTGCAGCATGCACCCTGTTGAACGCAGCAGAAGTCCAAGCTAATCCCCTACAGGCTCCAGAAGCCACGGCTCCACAACTCTCCTCTGCTGCCCAGGCGGTGATGGATCGAGTAAACGCCCACTACAAGTCCATTCCCGGGGCCGATGTCACGTGCGAGATGACATATGACATGGGCAGCCTCCCGTTGTTACCGGGCATGGATGAACAAAATCGTTCCAGGATTGAGATCGTAAAGCCCAACCTGTTCAAGATAGATGGCATGGGTCCGATCTCCCAGCAGAGCAATGGAACCTACCTCTGGGAATACAGCAGCGAAACCAAGGCGTATTCACGTCAAGAGGCTCCCAAGGCCATGGCGCAGGTTTCAGAATCCGCATACATGTCTTCCTTGGTCGCCGGACTCGCCACGAGTGCATTCACGGGTGAGTTCGACAAGTCAATGCTGTTCGCTGACGCAAGCACCATTGACGCCATGCCTGGAAAACAGCCAGACATCATGGAACTTGTTATCAAGATTGACGAGCCCAATGCACCCGGTCCCGTACCAACCTTGTATATCGGTGTGCCCACCAAAGGACCTGCCTGGCTTCAATACGTTCGTATGGAAATGCCGGATACGCCCGAGGCTGCACCGCCCGGTCCTGAATCAATCACCTTCAAAATGCCGCAATGGAAAGTACTGGATGCCAAGGCCTCTGATTTCGACTGGTCGCCACCGGAAGGCTGGAAGAAGGTTGATAACTTGATGGATCACCTGCTTGAAAGCATGGGTGGCGCCCCAAGGTCGGGTGAAGGCCCTCCCTCTGAACAGGTTGGAAAACCGGCCCCGGACTTCACCTTGAAGAGCCTTGAAGGGCAGACAGTTTCCCTGGCTTCACTCAAGGGCAAGATTGTGATTCTTGATTTCTGGGCGACCTGGTGCGGCCCGTGCCGCAAAGGGCTCCCGGTGTTGATGGATATCGCCAAGGAACGAGCTGATGACGGTGTCATACTCTGGTCCGTGGACATGGGAGAGCCGGCCAATAAAGTCAAAGCCTTCCTTGAGCAATCAAAGTGGGATCTTCCGGTCCTGATGGACACCAAGGGAGAAGTCGCCCGGAAGTACGGTGTCGGCGGCATCCCGCATACCGTTGTCATCGGGCCTGACGGCAAGGTCCTTGGTGTGGAAATAGGCTTCGGTGGTGCGGGAATGACTCGTAAGAGTATTGGTGCCTACATCGACAAGGCGCTCAGTCAAGCAGGTTCATGAGACGGAGATAATCATGATCCTCAGCATCTGCCTGCTTCTGTGCACACTTGCTGCTCCCGCTGATACCGCGTCACCCAGTCCGGACGTTGTCATGATTGTCGTTGATGACATGGCCTGGGCAGATCCAGGCTTCATGCCAGGGGGCGCACTTGATACGCCCCACATGGATGCCCTTGCACAACGCGGCATGGTATTCACGCAGGCAACCAGCAATGGTCCGAACTGCGCGCCCAGCAGAGCCTGCATGATCACTGGCCAATGGTCGCCCCGACATGGGATTCACACTGTTGGCAGTGCGAAACGCGGTAAGGCACAAAATCGGCGGATGGAACCTCCGAAGAATGGACTCTGGCTGAAACCTGCTGCCCGGACAATGGCTGAACATCTGGGTGAAGCAGGCTACCGGACTGGACACGCCGGCAAGTGGCATCTTGGAAAGGATCCGAAAGATCAGGGATTTGACTTTAATGTCGGCGGAAACAAGGCGGGACATCCCAAGTCGTATTTCAGCCCCTATAGAAATGATGATCTGGTGGATGGTCCAGCAGGCGAGTCACTGACCGATCGGTTGACAGATGAAGCCATTGGTTTTCTTGACGCCGAAGATGAACGCCCCGCCTTCCTGCACATGTCCTATTACGCAGTACACACACCACTTCAGGCAACTGAGGAAGAAATTGCCGCACTTCGCAGCAATCATCCGGAATGGGACAAGCGGCAAGCCACCTATGCCGCCATGGTTCAGCGTGTCGATCGAAACATTGGCCGACTACTTGAACATGTTGATGAGAATGATGTCGTCATATTCTGCTCGGATAATGGTGGTCAGCCACATATCGGAAACATCTCGCCGCTGAGAGGCTCGAAGGGGATGCTCTATGAAGGTGGCATACGCGTACCTTTGGTCATTGCCGGCCCTGGCACTTCCGCGGGCCAGAGTGATCTTCCCGTAACCCTCCTGGATCTTGCCCCTACCGTCTATGACATGGTTGATGTGTCCTACGAGCACGATTCACTGGATGGCGACAGCCTTGTTCCCGTGCTTTCTGGACAAGATCATTCACTTGAATCACGATCTCATTACTGGCATTTCCCCGCCTACCTTGAAGCTGGTGGCAAGTCTGGACCGTGGAGAACAACACCTGCAGGCGCGATACGGCATGGTCGTTGGAAACTGATCGAATATTTTGAAGATGGACGGCTGGAGCTTTACGACCTCGAGACTGATCCTGGTGAATCACGGAATCAAGCAGATGACGAACCGGCTGTTCGTGACCGGCTCCATGAACTGCTTCGTGATTGGAGACAATCCGTGAATGCGCCGATGCCTACGCCATTACCCATCGATCCCCAATGAGGCTGACAAGGACCATTCTGGCCCTGACTCTGGCAGTCCTGCCAAGCTGCCGCTCCTACGATCCCGATGTATTTGACGCCAGGCTTCGCTCAGCAACCTTCGAGACCTATCACGAAGCCATCGTGGATTCCTACCCGGACCTGGACAGGGTCGGGCTGGATTCCCAGTCAATTCGTGACCGTTGGGAGATTGCGGTTGTCGATGCTGAATCGGCAACAGAGTACTACCACGCACTTGGCGAGATGTGCGCGACTCTGGATGATCCCCATCTTCGTTTAACTCCTAACTACAAGCTCTGGACACAGGCAGACGGACCTCTGGGCGCAACTGATATCCGAATTGCAATGGTGAACGGTCGTCCTGTCCTTTGGAATCAATACCATGACCACATCCTGTCGCTTGAAGGGAAAACACTCGATGAAGTCCTTCCACGCGACAAGAACTGCAATGGCTGGCAAGTGGTTTCCTTCGATGGCATCCGGCCTGACAAGGACATCATCGCTGATGTGATCAATATCGGCCCGCATGGAACAGTCATTGAAATACAGCTTTCGTCGCCAGACGGACCCAATGATTGGATCATGAAACGTAAACGTGGCCTGGAAGTCGAAATCGACTTCGATGGCGACATGGACGATCAGCACATTGGTACCTCGTTGTACTCGGATGCCATCAAGAGTTCCCTTGAAGCGGTCAATGAACGCGGTTTGGTCGCAGAAGTGTTTGATACGCATGATGGGGAGTATCTGTTTGCCTGGCGAATAGACGACATGGGAGGAATCATCTGGAAGACGATGAGAACCTTGCCCAACCGTGCAGATGTGGAACCGCTGGAGTGCGACCTGGCAGAAGCAGCCAGAATCCTTGAAGGAACCCGTTGCACGCTGCTGGATTTTCGATTTCAGGGTGGAGGCAATGGCGTTGGCTTCACAGCGATGATGGAAAGTCTCCTGTCATCGGAAGTTGAACTGGTCACTGAACGAGAGTGGTTGTTCTTCCGTATGGTCGGTTTGCATAAATTCAAGAAGAGCCCTTCGATCATTCGTGGCCCCGTCATCATTCTCGTGAATGAATACACCGCCAGCTTCGGTGAATGGATGACCTCTCTGATACGACGAGAACGCGATGCGACAGTGATTGGCACAAAGACCAGCGGATGTGAGTACTGCGTCATTGATATTGAAGCGCCAGATGGATCGAGCCTCCGATTCGGAGGGCGTCCATACAATCGAACCGATGGAATACCGGCGTTCCAGTCCGTGGGCCTTCTCCCTGACCAGTTGGTCACAACTGATCCGGAAGATCTGAAAGACGGATCCATCGCCGATGCCCTGGTGAAGGCACATGAACGACAGACCCTGGCCGCATGGAGCCTGCTGGAACAATTATGCAGCGAAGATACGCCATAGCACTCGCCTGCTTGCTGGCAGCAGCAGCCCTCGGACCATCCCTCTCCGGTTGCGAGGATGACAATCCATATTTTGATTCCACCAACTGGAACATGAACCGGACAGTGGAACAACTCGCTGACATTCTGCGATCCGAGAATGCGATTCTGCTGGAGAAATCACCGGGAAGTCCCTTGTCTGAATCGGATCGTCTTGAACTGTGGGCCCTGGTTCTTGATGAATGTGAATTTGGATTTGAAATCTGGGTAAGGCTTCGCCGAAACCACCGCCTGGTTCGACCGTTCTGTGAAACCTTGTCCATGGACATTGTTCCGCTTCTCGCCCAGCGGGATTCCATTGAACTGATCAAGCAGGAAAGCATGCCTGGCTTGCTTTCGTTGATTGCACCCAACAACGAATCTTTTCTGGAATTCAGAGGACGGTTCAATGCTTACAGCGCTGCTGCATTACAGGATCGCTGCGGCAGCCCCTCTGGTTACCGCCAGAGATCCTGGCCCTGAACCGGCTGAACTAACGAGGTTCGCCAATGGGATCTTTTGATGTTTCTGCAGGCGATGATCTGTGGCGATTCGGACGAGGCGCCGCTGATCTCAGCGCCATGCTCGCCATGTTCGTCGCTGCTTCAGACAGATAATGCTTTGTGTCTTTGCGTTGTGACCGGCTGAACCAACGGCCACTTTCTCGTTGATTTGATTTCAACCAGGCTGTCGCCTTCAACGTGGCGTCGGAATCACCTGCTCCTGATCGAGACAAGACCCAGATGGCAAAGGCTGTCGGATAGGCTTCGCTTTCCTGTAATTGTTCTGTCCCATCGTGGCGATTCCAGTCACCCAGAGAAGCCATGCACCATCCGCCATCCTCTTGTTGAGCTCCGAGCAGTGCATCGCGATATGCAGAAAGCATTTCAACAGGAAGATCGACTCCCCCCTCGGCATGAGCCCACAAGAGCATGCCCTTCTGATGAAGGTTCTCTGGAGGGTTGTTCTTCAACCATTCGCGAAGCGATCGACTGGCGGCCTTGACCGAATCCCGCTCACGATATTCCCTGGGCGCTCGACCAAGCGTCAACGCCATGAGTGTGACGCCAAAATGATGGTCGCTCTCATAGGGTGGCCAGTTGCAGGCAAGCCAATCGGGCCAATGGCCGGACTCATCCTGGAGCGAAATCGCGTGATCCAGTAGGCGTTGGACCTCGGGCGTGAATGTTCCGAATCGGACACTGTCGCCAAGTGCCAGGAAACAAGCCGTGGCAACCATGCCCTCCACAGCTCCATACTGTCCCTTGGGCTCAAGTTCCTCTGAAATGTATCGGTTGGCATATTGGAGCGCAAACACTCTTGCCTCCTGCCAGGGTTTACCCGCTGGCTCCATGGCACCGGACAACAGATACAGGCCGTTGGTATGACATGACACACAGTTATATGTCTGCGTCCATCGATCAGATGCCTGCGCCAGGTAGCGATCCGCAGCCTCAAGTGAATATTCGGATCGAATGGGTTCTTCTGTGCCTGGGCTCCCCAGGCATGCCAAGCCAGCCAGCACTGCAATCCATGAACCCATCACGAAGCCTGCTCACCTTTCTTTTCAACCTCGATCTTGTAATCGATCGTTGGCAAAGGGAACACCTCTGATGGCTCGTGGTACTCACTCATCAACTCAGCCATTCGGGTAACGACCTCGGGATGCTTGGAAGCAACATTGGTCTTCTCGCCTGGATCTGATTGAAGGTCATACAACTCGATGGCCATGTTCCCCTTCTTCAAACCTGTACGAACCGCTTTCCATCGACCATCACGAAGCGCCTGCTTGGAACCAATCTCCCAGTACATCAGGCCACGTGGGGACTGATCCTGGCCCTTCAAGGTAGGCAGCATCGAATAACCGTCACAATTCACCGGCTCAGCACCTGCAACTTCCGCAAGAGTCGGCAGGATGTCCTGAAAGCCACTGATGTAATCGGTTTTTGTACCCGGCGCAACATGGCCAGGCCACCGAACCACCATGGGCACCCGAACGCCGCCTTCATACAGCGATCCTTTCAAACCACGCAGATGCGCTGTGCTCTCGAAGAAGTCGTAATCAACACCTCCTGCATAGGTTGTGCCGTTATCGCTTGAGACGATCACAATGGTGTCGTCAGCCAGCCCCTGCTTGTCCAACTCGTCCAGCAATGCGCCGATCTCGTCATCCAGACGAGTAATCATTGCGGCATAGGCAGCACGAGGTCGAGGGTGTGGGAGATAGGCTTTCTGCCCGAGGTAGTGCTCCTGATCCCATTCATGTGGATAGGCATGAATGTCTTCCCAGGGCGCCTGCAACGCAACATGAGGAATCGGGCTTGCGTAATAGAGGAAGAAGGGCTCGTCTGAATGATCCCTGATGAACTGCACTGCTTCATCACGCATCAGATCCGGAGCGTAGTCCTTCCGGTCATAACGGGATCGATACTCATCTTCTGAATCAAGCGGTGCCTTGATCTTCTGGTGAGCCCGGTAGTACTCCCCATCATTGATGACGTGCTTCTCCTGATTCCGCCATAGATGGGAAGGGTAATAGTTGTGCGCTTTTCGCTGACAGAGATAGCCATAGAAATGGTCGAATCCCTGGTTGTTTGGATGCCCGACTGTTTCCGGCCCCCCAAGTCCCCACTTGCCGACACAGGCCGTTGCGTATCCCTGATCTTTCAGGACCTCGGCAATCGTGATTTCTTCTTCCGGCAGAGGATATTGGCCCTCTGGTTCATCCTCTCCCCAGCCGCCGTTCTCCCAGTTGTTGCGAACAACCGCGTGCCCCGTGTGCTTGCCTGTCAAGAGAACGCATCGTGATGGTGCACAAACAGTGCTACCGGAGTAGTGCTGTGTGAACAACATCCCCTGCTCTGCAAGGCGATCAATATTGGGGGTCTGGATCTTGTCCTGACCGTAGCAGCCAACCTCGCCCCACCCAAGATCATCCGCCAGGATGTAGACGATGTTGGGCTGTCCCTTTGTGGAGCCCGTGGAAGGCAGGGCTCCTTCCTGAGCCAGCATGGAAACAATTATGAGTAGATAAAACATTTCTGAAGTCTACTCTCGGGAACTACTGACGAGGGCCCGTTCCCGTACGCTTTTGGAATGGCGACTCGAATAGTCATCATTGGAGCAGGAATCATCGGGCTGGCTACTGCACGAGCGGTGGCCAGACGTTTGCCTGATGCCCACATCACCATCCTGGAGAAGTCGGAGAAAATCGCTGCCCACCAGAGTGGTCATAATTCCGGCGTCCTTCATTCTGGAATCTACTACACACCTGGATCCATGCGAGCAAAGACCTGCCACGCCGGACTTCAGATGATGGAGTCTTATTGTGATGAGAATCGCATTCCCTGGAAACGATGCGGCAAGGTCATTGTCGCCACCAGGGAGGATGAGTTGCCCCGGCTTGAAATGCTTCACAAGCGTGGCCTTGAGAATGGTGTTCCGTGTTCAAAGATCACGCCATCCGAGATCAAGGAGCATGAACCACATGTTCGTGGCATCGCCGGCCTTCATGTGGAAAGTACTGGAATAGTTGATTACGTAGCTGTCTGCCAATCGCTTGCTTCAGAAACGAGCCGGCATGGAAAAATACTGCTGAACCAGCAAGTCAAGAAGATTGAATCACACGGCAATCACGCAACCGTGACGACTGGTGATGATGACTTTGAAGCCGATCTTGTCATCGCATGTTGTGGACTGCAGGCAGACCGAATGGCTCGCCTGTCTGGAGCAGCAACCTCCGTACGAATTCTTCCTTTCCGAGGCGAGTACTGGAAGCTTCGCCCGGCTGCTGCCGCAATGGTCCGCGGACTGATCTATCCCGTTCCAGATCCTGCCATGCCATTCCTCGGAGTTCACTTCACACGAACGATTCATGATGAAGTGGAAGCAGGACCCAGCGCTGTGCCAGCATTGTCGCGAGAAGGATATCGGTGGCGTGACATCAGTTTCATGGATACCGCAGAAGCCGCGTTTTCACTTCGCAGTTGGAAACTGGCTGCGCGGTGGTGGAAGAATGGTGCCAGTGAAATTCATCGTTCACTGTCAAAGAAACACGCACTTCGTTCCATGAGGCATCTACTGCCGAATCTTGGACTTGATGATATTGAACGATCACCGGCTGGCGTCAGAGCCCAGGCTGTTGATGCGGCAGGCAATCTTGTGGATGACTTCCTCATAAAGATGGATGGCTCCGTTGTTCATGTGCTCAACGCACCCTCCCCGGCAGCCACCGCGTCCCTCGCCATCGCGGATCTCATTGCGGATCAAGCCTTGTGTCAGTCTGAAACCCGCTAATCCCAAAGACAATTCTTTCTTGCACCCTGTATTTGGGTTACCTTGAGTAATTGCCCGATCTTGATGGGTTGCCAGGGAGAGAGAATCAACATGAGCCATCGAACTGTGTTGCAGAATGCCTGCCTTGGATTTGGCGTGAGTATTGCGATCTTGTCGCCTGGTCTGGCTGGTGAGAACGAGATCGGGCCGGACGTCGTTGGTTTTTATATCGCCGACTCAATCAACTACCTGGGTTCCGTTGATGGAACTGGTGGCTATGCGTTTGGTACGACATCCTGCAACTATGGCGACATGGAAGCTGACTGGTATGGCGGCACCAATAACACGCCCATGATTGCGCAAAATGCCTACCGGCTGAAGAATGGTCGCTTTGAACAGATTGGTACAAGCTGGCTCAAGCACTCTTTCTGTGCGCTCAGTGAAGGCGGCTGTGGAGATTGCCAGGCCACCGATTGCAATACACTCGGGATTGGTTGCGCTGATACCTATGGCGCGGGCCTCAATACAAATCCGAGTGGGCCCCGATCCGACATCAATGCATTCACCGGTTATTACGATTACCCCTTCTCGATCAGCCCGAGTGGCCCAGCGGCTATCCGAGGCAATCTCTGCATTGCCAATGATGATGTGGACCCTGCTCTGAACGAAGGCGCTCGTTACTTCTTCGAGGGGTACTACGTCTGCACTGATGAAGCCCCCTGGGGAACGCAGTTCAATAATGGTTCCTGGCGAGAAATCGAATTTGATGGCATATCCAGCCTTACTGCGATTGGCAGCACCAATGTCGCGCAGCGAGCCATCGATGTGTGGCAGCAGATTGATCCCTCCGTCACCTTGAGTGAGGTGATGGTCCCGGAGGACGGGATGGTCGTGGTTGGTTCCAAGGTCACTGAACTGTCAAATGGAATATTTCGTTATGAATACGCCGTCTACAACGTGAACTGTGATCAGTCTGTCGGTGGCGTATCCATTGACATGCCTGCGGGTGTAGAACCAACCAACGTCGGCTTCCATGATGTTGATTACCACAGTGGTGAATCATGGGACAGTACGGACTGGACTCCGCAATCCAGCACGGGTCTGCTTCGCTGGTCAACTACCCCTTATGGCCAGAATCCCATGGCCAATGCCATTCGATGGCATTCACTCTACAACTTCCGCTTCGATCTTCCCGTGCCACCAGTTGATGGTGAACTTACACTTGAGCTGTTCAAGCCTGGTGCCGTTTCTGCAATCCAGGTAGCAGGCCCGGTTCCTGGTGGCGATCCGGTCGATCCTTGTGATCTGCCATTGCCCTACTGTCCTGTTGATATTGATGGCTCATCAACCGTGGATGTTTCAGATGTCCTGCTTGTCATCGAGGCATATCTGGACTGCGGCGATGGAACATATCGCCCCGCTGCGGATGTCAATGGTGATTGCTGCGTGAATGTGAACGACATCCTTGAGATCATTGAATCCTGGGGTCTGGAGTGCGTGAAACCGGGCGCCTGCTGCCTGTTCTCCGGCGACTGTGTCCAGGCCACACCAGCATCCTGTGAACAATCAGGCGGATCCTTCAGTGGACCTGGCATGCCCTGCTTTGATGTCTCCTGCCCTGTCCCGGGTGCGTGTTGTCTCAACGAGACCGAATGCGTGGTCGAACACGAGGATGATTGTGAACTTCAGAACGGTGAATTCAGAGGCTATGGCACAGATTGTGACACTATCGACTGTTCACAGTCTGAATACAACGATGACTGCGAAGAAGCCTGGCTGATTGGTTCTGGAAGTACTGATTTCTCCACCATGAATGCGACAACGGATGGTGAAGCCCACGAAGGATGTGAGTTCGACGGCCAGACCTACAACGATATCTGGTTCCGCTATAGCGCCAATTGCTCAGGTCTACTGACAGTCAGCACATGCAATATTGCAAGTTATGACAGCGATCTTGTCGTCTATGAAGGCTGGAATTGTGACAGCCTTGCACTGCTTGGCTGCAATGACGACGGGCCTGGCTGCGAAGGGTACACGTCATATCTGGAGCTGGATGTCACAACTGGCCAGCAGATCATGATCCGAGTTGGTGGATGGAATGAGGGAGATGCCGGCACAGGAACCCTTCAGGTCGAATGCGAATCAAATGATTAGTCCGACCGGCTGAGAAACCAGCATCCAGATTTATTCCGAGCTGGACACTTCGTCCTTGATCAGGCCAGTGGAGTCCAGTGCGCCCTGAAGCCAGCGGACACCTTGAACCAGGGCCACGATGAAACCGATCCATACGATCCATGCCAGCCAATCGGGAAAAATGCGAGCCAGGATCGTAGCCACAATTGCTACTGCAACCACTCCAATGGTGTAGGACCACAGCGTGGCTCGCTGTTGTTCCGTATGACACTTGCGGAGATCCTGCGTCATGCCCAGGAGCACCGCACCGATTCCAATCATCACAAGCAGGA
This sequence comes from Phycisphaerales bacterium, assembly GCA_029242715.1. Taxonomy (GTDB): domain Bacteria; phylum Planctomycetota; class Phycisphaerae; order Phycisphaerales; family SM1A02; genus UBA1668. Next base: position 414,256 of record JAQWTL010000007.1, read on the forward strand.
TTCCCAGCAAAGGTCCCATGGCCACTCCAATTTCAGGCCCAGGTGATTACTGGCCATGAGCATAACCCACCAACCACCCGATAGCATGCACCTTGGAGGAAGCCGCTCATGCTGATTACCCTGCTTCTGCATACGTGCCTTGCTGTTACATCTGACCCAGTAGTGCTTTCCGAACCGATCTGCATCGATTCGACAGGCTCTCGATGGAGGAGACCTGTCCACACTGATGCACTTGAACACGAGCTCGTGACAGGCCGATGGGCCACCCCTGCAGCAGGAGACAAGGTGACCCGCAGTGATGGAACCGAGTTGCTTTGGAGAGAAATGACGGAACAGGATGGGAACGGGCCACGGGGTGGTTACGTGCTCTATACATTCGAGTCCGATGATGGCTATCCCGCCATCCTGGATGCCCGCGGTCATTCACTTGCCTATGTCAACGGTGAACCTCGAGGCGGTGATGTCTACAACCGCGGCGCTCTCCGCATGCCATTCATGGTTCGTGAAGGCCGCAACGAGTTGTTGTTCCGGACTGGAAGAGGACCGCTTGCACCAAAGGTTCGATCCGCGGCCGTCATCGGCCAGGAAGAAATGAGCCAACCCAACGAGCGTGTTGCTTTCATTGGCCGCCAGGACCAGACTCTGCCTGACCTTGTCGAAGGCGAACCAGTGGATGTCCTTGGAGGGGTTCTGGTCTACAACGTCAATCAAGATGCCAGGCGAGGGCTCGTGATGGAGGCGGTTGTTGATGAGGACATCACCCGTTCCGAACTTGATCCCATTCAGCCGCTCTCGTTCCTGAAAGTACCTTTTCGAATCCAGTCATCCCAGCCTGCAACAGGTGATGCGATGACCGTTACGCTTCGCCTCAGAGATGATGATGGAATCCTGGATGAAGAACAGATCACGTTGAAGGTCAAGAAGACCAATGATCTTCATCGGCGCACATTTCAAAGTGACATAGATGGAAGCGTTCAGTACTACGCTGTTCGGCCAGCAAGCTCCGTTGAAGAAAATCTTCCTGGAATCGCGTTGTCCTTACACGGCGCTTCTGTGGAAGCTCAAAGACAAGCGTCGTGTTACCGCCCTCGAGAGTGGGTACATGTGGTGGCTCCTACGAATCGGCGGCCCTTCGGGTTTGACTGGGAGCACTGGGGCAGGCTTGATGCGATGGAAGTTCTGGAAGACGCCGCAAATCGTTATCCCAATGATCCTCGCCGTCGCTGGCTCACCGGACATTCAATGGGCGGACATGGAACCTGGCAACTTGGTGCCATGTTGCCTGATCAATGGTCGGCTATCGCACCAAGTGCTGGCTGGATCTCCTTCTGGTCGTATGGTGGACCGTCTCGCTATGCCCGTGACGGCGGTGTTGAAGAGATCCTGCATCGCGCTGCCAATCCAAGTGACACGCTGCTGATGAAAGAGAACCTGGACCAGCTGGGAATCTACATTCTGCATGGTGATGCAGACACGAACGTTCCTGTTGATCAGGCCCGCCAAATGCGGCGTGTCCTGGCTGACTTCCATTCAGACTGGGCGTATTACGAACAACCCGGTGCAGGCCACTGGTGGGGTGATCAATGCATGGATTGGCCCGCACTGTTTGCCTTTCTTCGCGATCATCGGCTTCCCTCTTCGGAGGATGTTGATCAAATCCGCTTCACGACAGTGGATCCTGGAAGTTCCTCGGAAAGCAACTGGGTTCGAATAGAAGCTCAGCAAGTCGCTTTGGAACCGAGCCGCGTGGATCTCGCGCTCGACGAATCGTCCAATGCCCTGTCTGGAACAACGACAAATGTATCCAGGCTTTCGTTTGATCCGATCATCATTGCTTCTGATTCTGAATCGATCGACATCACGCTTGATGATTCAAACATGACGGTGACACGCCCGGCGAAAAACGAACGAATTCATCTGGCCCGTAATGAGATCGGCTGGTCCCTCATCACGGAACCTTCACCCGGAATGAAAGGCCCCCACCGTTCAGGCCCTTTTCGGGATGCGTTCAACAATGATGTCCTGCTTGTCTATGGCACCCGTGGCACTCCCGAGGAAACATCACGACTTGCTGCCAGAGCGAGGCTTGATTCTGAACGGTGGTGGTACCGTGGCAATGGATACATGCCATTTGTCCCGGATACCGATTTCGATCCCACAGCCGAATTGGATCGAAACATCGTCCTCTACGGCAATGCAGACACCAATGCTCACTGGAATACTCTGCTCCCAGAGAGTCCGATCACCATTCGTCGAAACGAGGTCGTCATCGGCAATGAGGTCTACCAGGGAGATGACCTGGCAGCCCTCTTCATCAGGCCTCGGCCAAGAAGCGATCTGGCAAGTGTTGGTGTGATCTCCGGAAGTGGACAGGCAGGAGAACGGCTGACGGATCAGTTGCCGGTGTTCTTTGCAGGAGTCGGTTGGCCTGATTGGATGGTTCTGGATTCCAGCACACTGCAGCAGGGAACCGATGGCATAATCGGAACGGGTTTCTTCGCTGAAGATTGGTCCTTTGATGAATCCCAATCCGCTTTCAATGCTCCTGGAAAATCCCTGAGACACTAATTGCTGGCCAAGCCTGTACGATTCACATCAACCTGCAACGGAGATTCATGATGCGCGGAATCAGCCTTATTCTCTCACTGGGTCTCATACTGTTTTCTACTTTATGCCTTGTCCTTGGTGCCATGCACTCATGGCTGTGGTTCTGGGGCCTCGTTCCCAGTGGAGTGCTTGCAGGCATTGCCATCTGGGATCACTTCCAATCGCGGCACAGCATCCTGAGAAACTATCCACTGCTCGGGCACCTGCGATACCTTGCAGAAAGCATCCGACCCGAAATCGTCCAGTACTTCGTTGAACAGGATGAACAAGGAAGGCCATTCACACGTGTTGAGCGGTCTGCTGTATACGAACGTTCAAAGAATCAAGAGGATGTGAAGCCATTCGGTACACAACTGGATGTCTATAACGACGAGTATGAATTTCTTGCACACTCGATTGTTCCTCGCCCCTTGTCCAAAGATCCGTTTCGCCTCACTATTGGAGGGGAACAATGCTCAAAGCCCTACTCTTCGTCTGTGTTGAACATCTCCGCGATGAGCTTCGGGGCACTTAGCCCCAATGCATTGCTCGCATTGAACCAGGCAGCCAAAAGAGGCAACTTCTATCACGACACAGGTGAAGGGGGGATCAGCCCCTATCACATCAAACCGGGTGGTGATCTCGTCTGGGAACTTGGAACGGGCTACTTCGGATGCCGAACCGAGGATGGCAGATTTGATCCAGACAAGTATGAGGAGCAGGCAAATCGTGATCAGGTCAAGATGATCGAGATCAAGGTGTCTCAAGGCGCCAAGGCCGGCCATGGTGGTGTGTTACCCGGATCTAAAGTCGATGAAGAAATCGCGAAGACCCGCGGTATCCCCGTCGGAAAGGATTGCATTTCGCCTGCCTATCACAGCGCCTTCACCACCCCGGTTGAACTCCTTCAATTTATCGAAGTTCTGAGGAACAGGAGTGGTGGAAAGCCAACTGGCTTCAAGCTCTGCATCGGTCAACCTTCAGAGTTTCTTGCCATCTGCAAAGCTATTCTGGAGATAGGCATCGTTCCTGATTTCATCGTGGTGGATGGTGGTGAAGGTGGAACGGGCGCCGGTCCAATCGAGTTCTTGAATCACATGGGATGCCCACTGACAGAAGGCCTGCTCTTTGTTCACAATGCCCTGGTTGGCTGCAATCTACGAGACAAGATCAAGATTGGATGCAGTGCAAAGATCACAAACGCCTTTGGTATTGCTAGCCGCATGGCCATTGGGGCTGATTGGTGCAACGCAGCAAGAGCGTTCATGTTCTCGGTAGGTTGCATTCAGGCCCAGCGATGCCATACCAACACGTGTCCTGTAGGCGTAGCGACCCAGGATGCACGCCTCTTTCGGGGTCTGGTTGTCGAAGACAAGGCTGATCGCGCCTATCATTACCATCGCAACACGATTGATGCACTTGCCGAAGTTGTCGCAGCAGCAGGACTGGATCACCCCAGTGAATTCACACCCAGCCAGGTTCTTCGCAGATGCAGTCCGACTGTGGTCAGAAACTACTCCGAGATCTATGAATTCCTTCATCCAGGGGAACTGGTCCAGGGCGGCGGCAATGTCCTGTGGCAGAAATACTGGGATGGCGCAAACGCGTCGACATTTGCTGTCACTTGAACTTCCAAATGAAAGAACTGAAAGGCCTGCTCATGACTCGTCAAATTGCCATCATCGTCACTCTCTCAATGATTGCGGGCGCCTGGATCGCCTTGAGCATGCCGACTGCTAACGCACACTGCCAGATGCCATGCGGAATCTACGATGATCCGGCACGGATCGCCGGCCTGAAAGAAGATGCCGCAACCATCCGGAAAGCCGTTACCTCACTGAGAAACATGATGGAGCCGCATGACCATGCTCATGGTGAGGATCATGAACATGCTGATGACATGACCCAGTTCAATCAGGGCACTCGTTGGATCATGACGAAGGACCAGCATGCCCAGGCGATCCAGGATGTCGTTTCCTACTACTTTCTCACTCAGCGTGTAAAAGCTGTGCCCACAGGCAAAGAGGGGCATGAGACATACATCGCTCAACTGGCAGGATTTCATCGCATTCTGGTTGCCGCAATGAAATGCAAGCAAACAGCCGATCTCGCCATGGTCGATGAACTGGATGCGGCGATCGCAGCCGTTGCTGGCTGGTACACGGACTAGATATCAGGAGCGCCGGCGACAAGCCATGCGTCGATCTTCGCGGCAATCTTGTCGCGAATGAGTCTGAACGCCTTCCGCTTGTCCTCCAGTGATCCGCCACTTGTGGCCGGATCATCAAATGGCCAGGAGAGAACCTGTTCTCCAGCAACAAGCGGACAGTTCTCTGCTGCAGAGCTGCATACTGCGATGGTCAATGAAACAGGGCCTTCTTGAAGAACCTCCTGAACACTTTTTGACCACAGTCCATTCGTGCTGATCTGAATGTCCTCCAGCACTTCTATGGCAAGTGGGTGCACGGTGGATGGATGTGTTCCGGCACTGCAGGAATCCATTTCTTTACCGATACGATCTCGAAGGATCGCTTCAGCCAATTGACTGCGAGCACTGTTGGCGGTGCAGAGGAAGAGGATCCGATTCGTACATGTCATCCTGCGGATGCCGTGCCCTTGGTGGAACCACTATTGCTGGCCTTGGGCTTCCGGAAATCGAGGTCCTCGATCCGGCCAAAGACGGCGGTTGCGACATTCGCCAGGTGCGAGGCTACTCGCTTGTAATGGCGGGAAAGCAATGAATAGGCCACAGCAGCATGCGTCTCGACCGTACGGCGGTCACGAAGCAATGTCTCCTCGACAGCATCGCACTCCCCGCGAATCCTGTCCGCTGCCTTGATCGCCGACTTCGCTTGCTTCGTACTGGAGTCACCGAATGCATTGATGACATCATCGAACAAGCAGACAACCTGCTTCCGGATGTCCTCCAGTGGCTGATGATAGCGCCCGATTTCATAGTCGCCTTCATAGTACTGGCCGACCTCAAAGACATTCTTGCAGTAATCCCCGATGCGTTCGGCATCCTTGGCAATGCTCATGAGCGCCAGGCATCCAGGAATGTCAGCAACGGGATTCACACTCAGGTGTGTCAGAATGTTGGCCCGGATCGAACGCAGAAGGGTGTTGATCTCCTGGTCCTTGGTGTAAAGAGGATCTCGAACCACATCCCCTTCCTTCTTCCCGCGAAGGACATCATTAGCCTCGCCAAACATCCATTGCGCTGCGGTCAGCATCTCTCGAAACTGAGAGAAGGCCTCATCAAGCTTGTTGTCTGTCTTCAAGGCCGCAATAAGTTGGCCGAGCATCGTCGTTTCTCCTTGGAAGCCCGTTGGTCATCGGGCACCGTGAGTCAATCGCTGTAGAAGAATACCTCTGTGACAACCAGGCCCACGATCGGAATGATCACAAATATGGTCAACAGAAAGAAGAGTGCGTAGCGAGGTGCGCGAGAAGCAATTCCGCTGTACCACTTCGCCAATCGAATAGGGATGATCTTGAGTGGGTACCAGATCCCATTGTCAAAGATATTGAAGAGGACATGGGAAACAGCAACAGTCACTGCCCCTGCCGTTGGATTAGCTGTCGCCGCAATGACGCCTGTGACAGTAGTCCCGATGTTGCAACCCAGCATGAAGGGGAAGACCCGTCGCAATTTGACGACACCGGCCCCAGCGATAGGCACCATGAGACTGGTAGTCACGGAGCTGGACTGCACCGCTACTGTTGAACTGATGCCTGAAATCCAGGCAAAGAAATCGTTCCTGAAAATCACCTTGCTGAAGAGACCTTCGAGTCGCTGCAGTAATGCGCCCTTGAGATTGCTGACCAGGCCAAGCAGTGAGACAAACAGAATTCCCAGGCCGATGACTGCAACCGATACGCCCAGTACCGTCACGCTTTCGGTCACATAGCCCACCATGTCATTGATGAAGGTGACAACAGGCTTCGTGATCACCTTGATCGGGCTTGTCGGCTTCTCTCCTGGATCCAGGCCAAGGAGTTCCGTGATCCACATTGAAACTCGCATGAGCAATCCATGCCCATTGCTTCCCGGCAATGATCGTGATGCCCATTCAAGCGGGAACAGAATCAGGACTGTGAGCAGATTTGGAATCGCGTGCATCAGGGCAGTTGCGTATGCACGACGAAATTGGCGCCGAATCTTCATGGTTCCAAGTGAAACAATCAGACCGGTAATGCTTGTGCCGATATTGGCACCCATGACCGCGAAGATTGCAGTTCCAACACTGAGTTCGCCTGCAGCAACCAAGGTAATGATCAGTGATGTTGTGAACGAGGAACTTTGAACAATGGACGTGATGAGAACAGAGGCAAACAAGGCAACAAGTGGATTGTCGCCCTGAGCCATCGCATTGGCGATCCAGTCAGTCGACTTCCCGATCGACTTCAATCCAGAACCCATGACATTGATGGCACAGAGGAAGAAATAAAGCGAAACAACCGCAAACAGGCCATGAACCCAGAAAGGCTTGCTCTTTGGTTGTCCGATTCTTTTTGACATCAATAACCCGTGCTACTGGAAGTTTGCCCCTGAAGGGGCTGGCACGGGAATGAGACCAGATGCGTCTCAGGATTTGATTGGCAAAGCGTTAAGATTGTGTTGAGAAGTGCCTGGCAGCACCATTGTGAACACAGAGCCTTCGCCAGGAGTGCTTTCAACATCAACCGACCCCCCGTGGGCCAGCACGATGTGCTTGACAATTGCCAGCCCCAGCCCTGTACCACCAACCTCGCGGCTGCGGCCTCGATCAACTCGATAGAACCGTTCAAACAGGCGGTGGCGAACGTTTTCCTCGATTCCAGGCCCCTCATCAGTCACAGCAATATGGAGCAAGGACTCCCTGGACCATGCTGAAAGTCGCACAGTAGAACTCGGGGGGCCATACCGAATCGCATTGACCACAAGGTTGCTGATGGCCTGCTCCAGCAGCTGCAGGCTGCCGTGGCAGGCGAGCGGTTCGTCACATTCGACTTCGAGAACGATTTCCCGGTTCGCCGCCTCATCACTGCATGATCGAACGACATTATCCAGTAACTCATGAACCGCAAGCACGTCACGCTCCGGAAGATGTGAGCCATCTGGATCTTCCAGGCGAGAAAGGGCCAGTAGATCCTCGATGATCGATGAAAGCCGTACTGCATTCCTCGAAACGATGTCTATGTATCGCAACCGCTTGGCATTGTCCTGTTCGTCAAGAAGCAACTCGGTATACCCCTGGATCGCGGTGATCGGGGTTCTGAGCTCATGGGAGACATTGGATACGAAATCCGTACGCATGGCCTCGAGTTGCCGCATGCGTGTCACATCATCAAGCACCAGCACAGTGCCTACCTGTTGGCCATCATCATCGTGAATGGGCTCGCTTTGGACCACGACCTGCCGACCTTCGAGTGAATCAAGCGTCATCTCACATGTTCCGTGCCCACCCGAATTCGAAGCAGAACAGGCAAATTCGATCAGGCCCGCATCAATTCCGAGCTTGTCCAATGGCCTGCCTCGAATGTCAAGATCATCAAGCGCCAAGATGCGGGAAGCGGCTGGATTCATGCTGATCACATGCCCGTCAAGACCCATGGCGATCACACCCGTGGTCATTGCAAAGAGAATGCCCTGCATCTCACTTTGTTGGACCGACAATTGACGAATTCGCTCACCCTGGTCCTCGGCCATTCGATCCAGTGATCCACCCAGGGCTGCCAGGACACCGGGCAATTTGTCACCCACTCGAAAATCGAAATCACCTGCAGCGAGCCTTTCTGCGCCATCACTGAGCCGCCGGACATCTCGGTCGACATCGCGAGAAATGAGTCCGACCGCAATGAGAGTGACCAGCAGCAATGCTGCCAGAACAGTCGTGATTGTCCAGATGATCGGCATGACCTGGGCTTGTGCAAGATCGCTTCGCATCGATGCCCGGATGACCGATGGTTGGCCATTCACCGTGAGCCGTCTTGCGACATAGGTCATGCCTTCACCAAGGGTTTCACTGAAGCGTGTCTGCACCGAAAAGCCGGAAGCGACAGCGTCCTTGACTTCAGTTCGGTTCTCGTGGCTCTCCATCTGCTCTGGATTCGAATCGCTGTCCCATCGCACGCGACCAGATGTCCCGATCAGTGTCAGTCTGATGTCGGGGGAGATGTCATGCCATTCCTGAAGAATTGCCTGTGATTCTTCGGGGTCGGATTGGATCAAGATCTTGAGATGGTCGGTGTATCGGGAAAGGACATCTTCAACCCTCGATTGGTTGAAACCCTCAACAACTGTGATTGAAATCCAGGCCACGACAACAGAAGCAATGATCTGTACTGCCACGATCGGGAGCCCCAGCCGCCATATGAGCGATCTGCGGGAATCTGATCGTGTGGTCATGAGGTGATCCTGGAACTCTCTTCCATTCGGTAGCCCACCCCTCGAATCGTTTCAATGAGTTCACCCGCCGACCCCAGCTTGCGCCTGAGTGACGTGATGTGGACATCGACTGTTCGGTTGGACATGACTACGCGTGAACCGTGCGTGGCCTCAATGATCTGTTCACGAGTTCGAACGAAACCGGGACGAGTTGCAAGGAATCGCAGGATCTGGAATTCACTTCCGGTCACATTGATCGGGCTTTCATTCACCCGGACCTCGTGGCGATCCTCATCAATCTCGATGGAACCAACTCTGGTCTGCTTCTTGGATTTCGGCTCCACTGGCCTTCCCTGTTCCAACTTCAAGGCCTTGCGGATCCTTGCCATCAGAACCTTGGCGCTGAAAGGCTTCGTGATGTAATCCGAAGCGCCAAGTTCGAGGCCCTGGACGATATCCGACTCTTCGCCCCGAGCAGTCACCATGATGATCGGGATCGTGTTCGTTACATCCGAACGCTGAAGCTCTCGACAGACTTCCAGCCCATCAACATCAGGAAGCATGAGATCCAGCAGAATCAGATCTGGACGCTCCGCCTGTGCGCTGGTCAGACCAGCAAGGCCGCGGTCCTGCACATGAACGATGTAGCCAGCGTGCCGAATATGGGTGGCCAGAAGTTCAGCGATCTCCGGCTCATCCTCAATGACAAGAATCGTGGCCGTTTCGTTACTCAGCTCTTTCACCGTAGTCATCAGGGCCGTCAGCATAATCAGCTTGATTTGCTCTTCGTGAAGAATTGGACGAGTTGTGTGCAAATAGAATATTGAGCCGCTGCAAAGGGCTCAAATGCTGCTATTGAGTGTGAGGAAAGGCCGAGGTGGGATTCGAACCCACGAATGACGGATTTGCAATCCGTTCCCTTAGTCCACTTGGGCACTCGGCCGAGGCAAGGCGGTGTACCTGCTGGCCCCAGGGAGCCAACCGGCAACGGGGGAGGATACCCGCGCCACGACCGCCGAGCAAAGGACAAAAAGGAGGATCAGCAGGTACCCTGTCCATGTGCTGAACATACCCCTCATCCTTGCTGCCCTGTGCCTGCTCCCGTCCGCCCAGGACCCCACGAGCGACCCAGCAGTTGCCGAGACACCCCCAAAGGCCCCCGTCAGGGCCCCCCTGGTTGCTGAAGGCACGATCATCACCGACATCAAGGGAGTCATGGTGAAGGATGGCCGTAGCCCGCTCTGGCGATTCAGAGTTGAGCAGGAAACTGGTGATGCTTCTGGCATAACTCGTGAATTCATCCTCCTGCCCTCCCATCTCCTCCAGGAAATGGAAATGAAGGCCGAGTCAATCGCTCCACAAGAAGCACATTTCAGCCTGAGTGGCGAGGTACTGAATTACGGACAAGACAACTGGCTCCTCCCCCAGCATGTCGAGTGGATCACGACTCATGCCGAACGAAACGAACCTGACCGGGTTCCGGCAGATCCGTCGAGCCCTGATGCCATTGCTGAAGTCTCCACCCCGGAACCTGATGTGAATGAAGATGCCGCCGATGAGGATTCATGGGGGGATGAAGCTCCGGATCAGCGAAACCAAGGCGATAGCATCGCTGACATCGTTGCAGGACTTCAGAGCAGTGTTGGCCCTCTCAGGCGAAGCGTAGACACAGGAGAGGCTCCAGCTCCCGTCTCTGGGCCCAGGGAAGGCCAATTGCTCGTCTCACGCAGAGGCAGACTTGGACGAGGTCCCACTGGTGCCTGGCTCTTCGTGTTGGATTCAGATGTCACCGGGCTCTCAGACCCGTCTCTGGTCCTGCTGCCTTCACAGAAGACCGCCGAGTTGGAGGTCTATGGTGGCTACGGATGGCTCGGTCAGCCCATGCTGGTCAGCGGTGAAGTCTTCACCTACCGCGGTCGACACTTCCTCCGGCCAACAGCCTGGAAGATGGTCCGTGAGCGACCGAACCTGATCCGCTGACGATCTATTTCATCTTGACTTCGGTCATGACGATTGGCTCAAGCGGGCAATCCTGACGGTCGGTCTCGGAACCACCTATGGCCCTCACGACCTCGATACCGCTGGTGACCTTCCCGAAACCGGTGTATTTGCCATCAAGGTGCTGACAGTGCTCACGCCCCAGGCAGAGGAAGAACTGGCTTCCTGCCGAATTGGGATCGTTGCTACGGGCCATGGAGAGAACGCCCTCATCATGGAGACGGTCATTGAATTCGGCGTCGACTGTCCAGCCAGGACCGCCGGTGCCAGTGCCCTCGGGACAACCGCCCTGGATCACGAAACCAGGAATGATTCGATGGAAGCTCAGCCCGTCATAAAAGCCGTTTTCGGTCAGCTTCTTGAAGTTCTCGACATGTCCGGGTGCAACATCATCCCAAAGTTCGATCGTGATCAATCCATGAGTCGTATTGATTTCCGCTTGTTGGTACTCGCTCACTGCCTTCTCCTTGGGGGCCCTGATGGGCTGATTCAATTTCGTAATCGTTCGATCAATCTTTCACGGACCATCTTGGCGTCTGCCTGGCCGCCACTGGACTTCATGACATGTCCCATGATTCGACCCATGGCCGCATCCTTGCCCCCCGCAAAATCTTCGGCCGCCTGGGGCTGAGCCTCGACCGCCGCATCAATCCACTCATCAAGCTGTCCAGAATCACTGACCTGGAGCAGCCCATTGGATTCAGCAAGTGCTTCAGCCGACTCATCATTGCCGCATAGCAATTCGAAGAGTTGGTCGGCGGCCGTCGAGCCCAGGGCATTTTCCGACCGCAGTTTGATGACTCCGGACAACTGGTCTGCCGAAATGCCCAGTTCCTGAACTTCGACCTCTCGTTCTCTGGCAACACGAACACCAGCATTCAGCAACCACTTGGCTACCTGGACAGCTGCTTCTGCTGCATCGATATTGGATACAACCTCAGCTGCACGTTGCGCACAGGATTCGAAGAAGAAGCAGAGGTCGCGTTCATCCGTCAGGGCGGCGGCATCCTTCGCTGACAACCCGAGTTCTTCCTGGTATCGGGTCCGTCTGCTCATTGGAAGCTCTGGCAGGGTCTCACGGATACGAGACGTCCAGGCATCGTCAATCACGACAGGGAGCAGATCAGGATCAGGTAAATATCTGTAATCGTGGGCGTCTTCCTTCTCCCGCTGGAGAACCGTCACATTTTTCTGGTCATCCCAGCCTCGGGTGATCTTCATCCCCGGTCCCATTTCCCGGCCATCTTCCTTCCAGGCTTCGATCTGGCGGACAGACTCGTGCTGGATGGCGTTGAGCACGGCTTTGAATGAATTCAGGTTCTTGATCTCGACGATCGGAGTAGCCACCTGACGCCCATCATCAAGTGTGAACTCGAGGTTGACGTTCGGCTCGAATCGCATGTGCCCTTTCTGCATGATGCCCTCGGTCACCCCGAGGAACCTGCAGATGTTTCGAAGTTCTCTGCCGAAAGTCACACAATCCTCTGCACAGTCGAAGTCGGGCTCCGTCACGATTTCAAGCAATGGTGTGCCGGCGCGGTTGTAATCAACCAGTGAGCCTTCATATGGATGGCCTCCCGGAAGCTCGTGGCCCGTCTTGCCGGTGTCCTCTTCAAGGTGAGCACGTGTAATACCGATTCGACGTGTGCCACCCTCGTTCGCAGGAATATCAATGGTTCCTCCAACGCAGAGTGGCTGGTCATACTGGCTGATCTGATAGCCCTTGGGAAGATCTGGATAGAAGTAGTTCTTTCGATCCCATTTGGTGAATTCAGAGATCCGACATCCCAATGCCAATCCGACCTGCATCGACATCTCGATTGCAGACAGGTTCAGTACGGGCAATGCTCCAGGAAGCGCCAGAACAACTGGATCACAGAGCGTGTTGGGCTTGGCCTCATACTGCGAAGGATAAGCAGCGCCTCCGGAACGAGAGAACATCTTGCTCCGCGTGGCGAGTTCCACGTGGATCTCCATGCCAATCTTCAGTTGTTTCGAAACGATCTCAGCCATGTGTCCTCAACTTCGCGCAACTACGGATCCACTCAGGCTTCTCCGACCCGAGATCGTATGTTGTCCAGGACATTCATGAAGTTGATATAGGCGTCATATGGGCTGTCATAGGGAGAAAAATACTTGTGGACATCTCCATCAGCCCAGAACTTGGTGCACATGTAATACAGGTGATCCGAGGTTGTCAGCTTCCTCCAGTCCTCCAGGATGTGCTCATCCCCCTCCTGGTGCCGGTGTTTGACCGCCCCCTCCAGCCTGTAGAGCTCGATCGCAGCGTTCTCCTGCATCGCATTCCCCAGCCAGGCACTGAGATCCCGCTCCATGTCGGCCCATGAGATTGGGTCCTGTGCGTCGTAGACGCCAACCGGTGCGTTGCGAGCGAGCGCTTCACTGACCGTAACGAAGTCGTTTTCTCCTGATTGGACATCGAAGACTTTTTCGGGAAGCGCTTCCAGGAATTTGAAGATTCCGGTATCCGCCCACTGGTGCTCGCCGAATGTCTCGTAATCCATGAAGAGATTGCAGAGATAGCCGTCCCCGTTGATCTGGTTGATCCACTTTGCGAATGTCTCGGCCTTCAATGGCCATTCCGACCACTCACGGTTCCCGAAGCGAAAAGCCACGTCATCGCTGAGCTTGTAGTTCTTCAGAAGCAGTCGCAGCGGCGCATCAGGAAGAAAGTCTCCCGCTCCGGCAGGTGCATATACGTAGTTCGGTGAACGTGATCCCAAGAGACGATCCACGCCTTCACAGAGCATGCCACTGAAACGGTCCATGTCCGTCACCAGGCCTGCGATACGGTTCGAGTAGATCAGTTCTGTGTTCCGGAACACCTTCGGGTCCTGGCCGAAGAGGTTCTGTATCCGCTCCCGATGTGAATCAACCTGTTCACGAAACTCTGCTGGAGAGAACAAGGCGGACAGGGAATGGTGTGATGTTTCCGCGACGAACTCGCAAGCCCCTGTCTCCCCGCATGCCTGCAGTGTCTCGATGACATCAGGCGCCCATTCCTCCAACTGGTCCAGGACAGTCTGCGTCAGGGCAAATGAGATTCGGAACCGGCCCTCATGCTTTCGAATCAGATCCAGAAGCAGGCTTGTGGTCGGTCGATAGCATTTATTGGCAACCTTTTCGAGGATCTCCCGATTGGCATCATTGTCAAAATAGAACGGGTCGGTGCTGAAGACCGAATACCGTCGAAGCCTGTAGGGCTGATGGACCTGAAAATAGAAGCAAACGGAGGCCATTCGGAGATGGTACCAGTCCCGTGCAACCTCCACGTGGGGCGATAGGATGCCCTTCATGAAACGTGACGAGATCGCACAACGCATCGCGGAACTATCGGTCCTTCATGGAAACTTCACCTTGAGGAGCGGTCGAACCAGCACCTGGTACATCGACAAGTATCGATTCAGCACCGATCCTGAGATCCTCCTGGAACTTGGCCGCATGTTCACCGAGCGTCTTCCAGATGGTACCCAGAGGCTTGCAGGCGCTGAACTCGGTGGGATTCCTCTGGTAACAACCACGTCCATGGCAGCGGGACTTCCATGCCTGTTCGTACGCAACCAGAAAAAAGAATACGGGACAGCCAAACGATTCGAGGGTGAGCTTCTGGAAGGTGACCGTGTGACGCTGCTTGAAGATGTGGCGACGACCGGAGGGCAGGTGCTCGAAGCTGCTCGAGATCTGGAAGCAGCTGGTGCCGACATTGCAGGCATCATCGCGACGGTTGATCGAATGGAAGGCGCGCGAGAAAACATCGAGTCAGCGGGCTACTGGTTCGACTCGCTGTTCACTGTTCGGGAGTTGGGGATCGATCCCGGTTAAGGACCGCTTCCTGCAGGGATCGGTACCGCTCAATGGCTGATTTGAACCGTGGCCTGAGCAACAGGATTGCCAGGCCCCCCACCGGCAAAAGAACAATCAGTTCAACAGCACGATTGATCAGGTCGGCCAGGAGTCCGAGTTCAAGCGCTGCTGGAAGCGCTACCAGCATCGTCGTCAACCAACCCACAAGCCACTCTCGCAATCCGAGGCCGCCGGTGAAGAACGGGATCGCTCCTGCCAGCATTCCGATTGATGCCAGCGCCATGCAGATATCGAAACCTACTGGTTCATTCATCAACATGAATGCGCATCTGTACCGTACCGCCATCAACAGGAGATCCAGATACTTCAAGAGAAGCACCAGCCCCGCAGTTCTGGTCAACCGGATCAGCGTGAGCCAACCAGCAACAGCCGCTGGAATCAAAGCCCATGCCCACAAGTCCCCGCCTTCCATGAGATCACGGAAAAACAGCGTGCCGGCGGTCAAACCAATGGCCACCAGGCCTGCCACCCTTGCCAGGATCATGGCACGAGCGGTTTCCATGGGCCTGATGGCATGGACGACCTGGTGATATGCGATCCGGCCCAGGAGCCCTGCCTTCAATGGAAGAAAGTTCAGCAATGCAGATCCGGCAATCAAGCCCTGCATTTCGATCGCTGGAACCTGGTATCGAGCAAGAAGCAATTGGAACTGAAGTCCGGTGATGAATAGTGATGCCAGCATCGTGGCCACCAGGAGAACGATCATCCCAGGGCTTGGATGGGACATCGCTTCCAGAGCGGTAGCGATCCGATCATGCTGCATGACCACCAGAACGATGGCCCCTGCCAGCATCAATACACCCACAATCGTTGCGGTCAGCTTCAGGTAGAACCAGCGTCGCCCGCGGCTCTGAGAGTCACCGTTGCCTGAAGCCTCAGGCGTCATCCGCCTGGCTCGCCTGAACCAGTCAGCGCTTCCAGTCTTTCGTCGCGTGCTCTTTGTGCCAGGTCTTCCATCCACTCTGCGAGATAACGGACTTCAGGAATATCTGAATTCAATGAAGTAATTACCGCTGATTCTTCAAGCAGTGATTCCACACTACCTGCCTGGCGCGCCGCATCAAGCGAACGCATCAATTGGATCAGATGCACCGCGAGACTGTCACTGCGTTCGGCCATTTCCCAGATCGGTTCCAGACGGGGAGAGCGTGCCATGACTGCAATCAACCATGCACGTGAAATCTGGTCCAGTCTCGGGTAGGTATCGATGATGGTGTCGACCCCCGCATTGATGACGTCATCCGGAAGTGGGTCTGCAATCAATGATCCCTTGTTGGAGGAGATGATATGAGTCATCAGGGCCATATCGACCAGTTCCTCTTCACTGACTTTCTCGCCGGTGAGTTCATCTATCACACGATTTGCCCAGGCTTCGGTGACACGTTGCCCGTCAATCCGGATGTCGTTCACGTCTGTTTCTATTCCCATCAACCCGGGTTGATGGGATGGCTTGCCGGTGGAACTGCCTGTCAACATCATGAAGTTGAGAATGGCCGTGATGTCCACACTGGCCCCGTAAAGGGGATGTCGATCAACCACGGTTCCGATCCAGTAGCGACGCAAGTCAATGGTGAAAATCAGGGATTCGAACGGGAGGATCCTGAACCGCGAGGGAATCTGCATGAGAATTCCCGGCCCTTGAGACGCCTCCGCATAGGGCACTCGGACATCACCCTGCAAGAGAAGGAGATCCTGGATCGGGCCATCCTGATCGATTGCCAACGGCAAAGGTGTGTTGTTGCTGATCTTGACCTCGATCAGGATCGGGTCATATGGTTTGAATGAATCCTCGGTAGGTCGAAGTCGCATTGAAATTGCCAGCCGTGGATCGTTGGGTACACGGTCCAGAAGGGTCGGCAGCTCAGCAACCAGCTCATTCATCTGCATCGCTTCAGCAGATAATGGAACTGGAACACCAAGCAAATCCTCAAGTCGATCACGAGCCCAGAGGCCTGTTGGCATGTTTCGCTGAGATTCCCAGATTGGCAGCAGAGCCATCGCAGCGTCTTGATTCTGCCCCAGCCCAATGTACGCCTCAGCGAGGCCGATCTGAGTCATCACATGCGGGGCTTTGTCCTGCTTGAAGATTTCAGCCGCCGCTGCATAGTCTCCTGCACGAAGAAGCTTCCACCCCCGGATGCGTTCCTTGGCTTGTTCGGAAAGTCCTGAAAGAGACTCGATCGTTTCCAGCTTCGTTTCCAAGATGTTCATGTCTGCATTCAGCCAGAGAAGCATCCAGTACGAATTGAGCAACCTTGCCGCCTGAGCCTGTGATTCCTCGACAGCCATGTCGGAAAGCCCGCCCTCGAAATCGACCGAGAGGATCAGATCTTCCATGGCTTCAGATTGGACAGTGCTATCGAGGCCCTGTGACAACATGACCTGGACAGCTGCCATTTGTGGGGGCAATGGTGCTTTTAACTGAGCAAGTTCGAGAGGTGATTTACTTGGGTCCTCGGATTGCGCAAGCGCCTCGTAGACGTTATTGAGCATTTCCCGTCTTGACCCGATGGTTTCCAGGGCCTTCTCATGATTTCCCTGTCCCCACTGGGCCATCGCAAGATCCTGGTAGATCTTGTTGCCGGCCGGGGTTCCGCGAGCCTCCAACTGATCCATCCGCATGGTGATCATGCGTTCAGCAGATTCATACGCACCCTCGGCCATCAGGTAGGCATTGAGCGTCGCAAGAATATTGTCATCCGTGAGATCCGCTGTAAGCAGGCCAAGCAGAAGTTCAACATAGGCCACGTGATCAGCAACACGATCCCGGAGGAAACCCGTTGCAATGCCGACCGCATCTGAATACGTCGGATCAAGTGCAATGGATTCACGAAGCCATTGGCCGAAGAGCTGGATGTCTCCACGGCGGCGGTGCAGATCCGCCATCATGAAGGCCAGTCGAGCAGATACCTCGGGACCAAGGGTTTCCGCGGTCTTGGGTTCCAGCAACTGGTCAAGAGCTGCTATTCGGTCATCTGCCGTGTTGTATGTAAGGATTGCCGAAAGGAGTCGTTCCAGTTGAGCTTTCTTGTCGGAGGGGCTGATCCGAAGCAGGTTCCGGGTGATTTCCTCGAGGAGGTCCTCACGGTCCATGGCCAGTGACATCTCAAGCAGTTTTCGCCAGGTATCCGGATGGTCAGGATCAAGCCGAGTAGCTTCCAGATAAAGGGACAAGGCCACATTCATCCCGCCCACATTGAGATCAACGCTAACCATGACCTCATTGGCGTATCGAACCAGAATGTTGGCCAGTCGCTGCCTCGTCTTGAGAGCACCCTCAGGGTCAGAAATGTGGCTTTCGGTGGACTGGGCCTGGGCTGGACCGCACAGCAGCAGGCTGGCCAGCCAGAGCACGATGATGGGTCTGAAGATCGTCACGAAACTGGTCATGGCTACTTGGGGTGTCGCTTTCATTGAATACGGGCCCAGAGGGCTTCGAATCGGCCTGATAGTGGCTCTAAAGGCGATAGTAGGGGCCGTGGTAGCTGAGTGCCAACAGGAATGAGGATCTCGCGGCCTCGTACCTGCGTACCCTATCGGTAATCGTTGACAATGCACCCGTAGGATTGATACCGTCACCGATTCATTCTCGGCCAAGGCTGAGGCCCCCATGGTCCTCCTCTTGAGGATTGGAGGCTGTTCCGAATTCCCGGAGTGCTCTCTTAGTCATGCTGATTCGCCACTTCCAGGTTGCAATCGTCCTTGCCTTCGCCTGCCTTCTTACAGGTCATGTGCAAGCTGTTCCAGATAAAGTCGAGCGGCTCAAGGCCGTCCTGCCCCTAGATGATGCCCAGAAGGCAATGATCAAGGAGTACGCTGGCTATTGGGTCCAGAAGCTCGAAAGTGAACAGCCAGCTGAAGTCCAGCAGGCTCGTGACAAACTGAGCCGGCCTTTCCGTTCCGTCTCGGGCGAAACTGCAAGCCGTATGTTCCGTGATATCTACAGCCAGGAAACACTTCCAACGCTCGAGAAGATTGTGGCAGGCTCCAATGCATATCGAGCCATCAATGCCATGCAGGTGGCTGCCGCCATTGGTTCTCCTGATTCACTTTCGCTTCTGGATAACCACATCGAGCCGGATGTCGAAAAGAATCCTGAGATCAGGCTCTGGGCTGCCATCGGCATCAGTAGATGCCTGGGCGTCGACTCGATCTCTTCTGACAAAATCAAGACGAGCCTTCGAGCTCTGGTCCGAGCCGCGAAAATTGAAACGAATCCACTGGTCCTGAGACGAGAAATGGAAACGCTCAACATGGCGATCCTGAACACTCGTTCAGACAGTGAAATCCTCCGGGATTTCGCGATCAGTAGTGAGATCGATGTCCTGAAGACCACTCTTGACAGAGTGGAGCAAAAGAATGCACCGGTATCTCTGTTGCTGGCAGTCCAGCCCAGCCTGCTTCTTATTCGCATGCAGTACATCAATCCCACCCTCCAGAGGCTGGTCATGGATAACGAACGTGGCAGGCAGGAGAAGGTGGCGACCTATATCGGACGTCGAGCTGCTCCCCAGATGGGCCGCATCTATGACGTCATTCTTGTAAATGAATCCGCTATTCGCGAGAATCCTGAACTGGCCGAATCCGTAGGCCAGATGCTCGATACCAGCGAAACCATGCTGAAGCTCGTGGATTCACACGTTCGAGAGAACCAATCCGCCCCCAGTGTTGACTCTGGCCGCGAGCTTTGGACCAAGGGTAATCTCAGTGGGTTGGCTGAAAGCCGTGACAAGTGGCAGGTTGTTCTCACGAATCGCCCTTATCAGAATTGATCCGGTAGAAACCAAAGGGCTCCCGAGGCTACACTTGGCTTGTCGTGAGTCGATTGGCGCTTCCACTTGTGTTGTTGGTACTGCTCCTGGTCGGGCTAGTCGCCATCGATGAGCCCAGGCCTCGGGCTGATCTTGTTGTCTCAGGCGAAAACGAAGTCTTTACCCTCGACCCGCAGCGAATGAGTTATCTCGCTGACATGCGACTGGCTTATGCGCTCTATGAAGGGCTGCTCCGCTGGAACACAACTGATTTCTCCCTCGAACCCGCTGCTGCTGAAAGCTGGGCGGTCAGTGACGATGGTCGAGTGCTCGAGTTTGATCTTCGAGCAGGAAGCCGATGGTCTGATGGTTCACCCGTGATGGCCGATGATTTTGCATGGTCCTGGATGCGACTGCTTCTTCCGGATACGGCAGCTGACTACTCCAATCTTTTCTTCTCGATAGAAGGCGCCAGAGAATTCTGGGACTGGCGCCAGTCCCAGCTTGATGGATTCGCCATGGATCCATGGGAACAAAAAAAACACAAGGAAAGAGTTCGAGCAGTACGTGGAATGCTCAACAGGTTTTCAGCCCTTCAGGAAGCAGATCCGCGGCCCCTTGAAATCCAATGGTTGATTACTGATCCTGAATCCCTGCATGCCGAACGAATGCTTCTTCAATCTGCACTTGATTCGGGCAGTACCGAGCGGCTGCAGGAAGCGATTGAACAGGCCCATGTTCATCGAGCCATGGTTCGTGAACTGGATGATCCTCAATCCCGGGTCGCCGAAGCACGTTGGATGTGGGATCAGGTCGAGCCGGCATATGAATCAACGGTCGGGATACGCGTCGAGGATGATGGTCGACGTCTTGTTGTCGAGCTGGATCGACCGGTCCCCTATTTTCCGGATCTGCTGGCCTTTGCCCCCTCTTCTCCCGTTCATCGCCCAACCGTTGAAGGTTGGAAGGTTGATCCAAAGGTTCATGAGCTCATCGTGCAGAAAGGTTGGCAAGCTGTTGACCTGCCCCTGCTGGAACAGAGAGCCAACCTGGAACTTTCAGCTGACACCGGGCGATTGATCCAATCCCACCGCTGGGCTCGACCGGATTCGCTCGTCAGCAATGGTCCGTATCAACTGGATGAATGGCGTTACAAACGAGACATGCGACTCTCGAAATCGCCGACTTACCACGACCATGAACTGGCGGGCTTCAATACCATCGAAATCCGGTCCATCCCCGATCCGAATACGGCCGTTCTGGCATTTCAGAAGGGTGAGATTGACTGGTTGACCGGCGTTGCTGCAGATTGTCGAATCGACATGCTTGAACAAATGCGTCTTTACAAGCAGACGCATGGCATCGATGCTCCTCATCTCCCAGGCATCGAACTTCCAGACGCTGGTCCAGGTCAAAGACGCAACATTCACGCCATCCCGGTGTTCGGAACTGATTTCTTTTCATTCAATTGCCGTCCCGAACTTGCTGATGGTCGACCAAATCCATTTGCGGAAGCCGCTGTTCGGCGTGGCTTTGCGATGGCGACGGACAAGGAATCCATTGTCACCAACGTGACGAGACTCAGGGAGCCTGTGGCTTCAACTCTTGTTCCAGTCGGTTCCATACAGGGTTACGAATCACCTGCCGGATTGGAATTTGATCCTGAAGCCGCCCGAAGAGCTCTGGCGGAAGCCGGATGGCGCGATCGGAATGATGACGGGCAACTGGAGGATCCGGAAGGTGTTCCGTTCCCTGCTGTTGAACTGCTCTACACCACTGGTTCACCGCGGTTTGCTCGAATGGCTGTCGAGTTGAGAGATCAATGGCAACGCCACCTTGGTATCCAGGTCGTACTCATCGGGCAGGACACGAAATTCTTCAAGGATGATCTCCGAAAGGGAAACTTCATGGTCGCCCGCGGTCGTTGGTATGGCGACTACGGTGATCCGACAACCTTTCTGGAACTCTGTCGTTCAACGGATGGAAACAATGACCGTGGTTTTTCTGATCCCGAAGTTGATGCCGCATTGGATGCAGCAGCCCAGGAAGCAGATGCCTCCAAACGTCTCCGGGATCTGGCCAGACTGGAAGCACGGCTCTTCCAGGAGGACATGCCGCTGATTCCCGTGTGCCAACTCGTGGATATCACGATGTATGACCCTGGTCACCTTTCGGGGGTGACACACCATCCCCGACTGACCCACTACCTGTGGAAACTTCGGCCTGTCGTGGAGCCATCTCCATGACACGACTTCTACTGAAACGCCTGGTGCAACTTCCGATCATCTTGCTGGCGGTCTACACGCTGACATTCATGCTTACGTGGTTGATACCCGGCAGTCCCCTGGAGAAGTCCGAGGCTCGCCAGCCACCACCTGAAGTCGTTGCCGCAATGGAATCCCAGTACCGACTGGATGATCCCTGGTACTTCTACTGGGACTACCTTGGCAATGCGACTGGAGTTTCCTGGATACTGGGTGAAAGAAATGGACCCATTGTCGATCTGGGACCGAGTCTTCGACATGAGAACTGGAATGTCAATGAGATCCTGGCAGCACAACTGCCTGTTTCCATGACTCTGGGCCTGCTTGCCATGCTCATGGCCTGCATCATCGGAATCATCACAGGAACAATGGCCGCAGCAAAGCCAGGTTCATGGCTCGACCTGTTGAGTCTGTTGATCGCATTGATCGGCATCAGCCTGCCTGCATTTGTGACAGGAACAGCGCTTCTGCTGGTCGGCGGACTGTGGCTGGATTGGTTCCCGGTCAGTGGCTGGGGCCGACCCACTCACATGATTCTTCCCGCACTGGCGCTTTCTCTCCCGTTTGCAGCCTACATCGGCCGTCTCATTCGAGCCGGCATGCTGGAGCAGATGGCTTCGGATCATGTGCGAACCCTGCGTGCACTCGGGCTGCCGGAGCGAACAATTCTGTTGCGTCATTGCCTTCGCAATGCCTTTCTTCCAGTGCTTTCCTACCTTGGTCCGGCAACAGCAGCAGCAATGACCGGTTCATTTGTCGTTGAAAGAGTCTTCGCGGTGCCTGGTGTAGGCAACCACTTCATTGAGGCGGTCCTCGGCAAGGACATCACCCTCATCATGGGGGTCGTACTTGTCTACAGCGCCCTGCTTGTGATCTTCAATCTGCTTGTTGATCTCCTTTATGGTTGGCTTGATCCACGTATTCGGCTGGCATGAGACATGTCAGGAGCGATCCCAGTGCGTAAAGTGGTGCGAATGATTCTGATACTGATATGCGTCTGGATTGCCTGGATGATCATTGTCTGGATGGTGCAACACAGCATCATGTTCCCACGAGGAACTATTGGTCCTGATCGACTGCTCAAGCACGTTCCCGAAGGCATCGAGTCACTCTGGCTGGATACGGATAATGGAAAACGTGTTGAGGCCTGGCTGATTCCAGGTGAAGGTGCTTCTGCAGACAAGCCTGGCCCAGCTGTCGTGTTCGCACATGGCAATGGCGAGGTCATTGATGACAATCTTGATCTTCGATGGCTCGCTGATCTTGGTGCAACTGTTCTGCTGGTGGAATACCGTGGGTATGGACGTAGTAGCGGTGCGCCAAGTCAGAGAAAACTGGTTGACGACACCTCACGATTCGTCGAACTCCTGAAATCACGACCAGAAGTAGATCCCGATCGCGTTGCCTATCTCGGACGTTCCATCGGCACGGGCGTGCTTGCCCAGGTTGCCCGAGACCACGTTCCCACCGCCATGATCATGCTGGTTCCTCCTGCGCGGCTCGACAAGATGGCCTGGCGGTTTGGCGTCCCACCCTTTCTGGTCCGCAGCCCATTCCGGTCAGATCTGGCCGTCAGGGATCTTGATGCGCCAATCCTGATCCTCGCTCGTGACCGGGATGGAATCATTCCGTCAAACCATGCTGGGATGTTGCATGAAGCATCGCCCCGCAGCGAGTTGATCATGCTGAACGGAACACATAACTGGCTGGATGACGATGATGAGATGCGACGGGAACGAAACGCCATGCATTCATTTCTGCTCAAGCATGGAATCCTTGAGGCACAGACAACTGCTCAGCCGTAGTACGCTTCATCACCAAGCATTTCCTCAATCCGAAGAAGCTGGTTGTACTTCGCATTGCGATCACTGCGACACGGAGCCCCTGTCTTGATCTGGCCGGCATTGGTTGCAACAGCCAGATCCGCAATGGTGGCATCCTCTGTTTCGCCCGAGCGGTGTGAGATCACCGCATTCCAACCGGCGCGTTGTGCCATGCGAACGGTCTCGAGTGTCTCCGTCAAGGTTCCGATCTGGTTCACCTTGACGAGAATCGCATTGGCAGCGTCCAATTCGATGCCTTTCTCGAGAAAATCAACGTTGGTGACAAACAGATCATCGCCAACCAACTGGACCTGGTCACCAAGTCGTTCATTCAACTTTGCCCAGCCATCCCAGTCATTTTCCGCCAAACCATCCTCGATCGAATGAATGGGATATCTGGAACACCAGTCCTGCCAGAGGTCGATCATTTCCTCGCTGGTGGCATATCGATCAGGTTCACTGGAAAAGAAGCAGTAGCCTTCTTTTCCTTTGCGACGGGCCTCATCGACCATTTCACTTGTTGCCGGATCAAGGCAGATGACAATCTGGTCACCCAGTTCGTATGGGGAAGCTTCTACTGCTTCAGCAATAACCTGCAAAGCTTCCTCATTGGACTTCAAGTCGGGTGCAAATCCACCTTCATCCCCAACCGCTGTCGACAACCCACGCTTCTTGAGAACCGATTTGAGCCCGTGGTAGATCTCGACCCCTGCACGCAAGGCTTCTCCATAGGTTTCAAAGCCAAGGGGCTGGATCATGAACTCCTGAAAATCCACCGTGTTGTCTGCATGCTTTCCGCCATTAAGAATGTTCATCATCGGGGCCGGCATGACGCGAGCATCCGGACCGCCCAGATAACGGAACAGTGGCAACTCGGCCTGCGCCGCTGCCGCTTTGGCAACGGCCAGCGAAATGGCCAGGATGGCATTGGCGCCAAGATCACCCTTGTTGTCCGTGCCATCCCGCTCAATCATCAAGGCATCGACCATGCTCTGTTCACGGGCATCGCAACCGAGAATTTCAGGGGCCAGGATCTCGTTGACATTCGAGACCGCCTGCATCACACCCTTGCCCCCCCACTCGCCATCGTTTCCATCACGAAGCTCGACCGCTTCATGTTCACCCGTACTGGCACCTGAGGGAACCATGGCGCGAGCAAGTGAACCGCCGGAAAGTTCTACTTCGCATTCAAGGGTTGGATTGCCGCGGCTGTCCAGAACCTGTCGGGCGTGAATGGCTTCAATTTCAAATGACATGGTCATACTCCCTTGGTGGGTCAAGTTGCGGATGATACCGGGCCATCAGCACCCCAGCACACGTGCAACATCCCGGACCACCCAGCTCATGTTGGCCTGAGCAGCACGCGTCCTTGAAGCCAGGTGCGGGTAGAGAATGGCATTAGAGAGGCCCAGCAAGGGGTAGTCGGGAGGGATGGGCTCAGGGTCATGTACATCCAGGACGGCCCGGGCTTCCTCATGGCTCTTGAGGAAACCTGCCAGGGCGTCTGCATCGAGAACAAATCCTCGAGAGGTGTTCAGCAGAAGCACCGTTGGCTGAAGCTGGTTGATCTTGTCGGATGAAAGCAGACCCTTGTTGGATGGCCGACCATCAATGTGAACCGTCAGGACATCGCTATTTGAAAGTAGTCCCCCGATATCAACAGGTTCTGCACCGTGTCGTTTTGCTTCAGGGATCTGTTCCAGATCGTTGTAGATGACATTGAATCCAAGTGCGCCGGCTACTTGTGCTATCCGTGAACCTATTCGGCCAAGGCCGAGAATGCCGAGTGTCATCTCGCTCATTTGTCGTGCAACGATGTTGTCATCCCGCAGATGACCCCACTGCTTTGGATCGACTGACTCTTCCAATCGCGTCCTGGGCCGAAGAATTCCACTGATGATCGAGGTTACATATTCCACAACAGCCTGCGTGTTGGCATCTGGAGTGTTCACCACCTCGATGCCGCGCTTTGCACAAGCTTCCAGATCCACGTTGTCGAGTCCCACACCCGCTCGGCCAACCACCTTGAGCAAAGGCGCTTTATCCAGGAATTGTTGATCAACCTTGGTGTAGGTCCGAATGACCAGCCCTTCGGCCCGCTCCAGCAGTGACTGGAAGCCTGGATCATCTGTTGGACATTGCTGAAGTTCCACTCGCTCGGACAACCATGCAATGGCTTCATCGTCGAGATATTCAGTCAGGATGACGAGGGGGCGGTCTGGCATGGTGTGCATGGTAGGTCGCGGCCGGATTCAATGAAAAGGAGACGGCCTGATATCGCTGCAGGATCGATGGAAAAGTGACCATGAATCACTTCTGCATACAAATCCATCTGCTGCTGATAACCCTCCATCTTTCTGGAGCCCTTCTCCTCCACGGCGCCTGACTTGAAATCAATGACCTCTGCGAACACGGCCTGCTTGTCTCGATATCCGATGACAAGCCGATCAATCCTGCCTCGTACGAGCCCACTTTCCGTGCGCTGCAGAATTGGCCATTCTCTCAGGACTTCGATCGCATCAAAGCCGAAGGACTCGTACGCTT
Source organism: Phycisphaerales bacterium (assembly GCA_029242715.1). Taxonomy (GTDB): domain Bacteria; phylum Planctomycetota; class Phycisphaerae; order Phycisphaerales; family SM1A02; genus UBA1668. The sequence continues at coordinate 440,477 of JAQWTL010000007.1, forward strand.
CACGACTCAGTCGGTTCACAACCTGCTCCAGACTGATCGCCGTCTTGAAGACGGACAAGACCTCCTGCTTCTGTGACTCGGTTGGAGGAAGTCCACTCAAGATGGCCGCTTGCTGCAAAGCTGATTCCATCTGATCATCCGTCGGATATCCATCTTCCAACCATTCGATCAGTCGGAACAGTTCGTGCAATTCCGTGCCACGATTTCTGGCTCTGGTACTCGACGCCTTGAAGAGGACCTGCGAATCACCTTCCTCATGGCTCGAAGGAGTCACGACCTTGAGTTCCTCAAGATCATTTTGCTCGAAATGAATTGCTCTCGGCTTCGATGTTTCCTGATCAGACTCCGCAGTTCTGTCCAACGTTTCATACCAGCCGGCAGCAGTACGTACCCAGATACGACCGTTCTCATCTTCCTCACCTTCTCGAACAGCCTGATCCAGATCCGGCAATGCCGCGCGAATGATGTTGGCGGATGTCAAGGAATCCGAAGGAAAACGGTCATCGACATGAAAGATCAGATTGATGACATGGCGGGCTCGTGTGAGTGCGACGTAAAGCAGAGAAAGTCGATCGGACAAGTCCTCCGCCCACCGTTGCTGGGCCCCTATCTCCAGGATCGGTGCGTGGAATCTCAACTCTGCAGAAGCCTCCGGCATGACAATGGCGATTGGATCCAGCGGCGCAGGCGACCAGCTCAAGCATGTGCCCGAATTGCTTGATTTGACCAGTGGATTGTCGAGTACAGGAAGGATGATCTCGTCGAATTCCAACCCTTTCGCTGCGTGAAGCGTCATCACCCGAACAAGTGCATCGGATGGCTCTCCGGCATATGACGTCTCGACATGCTCTATGAAATCGTCCAGTCTCAGTTGTCCAGATGGAGTCCATGCGGCTGCGAGATCAATGCAGAGCCCAAGCGCCTTGAGATCCTGCGCATCCGATTGCGAGGTGACTTTCTCAACAAGTGATTCCAGAAATGGTTGCAGGCCCTGATCAAGTGCGCAACCTCGTATCTGGTGTGAAACTTCGGCAAGAAGTTCAGGTAATTGTGATGGCTCCACCATTTCCAGTTCAGGCAATCCCACCACCGGTCCAAATGGTGAATGTGATACGACAAATGCCGCGTGGGTATCGCCTGGATGTTCGCCGAGTTTGAGGAGTGAAAGCAGATCCATGACTGCCTGTGAATCCGTCAGCGATCCTCTTCCCTCCTCGCTTACCTGGATTCCTGCTTCTCGAAGATGTTTGACAACAGCCGTCACACCGTCGTTGGTAGGCATCATGATTCCGATGCTTCCGGAAAATGGCAGACGATCTTCCACGATTTCAACGACACGGTGGGCAATGATTTTCAGATCAATTGATCGCCTGTCACCTCGCTCCACGCGCCACGCGAGGATGGCTCCGGGTTCCTTCGGATGCGCCGTTTCATGATGATCGAAATGCCAATTCGATATTGCTCGCTCGACAACACTCCCTGAGAGATCCGTTTCAGGCAGATTGCAGTGATCAAGAACATCTTGACTGACATCAGGGTGGATCACGCCGAGGATGGAATCATTGGTCTGTATGGATTCAAAGACATCGTTGACGAAATCAATGACAGCAGGTCCGGATCGATAGCTCTTCTCGAGCAGCTCCTGCCGCAACGTGTCAGCACCCATCTTCCGAACCTTGCCAAGAAGCGCCGATGTGCCTCCTCGCCAACCATAAATTGCTTGTTTTGGATCAGCAACGATCAACATTGAACGGTCCGCATCATGGGCACCGGAGCCAGCCAGAATCTCCTCGACAACCGGTTGAATCACTCTGAATTGTGCTGCTGAAGTGTCCTGAAACTCATCAAGCGCAAGATCTCGCAACTCTGCGTCAAGCTGGTAATACAACCATGTTCTGTCTTCCTCCGAGAGCAGATCACGAGCAGCAAGAAGATCTGCAACATCCTGGAATGAATAAGCGCCTGCTTCCCGTTGCCTTTGACGAGATGCATGGTCAAGACCGTGCAGCAGCAGACGCCAGGATCGCATCCTGGCCTTCAGTGAAGCGCAGAGTTCCGCCAGCCCATGGTGAATCAACGGTCGCAGTGCCTGAAGAAACTCGGGAGGACTGACGCCCTTTGAATATGGGATGCCCTGAAGAACATTGCGAACTATTTTCTGCTCAAGAAAAAGTTTCCAATGCCTTGTTTCCGCGTAATGAACCAGAAGTTTCCTGGTCTTGGCCCAGTTGGAATTGTCTTTTCCCTTCTGAGTCTGAGCAATCGGAGCTTTGGTGAGATCACTACAGGCTTTGACGAGCGAATCCTCTGACAACCGGTGTGCGCCGGGCGCTATTGCATCCTCTGGAAGTTCATCAAAAGCTTTCCAGGCACGATCGCCGGATTCCATGTTTGTTCTTCGCCACATGGCAAGCAGGCCCGTTCCGCCATCCTTGCCCCATACGGTTGGAAGCAGCCGCTCGTGAACCTGTGATTTCAAGACATCACACTCGGCCTCATGGACAAGCAGATCGATGGTTTCCTGAGCACAGGCATCAAGCAGATCATCGAGCGCCTGACAACGGATTGATTTCATGGTCGGCCCGTCGCCAATCGCCCAGTTTGAAGGCATGTCTATCAACGGTGCGCAGCTTGTGGCGATCTGGTGATAAAGACCATCCAGGGTTCCAAACTGGAGTCGGTTCAAGCTGGAAGTCAGTTCTTCCAAAACGCCCAGGAGTTCTTCGCGCGTCGGCGGCTTGTCCAGATCAAATCCAGGGGCGAAGTTATCGAGCGCTTCGGTGTCGATGATTGATTGGGACAGATGGTCAAGGACACGATGCAGGATTTCCCCGGCAGCCTTTCGTGTAAAGGTGACAGCAACCAATCCCTCTGGATTCGAAGTACCCATCTCTCGACGACGCTGTATGAGCCACCCGATACACCGGTTGGCAAGTGTCCAGGTCTTGCCGCAACCGGCATTCGCTGTGATCAATGTGGAAGTCACAGTGTGGCCTCCACTTCCTCGATCAACTTGCCACTCGTAATGATCTGAACGACACGGCCGGCTTCTTCCTC
>JAQWTL010000019.1 GCA_029242715.1 Phycisphaerales bacterium
TGAGCATCTTCTCCTGGATGCTGTTGCCAGCGACCGCATCGACACGGTTGCCTTCACCGACCGCGGCGAAGATATCCATGGTCCAGCTGTCCTGGCTGCCGGAGATCAGGTTTGCGCCAACGATCACATGATGGAACTCGACGTTTCCGCCACCAGTGTCACAGTTGGAGAACTCGCATGTGGTTGAATCGCCCTGGTAGGCGCCACCAGCGTTGGTGCATTCCGAGGATGTGTATTCTTCAGCACAAGTGATCGAGCTCAGGCAGCAGGCACCTGTTGGTTCAGGCTGCGGGCAATCGGCCTCGGCACAAGTGACATCCTCGCCTTGCCAGTCGCCTCCAAGTGCATTACAGGCCTGGTCGGTGGTATCAGCTTCGCAACTGCCATCGGTAATACAGCAGGCGCCAGTTGGATCTGGAGGCGTTGTGCAATCCACATTGCCGCAGTTCTCATCTGGATACCAGTCGCCGCCAGCACTGTCGCAGGTGGATTCAGGCACGTTGTAGCAGCTGCCCTGGAGGCAGCAGACACCGCCGTTGCCGGCGCCGGAGCCGAGTGTTTCAATGAACTGTTCGCCGGTACCAGCAGCATCAAGCCAGTTACCCATACCTGAATTCCAGGAGCTGGAAAGCTTTCCATAGACGTCATATTCATTGTTGTTGCATGCAGCCAGTCCACCATAGAGCTGGCCGACGACTCGATGGTCCTGGCTGAAGATTGGTGAACCGGATGAGCCCGGTTCAGTTGTTCCGCCGTCCCAGTCATTGACTCGCCAGAAGCTGCCTTGTGAACTGAGCGTGTCGTTTTCAAAGGAGATGCGTTTCTCTTCGAGGTTTGGATGGTGGATACCAATGCCGTCCTGAGGTGTGACGGTCCGTCGGTCCCAGCCGCAGAATCCCACGTTGTAGTTGGGATTGGGATTGTTGTTCAGCTCGACCAGGGTGAAGTCGCTGTTGCCACTACCGGCTCGGTAGATGGAGCCACCGGTGGTTGCCTGGTTGAGGTTGCCGTTGCCATTGCCACCACTGTCGCCACTTCCTGGAGTCCTGCAGTAGCTGTTCTCAAAGTTCCAGTACACGACCAAGGTCTGGTCATTGCCGGTATTGAGTCCGCAGTGATCTGCGGTGAGGAAGTATGGCGTTTCATCCTGAGCGGTGTTGTTCAGCATGCTGCCGGTGCAAGCAAGGAACCCGCTGTAGGCGTAGAGGCCAACGCAATCGATTTCATTTTCCCAAGGATCGCCTTCAGGACATACGACGTCGATGTTGCACGATCCAGAACGATCGTTTCCGTAGAGCTTTGCAGCGCCGAAGCCACGGTAGCCAACATTCACACTGGTCAGGGAAATGCCGTTTTGCACGGCTTCTCGATCAGCATCGTCGCAGGTAATCGAAATGAGGATGTCATCACCGGAAATGACTGGGAGCCAGAGTTCGCCGTGGTCCTCGTTATCCAGAGAGGTATAGGGGCCAAGGGAGGAGGTTCCATCAATGCTGTGGAGCATCAATTCGCCACTGTCGGGCATGGACCAATCTTCAAAGCCGAGGTTGATATGGGGAACACCTTTGCTGGTGACCCGAACCTGCCATCGAAGGCGACCTTCGGTGTTTCGATCCCAGGTCCCACTGTTCACAGCTGTGATCAGGGTTGCATTGGGAACGGCGAACCGCATGGGCAATCCATCAAGATCCCTTCGAATGTCATCCTGTTCAAGGAAATCGTAGTCAGGTGATGCAAAATCGATCACAGGAACAACCAACTGGGAAATGCCAGCGGGGTCATTCTTAGCCAGGGCAGTGCCTGCATGGCTACAGACAAGGAAAGCGGTCAGGGCCCCGAGGGCGACCGCGCCAGTGGATGATGTTCTATTTGTCATTGGTCCTCTCTCTGTCACTCAATGGGGTATTTGGCACCCCCCGATCAGCACTTCAGTCTAGTTCAGGATTCGGCTGACTCTAAGTACGGATTCAACGAAAGCTCGGTTTGAAGCACCTTTTGAAACTCCATATGCCCATCTGGGCCCATGATGGGGACCAAATGGGACCTGAAAGGTCTCAGAAATGGTTTTCAGTCGGATGAAGCTGCTTGAGAGAGGCAATTGGTGATGAACTGATCGACAGCAGCCTTATCACCGATTCCCATGACCATGAACTCTTCTTTGATGGTCCCGGTGACATTTGGTGCAGAGATCAGAAGGTTTTCAATGAATATCGCCAGGGGTTGCCCATCGTGGCCGGAGCTGAAGCGAGAGATCCGGGCTGTTCCAGCGGCATCGAACTCGATCATGGCGGCTGGCCGATTTCTCTTGTCATTGACATACCAGGCGTTCTTCACATCGATGATGGTGACGATGGGGCTGGGTTGTACCCAGATATCATCCCCATTGGCCAGCGAATAGTGCGTCAGGCCTTCGACCTTGTGATCCCAGGCAGGTTTGATGGCAAACATCTCTGCGGGAGTGGAGGCTTGGCATCCAGCAAGAATGAAGATTGCAAGGCAACAGGTCATGAATCGGTACATCACGTTGAATCTCCCATGGATCATCCGGGGCATGTCGGCCACTTGTTCATCGTGCAATATACGATGGTGGCGTGGATGATGGACAAGGGCATGCCGGGCGATGGGCATTGATCACGGGGGCTTCCGCTGGGATCGGGGAGGCATTTGCCCGATTGCTTGGTGGGCATGGCTGCTCGTTGATTCTGACCAGCCGTAGAACGGAACGCCTGGAGTCCCTGGCAGCCGGCATTCGTGAATCCCATGGCGTGGAGGTTCAATGCCATTCATGTGATCTTGGCCAGCCAGATGGTGTCGAATCATTGATCAGTTCCATCGATGTAGACGTGGACATACTCATAAACAGTGCGGGATATGCCATTCCCGATTACTTCATCGATTCAGATTGGGATTCCATTCGCAGGTTCCTTGAGGTGATGGCCATGGCGCCCATTCATCTTTCCCATGCGTACATGCCCGGCATGGTTGATCGTGGTTGGGGCCGGGTCATTCACGTTTCATCCCTTGCAGGCTTCGTGCCGGAATCGCCAGGAAGCCTGTACGGGCCCAGCAAAAGCTTCATGGTCAGTTATGCCAGGAGCCAGGCACGGGAACTGAAGGGAAGTGGTGTACACATCACCGCACTCTGCCCAGGTTTTACTCGAACTGAGTTTCACGATGTTCTTGGTAATCGAGAAGAAGTAGACCGGATGCCACGGTGGATGTGGTCGGAAGTGGATCCTGTTGTGCGTGCGGGTTGGTCTGCTGTAGAGAAGGGGCGTGAGGTCTGCATTCCAGGCCTGGTCAACAAGGGGATCCAGGCCATGTTCGCGTTGATGCCATCAGCCATTCAGCGAAAACTGCCATATACCCGGATGCCCGGCAGGCATGAAATCAGTGACTCGGAGCCTGAACGTCACGGTTAGGCTTTCAGATGCCAGTTGCCACACTTGGATTCAGGGAGCAGGTTCCCGTCAGCGTTGCTGAGCCAAGGATGTGCCCTTCAATGGCAGTGAGCACATCTTCCGCTCTGAAGTCATCGCCTTCGACGGGGCATCGATCCAGGTCAGTGGCGTGAATGATGAAGTTGTAGTGGTGGAGTCGTTCATCATTCCATGGTGGGGCAGGTCCGTCATATCCGTGATAGTCGCCTCCCATGTCCTTGTCCCCAGCAAACCAATCCGTGAAATTCGTGATCCCCTGGCGGGAACCGGAGGGTCCAGGCGGGTTTGATTTTCCACCAGCAGTCACGCCATTGCAGCAGGCGCCTTCGTCCAGTTCATGACAGTTGGCAGGAATATCGATCATGACCCAGTGGCAGAACTCGCAGCGAGGAAGATCATGCGGAACGCTTCGACCTTCCTGGTTGACATCATCACCAACAGTGGGAACGTCAGGATCCATGCACAAGAGCACGAATGAACGGGTTCCCTCTGGTGCATTGCTCCATGAGAGCTGCGGACTCACGTTGTCCGAAAATGTCACGTGTGTTTCCGGATCCATTCGGCAGAAGCAGTACTTCGCAGGTATGGATTGGCCATGGCTGAAGCTTGCACTGGTGATGTCCATTGGTTCTGATCTCCTCTTGGCTCACCGATCAATGAGGTGTGTCAGCCTAGCGTTCGGAGTCAGAAGCTTCCAGTGGGGTACGAACCAGCAGGTGGGCAATTACAGCAAGCACCATGATCCCTGCCAGAATGCCCATGCCCCAGCGGAAGTCGGATCCAACAGGCTCATCGTGTCCTCGGTTGGAAGCAATTGCATCGATGAAGACTCCGAACAACCAAACAATGAGGCCGGCAACCAGCATGCCGACAAAATTCACGAATGCGATCGCTGTGCCAGCCGCATCCTTGCGGTTGAGTTCAGCAGCCAGGGGATACCCGAGCACGTAGGTGCTGACCACCAGGCCCCAGGCCGGCAGTACGACCCATGCCCAGTCACTCGCTGATTCCGGGAGTAGTGCCATCAGGAATGTGCCCAGTGCAGCAAACAGACTGCCAATGACCAGGAATGGTTTACGTGTTCCTGTTCGATCCGACAGCCAGCCGACGAGTGGGCAACCGATTCCAATGCCAACATAGAAGAGGGCATACATTCGTGGCGCTTGATCAACCGGGATGCCAAGGACAGAGTGGAGATCCCGTGGTCCCCAGTTGCCGGCAAATGCCAGTGGGATGTACATCAGGGAGCATCCCAGGCTGACAAGCCATGTTGGGCCATGGAATGCGATAGCGCGCAGCCCATGCAAAACGCTTCGCAAATCATGTGGTTTATCACGCCCAGTGCGTTCGAGATGCCAGACTGGTCTTTCTGGAACAGCGATCCAGATTGCGATGGTGATGACAACCCCAGCTGCTGCCAGAATCCACATGCCTCTCGCCCACTCAGGTGGTGAACCGAAGATCTCCTGCAGCAGGAACTCGCCACCGATCGCACCAGCGAATCCCACGCCCGCGGTGAGGCCTGTGAGCATGGCCATTCTCCGATGTGGGAACCATGTCATCGCAACATAGACCGCACCGATATAAGCGGAAGCAGAGCCAAGACCAAGTAGAAACCGGCTGGCGGCCAAGCCGGCTGCGTGGGTAACGCCAGCACCGATGGCAAGACCGATTACGCAGATCATCGCAGCGATCGTCAGTAGTTTTCGTGATCCAAAGCGGTCAAGCAGAACGCCAACGACCAGTTGCATCGGGGCATATGCGTAGTAATAGGCGCCCAATGCGGCACCGATGCCTCCAGCAGAAATATTCATGGACTTCTCAAGATCCGGGAGTATCAGGCTCGGTGCGATCCTGAGAATGAATTCGTACAGGAAGAAGAACGCGGGCACGCTCCAGATCACCCAGGCAAGTGGATGACCGGGGCCATGTGCCTCGATCTTTCTCCATCGCTGGGGTTGCTTGGTCATGGACTAGGAGGATACCTGCGTGTCAATGTGGATGTTCATCAACTGGTCACTTCCTGCCCCGCACTGCGGCGGATGGTGACTCTCGATTCGGGCTGGATCTCGTGTCGGGTGGTTGTCCCATCTGGCCAGGTAACGTCAAAGTTCAAGATCGCAGTACCACGGGGTATCGAGAAGGAGGCAGCAGAATCATTGGCAGACTGGAAAGCGCCTCCTGAATAGATCCAGCGTGTTGTGACTGGTTGGCTGACTGATCGGATCCTGCTTCCAAGTCCATTCAGGTTCTTAGCTCCGGGGCGATCATTGATCAGATGGATCATGATGGGTTGGTGGGAGCGTGGGGGGGCAGTTTGATTCTCGATGATCCGGATAGGTCCGTTGAGTTCTGCCGTAACCAGATCCAGATCTCCGTCTCCGTCCAGATCTCCCATGGCTCCAGCACGGTCACTGCGTGGAATACCCAGCCAGTTGTCAGTCTTGTCGGCTTTGAGTTGAATGAAGCGATCGCCTTCCCGGATGAGTACCTGGGGAGGTTGTTTGTATTCGGCATCCATCGTGTCCAGGGTCGCATTGGGATAGACATGGCCATTGAGGATGATGAGGTCCTCGTCATTGTCGTAATCAAGATCGACAAAGGCCGTGGTCCAACCGAGCCAAGGTCGACTTGGCATTCCCAGTCCGTATTGACGTGTGCGATCCTGCCAACCTCCTTTGCCCATGCTCCGATGGAGCGTGTTCGTGTCTGCAGAGAAATTGGTCGTGAAGAGATCGGGGTGACCATCTCCGTCTACATCACCGATTGCCATGCCCATCGTGGCTTGTTCAGAACCATCCAGGTTGGCTGCCAGTCCACTTTGTCTGCCGGTGTTGATCAACTTCAGGGCGTTGCCATCCGTTGACTCTGCATGAACAAACAGATCATTTGCCATCGAGTCATTTCCAACGGTGATGTCTTGTTTGTTATCACCATCGAAATCGATGATGACTACATTGAGTCCATAGGCTGGTGTGATGGAATCAAGTGCCCCTGTTTCAATGGCATCACTGAAGGTGCCATCGCCCTCGTTGACCCAGAGTCGATCGGCCTGAGGCGTCAACCCCTGTGGGCCAGTCGGCACAGTCTGTCCTTTGTAGGTAGTCGTTGGCGGAAGTTCATTCGGATCGAATTCAAGGTAATTGACGACGTAGAGATCCAGATCTCCGTCACCATCGACATCGCCGAATGCTGATGATGTGCTCCAGGCATCATCATCAATGCCTGCCATGGCAGTGATGTCTTCGAATGTCCCGTCACCGCGATTCCGCAACAAGGCGTTGGGGCCCCAGCAAGTGACATGCAGATCAATGAAGCCATCACCGTCCACATCTCCGGCTGCGGCGCCCATGGCCCAGCGGTTGAGTGTCATCCCTGACTCAGGAGTGACATCTGTGAAGCGAATCTGCTCCTTTGTGCTGTCATTTCGAAACAGTCGGCAGCCGGGTCCCAGGTGCGGTGACTCCAGAGTGGCGCCGTTGGCGACGAACAGATCTGGATCGTTGTCGTTGTCAAAATCGAACAGTGCGATGCCGCCGCCTGCAACCTCAAGGATTTCTCGGGAGGGTGTGCCCCCACATGTCGTCACGAAGTCCAGTCCCGTGCTGTCCGTGACATCCATGAAGTGAATGTCCGGTGGGCTTCCCATTGTTGAGGTTTCCGATGTTTGGTCATCACAGGAAGCCATCAGCAATGCCAATGTTGCCAGTAAGAACACGAACCTTTTCATTCGGAAGTTTCCCCCTGTGGCCGCATTCGCTCTCTGGCCTCTTCAAAGGAAGATTGTGCAAGTTGAGCTTCCTCAGTTCGCCCTTCTTTCTCAAGCAATTGAGAAAGCCTGTACCAGGCTTCGTAGTGGTCTGGATACAACTCTACGCTCTCCTGCAGAAGGAGGATCGCTTCTTGATTGTTTTCGTCTCGGATCTCTATAACTTCACTGAGTCTTGCCTTTGCCTTTGAGACCCCTTTGACGCGGTGTGGCAAATCGGCTTGTAACTCGATGGCCAGTTGAAAATGTCTTTCGGCATCATCCAGTTGCCAGGCTTCGATATCCAGAAGACCCAGACCGAAGTGGGTGTCTCCTTCTTCAGGATCCATGACCAGGTGTTCTTCAAACGCACGGCGTGCCGGTTCGGGGTTGCCAAGGTAGTAGTGTGTCCATCCGAGGAAGTGCCAGGCAGGGGGATAGACAGGTTCGTGTTGGATGGCGTCTTGAAGCCAGGTCAATGCACGGGCATATCTTCGATCGCGATGGTGGCTGAGCCCCATGAGGAATTCAGCACGTGCATCTTCTGGATGGTCATTCAGCCACTGGCGGATGCGTATTCTGGCTGGTCCAGTTCGCTTATCCTCAATGAGTTTGAAATGAGCTGAGAGGGTTTCATTGAGAGGAGGCGTTTCAATTGTTTTTTTGTTCGGGCCCGTTCGGCTCGAGATCTTGGACGTCCCAGGGGCTTCAGAGTCGTCTTGACAGGAGATCATCAGAAAGAGGCATGCAAGGGCCACTATTCTGGGGATCCAGAGGGGTAGGTTCGTGCGAATATTGGTTTGTGCTCGATTCACGGCCCTCCTACGTTACTTTGGAAGGTGGTGCTAGGGCACCTCGCTTGGAGAGAGGCGTGATCAGTCTGAGAAAAAATATGCTTCAAGTCGTTTCTGCCAAAGGATTAGCAATGGTCCTGGCGATCCCAATGGTGGCCTTTGGGGATCTCCAGCCCCGTCCAGGCGATCCGCTGCCCGGGTTGACTGAGGGTCAATTGGAGCGATTTTTCGATGGCCTGGATGCTTATGAGCTGGTCCTGACACCTTCGGCGGGCCTGGGGCCGGTCTTCAACCAGCAAAGTTGTGCTTCATGTCACAACAATCCCGTTGGTGGGCCTGGCTCACAGTTTGTCACGCGATTCGGGCAACTGGGTGCCAAGGGTGGGTTTGACCCGCTTGATGAACTTGGCGGAAGCCTGCTTCAGGCGCAAAGCATCAATGAAGATTGTGCCGAGGTTATTCCTGCAGAAGCGAATGTGACCACTCTTCGTGTGACTCCCGGTGCATTGGCCTATGGCCTTGTTGAGGCCATCTCTGATGATGACATTCTGGCTGTTCGTGATTCACAAGCTGCATCCATTCAAGGAGAAGCTCGAATGGGCATCCCCCTGGAGGATCCTGGTGGAACAGAAAGAGTCGGAAGATTTGGATGGAAGGCTCAACTTGCGACTGTTGAATCTTTCAGTGCAGATGCCGCTTTGAATGAAATGGGACTGACCAACGCACTGCTCATGGAAGAAGTGGCGCCGCAGGGTGATGACAGTCTCATTGATCTCTGCGATGAGGTTCCTGATCCTGAAGATCCACCAGATGGATCAAGTGTGACCTTTGTTCACAGAGTCACTGATTTCCAGAGATTTCTGGCGCCGCCTCCGCAGACACCGAAATCCGGGATGTCAGGTGAATTGATCTTCGAGCAGATTGGCTGCTCGAGCTGTCACGTGCCGTCTTTCACGACTCGTGACGATCCCTTGCTGGAAGATGCCATACGGAATGTCGAGATTCATCCTTATGGTGATTTTCTATTGCATGGGATGGGGCTTGCCGGCGACGGAATTGTCGATGGCACTGCCAGTGGCAGTCAGTTGCGAACACCTCCGCTCTGGGGGCTTCGTTTTCGTAATCCGATCTGGCATGACGGTCGATTTGGTAGCGGTACGTTCGAGGAACGAGTGACCTATGCGATTTATGAACACGGTCTGCTTGCCAGTCAGGGGATTGATACTGCCCAGGCATTTGCGGCGCTCAGTGCTTCAGATCAGTCAAAGCTGATCCAATTCCTCGATTCTCTGGGGCGTGTCGAATTCGATTCGGATGGCTCTCTTGCCATTGATTGGGAAGATGTCTTTGGAAGCGACGATGGCGTCGGGATCCAGGAATGCTACGGGCAGGCCTGCACGCCTGATGACGCCTGTGCAGTTCATGATGTGAACCAGGATGGAATGGTTGATGAGGATGATCTGCCGTTGTTCCTTGAGGCATTTGATGAGTCCCTCGAGGACTGCAACGCCAACTCGGAATGGGATGTGATCGAGATCATCCAGAATCCTTCACTGGATGAGGACCAAAATGGACTCATCGATGAATGTGAAGAGTGTCCTGGTGATTTGGATGGTTCAGGATCCGTTGAAGTCAACGATGTTCTGATTGTTCTGGGCTCGTGGGGGAAATGTCCCGATCCATGCCCGGCTGACCTTGATAATGACGGTGAGGTGGAGGTTGATGATATCCTAGCTTTGCTGTCCCTCTGGGGGGAATGTCCTTGAACCGTACCCAGACCAAGGTGATTTCAATTCACCAGTAGAGAGAGAGTTTGATCATGTTGAAGACAAGTATCCCAATGACGTGCTTCGCCTTGAGTGCAGCACTGGCAAATATATGTCTGGCCGGCGGTGGGGGATGGGTCGACTATGTTGATGAAACGAGTTCCCGTCTTTCCTCGGACTCCTCCGTTGGGTCTGGTGATGTCGAGGAGAAGGACTACGCCGTCGGAGACGTCGATAACGACGGTGATGACGATCTTGTGGTTGTCCGCAAAGAACCCTTCACATCAACGGGACGGGATGTCAATGTTCTCTTCATGAATGAAGGTGGCATTCTTGTTGACAGGACGGCTACTTACGCAGCCAGTTCTGATGTTGCTGGAGATCAGGGCTTCTTGACCCCAACTAATGATCGTGATGTGAAGCTTGCGGATCTAAATGGGGATGGTTGGCTGGACATCATCACCGCGACGACCTTGACGGACAACGAGTCAAAGCACCTGTCGCATCCCAGGGTCTATATCAATCTGGGCGAAGACAACGGCAATTGGCTGGGCTTCCGACACGAGGATGCCAGAATCCCTCAGATGCATGCTTCTGCAGGTCCTCGCTTCTGCTCCGTTGCAGCGGGCGATATCGATGGGGATAACGATCTTGATCTCTACTTTGGGGATTACGACTCTGGTGGAAGCCAGATCTACGACTACAACAACAAACTGCTGGTCAATGATGGCAATGGATACTTCAGTGATGAGAGTGACGCCCGTCTTAGCTTCGAAATGAGGGAGTCTGCCTTTGGCGCAGCCAGTGTCTTTGCAGACATGAACGATGATGGTTCGATGGACGTCGTGAAGCAGACATCACTCAATCCGCCGCAGCACGTGGCCATCACCTACAACGATCCTGGAGATCCAGGTGTTTTCAGTGGATATGAGATTCATGATCAGCTCGCGCCTTACTTCGTCGAGGTCGGCGACCTCAATGGTGATGGCATGCTGGACATGATCGTAGTAGATGATGGTGTTGATTCGTATTACCTGAATACTGGCAATGGATCAGATGGTTATGCGAATTTCGATTATCGCACCTTTGATTCCGCCACGAATGGCTTCGGTGGTGATGCCTATATTCACGACCTGAACAACGATGGCAATCTTGATGTGTTGATCACTGATGTTGATGTCGATATTGCTGGTTGCAGTCGTACGACTCACATCTTCCGCAATCGCGGCGATTTTCCTGATGTGACATTCTCGATCGAGGATACGGGCATTGATGCTGGTCAACGCACTGGTGTTCATGACATCGGCATCATTGATATCAATGGCGATGGTTGGAAGGATCTGGTGTTCGGCCGTTGCAGCGGTACACAGGTGTGGATGAATCAGCCGCCTACCGGAATCGTGTTCTCCTATCCCAATGGTCTGCCAGGCTTCCTGGCGCCCGGAGAGGAAACGACGATTCGGTTCAAACTGGACCTGATCGGTGAAGGCGAGATTGAGGCTGACAGTGGCAGAATGTTCCTTGGTGTCGATGGCGGTACTCCCAGTGAGTTGGCTGTGAGCAATCTGGGCGATGACACTTACGAGACAACTTTGCCGGCCGGGGAGTGCACGCAGAAATATGGTTACTGGTTTGAAGCCAGTCTGGACACTGGTGGGGTCTATGCAGATCCTCCAGCCGCAGGCGGCAACCCTTACGTGTCCCTGGTGGCCAATGGATCCATCGTCGTGCAGCGTGAAGAGTTCGAGTCCGAGCCATCACCGGTGTGGACTGTTGAGAGTGATCCATCACTTTCAACCGGTGAGTGGGTCCGAGTGGATCCCATCGGAACGATCTATGGAACCGAAACGCCTCAGCCAGAGGATGATGCAACGGCTGGTTCCGATGCCCTGGTGTGCTACATCACCCAGAACGGTACAGATCCCGAAACGCCAGGTGAAGCAGATGTCGATGGAGGGCCTACCCGCCTTCTCTCACCGGTCTTCGATCTGGAGGGCATTGACGGCACGATCTCCTATTCACGCTGGATGTATGACAGCCAGGACGTAGATGTTCTCGAGACCCATCTGAGTAATGATGGCGGGACTTCATGGACCTTTGTTCATTCAACGAATGGAACCAACCAGTCCTGGGAGACAGCATCTTTCATCGTGAGTGATTACATCGATCCAACTAGTGAGATGCGTGTTCGTTTCTCCATCGAGGACGGTAGCGATCCCTCTCTCGTTGAAGGTGGTATCGACAACATCAGCCTGGAGGTCTTGGACTGTGAGACAGCACCATGCCTGGGCGATCTCGATGGAAATGGAACCATCGGGGTTGACGATCTTCTGGAAGTGCTGGCTGACTATGGTTCATCGGATTCAGAAGCGGATCTCGATGGCAACGGTACTGTGGACGTCAATGATGTCCTGGTCATCATCGCTTCCTGGGGCGATTGCTAGGAATCGTCAGGAGCAGATTGATTGGAGTTTTCTTGAGGCCGGTTCAGTACTGGTGGCTGCAGGTGCATCGGCAGTTTCACATTTGGCACATGCCAGATGTTCCGGAAACGTACCTGGTCGCTGGTTGAAGACGCGTGGTCCTGGAGGAGCAGCCGGCCGGGCGTTGGGCCTTCCTCAATGGATGCACCCGTCTTTACAGGAATTGCCACGTCATCATGAACGAGAACATCATTCCAGTAGACCGTCATTCGGGCATCTGAGACCTTGTCGTCGCCATTCCAGCGTGGTGCGGTGTACCACAGATGGTAGGACTGCCACTGGCCGGCTCCAGTCGAAGCGTTGAATGTGGGCGAGAACAGACGATAGATCGCACCAGCCTCATTGAATCGTGGTGTTGCTGCTGATTCATCCAGGTCATGGCGGCCCGGGGTATTCAGGATCTGAAGCTCATAGCGCTCTTGAATCTTGATGCCACTGTTTCCATTGAGTTGGGAATCCGGTACACCACCAGGCGGAGACATCCACTCGACGTGATACAGGCCATCACTCAAGGGCAGGCGTGTGAGCAGATCGCCTTTTCCACGATTGACGATCAACGTGTCATCTTCAATCAGCCAGTCCGCCTTGCCGCCGCCATTTCGCTTGATGAATTGATCCAGATCTGTTCCATCAAAGAGAACAAGAGAGTCTTCTGGTGGTTTCCGATCCAGTGCGGGGAGAATTGGATGACAACTGGCAGCAAAGTCAGGTCCGGTTGAATTCAGGCGTGGTGTTTCGGTATCGAGTTGTGCCAGAATTGGTTCTGGCCAGGATGTTGAGGTGATTGTGATGTTGAATTTGGAACCCAAGACGAATGTCGGGATATGAAGAAAAGCACGGCGACCATCCGGCGATTTCACAACCCCCTGAATCAATGGCGGATCCACGACCTGGTTGTCAGTCAGATCGGCTGCCAATGAGATAGAGACTTGGTCCTGTGTTCCGTTTTCTGGAAGAGGTTCATTGAACGTCAGCAGAAGTCCGTCTTGTCGGGTTTCAACCAGGCACTCTGAGGGGTAGGCCTGGTTGTCAGTGGCGGGCTCTGCAGTGGGGGAGGGTGATGGGGATTTGATCGGGGGGTGTTCGGGAATCAATGGCGCTTCCCCTGGAGGTCGAGCGCACAGGCACGAGAGCATGATCGTGAGCAACATGATGGTCAAGAAGATACTCTCCAGAGATCGATCTTGGGGTGCATGCCCCACGCAGTGCCCTGTCGGGCGGTGGAGTCACGCAACGATGACTGAATCATCCAGGCCTTCCAGTGCCATCCTGGAATTATCACACCCTGCCAGTGGTCAGCGATTGCACTTGGCGCCAGCTGCGGGCTTCTGTGGTGTGTCATGGACGGTGAATGATGAAGAGTACTTGCATCTGAATCAGCCACTGGATCAGTTTCTTCAAGAAGAGCACACAGGTGGCCTTCCACTCCTGTATCCATGGGCAAACCGTCTTCGTGATGATTGCTGGTCCTTCGCAGACAAGCAGATCGACCTTTCGAATTGTCAAGGCGTCCACCGGGACTCGAATGGTCGACCAATGCATGGAGTTCTCCTTCGTTGGTCCCGATGGGAAACGTCAGGAACCGATGGTGGATGCATGGCGATCATTGAATGGGAATCAGATGAGCAGTTGATGAAAGTGTTTCCGTTTGCTCACAAGCTTCAGGTTCAATGGACTCTGGATTCCGGTGGCCTTGAAGTGCGAACAAGCGTGACGGCAGGCAGTGCCCGTGTCCCTGTCAGCTTTGGCTGGCATCCTTATCTCGTGCTCCCAGGTGTTTCACGGGATGACATCATGTTGCATCTTCCTGATGTGGCCAGTGTGGCACTTGATGAAGACGGGCTGCCTCTAAAAGAGGCGGAGTCATCTCCTGCTGGTGGTTCCTGTGCCCTTCGAAACAAGGAATGGGATGACTGCTACTCGGGAATCAAGAATGGTGATGAAGTCGTGATGAGTGGTCTGGGGAAAGGTCTGCGTATGACCTTCAATGAAGGATGGCGTCACATGCAGATCTATTCACCGACTGGAGCAGACTATGTCTGCATAGAACCCATGACCGCTTTGACAGCAGCCTTGTCAGACGAAGATCCCGCCATGCCGGTGGTTGATCCAGGCTGTACCTTCGTCGGAACGTTCCGAATCAGTCCAATCAGTTGATTGTGCTTGGATTCAGGACCGCCATGGCCCACGAATGGCGAGCGTGAGACCGGGATTCTGGATGTTCACGAAGAGAGTCGAGGCATCGGGAGAGAAGGCTGCCCCAGCGAATTCCGATTCATTCATGGCATTGCGGCCGAGTTTGTAGAACATTCCAGCCGGGGTAACGCCCAGAAGAAACTGCTCTTCTGAACCGTCTTCACATACCACGAGATCTCCCCAGGGAGAGACCGTGAGATTGTCAGCATGTTCCACAACAGCGGCATCGTTGGGCTCTGCAAGCAACATCAGTTTTCCCCGTGGCGCCAGGCGTTCCAAAGGAGTTCCTTCCACAGCCGGATCTGCTGGCCGGTATCGCCAGATCTGGCCTCTTTGATTGGCACCACCAGTGGTGCATGCGAAATAGATTTCTCCATTGCCTGCCCACATGCCTTCGCCTCGGGCAAACAGGGCGGCACCTTTCTCAGCCGCCTGATAGCGGAGTGAATCATCAATCGAATCAACATTATCCAGGGCTATCCAGCGAACCGTCTTGGACGCTCCTGGTTTGATGTGAACAGGTGATTCCCAATGTCGAAGATCTGCCGTTGGCTGGCCACTGATGGCAAGTGCCTGCAGTTGTCCACCTTTGAGATAGTTCTCCGAGTCGATGGGAATAAACCGGTAGATGCAGCCATCATTGCGATCCTCGGTGAGATACACGATGCCGGTTCGGGCATCGATGGCTACGGCTTCGTGATTCATGCGTCCCATGGACTTGATCGGTTCTGGCGTGACCAGGCCGGATCCGGGCGTTCCTGGAACCTCAAAGACATATCCATGCGGCTTGGTCCAGTTTGGCTTGTGCTCTGGCCCGACAACGGACTCTTCACAGGAGAGCCATGTATTCCTCGGCGTGACACCTCCTGCACAGTTGTGCTCGGTACCGACCAGAGCGAGTTCATGGCTAATCAACTGTCCGGGTTCTGTTCCGCCACGGGTGTCGTATACCAGTCGTGTGCAGCCGCCTCGAGAAGGCGATGGGCCACCATCTTCGGACTTGCCCGGGTCATATACCTTTGAGATGTCGATCTTGGAGAGCCGTGAGAGCTCGGGATCAAAGGGGCCGATGCAACGGTGCCCAGGAGAGATCTCATGGTTTCTCACCAGGACAGTTGTTCCGTTGGGGCCGGCAAATGCGCCCATGCCATCATGCTTGCCAGGCACGATGAAACCATCATTCATCGTATCGCCTGCAATGGAGATGACCTGATAGGTAAACCCCTTGGGGAGATCGATCACTGCTGCAGGATCTGGCTCTAGAGGTCCGTAGCCCGGAGTTGCCAGTTTCAACAACCAGTCGGCCTGAACGGATCCTTCCAGAAAGCGGCCAAGTCCAGCGAAACCAACAGATGTCGCGGCGGCTTTCCGCATGAACTGTCGGCGATCAAATCGATTGAATGCCATATCTCGGCATGGTCCTTTGCAAGTGCTTCAGGCGACCGTGGGTCGCTCAGATTTCATGTGACGATCATGCGCCACCGGGTCCGGGCTGGAAACCGGACCATCACAGTATCCTCCGAAACATGTGTTGGTTTGGCACATGTCTCAATTCCTTGTGATCCTGTGGATTCACGCCCTCAGCAGGGGCCAAGCAGATCTTGGGTGATCTGATCAACGGAGCGACAGCCGCATAAGGCCATCCCTCGATCGAATTCCGCCTGGAGAATGGACCAGACATGATCGACGCCAGCTTCTCCATTGGCTGCCAGCCCCCAGAGGATGGGGCGGCCAATGAGTGTCGCGGTGGCACCGGCAGCGATCGCCTTGATGACATCAGTTCCTCGACGAATTCCACCATCCACCCAGACTTCAGCTCGTTTGTCGACTGCCTCGCAGATCGAAGGAAGTACTTCAAAGGTGGCAGGGGAAGTATCCAGTTGTCTCCCCCCATGGTTGGAGACGAGTACAGCGGAAACCCCGTTGTCGACGGCGCGAATGGCATCATCTGGTCTGCAGATGCCCTTGAGGACAATGGGCAGATCCGTGATTTCCCGGAGCCATTCAACATGTTCCCATCGCAGCGACGGATCAAGATGTTCATGACAGAATTCTGCGAGTCCTGATCCGCCTTTTGAGGAGAGTGACAGGGCCCCATCGGCTGTGAGGTTCCGGATCTCCATTCCATCAGGTAATGAGAACTGGTCTCGAACACACCGTTCGCGATTTCCCCAGACAGGCGCATCAACGGTCAACACGATGGCCTTGCACCCGGCAGATTCAACTCGTCTTATGAGATCCTTGCTGACTTCACGGTCACGGTAGAGATAGAGCTGGAACAGAACGGGTCCAGTAGCAGCCTTCGTGACATCTTCGACGTCGACAGTTGACAAACTACTGAGCACCATGGCCGTACCGGCTGAACTCGTTGCGCGTGCGGTAGCAACTTCTCCAGCATCATTCGCGAGTCGATGAAAGGCTGTCGGAGCTGCAATCACAGGTAATGAAATGTCATGTCCAAGGATGCTGGTTCCGGTGCATCGCTTGGCTACGTCCGCGAGAATTCGGTAATGAAGGCGGGCTCGGCCCCAGGCAGCTTCGTTTTCCCGAAGGGTGATTTCGTCGTCTGCGGCACTTGCGTAGTAATTCCAAGCCATCTCGGAAAGTGAGGATTGACCCCTAGAGGCGTATTCACGAAGGTTCAGGGGGGTCGATTCATGCATTCTGTGCGGTCTTTTCTTGGACTATGCTTCCCCAGAGGGTAGCCTCTTGTTGGATCTATTACCGGCCAGGGCCTTCGCGAGGCCTCCCCGGATAACAGGGAGAGAGTCCATGTTCCGTCATATTTTATCAGCGGTTGGCTGCATCGTTCTCACGACATCCTTGGCGACGGCGTCAACGTACCGTGGGCCATCTTATGTCGAGCCCGGTGATGATGCCGGTTCCTCACGTGACGATGCGGCGGACGTCAAGAATCCAAACGGCACGGGCCAGATCAATTCCATCAGTGGTTCATTGACTGGTGGCGGAGGCTTGGTCAACCTGGATGGTGACTACCAGGATGTGTTCAGGATCTTTATCAAAGATCCCTGGGCATTCAAGATCCAGCTTGGTGACATGGGAACGAACATCCCTGACTCCATGATGTTCCTCTTCAATGAGTTTGGTAATCCCGTGATGGCAAGTGACAACACGAGTTCACAGAACTTCAATCCGATTCTGGAAAACCTTGAAGGTGAGTTCTTCAATGAATCCGGCATCTACTATCTCGCCATCACTTCCGCACCATCGGAAGCATTGATTGATCTTGGTGGCGGAGCGGTTGTCCCACTGTTCAATCTGGTCGAGTTCCCATTCGGAACCGTCGGGCCAGCTCCAGACGCTGGCCAATACCAGTGGACAGATGGTTGGTCACCACCCACAGATTCGAACAATATCGGCGATTACTTCATGTACGTCGATGGCGTTGAATCATTGCCACTCGTTCCAGGGCCTGCGGGACTTGCTGTCCTCGGCATGGCTGGCATCATGGGCAGTCGTCGACGTCGCCGTTGATCGAGTGCCAGCACCCCGATGAAGTCGTCTCAATCACTGGTTGTTGAAACAGCCGGTGGTTGTGCATGTGATTGAAAGATCTCTGCTTCACTGACCTTGCCTTGTTCTGAAAGAATGATGGCAAGGTCGCGGGCTACGGCACGAGCATGGGGTCTCTCAAGATATCCTTCCGACTCAAGGCTATTCCAGGCAGAACGCAGTCTTGCTTCAGCGTCCTGGGCGTGGCCTGATTGCCAGGCAGCGAGACCATTGAGGCGATCAATGGCTACGGAGTCTTCAGGCTTCTTTGAAGAGGCATAGTGGGTCTCAAGTCGTTCGATGATTGGCCTTGCCTGCTCGAGATCATTCCGGCGGATCAGGATCTCTGCGAGCACTTCATCGGCATCAGTGACCAATCGATGGGTGGGTGACAAACGGCCGAATCGCTCCAGGCGAGCTTGCCGGATGAGGGCTTCGGCACGTTCAAACTCTCCGCGTCGCAACGCCAACTGCGCCAGGAGTACCTGGCCATTGGATATCCGTTTGGGTGAACCATTGAGTTCCTTGACGGTCTGTGCACGCTCGAGGTCCGCTGTCGCACCATCCAGATCATCAATGGACAACTTGGCCAGGCCTGAACTACTGAGCATGTTGGCAACCCTCCAGTCGGCTTTGGGGTCTGCGCCACCTTGGATCATCATGTCGATGGCGCGATCCAATTTTGGAATCGCCTTTTCGGGTTGCCTGAAGAGATGCTGGTAGGCCAGCGAGTTGAGTACATCGGCCATATCCAGCTGGAGTTCGCGACGCAGGTCCGGATCCGACTCGGTTTCCAGTCGTGCCTCCATGAGACGTAACGCTTCTTCAAACAGTACCCTCGCCTGCTGGGTCTCCTTGTTCGCCTGCAGAATGAAGGCGAGGTGTCTCATCGTGATGAGGGTGTCTTCATGATCAGCGGGAAGCCAGCGTTTTCGAAGCTCAAAGGCTTGCTTGTAATGCCGGGCAGATTCCTGTTTCTGTCCCTTCAGCCATGCCAATCGGCCAAGGTTATGAAGTACGAAGCTCATCTTGGCTGAATCGCTGAGCCCAAGTTTTTCATAGGACTCCCGTGCATCTGTCAGGGCTTCTTCTGCCTCGCCAAATCGTGAGAGGCTCATGAAGTTTTTGCCCAGATCGATATTCAGGCGTGCGGAGAGATCAGGGAACTCGGCCAGGTTCGCGTTGATGATGCCGGACCAGCGTTGCATGATCTCGACCATGCTCCGAGCAGCCATTGGTTGATCCGGGTTTTCCAGATCCAGCTCGCCCAGCAGTGCGGTAGCGCTGACAAGCATTTGATCAGATGTCCGATTGAAATGATCTGCTTTTTCCCAGAGAACTGTCATGAAGATCGCAAATGCAGCCAGCACCATGACCGCTGCTGCTGCTGCGGATACGGGCAACCAGTGCCGCCTGAGAAACTTGCGAGCGACGTACCAGGCATCATCACGCCGGGCTTCAATGGCTTCTCCCTTGAGCCAATGTCGGACGTCATCGGCCAGTGCCATGGGCGACTGGTAACGGCGATCGACATCCTTGTCGAGGGCACGGAGGAGGACCGTCTCGATATCGCGATCGATTGTTTCATCAAGACTTGAGGGTGAGACAGGAGGTTCATTCATGATGGCGTTGACCATCTGAGCAATCGAACCCGTCACCCTGTAGGGGCGTTGGCCGAGCAGGAATTCATAGAGGATGACGCCTAGCGCATAGACGTCCGTCCTGGTATCGACCCTGTCCGGATCGCCGGAGACCTGTTCAGGTGAGGCGAAGGCGAACGTGCCCATGAACTCGCCTGCTGCAGTCATTTCGTATTGCGACTCGGTGACCTGGGCAGTTTCGGTGGCTTTGGCAAGACCGAAATCAAGCACATGTGGCGCACCATCATGATCAACCATGATGTTGGCTGGCTTCAGGTCACGGTGGATGATGCCACGTTGATGGGCGAAGCTGACCGCATCGCATGCCTTGACGAAGAGCTTCGCTTTTTCCCGCATGTCGGGATCGCGAAGAGATCCACCTTTCGTTTTAACCTTGTAATCCGTCAGGGCGACCCCGTCGATGAATTCCATCGCCAGGAATGCATTACCCTCATCCGTGAGTCCGCTGTCATACAACGTCACGATATTGGGATGCTTCAAAGAGGCGACCAGTTCGACTTCCCGTTCGAATCGCATTTTCTGTCGGTCGTTGGCGAAGCTTCCCTGGAGCATCACCTTCAGGGCAACGTCCCGTTTGGCAGCAATCTGACGGGCGAGGAAGACAGCGCCCTGGGCGCCCCGGTCGATTTCTCGAAGGACTTCGTACCCCTGAGGCGTTGGCGCATCGAGCATTGATTTGCCGGGCTTTACCTGTTCCCGGTGAACCTCCGCAAGCTCCTCGAAGAGATTCGCATCATTCTTCAGTTGCTCGATTTCCTCACGAACGCTTCCATCATCTTCTTGCTCAAGCCAGATCTCGACAGCAGGATCAACACGCCTTCCCTCAGCAATCTTGTGCATGTCGACGACGGTCGGCCGCCTTGGAACAAGATCAACAGATCCAGACGTCGAATCAGGCGCTTCACTGGCATCGGAGACATCGAGTTCGGCGATGCCCAGTTCTTCCCGGGCTTTCTGAAGAAGGTGGCCTTCGGGGTCATTGGTGTTGAGCCAGGTCATGACCTCAGATTCAACGGTTCCACCTGAGACGATGGCATGGAGTTCTTCTTCGGTGGGGCGACGTTGCCTGGAGGAGGTCACACCGCGTCCTCATCGTAGAGCGACTCGATCGACGCCACAATCTCTTTCAGTTTGGCAGCGACACGGCTCTTGGCGAGATAGACATCGTTCTCCGAGATGTCGAGTTCAGCAGCAACTGCAGCAACCGATTGTTGCTGCAAGGCGACCATCTCGAAAGCTCGAACGGTCTTGTCAGCGATCTTGGTGGAGTTCTTCAATTGCTCCATCGCCGTTCGCAGGATGGTCATACGACGTTCCGTATTCCACGCTTCTTCGATTTCAGCCTCACGAGGCAAGTCGACGATTGCAGACTCCCCACGGCTGACACGGCTGGTAGCACGTTTGCGATAGATGCCTGCTACACGGAAGCGGGCGATTCCAAGCAACCAGGAACGGAGTCGGCCGCGATCCCGGTCATACTTGCCTTCGCGATATTCCTTGATGAACTGGACCATGGTTTCCTGGGCAACGTCAACGGCATCCGCCTCGGGCAGTCCGAGTCGACGGGAAAAGCCGATCAGGATCGGTCGATAGCGCTCATCAAACTCTCTCCACGCAGCTTCGTTGTCGGCCTCGTGGAGATTGTTGAGCAGGGCAGTAGTTGTTCGGCTGGCCTCGGCCATCTGCTCAGCATACTAAGGACGGGCTCCGAGCATGCATTTATAGCCGAGGAAGTGCTCAGAGGACCTGTTCAGCCTTCGGATAGGACCCCAGGACAGAGAAGGCACGGCAGAGCTTTCGAGCATTCTCGAGGGCCTCGAGCATCACGGGGTCTTCCTGGTGTGCATCGGCATCGATGAAGAACGAGTAGGCCCAGTTCTCCTGACCACTGGGTCGCTTGTCGATATGGCTGAGGTTGATGCCGGCATCTCGGAATACGGCGAGGACATCCACAAGGGCGCCAGGCTCATGTGAGGTCGTGAACATGATGCTGGTTCGGTCTCGTCCCGATGGGCGGGCTGCTTCCCGTGCAATGACCAGGAAGCGGGTGATGTTGCCGGGGTTGTCCTCGATCCCAGCGCTTAGAACATTGACGCTGTGGAGTTTGCCAGCCAGCCTGGAGCCGATGGCTGCGAGATCGTCACTGACAGCAGCATCGAGCACAGCTGCCGATGAGGAGGCGACTGCTATCTGCTCGGCGTTCGGCAGATTGTTATCCAGCCAGCGTCTGCACTGAGTGAAGATCTGTGGCTTGCTCGCGATGCGGCGAATGCGGTCCTTCGGAATGTTGGAAAGCAGGCAGTGGGAGACCGAGATCAGGGCTTCCGCATAGACGGTGACGCTGTATTGGGCAAAGGCATCGAGTGTGTCGGTGATGCTGCCCCCCGTCGAGTTTTCGTAGGGGACCAGTCCGTAGGTGCAGTTGCCTGACATGACTTCGCGGAAGACAGCGGAGATGTCCTCGAACTCCTGGAATTCAACAGAGGATCCAAAGTGTCTTACGGCTGCCACGTGGCTGAATGAACCAGCCGGCCCCAGGTAGCCGATCGTGACGCCTCGCTCCAGGCGGAAGCTGCCAGACATCAGTTCACGCCAGATCGCTTCGATCGCCCGATCAGGAAGCGGGCCAGTATTGGCATTGAGGACACGATCAAGAACCTGCCTTTCCCGATGGGGCGCATAGATTGGCGTGTCACTGCCTCGCTTGCTTTCCCCGACGGAGACCACAATCTGTGCTCGCTCGTTGAGCAGTTCAATGAGACGACCATCGATGGAATCGATGCGTTCTCTCAGTTCTTGAATATCGGGCTGGTCGGTCATGAGGAGGTTCCAGAATCTGCAGTATCCCTTGTGTCAGCATCTGGTGCCGGAACAATCTTGTGATGGACAGTTCCAGATGCGAAGAAGAGCATGCCGAGGACACCTGAGCCAACAACGACGCACAAGGCGGCAAAGGCCGCTCCGAATCCCGCTTCTGTTTCAGCCAGCCAGCCAGTGATCCAGGGGCAGGCCACTCCGGATATCGAGAAGAAGGTGACGATCACGCCAGTGGCCATGCCAGCTCTCTTCTGAAAGAGATCTGCACAGATCGAATAGTAGGGGCTGTTGGGTGCCATCGAGAAGCCAATCGCCAGGGAAACGAATATGACCGCCCACGTTACTGAGCCAATGAAGATCACGGGTATGAAACAAAGTACCGCGAGCACCTGGCAAATCCAGATCAGATGAACACGGGCGGTTCGCACACGACCTGTCTTGGCCATGATTCTGTCCGAGAGCCAGCCGGCAATGGGCATCAGGATGATTGCCAGAACCCATGGAAGCGTGCTTGAGAAGCCCACTTCCTGGAGCTTCATGTCCCATGTCTGCTCGAGGTAACCCGGGAGCCATGACAACCCGAAGAAGAGAACCCAACCGAAGGCAAAGAAGGACCAGCCGGTTGCTAGCAGGGTTGGATTCGTGAGGAGGTGACGCAGAGGCACTTTCGGCTGGCTCTGTTTGTGCCGAGGTGCTGACGTTGCAGGGGGTTGCCGGTAGAGCAGCAGAAAGACGATTCCCAGAAGTCCGCCAATCACACCGAGGCTGATGAATGACCATCGCCAACCGATATCCAGAATGAGCGACGCCAGAATCAAACCACCGAGCAGCAAGGCCAGCGGGACCCCCAGCAGGGAGAGGGACAACGCACGCCCGAGTTCAGATGGTCGCATCCAATCAACCAGGGCGCGGTTCATCGCAGGGAAATTCACCCCTTCACCGATTCCCAGTAGCACTCGCAGCGCCAGGAACATCCAGAAGACTTCTACCAATCCCTGGAGCAACATGACCACAGACCAGGTGAAGAGCCCGATGCTCCAGACCAGTTTCACGCCACATCGATCCAGCAAGAAACCTGACAAGACATTGACACTGAGCGTCCCGATAGCGAAGGCCGACATCAGCATTCCGAAGGACGCATCTTGGATGCCGAAGTCCGATTGAATGGGCTTGATGGCAAACGAGATGATCACCCGGTCCAGGTAATTGACCAGGCCGAGCAGGAAGCAGAACCCGGCAATGGCGAACCGGTAGCGGCTCAATTGGTGTGCTGGAAGGCTGCTGGGGAGAGGGGAAGGCGTCATGATGCTCATAAAGGAGGTTCTGATGGAACCAACAGGGGTGCTGAGCAGAATAACCACTCAGGAAACCCGCTCTTAGGCTTGCTTGAAGGCTATTTCGGGTGTCCAATGGATAGGAAGAGAAGAGGTTTCCCCCCATGTCAGTTTTCCCCCTCGTGGCCCTTGCCATCGCGATCAGTGCTGCTGAACAGTTTCAGGGCCCCCCGATCTCGGATGAACCCATTCTTCGTGATGGACAACTGGTCTTTCCCGAAGGTGCTCATATTCCAAAATCCATGACGCAGACAGAGCTGGACTTTCTGGACGGCCAGATCATCCAGACACCTCGCGGCGTGACACCACCTCCCGTGGGTCCCATCCGGGGTGCATCGGAGTACGAGGACATGGCCGGAATTCTCCTGGCCTGGGAGGGCTATTCCTCGATCGTTGCTGAGATGGCAGCAGCCATCACGACGGTCGGAAACGCCAAGGTCTTCATTGCCTGCGATTCCAACAGCGAGGCCAACACGGCCCGCAACTCATGTATTTCAGCAGGTGCCAATTCTGCAAATGTGATCACGGTGGTGCGTACGACCAACACCGTCTGGATTCGCGACTATGGCCCACGCTACGTATACGAGGGCGACTGCCGGGTCATCGTTGACCACACGTACAACAGGCCACGGCCCAATGACAATGCCTACAGTTCATACTTTGGTCCGCAGTTCGGGCACGAGGTCTACGAGATTCCCTTGGTACATGGTGGCGGCAACTACCACCTCAATGGCATCGGCACCAGTGCAGCAACCGAGTTGATCATGAATGAGAATCCTGGTTTATCCGAATCCCAGATCGTGCAGTACTGGCGTGACTATCAGAATGTCGACACCTACATTCATGATGCCTTTCCCACATCAGTCGACTACACCCAGCACATCGACATGTGGATGTTGATGTGTGGTGATGACCGCATCATCATCAGCGACTGGCCGACGCAATCGGGCAGCACGCAGGATCAGATCTGCGACTGGGCTGCCGGTTATTACCAGGGTCTCGGCTGGGATGTGTTCCGTGTACCCGCTTTCTCGCAGGGTGGAACCCACTACACCTATGCCAACATGGTGGTCTGCAACGGCGTGGTGCTGTTGCCCAAGTACAACGACATTTCAGATACCTATGACAACCAGGCAGTCGCTGCGGTGCAGGCCGCCATGCCTGATCGAGAGGTCGTTCAGATCACCTGTGACAGCCTGGCCTATTCCGCCGGCGTCATGCATTGCATCTGCATGCACATGCCGGCACATGCCGGTGGCATCTACCCAACGACCTGCCTGCAGACACCAGTCGAGGGGATCATTGACCCCGATGACTGCCCCAATATCTCCTGGATCAGCGACGATGATGAGTTCGATGTCACCTCTGTCGATATCCAGTACTCCACCAATGACGGGGCCACATGGACAACCCTCCAGGCAGGCCTCTCGCCAGCTGGATCAACGACTGTTTGCATCCCGGATACGCCGACCACTCAAGGCCGTCTGCAAGTACT
Source organism: Phycisphaerales bacterium (assembly GCA_029242715.1). Taxonomy (GTDB): domain Bacteria; phylum Planctomycetota; class Phycisphaerae; order Phycisphaerales; family SM1A02; genus UBA1668. Next base: position 25,248 of record JAQWTL010000019.1, read on the forward strand.
GGCCCGTGACGGAGATGGCAACACAGGCGGTCAAATCAGTGGCACCATCATCATCGAAGGCGATGCCCTCGAAGGTGATGTGGACGGCGATGGTGATGTCGATGTCGTTGATGTCCTGGCCGTGATTGCCGACTGGGACTGCGTCGATGACTGTGCAGGGGATGTGAACGGCGACTCCATCGTGAATGTCGAGGACATTCTCGTGGTACTGGCCAACTTCGGTTTATGAACCGACTCTGGTCCGGCGTGCTACGATTCGGACATGAACAAGCCGAACATGGTCCTTGTAGCAATTGTCTTCGGTGTCCTGCTCATTCTTCAGGGCATTGGTTTCTGGTTGGCAACTGGGTTTGAACCAGCTCGCTTCACCGCAGCGATCCCAGCCTTTTTCGGGATTGCGCTGTTGTTTCTGGGAATCCTCTCGGGACTCTTTCCGCGGATTCGCATGCACTTGATGCACGTGACGATCCTGGTTGCTCTTGTTGGCATTGCCGGCGGCATCGTCATGGGATTGAAGAGCCTGCGGGCTGAAGAGATCAGCTGGTCGAAGGTATGGGACCAGGGAATCTTGGCGCTGTTATGCCTGATCTACTTTGGCTATTGCATCGCGAGTTTCATACGTGCACGTAAGAACCGAGCTTCAGCCGAGTGACCCTTCGATCGCGTAGCGAAGCAAGGACACGACCTGTTCAGGTTGACGTGCTACCGCTTGAGCGGCAGCATCGACTTCCTTGAGGGCATGATCGTGCTCTTCCGGGTGCAGGATGATCAACGGTTTGCCCATGGCGGCGGCCTGCCCTGCATCAAAGGCAGCGTTCCACTGGCGATATTTCTCACCAAAGCGGATGACGACCACATCGGCTCTCTGGATGAAGGTCCGGGTACGGATGGCATTCACCGAGGCACCCTTGTGGTCTGTCCAGAAGCTGGATTCTTCTTCACCCAGGATGGCAACGCCGCAGCAATCGCTGGAATCGTGGTCTGTCACGGGAGCAACGAAATCAACCGGCAATCCTGCTGCTTCAGCGCCACTGCGAATGCGATCTCGCCAATCACTGTGGATCTCGCCACCGAGGTAGACAGTCCAACGTTGACTCACAGCAGTTCCACGATTTCGAAGCGTTTCTCGCCACGAGGCAGGTCGGCTCGAATCGTCTCACCGAGTCGGGCTTTCATCAGAGCCGTGCCCAGTGCGGAGGTGGGGGTGACCTCGATGCATTCCGGGTCAAAATCACCACTCATGTCACCGACCAGGCGATAGATCTGTTCCTCACCGCTCTTGACGTCCTTGAGTTTCACCGTGGCTCCGATGAAGACCATGTTTTCGGGCAGATTGGTAGTGTCGGTAACGATCGCGGTCGACAATCGTTCTTCAAGCTGCCTGATTCGGGCTTCATTCATGCCCTGGTCTTCGCGGGCGGCATGGTACTCGGCGTTTTCCTTCAGATCGCCAAGTTCACGTGCTTGGCCGATACGGTCCGAGAGTTCCTTGCGTTGCCGCTGGCGAGTTGCAAGTTCTTCTTCAAGCTTGTCCTTGTCGGCTTGGGTCATGTAGTCCATTGCTGTCTCTCACTTGGATCCAAATTCACCATCCATCGCTGAGGCGGTGGTGTTGTCGTCGGGTTGTATTGTCAGGGACGTCCGGCTCCGGAGCAATCCGCCTTCACGCACCATGACTGTGAAGGTCATCTCATCAGCCCCTGGGTCCTCTGCGGTATCGACCTGAACACTGATCAGGTCCTCTGATTTGCTGTTTCCATCACCAATATGGATCTGGGCTGATTCACCACTTCGGCAGATCAGTGTCGGGGCAGAGACGATCTGATCATTGCTGAACTTGGCATTCAGGTGCTTTGTGATGACGACGTGAACCTGCCACTGATCGCCCTTCAGCGAGGTGGCGGTGACATCTGTTCCCCAGCCTGCAGGGGGGGCACAACTGAAGAGCACTGGCAGCATGGCCAGTCCCAGAGCAGACATCAAGAATTTTCCGGAGATGTAATTCATGTTCGGGTTCACATAATGAAGAGGTGGGCTTCACCAGCCCACTGGTGGAGGATAGCATCTGAATCCGGAGAACTGAGCATGAGCACAGATGGAACAGCCCCCGACCCACGAGAATCGGCTGCCAAGGCGCCTTTCCTGCTTTCAACATGGTCCTTTGGCCAGCGAGCCAACGAAGCGGCCTGGCCAGCATTGGCTGCTGGTGGATCAGCCATGGAGGCGGTGGAAGCTGTCAGTGTTTTCTGTGAGGACGATCCGGAGATCGATTCGGTTGGTTATGGGGGCCTGCCTGATCGAGACGGCGAGATGTCCCTGGATGGATGCATCATGGCATCACCACAGCAATGTGGCAGCGTGTGTGCTCTGAGACGCCACCGTCATCCCGTCACCATTGCACGCCTCGTGATGGAACATACGCCACACATCATGCTGGCTGGTTCTGGAGCAGATGAGTTTGCCGATGCTCATGGCCAACCAGTCGAGGAACTTCTGTCTCCAAGGGCCCGAGAGGCGTGGCTCAAGTGGAAGGCGGAGCACCCCGATCAGGCCCGTGGCATCCGGCCGTTTGATCGTGATCGTGGCGGACAGCTCTTCGCTGCTGGCAGCAATGACGAAGCCCGCTGGAAGGACAAGCATGACACCATCGGTGTCCTTGCGATTGATGAGCGGGGCAAACTGGCTGGCGCCTGTTCAACCAGTGGAATGCCCTGGAAAGTTCCCGGGCGTGTTGGAGATTCGCCCATCATCGGCCATGGTCTGTATGTCGATCCGGATGGGGGAGCAGCCGTGGCGACAGGTACTGGTGAACTGGTGATGGCGATCTGTGGAAGTTTCCTGGCAGTCGAGATGATGCGTGGAGGTGGAATGCCGCGTGATGCCATCATGGAAGTACTCAACAGAATTGCTCGCCGGGATGATCTGGCATCTGAGCATCAACTTGCGATCATTGCATTGCGTCCAGATGGACACTGGGCCTCCGGGGCTCTTCGTCCTGGTTTCAGGCTGGCTGCCAGCGATGCTGGCGGGCATCAGTTGCTGGAACCGGAGATGGTGCTGTTTCCTGAATCCTGAACATTTGCTGACTGCTGACACGGACCCTCTCATGCGTGCTACATTCATTCTGCCATGACGCAACCCGCAGAGATTGGCAAGGCGGATCGATTTGCCGCCATTGATGTCGGAAGTAATAGCGTCAAGCTTTCAATTGCGATCAGAGGCACCGGTAAACGGCCAGATCTCATTGACACAGCTCGGGTCGTGACACAACTGGGTCAGCATGCCGGAAAGGACGGGAGGCTGGACCCGGACGCCGTGGAACGGACGGCGGTCGCAATTGCAAAATTGTCAGATGAAGCCAGGTCACAGGGCGCTACCGTGATCCGTTCTGTTGCTACCAGTGCAGCACGTGAAACACCTGATGGTGATCAGTTCAAGAGTCGGGTTGAAGAGTTGTCAGGAATCGATCTGGAAATCATTTCCGGTGAACGCGAGGCAGATCTCATCTTCCAAGCCGTTTCATCACACCACATCGTGGACGATCGCTCCAGCCTGGTGTTCGACACCGGTGGTGGGAGCACCGAGATCATTCTGGCGATGAACAATGAAGTCAAGCACAGAGGATCTTTCCCGATAGGCGCTCTGCGCCTGGCTGAGCGGTTTGAGGCCATGGGGCGTACCAGTGGGAAGGTTGCATCCGCTATCCGATCACATGTCAGGGAGATGGTGGAGGGCATCAGGGAGAAGGCAGGTGATGCGAGTATCGCCGTCGGCACTGGCGGTACATGCACAGCTTTGGCATTGCTTGACATCGGTCCATTGCCGATCCCAAAGAGTGGCAAGCCTCCAGCAATCCTTCGTGAGAATCACACCATGGCCAGGGAGACGGTCGAAGAGACGTTGACATGGCTCAGGAAGATGGATCTCGCAGAACGCAAGGAAAAGACGGGTCTGCGGACACGTCGTGCCGAAATCATTGTCGCGGGTGCCTGCATCGTTGCAGAACTCATGACTGTTTTCGACATGGAATGGGTCGCGATGCTTGACGTCGGTCTGCGTGACGGGCTTCTACTGGAAATGATTCAGCAGTCTGACCCGTCCTGAACCTGATTTCGACAATCACAGTCGCCGAGTGAGTGCCTGGCTCAATGCAATGGCGGCGGCTGGGGCATGTCTGAAAAACAAAGAGGGTTCCACCAGTTCGACCTCATTGACCAGATGCGTGTCACCGTTCTGAAGGAGGTCAACGCGGGCATACAGAGGAGATATGCCATCATGTTCACCGGTCCATCCGGGATGGGCCTTGATGACATCCATGACATTCTCAGCGAGATCTCTTGCTGGACCGGTGTCCGTGCCAGGATGATCCGTGGCGCCGAAATCATCCTGAACACGATAGTCCCCTGGAGTCGGAATCTTCTGGACGGCATGTGACCATTTGCCATCAATGAAAATCCCAGACCATTCACCTTTGGTTTCAACCTGTTCAAGGTAAGGCTGGACCAGCATGCTCTGGTGCAGGAGCATCTTGTCGAGGTGTTCCTGGGCAGCGCGCAAGCTTTCGGTTTCATGATCGAATCGCATGGTGCCAAATGCTGTTGCTCCGACGAGGGGCTTGATGAAACCGCGAGGCCAGCCTTCATTCGTGAGAATGCTGTCCAGGCCTACTGGTGTTCCTTGCTCCAGCCAGCATGTCGGAACAATGGGAATCTGTTGTGATTCCAGATCCTGCAGGTAGGACTTTCGGGTATTCCATTGAATGGTCTGCATGGGATTAAAGAGTCTGGTGAGAGAACTCACGGTGCTGGCCCATTCAAGGAATCGCTCTAATTGTTGAACGTAATCCCAGGTAGTCCTGATGAGGCAGGCGTCGTATGCGGCCCAGTCGACAGTTTCATCCGTCCAGATCTCATGGGAGAAATCGATCCCAAGGGTCACGAGGGCATCATGCAGTGGGGCGTCATCGACTTCCCAATCAGGAAGTGAGCTACATGTGGCGATTGCAAGTCGCATGGTTCAGGCATGGTACCTCTTCATACGAAACAGCCAGCCCATCGCTACACTCTCCAGATCACCATGACGGCTCCTGTCCCTGCTTCCATCGATTTGCATAACACCTTTCCGGGTGGTCGATTCAAGGCCTGGATAGCGTGGTCGATGCCAGCACTCTTCTTCCTGTATGAATTCATGATCCGGGTGACTCCTGGTGTCATCGAGGGAAATCTTCAGGAACAGTTTCATGCCAGTCCAGGCATGCTCGGCTTCCAGATGAGTCTCTACTACTACGCATACGCCCCGATGCAGTTGATCGTGGGAGTCCTGCTTGACCGCTTCGGGGGCCGAAGCCCGATGGCCATTGCGGCCATGATCTGCGGTGCGGGTTGTCTGCTCTTTGCCGTTTCGACGGGACTCTATGGGCTGGGCGGTGCGAGATTCCTGATGGGATTCGGTTCGGCCTTTGCCTATGTTGGAACTGTTTATATCGCCGCAATCTGGTTTCCTGGTGGTCGTATCGCACTGCTTTCAGGTGTGACAGCAACGCTTGGCATGCTGGGGGCGGTCTCGGCGGAAGCGCTTCTGGGTTTTCTACTGGAAGTCGTGACCTGGAGCCAGGCGTTTGACATCTTTGCTGTTTCAGCGGTGGTCATTGCTCTTTTGATGTGGATACTTGTTCCAAAGAGTCCCGACTGGTATCTGTCACAGGTTGCCAAGGCGCGAGAGAAGCATGGGGCGAGTCTGCTTTCAGGATTCAAGTGTGTCGTCCGAAGCCGGCAGACGTGGCTTCTGGCCTTCGTGACCGCGATCATCTACCTGCCGATCGGTACCTTTGCAGCCTTGTGGGGTGTTCGTTATCTGGAAGTCGTCATGGGTTTCAGTACTACCAACTCCGGCCCTGCTGTTTCGATGATGTTCGTTGGACTCGGGATCAGTGGTCCGTTGATTGGATGGCTTTCGGATCGTCATTGCTATCGAGCGATCTATCTCAAGATCGGAACAGTGATGGGGCTGTTGTGTTCTGGGGGTTTGTTGCTGTTGCCATCGGGAAATGACTGGGCGGTCTACGCTCTGTTGTTCATGCTGGGCGCCTCCTCTGGCACCGTGATCCTGGCGTTTCCTCTGGCCATGGAGCACAACCCCAGCCACAGTCGTGGCACGGCCATGACATTCGTCAATTTCATGCAGATGATCTGTGCAGGTTTCGGGCAGTGGGTGGTCGGGATCCTTCTGGACTCGGCCTCCGAAGGAGGCAAGCAGGTCCATTCAGTCGATCCTGGTGATTTCCGTCAGGCCTTCCTGATACTGCCAGTTTCTCTGCTGATCGGGGTTTTCTTGGCCTTCTTCCTCAAAGATGCCCCTCGAGGGGCTGTCCACGAGTCTGCCGTGGACTCTGCACCACTTGCTGATTGACTTCGCCTCGCAAGGCATCACAATGAATCGGGTGGGGCCTGCCCTGCAGATTTCATGAGAGAAAGGTGTCACTCATGGCCCTCGTCAGCCTCCCATACAAGTTGCTTTCACCTCTGTTGGCCGCCATGACTGCCACGATGTCCCTTGCTGGGGAGTCTCGGCTGGTGCCAATTGAAGCAAGGTTGGATTCAATTGATGTCCTCTCGATCACCCATGCCCCGTCCAGTCCGGAGGCGACCGTGACCACTCGTCGGGCACTTGCTCGTGGTGGATGCCCTCCGGAAACATATGCATTGACGGACTCAGATTTCGGGCCAGGCCAATATGTTTTGCAAGCTGGTTTCGAGCAGGGTGAAAGTGCTGCGATCTCCTTCTCGCTTCCTGCCCAGGCTTTTCCCGCGAAGCTGGATCTTGCAGAGATCCTCTTTGCAACTTTCAATGCGACCGTTCAAACAACGACTGAATGGTCGATCAGGGTCTATTCAGGCACGCCTGACACAGGTGTCTTGGTAGCGAGTTATTCTTCGGACGATGTGACTCTGCCTCACCTGGTGATGCCACCGGGAACCAACGGAACGATCATCGCCTTCGGCATCGATCCCAGTGATCCGAAGCAGATCTACATTCCCGATAACGGAAGCGGTGAGGTCACGATCGCCTTCAGGATTGATGCGCATAACGCCCCGGGCAACCCCTGCCTGGCACCACCAAATGAAAACATGAATGCGTTTCCGACCACTGATACCAGTGGACTGCAGTTTCCAGGAGGCAACTGGCTGGATCTTGTCGATGGCGCATTCTGTGTCTGTGGTTCGGGCTGGAAGTCATTTCAGCAGTTGCCATCTTTATGTCGCCCGAGCGGTGACTGGGTGATTCGAGCGACCTTGACGCCATTCGACTGCGAGGCCGCGATGGGCGCCTGCTGCAACTCTGATGGCACCTGTGATGACTTGACTGCAAGCGAATGTGCCGTTGTCGAGGGTGATTACCAGGGTGAAGGAACGGCGTGTGCCGATGACCAGTGTCCCGAGCCGACCGGTGCCTGCTGCGTATCCTCGACAGGTGAGTGTGTAGATGCCTCTGAAGCATTATGTGATGCCTTCTCAGGCAGTTGGCTGATAGGCCAGGCCTGTGCAGATGTTGTCTGCTTCCCAATTGGGGCCTGTTGTCTGCTGGATGGCTCATGCGTTCCGGATTCGACACCCGAATCTTGCACCGCATTCGATGGTACGTTCCAAGGTGATGCCACTGAGTGTGATGTTGTCGAGTGTCCTGAACCACAGGGATGGTGCTGTACCAAATCGGGCGATTGCTTTGAGCTCACCGAGGCAACGTGCAATGCATTTGGCGGTTCATGGGGCGGAATTGGATCAGGCTGCTCTGATGCGGATGCCTGTGAAGAGAGCCCGGACTGCCCGGGTGACACCACGGGAGACGGCGTTGTCGATGTTAATGATGTCCTGGATGTCCTCGCCAATTATGGTGGCAGTGGAAGCAACGGTGATGCTGATGGCGACGGAGACATCGATGTTGACGACATCCTCGAAGTCATCAACGGCTGGGGTGATTGCTGAGCGTGTGAGAACCGGACAGCGGTCAATCTGAATCTGGAGACGCATTCACAGGTTCAAGTGATCTCAGTCGGCCATTTGCAATACCAAGGGCTTCTTCGGAGAGATCGATGCCAACTCCGCGGCGCCGAGTTCGCTTTGCGGCAACGATTGTTGTTCCTGAGCCGCAGAAGGGATCCAGCACCAGCCCATCCTCCGGGCAGCAGGCCTGGACCAGGAGTTCAAGCAGTGCCATGGGCTTCTGTGTTGGCCAGCCGGTGCGTTCATGGGCCATGTTGTTGATTGACGGGATGTCCAGGACATCTGTTGCCTTCTTCAACTGGCCTTTCAGCCTTTGACTGGTGGCGGGCACCATGGGTGCCTTGAAGAAATAATTCGGGCTCTTTGCATAGAACAGGATGTCATCGTGCTTTCTGGCGAAGCGCCGTGGCGAGGAGCCACCCAGTCCATACCGCCAAATCAGGTGATTCACGAAGGCATCGGGCCCGAGCAATTCATCCAACAGTACTCGCAGATGGTGGACTTGCCGCCAGTCGCAATGCACGAGAATCGATCCATCAGGATGAAGGTGTGTCAGGATCGCTTCGATACGAGGTCGCATGAAGTCCATGTACAGGCTGGCATCTTCAAGGCGATCCTCGAAGGCAGCCCCATCACGGCCTTCCATCTTACGCCCAACTCCAAACGGCGGATCCAGATAGGCCAGGTCTGCATTCAGGGTGTCTATTCCACCCAGAACGTCAAGACAATCACCGTGATGGAGTACAGGATCCACGGTTCGATGCTATCGCATGTTTCGGTGCTGTGTTCAGTGCCGTCGTCGACGCTTCAGGCCATAGCCTGCAAAGGCCAGCAGGAGCAGACCTGATGGTGCGGGAATCGCTGTGATTTCGAATGTCAGGTATTCAAAATCCGGTCCACCACTATCGGAGTCCTGGAAACCAAGTGTCTCGGCATAGCTCCACATGCCAGCCTGCATTGTGAGGAACTGGATCGGTTCTTGAGTTGACAGGCCACCTTGATCAACCGCGTTCATGTAGAACGAGCCATTGTTGCCCTCTTCAAGGCTTGATACCGACATGGCTTCAGAATTGACACCGGGAATCCAGTTGAACGCGCCGCTGAGCATGGTGTTATTGCCTACCGGGAAGACATCGAATGTTCCTCCGGCATCAATGTTGTATTGCCACGTGGCTGATTGTGGAACAGTGGCTTGAGAGGTTACGACGGTGGGTTTGCCCGGAGTGTCTGGATACTGGACGCCATCGAACATGGTGAGTACTGACAGTCCAGCAGCCGTATCTGCAAGCAAGATCGAAATTCGTCCCTGTGTCTCGATACCGTCCTTCTGGAGTGCGGCATTGACGGTGTTCATGTCGGCCGTGGAGAAACCAGTGCCTGGTGTTGACAGGATGTCACTGAACTCGCCAGATGCGATATTGATCTCCGTTCCTGACCAGGAGACGAAGCGTGCCGCTGATTCGGCGATTACCGGGGTACTCGCCGCCAAGGTGAACATGGCTGCGAGCAAGTGCCGCATGGGATTCATCAACAAGTTCCTTGCTCTTCCTCAACCGCCCTCAGCGGCATCGAAACCCAGTATACCCAAGGGCTTGCAAGGAACAAGCAGGATCAGCCAGAAGGGCTCTGGAGAGCTCCAGGAGGGGCTAGAGCAGGGGGCTGAGCATTCCAGCAGCATTTCGTGCAAGGCGACGCTTCCATCCTGCATTGAGCCATTCCTGGCCCTTGATTTCAGTGGAATCGTTCTGATACGACAGCTGCAGCAGCCGTAGTTGCCCGGCAAAATCGGGGTTCCAGCCAAGCATGTTGACCTCGAAGTTGAGCTCCATGCTCCTGCGATCCAGATTGGCCGAGCCGAGCATGAACAGTTGCCGATCGACCGTAAGCGTCTTGGCATGAAGCAACCCGGCGTTGAAATGATAGATCCGGACCCCCGCTCGAAGGATGTCCTCATAGTGGCTTCGACTTGCCAGTGATACGAGCCGGGAGTCATTTCTGGCGGGCAGAATGAGTGTTGTTGCTACGCCACGCCGCGCCGCGGCAATGAGCGCGGTCTCTGTTGCAACATCAGGCACAAAGTAGGGCGTTGTGAGAATGATTTCCTCGCTGGCCACGTGGAAGCATGACTGGAGGACCATCGTGAAACTTCCATGGTCGAGGTTTGGTCCACTGGCGATGATCTGGACGTCGGCCCCGTCCTGTTGGACGTGAGGAAGTTCTTCGTAGAGACCCTCGACGGTTTCGCCTGTTTCCAGGAACCAGTCTTCCAGGAAAAGTTCCTGAAGATCATGTACCGCTGGTCCGTTGATCCGGACCATGCAGTCAACCCAGGGCGCGAACTTCGCCTTGGGTGCAAATGACGGATCAGCGATGTTCTGGCTGCCCACATAGCCAATCTTGTTATCAATGACGACGATCTTGCGGTGGTTTCGAAGATCGATCCGGGCAATGGTGATTCGAAAAAGGCTGGCAGGCAGGGCTTCCACGACCTGAACACCATCTGCTTCCATCTCGCGGCTCAGATCTGAACGCAGAAAATCCCTGGATCCCATGGAGTCCACCAGGACCCGGCAGTGAACACCGCGTTTGGCCGCAGCTCGCAGGGCAGAGGCTACCTGACGCCCCGTATCGTCCGCCAGGTAGATGTAGGTCAACAGGTGAACATTACGTGTCGCATTCTCGATGTCTTCGAGCAGTGGTTTCAGGAAGTTTTCAGAATCGATTTCCAGATCGAGATGATTGCCACCCAGGAGATCAGAGGGGCACAGGTTTTCAGCCAGAGTGAACACTCGCCGATAGGGCGAAGGCGTTCGAGGTTCCATGCCAGGGAGATCTTCAAGATCAGGTTGCTCGTTGGGTGCATTATTAGCATGCAGCGATATGTGTCGGTGGTGCCTTACTCTGCCGAAATAGATTCCACCTACAAGCAGGTAGGCCAGAGCACCCAGGTATGGAATAAGGATGATGAACACCACCCAGGCAAGTCTTGTTTCGCTGGTCCCACGACGACGCAGCAGGATATGCATCAGTAGCACGATGAATATTGCGGCATCGACGACGATCAGGCTCAGGATGATGAGGAGGTGAATCACTTTGGTGATGTTCCCGTTTGTTCCCGAACCTCGCAACCCGCGAGCGATGTAAATAAGAACCAGCAGATCATGGCTAGCACCCAGACGGCAGTAGTGATGATCCACTCCTGTGCGATTGGAGAATCATTTCCGGCACTGGCCATGGTCCAGAGGCTGCTGAGGGGACTGAATCCTGCCATCCAGGAGGCTGAATCATCAAACCACAGGACAACGGGTGCCACCAGGGCCATCAGCAGACAGCAGGCCATCATGGCCACCCGTCGGCCCGGGCGTGTCCGGCAACGTCCCCACGCGGCAAGGGCACCGGCCAGAAGGCCCCAGCCTGTGAGGGTCATGGCGATCAGGACCGTTCGAGGCATGGTCCAGGTGGTGACGAGGCCTGCTGGCCATGCAATCAGTTGAGCCGTCAGCAGCAGGATGCTTGTTTCCCTGAGTGTTCGCTGGGTTGAGAGGGGACGTGTGGTGGCCATTGCGGCCATCGGCCAGACAACGATCAGTCCGATGGCCGCCATGACCAGCATGAGGCGGACACCCGGTAGCCATGTTTCTGGTGATGGCAACAACGGACGCTTGAGTCCGATGACGAGAACCCAGGAGATCAACAGCCAGGTTGAACCAAAAAAGACTACGAGCCGTTGGGCCAGGAACGGACTTCCGGCTACGGGGACAAGCCGTCTGTTCACCTCTTGACCACGACGGACGCGTCAGTAATGTCGACTTCGCCTGGGTGGTACTGGTCGATACGACCAGAGATCTGATACAGGCGATCAAGTCTTGCGACCTTGCGTTCCAGGAGTGATTCCATGGCACGCTCGTCACCAGGAGCCGAGCCCCAGATCACACGGCTGCCATTGTCGGTGATCAGCACCAGACTGCCTGTTGCGGGGTAACGGGAAAGGTCAATGGCCTCGACCTGCTGGATCCATTCAGCCTGCTGGATGTGATCCAGGACACGCATGGCTGCTGTCAGGTCGCCGCCTGACCAGGTCTCGCGTGGATGTGTCGGTCGGCTGTAGCGAGGGTTGATGATCGTGACGACATGGACATCGCCACTGACGCCACAACCCGCAGGAAGTACACGAGCGGCTTGGTCGATCAGAGTCGTTCCGTGACGATCCCGTACACGCGCCATGGGCGTCACCAGCGTGGCATCAATCGTGACTTCCTGGCGGCCGGAACGTCGGACCTGAGCAACCTCCTGGAAAAAACCCGAATCGAGCAGGCGCTGGCGGGTGGCTTCCAGGTCTGCTCGTGAAAGAGAGGTTCCCTGCAACTGCGATTCGCCCACGGATCTGAGGTGTTCCATCAGACTCGGGCCAGCCCAGAGCGGGGGGTGCTCAAATCGGACTTCGACCTGGTCGACTGGCTGTTCAACTCGTCTGCCGATCGCGGGGATGAAGGCAATGAAGGTAATCATGGCAGCTGCGATGCCAAAGCCCATCCAGCCTCTTCGGCCTGCAGGAGTCATCGACCACTGCCATAGATTGACCGGTGCCGTGAAGCAGCGATCAAACCACCGCCCATCACTGGCGGAACGCGAATTGGAGCGACGTGAACCCATGTCTCGTCAGATCATCGGCTTGCGGGCCCGGGACCCTTGAGAGAGGAGGGTTCCGGGGAGTCAATTGCCATGTCCACCAGCTTCTGGCAGAGGACTGGCAGTGGCCAGCCCCTGGCAGCAGCGGCTTTGGGCAGCAGGGAGTGGTCGGTAAAGCCGGGCATCGTGTTGATCTCCAGTAACCATGGGCCCTGGTCATCAAGAAGGAAGTCCACTCGGGACAGGTGCCGCACGCCGAGCCCCTTGTGCAGGGCCATCGCTGCTGAGGTCATGGCATCCTGCAAGATGGGATCGATCTGTGGATTGATCACATAGTTGGTGTCGTCCCGCTGGTACTTCGCTTCGTAGTCATAGAGGCCCTGTGCAGCTTGGATCTCGATGATTGGCAGGGTTTCATCGCCGATGATTCCAACGGTCAGTTCCCGGCCATCGACATAGGTTTCAACAAGCACACCTTCACCATGCGATGCCATTCGGGCAATCGCTTCATCTCTTTGAAGTTCCGTTCTGGCGACATTCAGATCGAGACTGGACCCCTCTGCTACTGGCTTGACGACTACTGGTGGTGGCAGAGTGGAGATCATGGAAGATTGCAGGCATTCCCATGGTGGCGTCAGGATTCCGAGTTCTGTGGCGATCTGTTTGGTCTGGACCTTGTTCATGGCAGCAGCAGCAGCCAGAGCGCCACATCCAACAAATGGTCGGCCGTCTGATTCAAGAAGCTGCTGAAGTTGACCACCTTCGCCCCAGGGGCCATGCAGGACCGGGAAGATGACATCGGCGTCGATCTTGCCCAGATCCAATTCGCCATCTCGTGGAATGACATGCTCTATGACCGTTTCGCGATCAGCTTTCCGGAGGGCTTCAGCAACGGAAGCACCGGAGGCCAGGCTGACATCATGCTCGCCATCCGGACCACCCATCAGCACCGCGATGATTGAACGTTCAGATGTCATGGCATCGGAGCCCCGGGATCATCGCACCAGATCACGACCTCGGGTTGAATCGTCGTACCGCAGTGTTCCAGGACACGCTGCTGAACCTGTTTCATCAGTTTCATGACATCACGTGCTGTTGCCTGCGGTGTCGTGGAGATGAAATTGGCATGGCGATCACTGACGGTGGCGCCTCCAACAGAAAGTCCCTTGAGCCCGGCCTCATCGATGAGCCGACCTGCAGGAAGCCGAGTGCCCTCTACGCTCGGATTTCGAAAGGCGCAGCCAGCAGAACTGTCGGCCATTGGTTGGGAGGCAGACTTCTGGGCAAAGATCTCACGAACGCGGCCGCGGACCGCCATGGGGTCATCTGGTTGGAGGTGGAGGATTGCCGAGAGGATGATTCCATTGGGGAGATTGCTCTTCCGGTAGTCGAACTTGAGCTGTTCGGTTTCAAGTTCCAGTCGATTACCTTCCATGTCCAGCATTGAAACGGATTCCACGGCCTGGCCGATATCGCCAAAGCTGCCACCGGCATTCATTCGCAGCGCACCGCCCAGTGTTCCCGGGATACCAGCCAGTTGACTGATTCCATCAAGGCCCTGGCGAGCACTTTCATTGACCATCTTGAAGAGATCGGCTCCGGCCATTGCCAGCATGCGATCAACCTCGCCATCCTTGTTGTATCGGCGACGTGTGAAGGTCTCGTGATCCAGTTGAAGAACGATTCCGTCAACGCCTGCATCATCGACGAGGAGGTTGGCGCCTCCGCCCAGCACCCGGACTGGTGTACCGGACTGATGGCATCGCCGAAGCAGAGTGGCCAGAGAGTCCTCGGTCTCGGGCTTGATGAGCATCTCGGTGCGGCCACCGATGCCAAACCATGTTCTGGCACCAATGGGTGCATCAAACTCGATTTTCAGATCAAGACCACCAACCAGGCTTGAACGGGCAGAGTCCATCATGTTGTTCCAGCCATGAAGTCACGTCCGATCGTCCAGACTGGCCCGGCGCCCATGATCACGACCAGGTCACCATCGCGACATTCTGTTGCGAGGTACTCGGTGATGTCATCAAACTCCGGGATGTGCCTGGCCAGTACGCCTCGCTCGTCAAGTTTCTCAACGAGATCAACCGCGCTGACCCGTTGCTTCTCAGCGAGTGAATCCCGCACGAAGTAGATCCGGGGCATGATGACCTCGTCGGCACTGGCAAAGCTTTCGGCAAAGTGATCCAGCAGGAATCGTGTTCGGCTGTGCTGGTGAGGCTGGAATACGCAGATGAGACGATCCGGTTTCTCGGCCAGTTTCAGTGCCTTCAGGGTCTGCTCGATTTCAGTTGGGTGATGGCCATAGTCGTCATAGACGACTGCGGTTCCTCCATCCGCTGTAGATCTCTCGCCCAGCCTCTGCATGCGGCGGTCAAGGCCGTTGAACGTGGCCATGGCATTGGAGGCATCTTCCCATTCGGCACCAAGTTGATGGGCAAGAATGACAGCGGCGGCAGCATTCATCGCATTGTGGCCGCCGGGCATGTGGTTGGTCCATTGCGTCACCCACATGCCTTCACGAAGAATGCCGACACGCAGCACGTTGGCGTCGTACACGACCTGGTAATCAGCTTCAGGATGAAAGCCGAAGGTTGATACATGGCAGGCAAGACTTGGAGTGATCGCTTGTCTCCGGGCGCCAGTGTGGGCGATCAGCAGAGAACCACCTTCTTCAGCAGGAGGCAGGAGGCTTGCGAATTCACCAAAGGCTTCGATGATCGCTTCAAGCGAGCCATAGATATCGAGGTGGTCTTCCTCGATGTTGTTGATCAGGGCCAGGTCGGGTCGGTGATGATGAAAAGATCGGTTGAACTCGCAAGCTTCACACACCAGGATGCCCGGCTCGCCTTCGTGAGGCCCCTGGGGCACGGTCGGGGCGCCGGCACGTGCACCGCCACCGATCTGGTTGCAACTGGCGCCGATGATGAAGCTGGGGTCGAGCCCGCATTCGATCAGGATGTGGCAGAGCATTGATGCCGTCGTGCTCTTGCCATGGGTTCCACTGATGGCGATGCTCAGGTGATGTCGCTGGAGTTGTCCCAGTGCTTCGGCGTAGGTCAGGACCGGGATGCCAAGGGATCGTGCTGCGGTGACCTCTGGGTGATCCTCCGGAATCGCGGCGGAGGCGATCAGCAGTTCGGTTCCATCCGGGATGTTCTGGGAAGGTTGGCCCAGGTTCAGCCTGATCCCTCCGGCGGCGAGGGCCTCGGTTATCTCGGTGGGTGACTGGTCTGAGCCGGTGCAATGGCATTCCCGAGCCATCAGCATGCGAGCCAGGCCGCTCATGCCACAACCCCCGATTCCAACGAGATGAAGACGCCTGCCGGGTCGCAGATCGATGTCTTCTCGTCCGGTCTCTTCAGGAGCAGTCAAGGCGGGCATTCCCGGAGTGTAGTGGCGGGGGTGGGGGAGGCGAGGAATCTGTCGGTTTGTCATACACTTCGGTCATGTCGACAGCAGATCACGAGGCTATTCACGCGCAACTTCTCATTGTCGAGGACGAAACCGACCATGCCGAGGTCATGGCCGAGGCTCTCAGGCGTCTGGGGCACGTCTGCACGATCGTGGATGGAGTGACTTCCGCGGAGGAGGAACTTCGCCTGGGCAGCTTCGATGTGATCGTGACCGATCTGAGTATGGAGAAGCCTGACTCTGGCCTGGAGGTTCTGCGGTATGCCCGCGAGCATCAGTCTGATTCCGAGGTCATCATGGTCACGGCCCATGGTGATGTGGGTACGGCCAAGGCGGCGCTTCAGGGTGGCGCGTATGACTTCATCGAGAAGCCACTGGATCTCGAGGTCTTCCGGAACCTGGTGAACCGTGCCGTCGAAACCGTTCGACTGCGTCATCACAATGTCCGGTTGCAGGGCAAGGTTGATTCGGCCTTCGGCTTTGAGGGAATCATCGGAGACTCTGCGCCGATGCGCAAGGTCATCCAGACCATCAAGCAGGTCGGCCCGAGCATGATTCCGGTTCTCATCACAGGCGAGTCGGGAACCGGCAAGGAACTCATCGCCCGCGCGATTCACAACCAGTCCCAGCGCGTCGAAAAGCGTTATGTCGCCTTCAACTGTGCTGGCCAGAGCGAGAGCCTCCTGGAGGATCAGCTCTTTGGTCACGTGAAGGGCGCCTTCACTGGTGCGGAGAAGGATCGTGAGGGCGTCTTCGAGTACGCCGACCATGGAACATTGTTCCTTGATGAGATCGGTGACATGCCACTGCCCATGCAATCCAAGCTCCTTCGGGTGCTTGAAACCGGCGAGGTTATTCGACTTGGTACCAACACCGACCATCATGTGGATGTGAGGTTCGTGAGCGCAACCAATCGCGACCTCAAGCATCAGATCGAGAAGGAAGAATTCCGCGAGGATCTCTACTTCCGGATCAATGGCGCCGAGATCCACCTGCCACCACTTCGCGAGCGTCGAGAGGACATTCCGTTGCTCGTGAACCACGCAGCCGGTCGCTTTGCCAGCGAACAGGGCAAGCCCCAGCCGGACTTCACCGAGGCGGCCATGCTCCGACTGGTCGCCTACAACTGGCCAGGCAACATCCGTCAGTTGTTCAATGTCATTCAGCGAATGGTGGTGATGGCGACGACACCGCACATCGATGTGGCCGAGGTTCCCGATGATGTTCGAATGACCGATGAGGACGAGCACCTGCACATGGGAGCGCTTGCCGGAATCGGACTGGATCGCCTTGAGAAGGAAGCCATGCGGCAGACGCTGGCGATGACGGGCGGTAATCGCGAGCAGACGGCGGAGCTATTGGGCATCGGCGAGCGGACGCTCTATCGAAAGCTCAAGGAATATGGCCTGAAGTAGGCTTGACCAGGCTTCAAGAACTGCCATCATGGTGGCATGTTCATGACACCCCTGATCGTCGTGGCGTCCTCCGTACTGGCAGGAGCCGATACCGCCATCTGGCCGGTTTCCATCGAAACTTCCGGTGAAGATGTTTCCTGGACCAGTCCCTCAGCGGTTCGTCCCGATGGATTGGAGTATGAACTCGAGGTCATCCTCACAGGGGTAGCTGTCGATGTCAGCTACCTGGGAATCGGATTCGGCCCGATCGATGTGACTGATCAGTTGCCTGATTCATCTTTCGGAGGTGTCATCGATGGACCGTGCCCAATTGATGGTGGCACGACTTCGATCATTGAACCGCCGCCGCCTGATCCAGTGACGATTGCCTTCGACATCTCCTTGCTGCTGGATGGCACAGGGCAAGGAAACATCTTGATGGAGAACATCGTTCTCGGAACGGCTACAACCGAGATTCCGATCTTCGGCGAGGTCACGGTTCAACTCGAGAAGATCTACGTCGATATGGAAATGACTGTTGATGTACCCCTGCTACCTTGTGCAACGGATATCAACGGCGATGCCCAGACCGATGTCAATGACATCCTTCTGCTCCTGGCGGCCTACGGGACCACCGATCCGGATTCGGATATCGATGGTGATGGGATAGTCGGGGTCAACGATGTCCTTCAGTTGATCGCCGGTTGGGGGCCTTGCAACTGAGCAAGGGCTCTTTATTTGGAATCTCAATTGGCAGGGGATATTCCCCGGTCTACTCTCGTATTGGAAGGAGAGACCCGCCAGGGCCGCGCCCCTTGGCCCTGGGAGCACTCGTTATGAAATCCTTGCTTGCCACCAGTGTTCTGATGATGGTTGCACCTGCCATGGCGTTTGAAGCCTGGGAGGGCTACACGCTCTATAACCCGACCAACGGGCAGAACACGCATCGGACCACCCTGATTGATAATGATGAGCAGATCATCCACCAGTGGTTCGGGGCCGATTCAATTGCCAGTACGCCCTATCTCATGCCGGGTGGTGAACTGATCCGGCCATGTCGAGCCAACGGTCCGATGAACGGCGCCGCCAAGGGTGGTCGCATTCAACGCATCGCGCTGGATGGCACGATCCTGTGGGACTACACGCTCTCCGATGAAAACAACCAACCGCATCATGACATCTGCGTCATGCCCAATGGCAACATTCTCATGGTGGCCTGGGAACGCAAGACCCAGGCAGAAGGCCAGGCTGCTGGACGCCAGAATCTCAACAGCGAGATCTGGCCCACGCAGATTCTCGAAGTCGAGCCCACCGGCCCAACCAGCGGCGACATCGTGTGGGAATGGCATCTCTGGGATCACATGGTCCAGGACATCAGTGCCAGTTATCCCAATTACGGTGTGATCTCGGAACATCCGGAAAAGTTCGATATCAACAAGGGGAACGTCGGCCAGGGATCGAGCCCCGGTGACTGGATTCACGTCAACGCACTCGACTACCACCCTGAACTCGATCAGATCGTCTTCAGTTCGAATCAATTGGATGAGATTTTCATCATCGATCATGGCATCACGACCGAGGAAGCGGCCGGTCCAGCCGGTGACATCCTGTATCGCTGGGGCAACCCATCCAACTATGAACGCACCGGGGCTCATGTCCTGTGGAATGTGCACGGCGTGAACTGGATTGATGAAGGACTTGAGGGGGAAAACAACCTGTTGTTGTTCAATAACGGCAATGATGACTTCACCTCGGATGTCATCGAGTTCATCCCGCCGCTTCTTCCAGATGGAACCTATGGACTGGATACCGGCCAGGCCTACGAGCCAGTGCCCGGTGATTATGTCTTCTTCTACGAACAATCCGGATTCCACGGGAATCACCTGTGTGGGGTGTACAAGCTTCCCAACGGCAACTATCTCGCGACCGATGGTCCGAACAACGAGATTCGTGAAATCGAATCCGATGGCAGCATCGCATGGCAGCACTTCACACCAAGTGACATCATGCGAGCAAACAAGTATTCGCTGGATATCCTGGATCCGGTGTCAGAACACTGTGATGGCGATGCCAATGGTGACGGCCAGGTCGATGTGAACGACATCCTCGAGGTCGTCGGGGCCTATGGTTCCAATGATGGTTCAGGCGATGCAGATGGCGATGGGGACAGCGATGCTTCAGACATCCTTGTGATTCTGGCGACATGGGGAAGCAATTGCGATTGAAAGCATGGCTGGTTTGAGGTCCGCTACAATCTGGCTCCCATGTCACGTCGCACCATACAACTCGATACCCCCGTTCACCAATGGCTGATGACCCATACGCTTCGGGAAGTTCCCATCATGCGAGAACTTCGAGAAGCCATGGAAGATCATCCCGAGGGTGAGATGCAGACCTCGCCCGAGCAGGTCCAGTTGCTGGGTGTTCTGCTCAAGACCATGCAGGCCAAACGTGTGATCGAAGTCGGCGTATTCACGGGATACAGCGCCATGGGGATGGCCATGGCGCTTCCAGATGACGGAGTGGTTGTTGCCTGCGATCTGGATCCCGGTCACATGGCCGTCGCACAGTCGTGGTGGGATCGTGGTGGTGTGTCGGATCGCATCATTCCACGGGTTGGTCCGGCTTCTGAGAGTCTTGCCGCGATGATCGAAGCAGGGGAGGCCGGCACGTACGACTTCATTTACGTGGATGCCGACAAGGAAAGCTATCCCTCGTATTACGAGCAGGGACTTGAACTGCTGCGTCCCGGAGGGTTGTTGACCTTCGACAACATGTTGCGAGGTGGTCGCGTGGCGGATCCTGAAGTCAACGATGAATCAACCGTTGCCACCCGCGAGTTGGCCGCCAAACTGCTGAGCGATGATCGTGTTGAATACAGCTTGAATCCCATTGGCGATGGCTTGGCGATCGCGATGCTCAAGTAGCTCGCTTCTGGCAATCAGAATCGATCAAGCGCATCCCGACTTCCGGGTTTGAAGTGCAGGGACTGGCCTCGGTGCTGATCGTAGGCTTCAAAGTCAAATGGCCTGAGAGCCCACACCAGTACAACGGCAATCGTCATGGCTGCGCTCATGGCATACATCCACCAAGACGTTGCGACAATGACATCCGTTGAACGAAGTGCCCAGTTCAATGTGAGCGGTCCCACCACGCCTGCTAAGGCGAAGGCGAAGAGGGTGGCCTTGATGCCAACATTGAGATTTGCATGACCAAACAAGACGATTGTGAGCATGCCCCAGAGGCTCTTGCCCGCAGCAAACAGGCTGCCGACCAGACACATCATCACGGCCAGGAAGCCGATCTCTTTGAAATGAGGGAGTCCAATGGCCGCGGTCAAGAGAAGAAGGGCTTGTCCACCGGTGAACAAGAGGAACATGGGTTTGAGTCGAAAGTGGTCTGCTACCAGTCCACAGATCAGACGAGACACACCGTAGGAGACCAGGAAGGCGACTGCGACCAGGGACGCGGTCATGGTTGTGACGTGGTAGGCATGCTGGGCCAGAGACTGCACGATGATTTTGAAGCCGAAGCCTGGCGTCAGAAAGATCAGCAGAAAGATCGACATGACCCAGTAGGGCTTTGATCCAACCAACTGACCAAGGGGCATCGCCGGTTTGTCAGTAGTCGCCGCTTGTATAGAAGCGGGAGGATCTCGGAGCTTCACAACTGCGATCCAGGAAACAAGCAGCACCAGGACTGCCGTGCCGATCAGGGCCCACTCAAGTCCCCAGCGTTCGATAGCCATGGGCGCGACGAAGGAATAAGCCGCAGCCCACAAGCCAAACATCAACCCGAAGACACCCGACTGCAGTCCCAGACGACCCATGGTGCGTCCCCAACTCAATATCACCTGAGTTGAATGAGTGAAACAACGACCCGTTGCGATTCCAGCAATGAATGAGGCAACCAGCAGCAACCACAGTGAACCTCTCCAGCAGGCCACGGCTGCGACGATGACGGCCAGGCTCAGAATCGCATTGGCAATCAGCCATCGCCGTACGGCCCTTGCGCTCCATTTCCGGGTTAGCCACTCCAGGCTGAAACTGAATCCGGTTCCCATGAATACCGACGCGCCCGCGAGGGCACCAGGCCATCCGTTGAGCACATGTTTCGGGTCCAGTATTTCATTGATTGGCTTGATGAGTGCATTGAAGCCATACATCGGCATGACATAGGCGGTCATGAGAAGAGACTGAATGATCAGAATTCGGAACCAGAAATAATGGTGATCAGTATCTGCCGAGTGAGGGGCATTCGTCTGGTTCATGCTTGATCATTCGGGACCATGAGAATGCCATCCATGATGGGGCGTGCTGTTCGAATGATGCCGGCGCTGCTGACGGTACCATCGTCTGCCATGGTGAGAATGACCTGCACGTGTCCGCTTGGGTGCTCTATGGTGACAGTTCTCGAGTGCCCCTCTTCATGCACGCTGATGTCTTCTGCGACCGATCCTGGAATAGTCGTCGCGATGGCGATGGCGATGGCGCCGGTGATGGCGTGCGCGGCATGACAGTGCTTCGGTGTGAAGTAGCGTGAACAGATGCTGCCACCAGCGGTGGGTGGGGAGAGCAGGGCGATCTTGGGAATCACTCGATCTGTGGCATCACCAAGTCCCATTTTCAAGGAGGCTGCTTGGCGGATGGACTCGATCTTGACCATGAGGGGATGATCATGGTCCAGGGTCTCGGGGGTTTCGTGCCCTGATTCACCGACATCGGTGGCATGCATGAGCACCACTGGATTAGCGCTATCAATACAGGTCACCGGCACCCCTTCGATTTCTTCGCGGGGGGCTCCGGTGGGGGTGACGGACCCGGTCAGTGGTCCGAGGACATCCAGGAAATCGAGTTGGATCGGGGCGGCTGTCCCCGGGACCCCATCGATGGTGGCCTGGCCATCGACACGCAGTTTGCCATCAGGGGTCTGAACCCGTGCGTGAATGCGAGAGCCCGTGTTGATGTTGTAGATACGGACCACGGTCTCGGAATCAGATGCTGCGACGAGGCCACGCAGGATCGCGAAAGGTCCTACGCCCGAGAGAATATTGCCGCAGTTGGCGGAGGTGTCCACGATCGGCTGATCAACGACAACCTGAGCAAACAGGTAATCCACGTCGATGTCTTTCCGATCTGATGGAGAGATGATGGCTACTTTGCTGCTGAGGCTGTCTCCGCCACCGAGTCCATCGATCTGACGGAGATCAGGTGAGCCCATGGCCCGCAACAACAAGTGATCACGCACTTGTTGGTCCTTGGGTAGTTCATCTGCAAGGAAATAGGCGCCCTTGGAGGTGCCGCCTCGCATCCAGAGGCATGGAATCTGTGCCATTTTCTTCATGCGATCAAGTGCCTTCTTGTTGTCTCGTCTATCCTAAGGCATAGGGCCTGCGAGTCTCTGCAAGGCATTCTGAAGACTGGATTTGCCACGTGCAATGTGGCCAGATACCCTTTGAAGGCACGGATGCTGAATGGGGTTTCCTGTCATCCGGAAAGGGCTTCATGGCAACTCCTCCGCATTCTGTAGATGCAATTGATACCAAGCAGGCTGATGACCCTCGTCTAGCCCTTCCGGACACCATTGTCCGCGGCCAGGTCATATGGACGTATGCCATCGCCATCTCGCTGATTCATATTCTTGCTTTGGCAGCGGTTATCCCATGGCTTTTCAGTTGGACAGGGCTGATCATCATGATTCTTGGGATCCATGTATTTGGCCAGGGAATCAACCTCTGTTATCACAGGATCCTCACGCATAACAGCGCCAAGTTGCCGAAGTGGCTGGAACGCTCATTTGTAGTCATTGCCTTGTGCTGCATGGAAGATACACCTGCGAAATGGGTTTCAATCCATCGTTATCACCACAAGCATTCAGATGAACAGGACGATCCTCATAGCCCACTGGTGACCTTCATCTGGGGCCACATCGGCTGGTTACTCATCAGAAACAAGGCCACCCACAACATCGACACCTATCGCCAGTTCGCTGGTGATGTACTGCGTGATCCCTTCTATATGCGATTGGAGAAGGGTTTCATCTGGGTCTGGATCTATGTCTTGCACGCCGTCCTGTTCTTCCTGGCAGGCTTCGTCATTGGTTGGGCGGTTGACGGGACGGTCATGGCCGGCGTTCAGTTTGGCCTGAGCCTCTTTGTCTGGGGTGTCCTTGTGAGAACAGTGGTCGTCTGGCACATCACATGGTCTGTCAACTCACTGTCACACATGTTCGGATACTCCAACTACAAGACCGAGGATGAAAGTCGCAACAACTGGCTGGTCGCTCTGATGACAGTCGGTGAGGGGTGGCACAACAATCATCATCATGATCCTTCCAGCGCTTCCAACCAGCATCGCTGGTGGGAAATGGATGTGACCTGGTGGGAGATCCGGCTGCTGGAAAAGATGGGATTGGCGAAGAACGTCAAGCGGCCCAAGTTGGACCACAGTGATCACGACTGATCCGTTGCCTGCGATTTCTCATTATTCAATCGGTGGCATCTGACCAGTTGTGCTGGTGTTTGCGATGTTACTGGGGAACTCATTCAATCCAGATCCGGGATGATTTCCTCGCCATCAACATCGATGGAGAGCATGGCATCTATGGCAACGTCCAGATGTTTATGAGCAAACTCCTTGGTCACCAGTTGATCCTTGTGTGCCGTCTTGATCCCGCCTTGCATGAGCGGCATATCCGAGACCAGTGAAATTGTTCAATTCCATCATGCGATTGTGGGAAGTGGTCTGCTTTCAATCGAAGATCCGAACTGGACGGTGGATGTCTATGCCGCTGTACCAGAAGGCATGAGAGTCGATGCAGTTGCTGGTAACAATTTGCAACAAAAGATGATCACATCAACGTACGGTTTTTATCAGGACTCCAATGGCGGTCCAACCTCGGTTGACATCAATCCCTATTTCTATGAATTCGCGCCTGATCTGGAGTGGGACAGTCGTGTCACGATCGGAGCACTGGACCAGACAGGTGCTCCATATGATTCCAACCAGTTGGGAAGCGTCGGTATCGACTGGACTGATTTTGAAAATGGCGGCGATTTGTCGGTTGGCAATGGAACCTGGTACATCCTGCCAGTTGATCAACAGGGCCAGGCGATGCCGTTTGTATCGCACGACTGCACCGAGCAGCATGGTGTTCTGATTGCGAGATTGACGGCCATGGGTCTCGACTCAACGGTGATGGTGGAGGCGCTGGTACAAGGACGCGATGCGAGCGGAACTACATGGCAGGACACAATCAACTATTCGTTTGATTACCAGGCCAACGAGGACTGCAACGAAAACCTGATTCCAGACAGCTGTGATATTGCCAATGGAACAAGCAACGATACTGATGGCAATGGGATTCCCGATGAATGCGAAGCGGGTTGCGAGGGCGACGTCGATGGCGATGGAGACGCCGATGTTGATGACGCGCTTGATCTGATCAGCGCCTGGGGAGAGACGGGATCACATCAGGCTGATTTAAATGATGATCAGATCGTGGATGTCAATGACCTGCTCCTTCTCCTTGATTGGTTTGGGAACTGCTGATCAGACTGAAGATCAATTCCATATTTCGAGTGTGAGTTTTCAAAGGGTGAAATAGAACGAGATCCATCCTGCGAATTCTCTCTTCTTCTCTCGATACTGCTCCATCTGATGGCAACATCGGATGGAGTTTTTTACAGGCATGAAATCAGTCATGGGCTTTGATGTGGTGCTCTGATACGCGTCATGAATTGCCTTCCCGACTGGGATTTTGTACGGTTCTCTGCACGGTCAGGAGGCCATATGAAAAGCATGCTCACATTGGTTATTGCTTCAACGGTTCAGTTTGCTGTCCATGCAAGTGTTCAGGCGGATCTTTCTGTGGCAAACCTGTTTTCTGATCACATGGTTCTCCAGCAGGGTGTTGAAAATTCAATATGGGGTTGGGCGGATCCAGAATCCGAGGTGGCCATCGTTGTTTCAGGGCACCCTCCGGTCAAGAGCAATTCAGATGAAGGCGGGCGATGGCAAGCTGAATTGCCCATTCTTGATGCCAGTTCTGATGCCATTGAGATCACGGTTGAATCGGGGGATGACAGCATCAAGATCACGGATGTTCTGGTTGGAGAGGTGTGGTTCTGTTCGGGCCAATCCAACATGGCATGGCGTGTTCACAGTTGCGATAAATACGAAGAGTTCAAGGCTGATGCGGATCGGCCGACGATTCGCATGTTCACACTCGGATTATCTTCTGTAGATGCTCCGACCCGGGATGTTGAAGGCAGGTGGGTTGTTTGTTCTCCTGAGACGGTCGGTGATTTTTCCGGCACGGCCTATCACATGGGGCGGACGATTTCAGACGAACTTGATGTTCCTGTCGGTCTCGTGAATTCCAGTTGGGGGGGAAGTTCAGCGGAAGCCTGGATTGATCCTGAGCGTTTGTCATGGGTCTCTCCCGGACGAAGGGTGCAGAAGCAATTCCAGGAACTGGAACGTGAACGTCTTCTGGATCGCGATCAGTTCGTGCAGATAGACATGGATGATTCGACATGGCTTGAAGGAGCGATTCCGGGTCATACACGTGCATTTGGAATTGCGGATGATGTCGATGGCATCTTCTGGACGCGTATTCCCCTTGAAATACCAAAGCGATGGACGGGACGCCCACTTCGCCTTTCCTTGGGAATGGTGGATGATGATGACATTACGTATTTCAATGGAGTGAAGGTCGGCAGCACCAACGGGTGGCAACAGCCACGTCGCTATGACATTCCTGCCAGACTTGTGAGCCCGGGACCTGCCATGGTGGCGATGCGTGTGACCGATGGGGCAGGGCCTGGAGGAATTCACGGAGAGTCGGAAACACTCTTCGTGCATCCCATTGATGATCCGGATGATCGAATCAGCCTTGCAGGGCCTGCACGAATGCTTGTGGCAGCTGAGGTCCAGAACCTTGCTAATCAACACAAGCCAAGCCACCTGTACAACGGAATGTTGTATCCGATCAAGGACTATACGTTTGCGGGTGCAGCTTGGTATCAGGGGGAGAACAACGCTATCGGTGAAGGGCGTGCCGATGAGTACCATCTCCTGCTGCCTCTCATGATCGAGAGTTGGCGGGAGACCTTTGATGACCCGGACATGCCTTTTCTGATTGTGCAGTTACCCAACTGGGACCATGGTGATGGGACCTGGAATTACCCCAGGCTTCGGGAAGCTCAGCGACTGACACATCAATCTGTGCCAGGGACCGGCCTTATCGTGACTACGGATATCGGTGACTCCGGGGATATCCATCCCCGAAACAAGCATGACGTTGGTGACAGACTTGGCCGATGGGCACTGGTTGACGTGTATGGGGTGGAGGGCATTGTTCAGGCGGGGCCGATTCCACGCCGGGCGATATGGTCGCCAGATCAAGTCACGATTGAATTCGACACCTTTGGATCTCGACTGGCAGTTCGGGGCAAGGACGGTTCTCCTGCACTGTCCCCTTATCGCAGAGAGGTCGCTGGCTTTGAGGTGGTGGATTCTGAGGGGGATATCAGGCGGATTGGGGCCATCATTGGCAATGGTGGGAAGGTCATTGTGAAATTGCCGGAAACTGCCCGTTCTACCCCCCTTATCCGATATTCCTGGGCTCCAGATCCATCCAAAGCGAACCTGATCAATGCCAATGGCATGCCGGCTTCACAATTTGAATATCATAGAAGTGAGAGTCCCGATTGAGGGGGCCCTGCTATCGGATTCAAACTGGAGCCCCATCGCTATGACAGGAAGGGGCATTGAAATGGAGACACTGAGAATGACATGCAATTGTGAAGGTTCAGAGCATACGACATCCAGGCGTGCAGCCATGGGAGGTGCAATCGGTATGGGACTACTTGCTGGATTGCCCCTGGCCGCCATGGCCCAGTCTACAACACAGGTTCGTAAGGATATTCCATCGCCTGACCAGGCAATCGATATGCTCATGGCCGGTAACAAACGATTCATTGATGGTGACATGCTTCCGCATGACCACATCACTACGCGAGAGAAATTGGATGCGGGCCAGCAGCCGATTGCGGCAGTCATTCGATGTGCAGATTCTCGCTCAGCACCAGAAGTGATTTTCGATCAAGGCATTGGTGATCTCTTTGTCTGTGCAGTTGCGGGTAATGTCCCAACAGATGAGTTGATCGCCAGTATTGAATATTCCGTTGCTGTCCTCAAGACTCCATTGATTGTGGTCATGGGTCACAGTAAATGCGGTGCTGTTGATGAATCCTTGAAGAATTTCAATGACATTGAAGCATTGCCAGGCCGTCTTCCTTCGCTGATCTCGCAGATCCTTCCAGCGGCCATTCAGGCAGGTGGAAAGCCAGGCGATGAGGCACTCGTCAACGCCATTCGCTACAACGTTCAGAATGGCATGCGGCGGATGCCAACAGTTTCTTCGATTATCAGTGGAGCTGTGGAATCAGGAAGTGTCAAGATCGTTGGTGGTGTCTATGACATGCCTAGCGGTCGATTTGAAATGGTTTAGGGGTGATCATTGATATTGGCTCGTAAAGACCTTTAGGAGCCTTTTACCGTGAGTTATCTCTCCACGATTTGTTATTTGATTTCGTTATCTCTACCGGCCTGGGCGCATGCGCCCAGGCCGGTTCTTGATTCTTCTGACACACCTCCACGGGAAGCTCGGGTGGAGATTGTCGAGAAGGACGGCTATCGCGTCATCACGTCCAATGCTGTCCCGGGGCAAGCCACCCCGGCCAGGTCGTGAACGTCCATCTCGATCGCGTCCTGTTCCGCCTAATCGATGATGATGCTGGAGCAGGTCAGGCCGCCTTCGGCCTTGGCAAGCTCTGAAGCCGGCACGGGATGAACATTGAATCCACGGGCTTCGATCCGCTTGCGTGTCTGGATGAACTCTTCCGGGAACAGAACCGAGTCACCGAGCCTGATGGCATTACAGGCGAAAGGTTCATCTGGATGACA
Organism: Phycisphaerales bacterium; assembly: GCA_029242715.1. Taxonomy (GTDB): domain Bacteria; phylum Planctomycetota; class Phycisphaerae; order Phycisphaerales; family SM1A02; genus UBA1668. The sequence goes on from JAQWTL010000019.1 coordinate 53,658, forward strand.
TTCCAATGGCTCAAGTTCGTCAAAGTCTTCGATATCTACCCAGTTCCTGTTGAGCAGGAGCACGCCATCTCCCAGGTAGGTGCAGGCTGTCTTCAGGTGAAGTGCTTCGCCGTGTCGAATGGTTATGACGTCATATCCCAGTGGTTCGAGATGTGATCGCAGTTCCAGGATGCCTGCTTCATTCGTTCGTGAGGCACACCCGACATGAACCTGGTTTTCAATTCGAAGGACATCGCCTCCTTCGAGGTTCCCGTCATTCGTGAGCCTGACGACCGGGCGGAATTCCGCCAGGGCTTCACCGACCGTGTCCACTTCTCCTCGGCGGCTTGCCGCACCGGGATTCGTCAATATGGCGAGTTCGGGTACCACGACGGCCGTGTCCTCAACGAAGACGGCATCAGGTTGGTGATCCAGTTGGGGAAGTTGCTGGATCTCACATCCAAGGAGCCTCAGGGCGTCCACGTAGGTGGCATGCTGGGAACGGGCATGATCCAGATCGATCGTCTCTTGGTCCATGTGGGTCAATTCACAATTGTGGATGGACTCACTGACGGTTCTGACGAAAGCAATAGGCATGGCGGTTTCCAGAAAGTGATCGCGGGCCATGCATGGTAATACGGATCCTAAGGGGCCGCTTTCAAGAGGGAGATATGTCAATAACTCCGGATCTTTACGTGCTTCAGATGTGTATCACCTGACTGCGAGGAAGGCCTGGGGGGCGTTCTCGTTGTCATTCAGTTCTCGCCATCCTCGATCGTAATCCAGCCAGTCGAGGCGCTGATTCTTACGGTGGTCGCATGCGACTCGTTGCGTAGTTTCAACAACCTTGGGGGGCCGGGGATCTCCAGGCCACCAAGGGCATCAAATACCAGGAGGTCCTGCGACAGTCCTGTGGATTCCAACTGGACTCCTTGAGCAACCTGCCCACGTCCGTTGCCCAGTCTGAGGGAGATCGGTGAGCCATTGATTTCATCGAGCAGGGGAGTGTCGGGTGAATCGGCATCAACCAACTGCCATCCGCCGCCATCCGAATCAAATCGAACAGCAATCCGCTGATCAGGATGCGCAAGTGCCATCACTTGAGCACGCTCGATATCTGAACGAAGTATCACGGCGGCAGCATGAACTGAACCAGGTTGACCATTTCGAATCATCGGCACTGCAAAGAGCGCCATGAGTCCGATCAACATCACAACCATCACCATCTCCACCATTGTGAAGGCGGTTCTCGAACGGCATCGGAGGCAATGAAACGCAGATTTGCGTGAGGATCTCATTGGGAGGCCTCCGCTTGCAGCAACTTGATTGATTCTTCCCAGTGTCCTGTGTCACCACCATGTATGAGCAGTTGGACATCGACCGGGATCTCTCGATCACTGGGGTTGTTCGACCAGGCCCCATCGGCAGCAAGACCATAACGGGATGTTGATGCTCCAGATTCCTGATCGGATTCGCTTGTATCAAGGAAGCCCAACTCCTCAGCCCACTGCTTGAATCGCTGGGCCAGTTTGCGGTTGATGCGACCACGAATGCCTTCGTTTTCGGCAGCTAGCTTTGTTGCGCTGGTGCCACTGTCAAGCCCATGGTCATACAGCACCATGGCATTGTGTCGCGTCCGCAGGAAATCAACAGCAAGACGTCCCGCCAACTTGGATTCGTCACGAATTTCGAGCTGGGCATCTGGAGCCTCAATGACAGCCTTGACCAGGCTTGAGCCGCTGATCAGCCATGGGGGAGCATCGGAGGCATTGCCTGCAGAGGTGATATGGAAGCGTGAGGCGTCATACCACCTGGGGCTTTCGCCATGGTCGATTTCATTGCCACCATCATCACCCAGATAGGCATCTCGAAGGGTGACCTCGCCACCGCAGACCAGATTCAGAGTTGCACCAGGTGCCAATGTGATACTGGCATTCTCAATCACGAAGGAATCCCGGATGGTCATGGTCGTTTCGCCAGTAACCCGGAGTGTTGTTCCGCTATCCAATTCGAATGAATCCAGAACGATATTCGAGCTTTCTGGCAGATCCACGGTTGTGCCCGAGCCCAGCCGCAGCGTCGAGGGATGTTCTTCCCAGTCATCATGACGCGGATTGAACCATCCTTCTCCATCAGCATTTCCAGTCGTTGCTGGTAGGAACTGGGCAGTTGCCTTCGGCCCGAAGACGTCGATGGCGGGTCGACTACGGATCCGCATGTCAGTTTCGTTGCGCAACAACGAATGTGACGCTGTCTCGTCATGGACCAGTGTCCAGTCCACAGCAGTGACACGAGGTCCAATATCGATGCTTCTTGGCGACATGGCGTCTGTTCCGATGAACACACGGCGGCCAAGTGATGTCATGGGGGCCGCTTCCCAGCGGCCAACGGTTGATTTGCCCTGTAGCCGCATTCCACTGTGCACCCAGACGGCGAATCCGCTCAAATCGTCACTGTCAGCATCGCCCACATTGGTAACCGAGGCAATGGCTTCTACCTGTTGGACAAGGTTCTCGACTCTTGCAGTCACGAGTACACGAATGGTGTCGGCGCCTTCTACAGGTGGCAGATCAGTAGCGACATCCAGTATTTCGACATCAACGGACCCCTGTCCGATCTGGTGGTTCGAGAGCAGGAACCCTTGATCATGTGTTGTTCGCCAGGGTGTATTGGTCTGCATGATGGCGATGGCCAGTTCCAGGCCACTGGATGCTACGGCTCGAGCCTGTGCAGTTCTCGCGACATTGCGGCTCACTGGTACAGCGTTATCCTGGCTGGCCAACCAGCCAAGAGTGAGCGTCGTTGCAGTTCCCATCGTGACCAGGACAAGTAGCAACGCGACACCACGTCGAGGCGTCCGTGCACTGGATGGCCGAAGGATGAAAGTGGGGTCAGGCAAGGATCAGTTCTCCTCGTCTGGTTTTTGATGGACTCTGATTGATTCTGCTGCAAACGTCTTTTCAGTGGCCTCATCTACGGAAAGAATCATGGCAGCTTCTACCAGCGTGACATCAAGATCATTGCTGGTATTGCCGGACAATTCGAGGTCGTTGACACCTTCAATCAGAGGCAGCTTGCAGATGAGCCCTCGATTACTGAAGGATGAGAGGACCGATTTCCAGTCCGTGGAACTGGCGTCCGTGTATTCGGTGTCCGCCAGGAGCCGTGCAGGTTCTGACCAGTCATTTGGAAAGCAGATGAAATGCACATCCATGATCCCCGTATCTGAATCAAGTTTGATCCATCGGACTTCACTGGCATGCACGCTGCCACCGTCCCGACTGTCTTCCAGCCAGAGGGTGATTTCATCATCTTCAAGATCAAGAACGCAGTGTGCTCTTGCGATGTAGGAAGACAGTCTTGATTGTGCCAGACCTGCCCGGATCAGACTGCTGCGAGTGTCCTGGCTGGCAGTGACTTCATCAGTAACGGCCGCCATCATGGTGGTAAGGGAGGCTCCGACCATGGCAGTGATCGTCATTGCCAGGACAGTTTCAATCAAAGTCATGCCGCGTGCATGTCTGGATCGCTGCTCAGTTGACTTCATCGTGACTGTGGCTCCGGCAAGAATCGAATGACTTCAGCAATCGTGTCGCCCATGGCATCACGTGCTGTTACGCGAACATTCCGGCCGTCAATACGAACGGCGAGAGTTGGAATGTCATGGCGGGCTTCAACGAGTTCGACGCTCAGGCTCAACTGCTGGTAGGCATCTGGAAGAAGTACTCCCGACCCTGCTTCGATCAATCCCGGCTCTTCGATGTAGCCTTCCCAGCCGGGAAGTTGATCCCAGCCATCAGTGGTGTGGGCGATCGCCGTGACGCGAGCCATCAGCATTTCAACGGCCAGCCCGGCTGACATCGACTGGCGGGCCAGATTGGCATGCTGCCGCCCAGAGGCCAATGCAGACATCACTGCAGTGACTGTGGCGACAAGCAGACCAATGGCAATCAGGGACTCGAAGAGGGTGAGACCTCTTCGACCCTGCCGCTTGGGGCCTGCTGGGCTGTGGATGGCATGCTGGGTGGATATCCGGATCACATCTGGCTCCCTGGGACCGGCTGGATGCACGATCCCCTGCGTACTTTTCGGTCAGCGAAGGCCTTGCCTGAAAGGGCTGCTGGCGATTGATAGGTCGGAATCTCCTGGTGGTGGTCGGACAACCAGACCAGCCCTCATGATCCGAACCAAGCGGCTTCAGGCAGCCTCTGGAGGCTTTGAAGGGCCTGGGGGAAGCTTGGCTGGATCTTCAGGGGGTCAAAGGGCGATAATGCCCTGATGCCGTGGCGGCTCTACCGTTACATCCTCGGTGAATTGCTTCGGCAAGTGGTGCTGACCACGGCCATCCTTGTCACCATCATTGCCTTTGGAGCAGTCATCAAACCCCTGGCGGGGGACAGCATCCTGACGACTGCTCAGGTGCTGAAGTACGTGACTCTGGCCATGATCCCGATGCTTCAGTACGCCCTGCCCTTTGCGGCTGGCTTTGCCGCCACACTGACATTGCATCGACTGGCTACGGAGAACGAGATTATCTCGATGGCAACCAGTGGAATGAGTTACCGGGCGATCTTTGCCCCCGTCCTTGGCCTGGGCATCATTCTGCTGATCATCATGGTGATTCTGACACAGGCCATCATTCCACGTTTCTTCGGCCTCATGTCAGTAACCCTCACAGGTGATGTGAAGCAGTTGATCTCTACCTCCATCGAGCGAGGGGTCCCCTTTGAATTCAGCGAACTGCAGATCTATGCAGAGGAATTCGAGTCGATACAGGATCCAGATACCGATGCGGATGAGAGGATCCTGCTCCGTCGGGTAGTTGCTTCGCAGCTTGATGAGAATGGGGTTCCTGAAAGTGATGTGACAGCGGCTGGCGCTGTGATCGACATCTACAACCTTGAACAGGTCTCGTTGATCAAACTGGCAATGTCTGACACGGTGTCATGGGATGCCTCATCGAATAGTCTTCGTGGTTCTCCACGAATTGAGCCAACGCATGCAATCCCGGTCCCTCGGCCTGATCGCAGTGATCCGGAGCATCTCACCAGGTGGCAGCTATCGGATGCCAGAGCACACCCTGAGCGTTCCCTTTATGTCCAGGAAGTCGGGCTCCTTCTGGCCAAGACACTGAACGATCACCTGGTTTCAGAAGGACTCAATGAACAGCTTCAAAATCATGGCAAACTGGCGATTCCCAAAGTCGGCCCAACCAAGCGCATCTACGAGATTGAGGCCGATGTTGTCCAGGATGGCGTACTGCTCAATACAAACGGGGATTCGATTGTCATCACCGAGTTGATCGAGGATGTCCCAAGCCGGAAATTCACGGCAGACCGAGCCATGCTGGCTCGCCAGCGAATCCTTGGTCCATCAGGTGAGCGGTTCGCCTTGCAGTTATATGGCCTGGATGTGGAATCACTCGATGCACCGCTTCGTCCGAACAGGAGGGAGAAGCTGATCATCACCGGCCTTGATGCGGCAGGGGATACGGCCCAGTATCCGATCAATACTCCATTGAGTGACATATTCGAGGCCGCCGAACCGATCCGAGCCGAATCTCCAGCCGTTGAGCATGCGATTCGATTCGTCAATCTTCGAATAGACAGCCTCATGGGTCGCATCGATGCCCAGGTCGTCAGACGCAGCACGTTGTCTTTCACAGCTTGTCTGTTGCTACTGCTTGGAGCAGTCCTGGCGGTCCAGATGCGAAGCATGCCACCCTTGGGTGTTTATATCTGGGCCTTTCTTCCGGCACTGCTGGACTTGATTCTCATTGCCAGCGGGACCGGGATGATCCGGAACGGCGATCTCATGACCGGAACCATCGTCGCCTGGTCAGGGAATGCCATCCTGGCATTATTGATCCTCTTTGTGTTTCAGAGAGTCAGCAGGAACTGATTGATGACCAAGATCGATCGTCATGTCGGCCTCCGAATGCTCGCGAATTTCGTGTTGCTGTTCATTCTGCTCTATCTCTTTGCAGCGGTCATTGACATCATCCTGAACCTCGAGGTCTTCTCGACGATCGCGGATAAATCACTTCCCGAGGAAGCGGGCACGATCAGGCGAATCCTTGCTGCGGCCGGTATTGCATTGGGTTATCACCTGCCTCAGGTTTTTCAGTTCTATGCATGGTTGTGGGGTCTTCTGGCCATTGGGGCGATGGCATTCACGGTCTCGCAGATGAGCAGGCATCGTGAACTTGTAGCGCTCCTTGCCAGTGGTTGGAACCTGCAGAGGGTCGCACTTCCTCTGATCATTGTGACAGCCGGTCTTGGAGGCCTCCAGGTAATCAACCAGGAGCTCATCCTGCCCCAACTTGCCCCATTACTTCTTCGCAACCACGTGCAGGCAGGCCAGCCGGGCCTTCGATCATTTCCGGTACCAATTACCGTCGATTCCAATCGAAGGCTTCTGCAGGCCGGTGCGTTTCAACCGGACTCGGGGCAATTGACCCAGCCGAATTTCATCGAACGAAGCTCTGCGGGATTGGCTGTTCGACGAGTCCGGGCAGATTCGGCAACCTGGGATCCTGTACGAGAAGGTTGGATTCTCGAAAACGGAATATCCACGACTCTCGAGCGAGATGATGGCGAGGTTGCCCGAGCTGGCAGACCTACTGAGGAAACCTTCGTGGAAACGGATCTGTCGCCACGGATACTGCTGATGCGACGGCACGGCGCACTGGCTGGCATGTTGTCGACTCTGCAGATTCTGGATTTGCTTGATGGGCCTGAGACGAGGGAATCTTCTGCATTACGACGCAGCCTCTGGAGTCGTTACGTGGCCATCATCGTGAACATTCTCATTCTGCTGGTGGCTTTGCCGTTCTTCCTCGATCGACTTCCTGTAGGCCTTGTCCAGCGAACAGTGTCTTGTGCTGCAGTGGTGTTGCCGTTGTATGTCATAGTTGCGGCAACAATGCTTGTACCGCTTCCAGGGATTTCACCATTGCTCGGCGTCTTCCTGCCACTTGTTCTGCTGCTGCCTCTGGGGATGGCACGCTATGGATGGCTCAGAACCTGATGTCAGCGGCGGGATACGACGGCAGTTGCCGTAATGATTGCAGCAACGGCAACAGCAATCGTGATTCCAATCATGCCCCAGTCTGGTGATCCGGTCAGAGATGATCGAATGGCGGTGGTGCACCATGTCAGGGGATTGCACCAGGCAACGATTTCAAGCCATCTTGATGCACCATGTACGGGAAAAACTGAGCCGGAGAGCAACCACATCGGCATGAATACCAGATTCATGACACTGTGAAACGATGCGGAACTGGTACATCGCCAGGCAAAGGCCAGGCCAAGAGCCGCCATCGTGAGGCTTGTCATCGCCAGTGCGAAAAGTGCCAGCAAAATCTCCAGCGCACTTGGTGTCAGTCCAACGAGTGGAATAGCGGCCAGCAGGATCCCGGCTTGCAGGAAGGCAACGGTGCCGCTGCCCAGGGATCGGCCCATGGCGATGGAGGTTCTGGGTACAGGTGATACGAGGACTGCCTGGAGCCATCCTGACTGTCGGTCTTCGATGGTCGAGAGGCTGCTGAAGATGGCGGAAAAGACCGCGACAAGTGTCATCATTCCGGGCAGTAGCCAGGCCGCGAACGGGATGGTTTCATCCGGTGCAATCTCTGGTGAGAAGCTTCGTGCAAATCCACTGCCCAGCAAGACCCAGATGATGGCAGAGGTGCCGATGGCCGCAATCCAGCGTCCAGGCTGTCGGAGGAATCTCAATAGTTCACGCCGCCAGACGATCCATGTACAAGTCTGAATTGCTGGAGTCATGCGTGTCATGAAGCCGGACCTTCCATGGTGGAGAGATCACGGCCACTCTTCTGAGCGAAGACATCTGCCAAGGTCGGCCTGAGTACTGACAGTTCGATGCCCTGTGAGAGAAGATCCTCGACGATGGGATCACCATGGCCGCTCACGGGACATGTCCAGGCGTCGCCCTGTTTTGACCAGCCTTCATCTGAAGGTGGTTCGAAATCCGTTTCATAGATCCGAAGGATTCTGGCGCCAATCTGCTGGCACAGAGATTCGGGGCTTCCATCAGCCACGCAGCGTCCTTCGTCAAGCATGATGACTCGCTGGGCTCGAGCAGCCTCTTCCACAAGATGGGTACTCATGATGATCGCCCGTTCATCAGAACAATTGACTTTCGCAAGATGATCCAGGCAGCTTTGCCTGGCCAACGGGTCGAGGCCGGTCGTTGGTTCATCCAGCAGGAGGAGGCCGGGTTCGTGGATCATGGCGCGGGCAAGGTCCGCACGGCGTGCCAGTCCGCCAGATAGAGCAGCAACCCTGTCATGAGCTCGCTCCGCGAGTCCAGAACGTTTGAGGGCTTCGGAGATCCGATCCATTGCGTCTTGTCGTTTGAGCCCTTGGAGCCGTGCCAGATCGAGGAGATTCTCTTCTATGGTCAATCTTGGATCCAAAGCGGTTACCTGGAAAACGACGCCAATGGCGCCACGATCCAGAGTTTCCACTGGTTCGCCCAGGACGGCACACGTTCCCGAAGTGGGTTGAAGTTGACCGGAGGCGACGTTCAGAAGTGTCGACTTGCCCGAACCGTTGGGTCCAAGCAGCGCAACCCATTCACCACGATTGATATCCAGATCCAATTCATTGAGGGCAACACGCTTGGTCTTTCCCCGCCCATGGATCTGGGTGAGCTTTCTGAGGCTTAATGCCGAACCGGTAGTTCGGGGCGCTTCAATGTGATCACGAGGATCTATGGCATTCACGGCGTGGCCTACTCCGGTTCTGTTGCCTGGAAGGAAGCCTCCAGGGAACCATCAAACAATCGCATCTTCGGCTCATCCCTCAATCGGTATGCTTCTTGCTGCATGAGCAGTCTTTCCTGTGACTGGCGTACCTGTTCATGCAAATCCTGTTCAAGGCTTTCATAGGTGAGGCCATCAGCAGGCATGCTCTCCTCAAGCCGGGCTACCAGATAGCGATCACCAAGCAGTACAGGGTTGGTGTGTTTCCCTGGTTGAAGTTCATCAATTGCCTGGCACATGGCAGTTGGGAAGGAAGGATCGACGGTGCTGAAGGGGTCCAGCAATCCGCCACGATCCCGGCTGGAATCAATGGACCAGTCCACTGCAAGTCGTGAGAAATCGGTGCCTTTGTCCAGTTGTTCAACGATGTAAGCGGCTCGTGAATAGGAGGCAACGACAATCACACGCACCCGCACTCTGGGGCCATGTGTGATCTGCCACACGAGTCTCATGGATTCCGCCTCGACCAGGACATCTCGTTGGACCAGGGCTCGTAATGCAGCATTTCTCCAGAGAAGGCTGCGATAACGAGCAGGTCCCAGGCCCTCCGCGTCTTTCAAGGTCTCAAGAAGCCGACGGGCTACATCCGGATCATCATCCAGTTCCTCAAGCAATCGAAGTTCTTCGGCTTCGATGAGGGCGTCCGTCACTTCGATCTGATCTTCTTTGAGCCTCTCCCTGAGAGCATGTTCCAGCCGAATCTCCCGGATCACCTCGCCTCCAGCAGCTTCGAGCAGCCGTTCACGCATATCCATGAGAGTGACCGGGTCTCGGTCCATGAGGGCAAGCGGGCGGGCAGCTGGAGGAGTATTCGCTGGCAGAGCCTCCGGTTTACGGGTGGGGTTCGTTGGCACATTGGTCGATCGATCGACCGTACATCCTGCCATGCACAGGAGAAGGAAGCTGAAAAAGAGTGGCCGCATCGGGATAGGTGAATCGTGATTCGCTTCCTTGTCAACTGGGGGGGCCTGATGGGGGATTGGCAGGGTATTTGCATCCCCTTGGTAGGTATTCGGCCCAAAGGGGCCAGTTTCGAGGAGAACGACGATGCGTGGCCTCTCAAGGTGGTGTTGCTGGCTTGGTATTGCGTTGAGCATTGCGCTGAGCGCAGAAAGTGCCGACGCGACTTCACTACAGGATCTTGTCAGATTGCGTGGGCATGACCGAGTCGTGCTCCAGGGACTTGGAATCGTGGTTGGGCTCGATGGAACAGGAGACACCTCCAAAGACTCCTACGTGGCGGTTCGTCCTTATGCGGAACTCCTGGCCAATCTGGGTGATCCTGTTGGGGGTCTCAATGAACTCTCCAAGGTGGGTGCCTTTGCCATCGTGCTGGTCCAGATGGAAATTCCACCGGCGGGGGCCATGGATGGCACTCGACTGGACGTCTCGGTAGACACCCTCTTCAACGCCGAGAGCCTTGCTGGTGGAAGACTCGTGTTCTCACCGCTCAGGCTTCCTCGTCCCCACAAGGACAATCCTCCGATCATGGCCTTTGCCACTGGGCCAATCGTCATCGAGGGGCAAACCCTGACCAATGGTCGTGTTCGTGAAGGTGGCCAGGTCATCCGGGACATCAGGCGAAACCCTGTGGACCCCAATGGCCGTTTACAACTGGTCATCAAGGAGCAGTACGCCGGTTACCCGATGGCGGCACGGCTTTCGGACCTGGTGAATTCCACCATGGAATTCACTGGAGTCGATCGTCTGGCCATTGCTGAGAACGCGGTGAGCATACAGGTCACGGTTCCCACTGCGGAACAGGCTATTCCGGCTAGGTTCATTGCAGCCTTGATGAGCATCCCTGTTGATCCGTCGCTCATCGAGACGGAGGCTCGAATCGTCATCAATGAACGAACCGGGACGATTCTGGTGACCAGTGATGTGGAGATTGGTCCAGTCGCGATTTCACATGCTGGCTTGACGATCACCACCATGACTCCTGAGCCACAACCCTCAGCTCTGGCACCCTCCATACGGCAAAGTTCCTGGCTTTCGATCAATGCGGAGAAGTCTCCACGGAGTCAATCAGCGTCTACTCACCTGGATACGTTGCTCGAAGCATTGCGACAGTTCAATGTTCCAGTTTCAGATCAGATTGAGATCATCTACGAACTCAAACGTAGTGGGGCATTGCATGCAGAGGTGATTCACGAATGATGACATCACCGATTCAATCTGCGATGAAGATGGATCCCGCCCCGATGTCTACCATGACACCTGGATATGCCAGTGCGATTGGTCGTGTATCCAACGGCACACGTGATGAGAAGATTCAGGAAGCGGCACAGCAACTCGTGGCGACGTCGCTGGTTCAGCCAATCCTTGCTTCATTGACCAAATCACCATTCCAGGATGGGCGATTCGCGCCTGGTCCTGTCGAGGAACGCTTTACCCCCTTGCTTCACCGACATCTTTCGGATCGGATCGTGGCCAGTGCGAACTTCGGTCTGGTTGAGGCTCTGACCAGTCATCTCACCTCCAGATCGGGCTCAGTGGAGCTCACCGCATGAAGAAGGATTCTCTGAAGCAAAAGGTCGAGGGGCTCGTCGAGATTCTGGAAGCACAGGCAGCTGATTTCACAAGGTTGCTTGAGCATATTGCACAGGGTGAAGACGCCGTTCGTTCAGCGAACGTGAACAGGCTGCTGGAGACCTGTCAGCAAGAGCGGGTTGTTGCAGGACGCTTGGCCGAATTGGAACGACATCGAGCGAACCTCATCAAGGAAATGAGCAGAATCCTTTCACCAAAGCAGGTCAGCGAAGGTCCAATGCGTACTGCAGAGATCTGCAAACGGCTACCAGAGGCCATGCAGCCACGAGTGCAGAAAGCTACAGCAAGGCTTCGAAGTCTTGCTGAAGAGACTGGTCGTAGAAGCGCCATTCTGCGAGCAGCGGCAACAACCTTGTGCCGGCACATGGGCGGAGTCATACAGGCGGTAAACACAAGTCTTGGAAAAGGCACGACCACTTATGGCCGTCGCGGTCGCATTGAATCACCAGAAGTCCTACACGCTGTCCTGGATATCAGGCGTTAGGAGAGATTGCGATATGGACATCAATGAACGGTTGATTGGTCAGGGAGTATGCACATGAGTCTTCACGGTGCGTTTGAAATCGGACGATCTGCACTCTTGACATCTCAGTTGGCCATGCGGGTTACAGGTAACAACATGGCTAACGCCGTGACGCCGGGCTTCGCTCGGCGCACGATTCATCTTTCGGCACTGCAGGGGCTGGAGGGAGTTGGTCACGGTGTATCGTTCAGTGCAGCACGTCGCGAGATTGACATGGGATTGCAGGCCAGGTTCCGTGATGCCATCAGTCGTGAAGCCGGGGCATCCATCGACCAGCGTTTTCTGGGTGCCATCGAGGCGCTCCAGAACGAACTTGGCGATTCAGACATTTCCTCAGCGCTCAGCGAGTTCTTCAATTCGTTCTCGAACCTGGCCAATACTCCATCGGACACGTCTCTTCGCTCGTTGATCGTGGAGCGTGGAGTTGCCCTTGCGGGACAGATCAATGATCTACGCAGCCAGTATCACGATCTTGGCGAGGAGATTGCCTCTTCCATCGAGTCCTCCGTCGGTCAGGTCAACACACTGCTTGAGCAGATTGCAGATCTCAACGAGCGGATCGTGTCAGAGGGAGGCAGCGATGGTACGACCCTGCTGGATGAGCGGGAGATGCTGCTGACGGAACTTTCCCAGTACATGGATGTCCAGGTGATTCATCAGGATTCCGGCATGGCTGATGTGCTGGTGGGTTCTGTTCCACTGGTTCTTGGTACGGAGGCGAGAGGCGTCGAGGCCAGCTTCGAGTCGGGTTCACACGGTGTTACTGAGGCCTTCGTGAGAGTTCAGGCAGATGGCTCGGTCCTTGATGTGGGCAATGGCACCATTGGAGGGCTGCTCCGGCAACGTTCCGAAACCATTATTCCCGCCATTGAATCCCTCGAGACGTTTGCCAGAGAATTGATCTGGCAGGTCAACAGATTGCATTCACAGGGCCAGGGGACCGCAGGCTATACGAGCGTGATCTCTGGTATCGCGTTTGAGAATACGAACGTACCTCTCAATCAGGTGTTGGATTTCCCCATTTCCAACGGCAATTTCACGATGCATCTCCGAGATCCGGATACCGGTGAAGTTGTTGATGCCTGGACCATCGAGGTGGATGCGGACAATTGGTCACTTCAGGACCTTGCTCATGCCATCTCCATGGAAACCAATGAATCAGTGAGTGTATCCATCACGGATGATGGACGCCTGCAGATCGAATCAACGGGGGATGGGGAACTCATCTTCTCGGAAGATTCCTCCGGAGTCCTCGCGTCGCTGGAGATCAATACATTCTTCTCTGGTTCAAATGCCGGAAACATCATGGTCTCCGAGTTGCTCCAGTCGGACATCAATCTCGTTGCTGCTGGAAGCGACACCGTTGAGGGATCTGCCGGCACTGCACTGGCGATCGCTGGCTTGCGTGATCTGTCTGTCCAGGCAATTGGTGGGCAGAGTCTCACGGCATTCTGGTCAGGTGAAGTAGGTGCCCTGGCTGTTCGAACCAGTACGGCCACCGGAGCCTACGGTGCAGCAGCCATGGTTCGAGATGGTTTATCCGCACAGGTTCAGTCGGTGTCAGGTGTTTCGATGGATGAGGAATCCATCAACCTTCTGACCTTTGAGCGGCAATACCAGGCAGCAGCGCGTTACCTGGAAGTCCTTGACGAAACGATTCAGACACTTCTTTCCATCACCTGATTTCGCAGGAGTGGCACGATGAACATCATCAATCCATCATTTGGCCGTACGCCTACCCTCCTGCAGTGGCAGCAAGCTGCTGCGCATCTGGGGAGTGGCAATTCGTCACTTGCCGAGGTTCAGATTCAACTGGCTACTGGCAGGAGCATGCTTCGGCCATCAGATGATGCCATCGGGGCGGGTGCGGTCAGTGTGCTTGATGGTTTGCTGGAAGTTCAGAGACAGCGGGAGCGGAATCTCGACCATGGCGAGGCGATGCTCGGAATGATAGATGGCTCACTTGGAGAGGCCCTTGATCTGCTGCTTGAAGCCAAGGGAATCGCACTTAACCAGAGCAACTCGGGCATCGATTCAGCTGAACGTGAGGCACAGGCAGGAGCGATCGATGCCATTCTCACGAGTCTCTTTGATGTGGGCAATTCGAGTTTCCAGGGAGTGCATCTCTTTGGAGGCACGGCGACTGCCCGTTCGCCATTCCTGAATCTGAATGGACTGATTCAGTACGTCGGTCAAGGTGACGGTTTGATTACCGACCTGGGGCTTGCATCCGGTATCCCGCTGACATTGGGCGGGCAGGAGGCTTTCGGTGCGGTTTCCACGAGGGTGGAAGGTCATCGAGATCTGGATCCCTCCATTGATGCGTCCACGCCATTGAATGAACTGAATGGTGCGATCGGTGAGGGTGTGAGTCTGGGAATCGTCGAGGTCTATCGTGATCCACCTGGAACGAGCTACCAGGTTGATCTTGGCAATGCCTTCACTCTGCAGGACGTGATCGACGAATTCCAATCCGTTGTCGGGCTTGATGTGGATATTGATCTTGATGCACAGGGCCTCTTCGTCAACGTCCCGGATGGTGAAACCATCACGATCACTGATCTTGAAGGCGGTCGTGTTGCCAGGGACCTTGGCATTGATATGACCTTCACGGGACCAGATGGTGGTGTCGGAATGGATCTGGATAGAAGGCTTGTGGACAGCACACCAGTTTCTGCTCTTGGATTCGATCTTGGTGTTGTGCGTTTCAGCAATGGTCAGCAGACCATGGACCTGAGCTTCGCTACGGCGGAGACCGTCGGTGATCTCAAAAGGCTGGTTGAGCAGATGGACATGGGTGTCCGTCTTGAAATCAGTGATTCTGGTGACAGGCTTGATGCGGTCAATGTCCGATCAGGCAGTCTCATGAGCATCGGGGAGGTTACGGGCAATACAACAGCTACGGATCTTGGGATTCGCAGCATGGATCGAGAAACGCTCCTTTCAGATTTCAACCGGGGGCTTGGCGTATCGATTCTCGAGGGCAATGTGGATCCTGAGACTGGAGCTCCCAATCCAATTCTGGATCGTGATTTCGTTGTGAACCTCTCCAATGGCGAGCAATTCCCCGTCGATCTGGCTGGTTGTAAAACCGTCGGTGATGTCCTTGATCGAATTCGTGCGAAGGCAGATCAGCATCTGGCAGATCCTTCGGTCTTTGAGGTTGGTCTTGCTTCTGAAGGAAATGGAATCGTCTTTGAGGACAATTCCGGCGGGGCAGAGGTGTTCTCGCTGAATGACTTGAATGGTTCCAATGCCCTGGTGGATCTGGGGCTGGATGTGGCGTCTTCAGGCGCAAGGATCATCGGTGAAGACCGCGCAATGGTTGCCGTTGAAGGTGTCTTCACGCACCTGATGGACCTTCGTGATGCCCTGATGGGGGATGACGTCGCCGGCATCGCACTTGCTGCTGATCGATTGGAAGGCGACCTGGACCGCCTTGGCCTTGTGCAGGCTGAGGTGGGTATCCGGACCAACCGGATCACGGACGCCATGTCGAGGATCGAGGACACGATCATGATGGACGAACAACTGCGTAGCCGAATCCTGGACCTCGATTACACCGAGGCAAGCATCCGGTACGCCAGCCTTCAGCAGCAATTGCAGGCTGGCATGGCAACCGCAGCACGGTCTGTCTCCATGACGCTCCTGGACTATCTCTGATTGGTGCACGTTGCGTGGACTCAACGGGCCGTGTCCACACAGAACAGGCAGGATGCCCACCGGCGGAGGATACGCCGGTTGAGGCCGGGAATCGGCAAGGCCCAGATGGACGGAGGTCCGCATGCAGGTACAGACGACACGTTTCGGCACCGTGGAGGTTGAGGCAGATCGAGTTCTGGAGTTTTCCTCGGGATTACTCGGATTCGCGAGTTATCGCCGATTCGTTCTCCTGCAACCAGATGAAGAAGGTGTTTTCTACTGGTTGCAGTCGGTTGACGCACCGGAGTTGGCATTTGTCGTGACCGACCCAAGGCTCTGGTCTGAGGAGTACCAGGCAGTCGTCCGGCAGGATCAACTTGATTCCATGGGCATGAATTCCATGGCTGAGGCACAGTTGTTTGTCATTGTGAACAAATATGACAACATGCTTACAGCCAATTTCCAGGGTCCATTGGTTGTCAACCTCATCAACCAGCAGGGAATGCAACTGGTTCTGGCTGATCGACAATGGACAACCCGTCATGAGATTGCTCGCCTGGCACAGGATCAAAAAGCTGCCACGGCGTGATATCCAGAGCGGAACCAACAGTTCAATTCACGAACAATCAAGAGGCGAACGGAGTCGCCTATGGTCCGGGAACAGCCCAGGGCCTGATCGCCAAGGAAGGAACCAGGCATGCTCGTGTTATCAAGACATCGTGATGAAGCAATCATGATCGGGGACGAGGTCGAAATTACGATCGTCGACATCCGGGGGGACAAGGTCCGGGTCGGCATCAATGCACCGTCCCATATTCCAGTGCACCGCCGGGAAATCTATGAGGCAATTCGTAAGGAGAATGAACAGGCCAGTGGATTCAACGGAAATCCAATTGGCTCCATTCATCCTGAAGATCGACCATCCAGTAAGGATTTCACATTGAGTGAAGGTGGCACCCGGGTCAACAAGCAGGTCCAATAAGTAAACAATATTCATCAGGCAATGAAAACAAGCGACTGCCGCGCAGAAAATGCGCGGCAGTTGTCCTTCTGAGGGCCCTGGCTTGTTTTCATGGCCCGGTAACAGGAATCCATGCATGTGGCTGAATACCCACACTTGGCCGACCGATAGATGGGTGACGAAATCGAGAGTACCCATGAGATTGGTTGTTCACTTTGACTGGAGATCACCTCCCAAAGTGGAAGCCATGAGGAGAACCAGGCATGACCTTCATCAACACGAACATCGCGGCTTTCATGGCTCACAGGGCCCTGTCGACGCATAACGATCGAATCTTTTCGAGTCTGCGTCATCTCAGTACCGGCCTCCAGGTGGAGCGGGCCAGTGATGATCCTGCTGGAATGGTTGCAAGCAACGCACTTCGATCCGACATCATCGGGATTGATGCTGCTATGAACTCGATTACCCGTGGCGAGCAGATCATTGCGACTGCTGAAGGTGCCATTGGTGAGATCAATGAGCTGCTTCTGGAACTTCAGGCCATCGTTACCGAATCAGGTAATTTCGGAGGGCTGGGAGAAGAAGAACGGATGGCCATGCAGGGTGACGTTGATGTCATTCTTGAAGCGATTGACCGTATCGCAATCGGTACCGAATTCAATGGCAACCAGCTGCTCAATGGCAACTATGACTACGAGTTGAAAGGCAGCGGGTTATCCAATTTTGACTGGGTACACGTGAACAATGCCAGACTTGGAACCAATGGGCAGCCGCTTGATGTTCATGCAGATGTGCTTGTGGCTGCAGAAAAGGCCGAGGCAGGCATTACGTTGAATAACGGTGTCTTTTCCTCATCCATGGGCCTTTCCGTGACCTTTGAAATCGCAGGTTCCGAGGGCGTTCAGCAGTTCACCTTCGCAGACGGAACAAACAAGCTCGACATGGAAGCTGCCATCAGTACCTTTGCAGAGGAAATGGGTATCGAGGTTGATCTGTCGTCAAACAACGAATTGATCCTGAAATCAAGGAAGTATGGCAGTGACGAGCTCGTGACCGTACGAGTAGTCGAAGCCAACGGTCAGGATTCCAATGGCGGCGCTTTCGTCAGAAGCTGGAATGGAACGACATGGGAGAACGAGGCGGATAACGAGCACACGGATAACGGCATTGATGCGCAGATGCTCATGAATGGTCAGAGAGCCACCGTGCATGGTCTCGAAGCTCATGTCGTCGCCAACGGTTTCAATGTTGAATACCGTATCGCGGAAGAAGCCAACGTCGTAGGTTCCTACAATTTCGAGATCATTTCGGGCGGAGCTTTCTTTGATGTGGCTGCCGGGGCCAATCGCTCTGAACTGGCCACTCTGGGCATTCGCTCGATGACAACGGGTTCAATTGGTGGGCTTGATGGGATGCTCAGTCAGATTCGAACGGGTGGAGAAGCTGCCATCGTTGACGGCAACCTTCTGCAGGCTCAGAGCATCGTTGATGAGGCAATGACGGATGTGAGAAAAACACAAGGCCGCCTGGGCAGCTTCATGCGATACACCCTTGAATCTGCAAGAAACAACCTGAATGCGACACTTGAACAGGTAACAGCAGCTGATACCACCATCCGTGATGCTGATCTTGCGTGGGAGACAGCTGCTCTGGCTCGCTCGCAGATCCTTGCGCAGTCAGCAATGCAAGCTCTGGCCATGGCCAACAGTCAGCCGATGCAGATTCTCAATCTGCTGAATTCCTGATACAGGGAAAGGTCATTGAAAACTCGATTCATGAAGGGCTCGCATCCATGATGCGGGCCCTTATACTGGAACCATGCCACTCTACGAGTACAGATGTGAAGACGATGGTGACCTGGTCACATTGCTGAGGCCCATGGCACAGGCAGATGAGCCTGTGGAGGATCCACAGGGGCTTGGCCGTCACTTCAACCGGGTGCACAGTGTCTTCCAGGTTGATGCCACCACGGCTACTCCGGAAGCTCCAGCAGCTGCTGGTCCACCCTTGGGGGGCTGCTGCTGCGGATCCGGTGGATGCGGC
>JAQWTL010000022.1 GCA_029242715.1 Phycisphaerales bacterium
TCGTTGTCGAAGTCGTTGGGATGGCTATCGCCATTGTCGCCGATGCCGTCACCGTCGCTGTCGGCCGTCTCGTCCGGGTCAAGCGGCGCCCAATCGTTGTCGTTGTCTACACCATCGTCATCGAAGTCGCAGCCGCCACAACTGTCGGCGATGCAGTTGTCGCCGACGTTGTGAATTGATCCAACCACCTGATCTGGTGTGTTGCTGCACACGATCGTGTTGGTCAGGGTCGGGCTGCTGCTGCCGTAGTTGTACATCCCGCCGCCGTCGAACACGGCCGAGTTGTCCGTGAACGTGCAGTCGGTCAGGATCGGGCTGCTCTTGTTGTACATCCCGCCGCCGTAGTAGGCCGAGTTGTTTTCGAACGTGCAGTTATCCAGCCTCGGGTTGCTGATGCCCTCGTTGTACATCCCACCGCCGCCGTAGAAGGCAGAGTTGCCCGTGAACGTGCAGTTATCCAGGGTCGGGCTGCTGAAATTGGAGTTGTACATCCCGCCGCCGAGCATGTCAGGCCACCCACCCGAAGCATTTCCGTTCCGGATCACCAGGTTCTCAAAGACGGTCATGTCGTCTTCACCACCCACGCACTGCAGCACGCGGTGGGTATTGTCACCATCGATGATGGAGAGCGGGTTCCCATTGGAATCCTCAGCCCCGAGAATCGTAATCGCCTTGTTGAGGGTGTCGATGACTTCGCCTTCGAAGTACGTCCCCGCCTGAAGTTGAATGACATCGCCATCAGATGATGCATCGATTGCATCCTGAATGCTCGTGTAGTGGCATCCGTCTGGGCAGACCGTGTAGGTTGTAGTAGCGAAAGCCAGTTGGCTACCAAGGAGTGAAAGTACAACTCCTGCAGTCAAGATCATGAAACGTAATGGCATGCCCCCCACCCTCTCTTGAATTCCCCCGGACAAAGACTGTCTAGGAACCCCTAAGCTCTACCAGCGATTGACACTGGAACAGACTTGGAGAGTGCCCCCAAGTTACTTTTAATAAAGGACATAGCTCGCATTTGCAAGCCTGTTTCATGACTTGGCAAGACGGGTTGCTTTGATAACTTGGGCAATGAAAAGACATCACACAACATGCAGCCAGCGTTGCCCCGCGGTATGCGATCCAAGTTCTTAAAAGACAATGGCTTACGATCTGATGTCGGGCAATCCCTTGCGTAATGCTATCCTCCGCCCCTCACGGAGCCCCGCATGTCCACCGAACAACATCCCCCCGCCACCCTGCTCGCCCGCCTGGTCGTCGAGTTCCTCGGCACCTTCTTCCTGCTGCTGACCATCTCCATGGTCGTGGTGAAGGCCGCCGACCTGTCGATCATCGCGCCCCTGCCCATCGGTCTCGTGCTGATGGTGCTGGTCTATGCAGGTGGTCCAATCAGTGGGGCCCACTACAACCCGGCCGTCACCATCGGATTTTCATTGGCGGGGCGAAGCCCGTGGCGGGAAGCCCTCCCCTACATCGTGGCCCAGGTCATCGGCGCCCTGGTGGCCGCATTGGTTGCCATGTCCCTCCGTGGACAAGCTCACCACATGGTCGAACCAGTCGTCGCAGATGGTTTTATCGCCGAAGCCCTCTGGACCTTCCTCTTGATGTTCGTGATTCTCCAGGTGACCTCAAAACGCAATGCCGGCAACCAATGGTTCGGACTGGCCATTGGCATGACCGTCGCAGGAGGCGCCTGGGCCGTAGGACCCCTGTCAGGTGCCGTTTTCAATCCAGCTGTCTGGGCCGGTTTGGCCCTCGCTGGCAAACTCGCCTGGAATGATTGGCTGCTCTACATCCTGGCACCCCTGGCCGGCGTCATCGTGGCTGTCGGGGTTGATTGGGTCACCTCGCGGACCTGCCGCCCCGCCTGAACCCCCCCATCCCCCCCATCCCCCCATCCTTTTATAAACCCCGTGGAAACCCTGTCGTGACCCCATCAGGGGATCTGTCAGTCATTCCTGTCATTTTCTGTGACATGCCCCCTCGTGGCGTCGCAGACCTGTTGACACGAACCACGGGCTCCACGAAACGGGCCCTCCAACCACGAAACAACGAGACGAGGCTTCCCATGTCATTCCACGAAACAACACCCATCCTCCGTCGGGTCGGCCTTCGGACACTGCTGTGCCTGGCCACCGCATCCCTTCCCAACATGCTCATGTCGACCACCCATGCTGGCGTCCAGTGGGCCCAGTGGACGGACGACTCGAACTTCATGTACGTCCTCAAGCAGATGCCCGATTTCGATCAGAATCGCGCCCAAGACGATCCTGACAAGGTCGGTTTCCCCAGCAACGGGAGTAACTTCTGTGCCCCGACAGCCTGCGGTAATGCCATGGCCTATATCGCCAATCACGGCTTCACCGAGATCGAGCCTGGCCAGGGACTCTGGGGTTCGCAATTCAAGTACAACGATTCTGGCATGCACATCCTGGAACTCGCTGATGAAATGGACACGGATCCAGATTCAGGCACTGCTCCGAATGATATTGATGACCCGATCCGAGAACGACTCAAAGAGAAGTTCGTCGTCACGGATGTTCATCTCTCCAGTACGTTCACGCCCAACTTCGAAACCATGACCCAAGTGGCCCTCGATGATCAGATCGTCGTCCCCTACTACCTCTTCTGCAACACGAACCAGAACGATGATGGCTTCACGACCTTGTCACCATTTGGCGGTCATATGGTCACTTTTACTTATGCGAAGGCCGACGAGAATGAACGAACCATCGGGGTGCGAGATCCCGGGAGTGGCGGCACTGATCTCTACAGCCAATCCGCGTTCAAGACACGCATGTGGTCGGTCTCGGATTTCCAGATCTTAGACGGCGGAGAACTCAAGAAGATGTCCCGCATTGGCGGAACTGGTTCCAGCCGTTGGCTCTGGGGTTGGGTCGCCATCCAACCCAAGTGTGCCTACTCCTGGCAACCCTACGACAACGGATTCAACTACTACCGTTTGGGCACCATCGCCGGCAGCCAGGGCGCTTCCAATATCTTCCAGCGCCTTGACGACTTCGAGCACATCGTGGACCTGCTCCCGGATCCAGATAACCACAAAGCATGGCTCCTGGCCAAACAGCAAAATCATTACAAGCTGTTTCCCATCAGCAACCACGATGGTTCAATCGACCCATCACCAATCGACAATCTGGTCCGCCCCACGGCCATGGCATTCGATCGCCACCGCAACCTGCACGTCCTTGATGAGGGCAATGTCAACCAATACGGCGGCGATGATCAGGAATTCATTGGGGCCATCCCACTGCCTTCACCAGCGCCCAAGATGGTCGTTGATGATCGATCCGATTCACTGGTCATCCTGCTCCCCCAGACCGGTCACCTGGCCTACCTGCCAGTTGATTACTCCGCGGACTTGCAAACCAAGCGACTCCCCAGCAACGTGTCCTTCTCAGAATCGATGGATATGGCCATCAATCCCGTTGATGGAAGCGTCTTCCTGCTGGACGTGGAAGCAGATCGCGCCTGGCATGTCACCGAAGATCGTGGTGAACTGGTCGCCGAAGCCCTGCAACTGGCAGGCGCAGAAGGTGCCACCGGGATCCAGGTCGATGACTCGGGTGACCTGCTGGTGTCTGCCCGCGAAGCCATCAATGCCTATCAGAAGGTTGACCGCGATTGGATCGTGAATCCGGATAATGCCCGCCATGGCAACCCTTGTGGCCCACGATTCAAGATCAATCGCAGCCGCTCGAACTGGACCGACGATATGGATCGCGTTCCGAATATCGAGGAAACCGGCGAAGGCGCTCAGGACCTGCTGGACTGTGATGCCGATGTGAACTGGGACCGATCCGTCGATGTCGAAGACCTCCTGGTGGTCCTCGAGTCCTGGAACAACGAGGGTGGCAGCCCTGGTGACATCACGGACAACCAACGAGTTGATATTGAAGACGTATTGATCGTGGTATCCAACTGGGGCAATTGCCCCGATTGACCCACAT
Organism: Phycisphaerales bacterium; assembly: GCA_029242715.1. GTDB lineage: Bacteria > Planctomycetota > Phycisphaerae > Phycisphaerales > SM1A02 > UBA1668. The sequence continues at coordinate 3,966 of JAQWTL010000022.1, forward strand.
ACCCGGAAGTGAGCGGGACTGGATCGGCCGCCTCCTGAAATCGGGGCGGCCGGTTCAATTGATGCCAATAGAAACAAAGATCAACGGTTCAGACAACTTCCGATGTCTTCTGCTTCCTGATCTGCCCTTCAAGCAGACCTCGCACTCGAGGGAACAGGAGCAGACCTTCGATGATCATCCAGGTCTCAAGAATTATGGTCGCCAGGCCAATGCCAACCAGCAACCATCGCTCCTGGTCCCACCATGCATCATCTCCACCACGATTGGTGAAGATCTGTTCGATCATTGCCCACATTGGTATCACCAACATCAACAACATCGGAAAGAGAAGAAACCAGATCGGACGATTGCGCCGCCAGAGATAGAAGGCGATCACGAGGAAGGCCAGGCCAGCGAGCAACTGATTGGTGACACCGAACAGCGGCCAGAGAATCAACCCACCAGTGCCGGTAGTCGCCCAGGTCCAATCCCCCCCACTTGCTGGTATTGCCGCCAGCAGTGCACCGAGCACCACCGCGATGCTCGTGGCGATATAACGACCGGGTACGGACCAGGCGATTCTTCTCATCCGTCCCTTGCTTGCAGGCGAGTAACCAAGGCTCGCCCAGATCTCCTGAATCACATATCGCTGAAGACGGCAGGCACTGTCCAGCGTCGTCGCGGCAAAGGATGCCACCAGAACACCCATGAGCGCCAGTGAGATCAGTTCTGTAATGCCCATGGACTCCAGGAAGTTCGATGAGCCGTCTACGAATGCATGCAGCTTGGATGCTAGCCCGCCTGCTTCGGACCATGAGATATATCGCGCATCCCATGCAGCCTGACCAAGCAACACACCAGAGTCACCGGCGACACCCAGACCAAGTCCTGCAATACAGGCAAGGATGACGATCGTTGCCAGAAAACCTTCCGTCAACATGCTTCCATAGCCAACGAAGCGGGCATCTGTTTCGTTGGCCAGCTGCTTGCTGGAAGTTCCACTGGCAACCAGGCAATGGAACCCGCTGATGGCACCGCAGGCGATCGTCACGAAGAGAAACGGAAAGATCATGGGCGCCCCTACTGGGTCCCATTGAGCCATTGGTGCGGCAATCTCCAGAGGAGGCCGTGTCATCTCACCAGCAATCTCCACAGGAGCGCCACCGATGAAGGCGGCGACAGCCAAGCCGATGAGAACCAGACCAAGTGTCGAAATCAACTGGAGTGAATTGATGTAATCCCGTGGCTGCAAAAGAATGCCCACAGGCAGAACGGATGCGACGAATGAATAGCCAAGGAGAACAAAGACCCAGACCATGGTTGGCCATTCCGCCAGGGCGTGATTGAATGTTGCCAGAGGCCCCCAGTCACCGAACACCACACTGGCATACATCAGCATCAAAGCGATGATGGACGGTAGAACCAACGAGACCCCTCGCCGGTTCAGCCATAAGCCGATCACGACCGCGATAGGAACCTGGACGATGCATGGGAAGATCGCTTCCGGGAACATCCGGAACACGATGGCAATCACCAATCCAAATATTGCCAGCACAATAGTCAGACCGATCAAGAGCACCAGCAGAAAGAGCATGCGGACGCGTCGGTTCACGACACGTCCAGCCACATCGCCGATGGTCTGGCCATCATTCCGGAGACTCACCACAAGCGAACCAAGATCGTGTACCGCTCCGATGAAGATTGAACCAAGGAACACCCAGATCAACGCGGGCAGCCAACCCCACATGACCGCGATGGCCGGACCAACGATGGGCCCGGTACCTGCAATAGATGTGAAGTGATGCCCGAATACGATGCTGCGGCGGGTGGGAACGAAATCGACGTCATCACGCAGTGCCTCGGATGGACAGACTCGATCAGCCGCCAGGCGGAAGATCTTCCCCCCCAGCCAGCGACCATAGGTGTGGTAGGCCACCAGAAAACCGATTCCGGCAAGGACTGCGATCAGGAGTGTTATCACTGGAGCGCCCTCCTCCGGCTGCGGCGGTTGATTCTACCGCCGGGAGGATATCCTCAATCCAAGTCACTCCAGGAAACAAGTCATGTCACGAGTTGGTTATGCTGAAACTCATGTGCCCTCGCCATATGGGCACTTCAAGGAGGGGAACCATGGGCTTACTCGATGATGCCATCGGCGACGCCGTCATGCTTGGCGGACAGATGGCTTACTTCAAAATCAAGAACAACCAAAGAGCCAAGGCTTTTACGAAATGGTCCAAAGCTCATGACTTCACGTTCTGCGCGAAGCCAGCAGAATACAATGGCGAAATCATGCAGATGCCCACGGCAGATCCCGATGCTGCCAAGGCACGAGGAGGCCATGCCCTAAGCGCCAAGGCCAGCATGGCCCATCGCTTCTTCGGTGATTCCCAAATGCAGACAAAGCTCTGGGCTTTCTGCTCGAATCGGTTCCGTGGCGACTGGCAGACCAATGCCAATATTCTTGAAGGCAAGTGGCAAGGCACTCTCATGACTGCCTTTGACACACTCTGGTTCGACCTTGGTTCGCCATCCAGCGAGGGTGAATACAGTTCCGTATTCGCACACTGCAGCGCCAAACTGCCACGGGTCATCATTACTCCGTCTGGATTCCTCTCAAGCCTCAAACGGCTTGATGAAGGACAGATGGCCAACTGGGGCTACCACAAGCTTCGCTTCGAACTCGACACTTTCAACAAGAACTGGCATGTGTCGTCTGCCGATGAGAAACTGACCTACGATTTCATCTCACAGAACATGATGGAATACCTCCTGGAACATCACAATGAGAAGTGGCACCTTGAGATCAGCGAAGGCGGCATACTTATTTCAACGGTGTTCACCCTGAAACCAACGAAGGCTGAACTCGCCATGGATTTCCTTGCTGGTTTCCTTGAGCACGTTGACGAAGATCTCCTGCAGACGAAAGTGGCCACCTGATCCTGCAAAACCATCGGCGCATAAAAAGACCCCGGCCGTGTTTCCACGACCGGGGTCAAGGCGTCGGCAATGACCTACTTTCCCGCTTAGCAGTATCATCGGCGGCCCGGGCTTAACTTCTGAGTTCGGTATGGGATCAGGTGTCGCCCCGGACCTATCTTCACCGACAAGTCCGCGCAAGGACTTACGTCCTTGCGAGGTGTGTTGATTCGTTCGATCGAGGCACTCAAGGTGCCTCATGTGACCAGTTTCGAGATAAAACGTGACCGGTCTCCAGGTTCCATCGTCGGAACCCGGGTGATATGACCAGATCATCGACCGTTAGTACCGCTTCGCTGAGGACATTTCTGCCCTTACACGTGCGGCCTATCAACCCGGTGGTCTTCCGGGGGTCTCTCATTCAAATGAACGTGCACTACTCATCTTCCGGTGGGCTTCCCGCTTAGATGCTTTCAGCGGTTATCCCTGCCTCACTTAGCTACCCAGCGGTGGACCGAGCGGTCCAACTGGCACACCAGGGGTGAGTCCCTCCCAATCCTCTCGTACTAGGGAGAGTTCCGGTCAATAGTGCAACGCCCACAGCAGATAGGGACCGACCTGGCTCACGCCGGTCTGAACCCAGCTCGCGTACCGCTTTAATGGGCGAACAGCCCAACCCTTGGGACCTCCTACAGCCCCAGGATGCGATGAGCCGACATCGAGGTGCCAA
>JAQWTL010000036.1 GCA_029242715.1 Phycisphaerales bacterium
TGACGCCCAAGACGGAGGCGGGATGTTCAGCAAAAGCAATGGATACAATGATGGCGCCCAGCCGTCATTGGTCGACTGCCTCGTCACTGAAAACACGGCCAGCGACGGCGTCGGCGGCATTCGTCATGCGACTTGGCCCGGCCAGACGACGGTGGTCAACTCGATCATCTGCGGCAATGCAGGTGGACAGGTGTTCGGTGCAGTTGTGCTGGATGATGACTCATGCGGCTGGGGCAATTGTCTGGACGAGGACGGTGATGGGGCGCCTGATCGATGCCGCGATGCCGACGGCATTTTGCATGTGCCCAGTGAGTATCCAACGCTGGAAATGGCATGGGAAGAACTCGCCAACGGCGACACGATCGCTATCGCGGCTGGCACCTATTTCCTGGAGGATCTCGACGAGGAGACATTGGTCGCCGAGGAGATGGCGGTTTCGATCATCGGCGAGACGAATGCCGACGGCACCCCCGCAACAATTCTCGATGGCGAGGACAGCGACTTCGCGGGCATCTACATCGAGGGCTCGGATTCGGAAGAGCACCCAATGGTGATCGAGCACGTGCATTTCCGACGCTTCGGGACTGCAGGTGGTGGCGTTGCCCTGACCAACGGCATTGGGTACATCAGGAATTGCATCTTCGAGGGCTCATACGACAGCTCCACTGGACTGAGGGTTGGCAACTTCCAGGGAACCGTGGAGGACTGCCTGATCTTCGACAGCACATCGAATTTCATAGGTGGCTTGAGCTTTCTGGATTGGGACGGGCATCCAGCCAGCGAGATTACGGTGACCAATTGCATCATTGAGAACAACTACGGTTCGTTCCCATGGGGTGGTGGAAACGGCGGCGTGCACTTCTTCCTTGGCACCAACTCCGATGGAGATTCCTCCATTGGAGGCACAGCCCACTTCGTCGACTGCACCATTACCGGCAATAGCGGCAACAACGGTGGTATCGACCTGAGTCCACAGTGGAATGTGATCCTGACCAGCACCACGGTGTGCGGTAACGAGACGCCAGGTCAGATCTACGGCGGCACATGGACTGATGCCAGTGGAAACTGCGTTGAGGACGTATGCGATGACTGCAGTGTTTGTCCCGGCGACCTTGATGGCAATGGCGAAGTCGGTGTTGATGACCTGCTTGCTTTGCTTGCAGTATTTGGCATATCCGATGGCGGTGATCTGAATGATGATGGAGCAACGGATGTGAATGATGTTCTCATCCTGATCTCTTCATGGGGCGATTGTCTGTAGCCCCCTGCTCACTCCGTCTATCGACATCGCATCCGTCTGCTGAAATTGTTTTCCTATCAGGCCTGGCCATATGATATGCATGAACTTGTATAGCATTCAATTGGGGTGATCCATGCTTCGAAGCATCATTGCAGTCGTGATCGGATTGATTGCGGGAATGATCTTCAACATGGCGCTGGTCGTACTGAATATCGCTCTGTATCCGATGCCTGAAGGGGGATGGGATGATCCAGATATGGTGGCGATCTACTTCTTCAAGCTTCCTTTCATGGCATTCTTCATTGTCCTGGTTGCTCATGTCGGACAGGCATTTGTTGGTGGCCTTATCGCTGCACTTGTCAGCAGCAAGGCGCCCGTTCTTTGTGCCATGATTGTCGGATCAATTTCATTGATCCTGGGTATCTTGAACATGATGAGTCTGCCGCTGCCTGCATGGATGTGGATCGAAATGCCTCTGTATCTCATCGCCGCCTACGCCGCTGCCAGACTTGCAACAAACCGTGTGGCTGTTGCGTGAAGTTGAGAGTTGCATCCAAATTCGAATAGCACGCAGGCTGAATCGGCTGCAGTCAGCACGGCATCATGAAACTGTTCTTTGTCTATCGCTCATGCACGTACGGAGGCCTGGCCACCAAATCAATCGAATGCCAGGACGAAATACAGGACAATGGCCAGAGCCAACATCAGCAAGAGAACGGTGACATAAGACGGCTTTGTTCCATCTGATTTCGATTTCAGCGTGAGCACAAATGTCACGATCAGCAGCACCAAGGCGCAGACCGAGCATAGGCATCCCCAAATAAACGGCCCTATCCCGTCAAACACGTGGCCCCAGCCAGCCGGGGCATGTTCGGCATGATCTCTGCCGATGGATATGAGAATGACTGCTGCTATCGAGAAGAGGCTGAACACGGTAAAGAGCGACCACTTCGCATGAATGCGCCTCTTATTCGGGCTTGGCTCCACAGTCATAAATGACTTCTTTATCTAAGAATCATGTACGTACTGGGGCCTGATCGCCAACGCGAGCAGTTGCCTGGTAGTCAATCATTCTCTGCTCGATGACTGACATGTCGAGATCCATGAGACCTTCAAGGGCAAACGCCCCCAGGGTGAAGCTGGCACTGACAGTCCCCCATGCGATGGCAGTCTGCAGTTCTGCAAAATCCCAACGTCCTCGGCTGGCCAACCATCCCATCATGCCGCCGGCAAAGGAATCGCCACATCCCGTTGGATCCACGACCTGTTTTCCATCCGCCGGATACGCAGGCAGCACTGCCAGTTCATCGCCACTGGCCAGAACAGCACCATGTTCGCCCTTCTTGACGACGACAGTGCCTGGCCCGAGTTCCATGATGGCTCGCGCGGCATCAATGGGATTCCGGATTCCGGTGAGCAGAAGTGCTTCCGAGTCGTTGATTACCAGGCCATCAATCGACTTCAGCAGTTTCAGAAGATCATCCTTGGCCGTGTTGATCCAGAGGTCCATGGTGTCAGCAACAGTGAAGCGGCGCTCAGGAAGGTGCTCCAGAAAGCCGTACTGGACCGCTGGATGGGTGTTTGCCAGAAAGACGACATGGCTGTCACGGAATGACTCCGGGATGGCAGGAGGGGCTTCAGCAAGGACCCCAATATCGGTGAACAGGGTCTCACGATCATTGAGGTTTTCGAGATATCGACCTCCCCAGCGGAAGGTATTTGACCCAGTTCGTGTTTCAAGTCCAGCCAGATCGATTCCTGGGAAGCTCGACAGCACCTCCCGGTGGCTTTCTGGCCAATCCTCTCCGACAGCAGCCACAAGCCGAGTGGGCGTGTAGCAGGATGCTGCGGCCGCGAAATAGGCGCAGGAACCGCCGGGAACATCCTCGGCCGAACCAGTGGGAGTGTGAACGGTATCAATGCCGATTGTGCCGGTGACTATGAGTGACATGGCGGCAGTCTACAGCCTTACCGGGACTCAAGGTAGACTCATGCTGCCAGGCAAGGTCCTGGCAATCATCCAAAATCGAGCCCCCCGCCACTGGCGTCAGCCAGTCATGGGCCAGGAATGGAATGCCTACTCATGCTGACTCCGGAACAAAATGTCGTACGTCGTCGAAGGTTGGTCAAAGTTGGCCAGGAAATCAGCCGACTGGGATTCGTCAAGGGCACGGCCGGCAATGCTTCAGTTCGTGCAGACGATGGGTTTCTGGTGACTCCCTCGGGAATGTCATATGCAGACATGAAACCAAATGACATTGTTCACCTGGACATGGAGGGCAATATTCGTCAGGGCAGATGGTTGGCGAAATCCAATACCAAGCCAAGCAGCGAGTGGCATCTGCACCAGGCAATATTTGAGGCCAGGCCGGATGTCAATGCAGTCCTGCATACACACCCCACTTTTTCAACGACACTGGCAGTCCTTGGAAAACCACTTCCTGCCATTCATTACCTGATTGGCATCGTCAATGGCTGCGAAGTCCCCTGTGCTCCCTACCGGACATTTGGAACAGGTGAACTCTCAGAAATCGTCGTGAAAACCATGGGTGATCGGCACGCATGCCTATTGGATCACCATGGCCTGGTTGCTGTTGCCTCTGACCTCTGGGATGCCCTGGAACTCACGATTCAAATTGAATCATTGGCTGAGTTGTACTGGCGAGCATGCGCCATGGGCGAACCGTCCATCATCGATGATGAGGAAATGGACCGAGTCTGCGCCAAGTTTAAGGCTATGAATTACGGGCCTCAGTAACCCCTTCTCAGCTCCGTGCTGCGTATTCACTCTTTTCAGATCAATACAGGCCGCTCCTCCCACTAGAGTGGTTGGTATCAATTCGGGAGGAGGGGTGCAATGGGAATGTCTCTGTTTTTGCTCGTAATGGCCTGTGGAATGGTGAATGTCAATCGCGCCGATATGTTCATTCGCGTAGGCGATGTCGATGGTGTTGGTTTCATGACAGGAACTGCCCCAGGTAACGGTGAAGCAGATTGGCCGTTCAACTCATGGAACACGTCACTCGACGGGAGTTGTTCCGGCGGCCAACTCCTCAACGCCGAGGGAGACCCAATCAACGCGGATGGAGTCGACGTTCTCCAGAGCGGCGACTACCTTCCTGATCTTGATTGCACCGGGGCAATGGGCTACATGGGGTGTAGTGCAGGAAGTGATGAATTTGACAACAGATCGGCCGATGACTGGGGCAACTCGTTGGTCGAGGAATTCGGATTTCAAAATATCGGCAGCGAAGGCTCGCAGTACACCGATGTCGCCATCGGTCCTCATGGCAATGCCTGGTACTGGAACGAGTGTCCGGATGGCGGTACCGTCGATTCAATCTGCGGAGTCAACCCCATCTTCCACTTCGACTTCCAGGTACTCAAAACAGACATCGATGAAGGCCAGACGTTGTATGTCAACCTGCTCATTGGCGACTACGACGTAAATCCAGGCGAAGTCCGCTATCGCGATCGGTATGGCAAGGTGCACATCGCAAACCTATCGACTCTTGATAATGCCAGCGCCAATGATGGAGAACTCCAGGCAGTTACTGCTGAATTGCCTTGGTCTACCGTCATGGCCGATGGTGGACCAAACTTCTATCACGGATTGATGGACGTGGAACTTCATCTACCATCCGAGCCCTTCATCGCGGTGGATTATGCCGAGATCGGCACAATCCCCCTGATCTTGCCAGTCGGTTGCTGCAACTACACGATCTTCGGCACGCCAGGTGCTGCCCAAATGACAGCCGCCTATTGCGAGGCGCTGAATGGTACGTTCTACGGGGTCGGCTCCAACTGTGTTGACGAAGGCCTCGCTGGCGCCTGCTGCTTCTACGAAGAATCCTGGGTTGTTGCCTGTGAGGTCATGACACAGGAACAGTGTGATCTCCGCGGGCCCTACGCCATCTTTCACGATGGAAGCAGTTGCGAGAACGTGAGCTGCGACTTGTATGCGCCTCGTGGCGCCTGCTGCGTATCCCCTGAAGGCGCCTGTTACGAAGGGGCCACGTTCCAGTTCTGCCAGGACTATGCAGAAGAAGGGAACTTCGTGCAGTGGTACCAGGGCCAGTCCTGCCAGATGATCCAGTGCGATCCCGGGCCACCTCCCGGGGCCTGTTGCTATCTGGATGACAATGGATCCTATTCCTGCATTCAGGTTTCGGCGACCGAGTGCCTGGCACGGCCTTCAAGCACGTTTCATGGCGCAGGCGTGTCCTGCTCAGGAATCACATGCACCCCCCCTGTCGGCGGATGCTGCATCCAAGGCACGTGTGTCCTGGTCACACGCGATGACTGTGATGCCCAAGGCACCCTGTTCTTCGGGGAAGGTCAGCCGTGCAATCTTGAGAAATGCATTTCTTGCGAAGGTGATGACGACGGCGACGGCGAAGTGAATATCAAGGACCTGTTGAGGGTCATTGGCAACTGGGGATCCTGTATCGGCTGAGGATGGTTGACCTCAGGCCGTCACGCGAGCCGTCATCGACTCAAAGAGTCGATCAAGTGTCGTCTCATTTTCGATGTTCATGATGAGCGTGCGCAGATCATTGCAGGTGGCCTCGCCGACAACCGCTGTGCCCAGTGCGTTGAACTTGACTGCGATTTCTTCCTCGGTCATAGGATCCCGAGGATCGCCCTTGGGAACATCGACCCGTTCTGTATGAGCAGTACCGTCCTGCAAGGTGATCGTCACCTGGCTTGGCTGGAACTTCGGGAAGAGTGATTCGAACTCATCATTGGGAACAACCTTGATCTTGTCCATGACAGGAATCAGAGCAGGGTCATCAATACGTTCTTGCTTGAACTGAAGCGGGGTGACCATTCCGTCGACCAATCCAACCGCCAAGGAGTATGGCAGGGAGTGGTCGGCTGTTTCCTTGCTGGTCGGGCGGTACTTGGCCGGATCGCCAAGAATGTCAGCAGCACGGGCAATGACTTCGACCTTGATCTCGGTGATCTGATCTGGATCAAGATCATGAGCCTTGACGATCTTCATCATCGCCGTCAGCGGCGCATGGCTGAGTGCTTCAATGGGGAAGGATTTCATTCCGCAATCCAGAATCTTCCAGTGACACTTGGAGCAAGTCGGCAGAGCATCCGTGAGCATGTCCAGATGGAACTTGCCGCCAAACTTCTCGAAGCAGTGAACCAGGCCTTCCTTGCCGTCAATGACATGCTCCGGGCCGCTGTAGCCGCGTGCCGCCAGGAGGGCTGCTTCAACACCACAACGGGTAGCCATGGGATCGACGGTGTTCTTCATGTTGGTGAGCTTGCCGGCGGTAACAGCCCCCAGGCACATGGATGGCGATGCACTGATGCCGATGGCCTGCTGAATCTGTTCTGCAGTAAGGCCAAGCATGCGACCGGCAACAATCGGAGATGCAATGCAGGTAATGGTGGCATGGTGCCATCCGTACTCACGTACGCCAGGATCACCGAATTCAGCGAGACGCATTTCAATTTCGTGACCGATGCAGGTGCCCAGGATCAGGTCCTTGCCGGAAAGGCCATTCATCTCGCAGATGGACAGTGCTGCAGGAATGATGTCCGAGGGATGGGCCGGGTCAGCCTTCCAGTAGATGTCGTTGTAATCCATCGCTCGAATGCAGAGTGCATTGAGCATTGCAGCTGTTACTGGATCCGTACGAAAGCCAGAACCAAATACGGTGCAGGTGTCCGCCCCACCCATCGCACGTGCATGATCCAGAAACATCTCGAGATCGTGTTGCTGTGATCCACCCAGAGCACAACCGAAGGAATCGTAGAGATACAGCTTGGCACACTGGATGGCCTCAGGACTCAAGTCCTCATAGGTGAGTTTCGAGGCCCACTCCGCCAGTTGCCAGGAGATGAAGTCGGTGTTGTTCTTGGACGTGTCGTGGCCACCCATGGTTCTGGTTCCTTCTCGTATCAGGCGTTGACGGTACTGAGCTTGCGAGCGACTTCCTGGGCAACGACCGTGGTCGAATCGCCCTTGCCACGACCCTTGACGTCGTAGGTTGCGATCTTGCCCTCTTCGATGACCTCGGCAACGGCAGCTTCGAGACGTGTGCCAGCCTCGGTTTCACCAAGCCAATCAAGCATCATCTTGGCCGTGAGGAACATGGCCATCGGGTTGACGACATCTTTGCCGTAGTACTTGGGAGCACTGCCGTGTGTTGGCTCGAAGACGGCATAGTCATCGCCGATATTGGCTGCACAGGCAAAGCCCAAGCCGCCGACCAGTCCAGCACAAAGGTCGGAGATGATGTCGCCGAACATGTTCTCTGCAACGAGGACGTCGTAGTCGAATGGATTCTTGATGAGCCACATGCACATGGCATCAATGTTGGCTTCCCAGGCATCGATACCTGGATATTCCTTGGCAATCTCGCGGAATGCACGAGTCATCAGGCCGCCTGTTTCACGAAGAACATTGGGCTTTTCGACCAGGGTGACCGACTTGCGATTGAACTTCTTGGCATAGTCGAAGGACTGCCTGATGATGCTCTCACAGCCCTGCTTGGACATGATTCGAGTGGACAGGGCCACATTCTCGAGGCCCTTCTCTTTCCACTTGACCATCTTCGGGTTGTCGCAGAGGGCATCGTAGACCTTCTCTGGAAGCGGGAACCACTCGACGCCGCCGTAGCTGCCTTCGGTGTTTTCACGAAAAACAACCAGGTCGATCTCGTCTTTGTAATTCAGGGGGTTGCCAGGGTAAGCCTTGCAGGGACGCAGGTTCGTGTGCAAGTTGAACATCTGGCGGAGCTTGACGATCGGGCTGAAGTAAACCAGCTCCTTGTCCTTGAGTTCAGGGAGCAGTTCCTCATGGGCTTCATCCCGAGGCTTGCTGGTGATGGCACCAAACAAGGCACAGTCGGTGCCCTTGAGGATGTCGATCGTTCGCTGTGGAAGCGGATCGCCCTCTTTGCACCAGAACTCCCAGCCGATATCAGCGTGAATGTATTCAGCGTCGAAATTCATCGCATCAAGAACGATGCGGGTCGCGTCCATGACTTCGTTGCCGACGCCGTCTCCGGGCATCCAGGCGATCTTGTACTTGGCCATCTGGGGCTCCTGAAAAGGGGTAGAGCCACACAGTTTAGCGAAAATCACGTGACATAGCCCACGGTCCTTGCTCGGGACATGGGACAAATTTGGGTCGGTACATCAGGTGGCTGATGAGGAGGTCGAAACCTCAGTTCCAGTCCGTGCCAAATCCCTCTATGACCCCCAGCAGATCGCTCACATCGATGATTCGATCGCCATTATGATCGAATACACAGGGGGCATCGCACTCCGAGCCCCAGAGTGCAAGAACCTTCAGAAGGTCCTCGATGTCTGACTGGTTGTCACCAGTCGTGTCCCCCGGGGTTCCCAGAATCAGATAATCGAGGGCCGTTGGCATCTGGAACATGGTTGCGGCCGGACAGGTACACCCACCGAACAGCGGCGGATGATGTGGATTATTGGGGTCATCGGCATAGGGATTCCAGCAGGATCGAGCACCGGTAGCGGCGTCGACCGCATACGGAATCGGCTTATGCGGATCCGGAATAACCACATAGAAACCACTCATGTCCTGGTGGGTCATGAGGCAGTGATATGAAAAGTGGTTGTTGAAGGCAAAGGGGGTCTTGCTGTCAAGATAGGTCGACAGTGGTGTTCCCGAAGGGGCCATTGTGCTGGAGAACAAGGCTGATGCCGGAGCCAGGCCCCAGGCAGATCCGATCTTCAGATCGTTGCTGGTGTTCATCTTGTCGGGCTCGTCACTGCCGAAGAGATAGAGCACTCGATCGTCCTGGCACATGGAGTCGATCATGACATTGGGCCAATCGAAGTTGCTGCCGGCAGGCTCCATTCCGGATGCACAGGTCGTAGTACCCGACGCTTCTCCCCAGACCCATTGGTTGCCATAGGAGTTCTTGAAGCAGGCGCCCCCTCCTGCTCCGGCTTGAGCGGAGCTCAATGGCGTGAGTTCGAGTGTCATGATGATTCTCGGCGCGTCCTGTACTTCAACGTCGTTCAGTACTCGCCAGCGATCTACTTGTGTCAGCATGCGAGCGGCAAACGGCACCCAGCCGCCATGATTCATGTCGAAGCTGCCCCAATAGCGAGCACATTCAGAGCTTGGTCCGAAATTCGACCAATTGGGTGTGGCGTTGTCATTGGCAGTTGGATTCGGCCAGGCACCGATCGGGTTGTAGTAGTACCTGGACCAGGTCGTACTGGGGACCTGAGGATCGTCGAAGTTGGGTGGATAGAGCGCCCATCCGCCATCCGAGAGCCTTGCCTGCCAGCTTGCCCATTCCTGATCGGTCCCGGGAACCGTGACGAAGGTGGATTGCTTGGCGAAGTTGATGGGGGTATCCATGTCGTATCCGCCGAGCGGAATACCTTGCCCCGGCAGAACGGCAAAGTCATCTTCCTTGGCGGGCATGCCCTGGCCAATGATGTCGACAGCCACGTCATTGCGACCATCTATCTTGCCCCAGTTTTTCTTTGGTTGCTGAATGGAAGCCGGTACGGACTGATAGGTTCCATAAGCGACCCTGTTGGCAAACTGCAGAATGCAGTTGTTGATATTGAAATCATCCACTTCAGGAGTCGTCATTTCGTACATGGCATCGCCGACTCCTGCAGAAGGATCAAGGCGAGCGCAATCGCATTGCCACGACTCGGTTTCAAATGTCGGGTTGTCATCCGTCCCACCGGTACGGCGGTACACCTTGGCTGTGCCGAAAGGCTGATTGAATTTGCCCCAGAGAGAATTCGTCGTGTGGTCTCCAGTCTGATTCCATGAATCGGCACTGGCCATGGTGTCCAGAATGCCGAAGCGAGGTGAACAGAACCGATAGGCCTCCTGAGACCACACGGAGAGGGTCAATTTCACATCGTCGGGCTGCCGAATCGGATCATTGTTGTACTCATCAATGAGCGTACGGGTCATCCGCAACGTGCGCCAGAATGCATCAGCGACGTTGGCTGAAACGGACCAGTAGTTGGGCGGAGTCGGCAAGGCAGCACTATCTTTGCATGCCTGTGGCATGTGCTCCATGCCCGGATAACTTGTTCCAACGGAAATATTGTTGTTGCTCGCTGCCGTGTGACTCAACTGCATCAGTTCAAGATCCAGATAGACATCAAGTACAGGTGATGCCCCGAGACCACCGGTTATGTTGCAATGCTTGGCGAATTCAATACAGCGTTTCGTGTAATTCAGGACGAGCTTGACGTCATCTACGGCTGAGGTCGAGGCATTATCCGGCCAGGTCATGCTCCAGCAATGCGCGGCGGACTCCTGTTTTGTCGTCGTGAACTCGAGGTTGGGTGCATTCGCACTGGCATTCATCTGTGTCTTGCCGCCGAAATACACGGAATCATTTGGATCAAAATGATGCTTGTTGCTCAGGAGTCGCCCGAATCGAAGTGTTCTGGGAGAGCTGAGCATCAATGAAACGGGAACAGAGCCCGATCCATTGCCGGAGTTGATCATCCCTTTGACGTACGAATAAAAAGCCTGGTAAGTGACTTCCTTGGCATGATCGACGCTCTCGAAGCAGGAAGGTAGATCGCTCGCATTCAGATTGTCCCAAGGCCGGAACTCATCTTCTCCTGTTGCATCCAGTGATGTCGAAATGACAAATACATTGCCGTTATTCAATTGAGCGCCGGACGGCATCGATGAATCGTTATCAGTAACAAGGTCATGGAGATTATTGAAGCCATTGCCATTGGTATCAGCAATGATCGTCGTCCGAGGACGCATGTACTGATTGCCATCAATGGTTTTAATGCAGTCAGGAACGGGAGATGCGTTTTCAAACCAATCCGTCGTGGAACTCCAGACAGCCGAATCAAACCAGACAAAGACACCACGGCCGTCACCGACCGCATTCGATTGATCATTTGAGTAAGCACTCGATGCAATCATGGCGACCATGCCGAGACTCATTGAACATCGACGAAACAGCCCGGTAGCAATCATGCCTGTATCCCTCCCACAGGTGACCATGGGTGCCGAAAACCCGGCATCTCATGGTCTTTCATCATCAAACCAACTTGACGCAGAGTCAAGAATATTGATGCAAGAAGCAGGTTGAGATTCGGCCTGGGAGTGCTGGCGGTGGTCCCAGCAGGCGATTCAGGAGTTTAGACGAGCACGAACCACCTCTTCAGCCCCTCCAGCGATCACGATCTCCTGGGGGACCGTTCCCAAGGGCATGAAGTCGAAAGTGGAACCGTCGAGTGTCATGCGGGATTGCTCGAAATCGATGACCAGTTGGCCGACCGGAATCGTCAGTGAATCATTGCCGGCATGTTCAGTTCGCAGGTGCGCGATGAGCGAGGGGCACGTCAGACAGAGGAAGCCGTTGTTGATGGCATTGCGGACATAGGTCTGGCTGAATGAAGCGGCAATGACCGCCTGAACGCCACGAGCCTTGAGGCATGTTGCTGCTTGCTCACGGCTCGATCCTGTTCCAAAGTTCAACCCGGAAACAAGAATGTCACCAGACTTGGAAAACGCCGCGAAGGACGGGTCATAGTTTTCCATCGCTGCAGCTTTCATCTCTTCTTCCGTAACATCATCGCGATAGGTCATCTTGCCACTGTAGATGCCATCCGTGTTCAGATTGTCAACGGGAAGCCAGAGCAAGCGGCCCTCAAGTCGTTTGGGGAATCCGTCAAGAATGGGCGTAGTGCCTCCTGTTGAAGGCCTTGGCCCGTTCAATGTGGTGTTAATGGTTGGCTTGATTGAATCGTAGGCTTCAGGAGAGCAGATGTATCCAGCCAGCGCAGAGGCTGCGACAACTGCCGGACTGGCCAGGTAGGCCTTGGCATCACGTGATCCCATTCGTCCCTTGAAGTTGCGATTGGTCGCACTGATGCCCACCTCACCTGGTTCCAGCGTGCCGGCGCCAAGCCCAATGCAGGTACCGCAGCCAGGTGGCAGGAAGTGTGCCCCCGCTTTCTCAAGGGAAGACCAGTAACCCTGTGCCTCGGCTTCAGCCTGCACATTGCCACTTGCGGCTGCCACGTACAGATCAACACCATCAGCGACCTGCTTACCATCAACAATCGCTGCTGCTGCCGCCAGGTCCTCCAGGCGAGCATTGACGCAACTCAACAGATAGGCCTTGTTGACCTTCACATGCTCCTGCTCGATCTCAGGCAGCGCGTGCATGACCTTGACGTGATCAGGCCCCGATACATGGGGAATGACACTCGCAAGATCCAGTTCCAGTTCAACGGCATAGTGGCATCCGGTTTCCGCTTGAGGGCGGTGTTGATACCAGCGTTCAACATCTTCAGGTGTATATCGAGGCGTATTGCGACTGGCAAGCCACTCTGCCCGCTTCAACAGCCATTGCCTGAGTGTCTCGTCAAAGGGGAAGACCCCCGCCAACGCTCCCCATTCCGTAGTCATGTTCGAGATGCTCATTCGCTGATCCATGCTCAGGCAATCGAGCTCATCGCCCTGGAATTCAACAGCCATGTTCAACACTTCATCATTATTGAACGCCCCGCAGAGCGCGATGATCACATCCTTGCCGACAACCCCTGGGCGCAGTTTTCCAGAGAGCGTGACCTTGGCTACCTGAGGCACCTGCCACCAGGTCTCTCCGGTTGCCCAGATGGAGGCGGCATCGGTGCGCACGACCGGTGTGCCCATGGCCGCAATTGCGCCATAAAGATTCGAATGGGAATCGGAGCCGACCACCATGCTGCCTGGTGTCACATAGCCATACTCGACCATTACCTGGTGGCTGATGCCTGTGCCTGGTCGATAGAAGTCAACGCCATGCTCATTGGCAAACGCTTCGATCTTGGCATACTTGCCGAGGTTCTCAGGCGAGTGGTTCTGAATGTCATGATCGATCGCAAAGACCGGTTGCTTTGGATCATGGATCCGCTGGGCACCAATCGACTTGAATTTACCCATGACGGCCGACGTGTTGTCATGAGTCATGATGTGTTTGGGTCGGATGCGAATGAAGTCGCCGGCAAGCGCGGCTCCCCCGGGTTCGAGTCCGACTGCATGGGCCGTAGCGATCTGTTCTACAAGGGTAAAAGGCATTTGCTCAGCATAACGAGGCCATTGAATCTGAATCAATGCCAAACACGACCATGCCGGGCCGCTCTGATCAAATGAAACATGACTGCCGGGGCAATCAAGAGGATTTGGCGGCCTGTCTCCTCAGCCTCCTCTGTTCTTTCCACTGCTTCGGTTCGCCCCGCCGCCAAGCTGGGAGCAGCCAGCAGGCAAGAAACAGCGGCCAGATGAGGTGAAAGAGACCGTCAGCAATGAAGATTGGCGTATTGCCGCCCGTCAGCGGCCGCCCGATGGATTCCTTGAGAACCTCCCAGGATTTCCAGGTGGCCAGGAAAAACCAGGCCGTTGTAACCATCGCCCAGATGGCTGCCGCGGGTACGGTCCATGCTTTTCTCATGATCATGAAGATGCCGATGATGATGGCAAAGAACGATATGCCGATTCGAATACTGCCCATGATCTGCAGAAAATGCGGAGTGGGCATCACATTCAAAAGGCCTTTGGCCGCTTCAGCGGTCTCGACACCCGTAAGATTCATGATGCCAATGGTCATTGAATGGATAATTCCGCCCAGGGCAATGCCTAAACGATGATCGTGCAGTTTGTCAGCAAGGGCATGCAGTTCATTTCCGATTGAAACCGTTGTCCATCCAAATGCCACGCCGAAAATGCCCATGAAGAACATGGACGTCCCCAGAACGCCAGCCCAGTAACCGACGCTACCAACTGGCTTCATTTGGCTTCACCTGCACGCCGACCAAGATACTTGGCGATATCAAAATCTACGAAGTCGGCATGATGGAAGATGATCGACTCGATGCTCCGCTCGACTTTTTCGCCTTCATGTGAGTGCGTGGCGATCATGTGCATGGCTGCCGGTGGAATGCCGTGCTTGTAGGCCATGGCAACTCCGCTGAAGGGATGGCGCAGTGCTTCGCCGAATGTGCCCTTGATGACATTGCCCTTGTCATCCTTGTCGAATTCAAGTGGCTTGCCACAATCAGCCAGCAGTGCCCCGGCGATGAGAATGTCACGATTGATCGGGATATCGCATGTGAAGGCGTTATCAAGGACATCGGCAATTGCAATGCACTGCCTGACGCAGGAATTCAGATGCTCGATGAAGGTCATCTCGATATCACCGGCGAGTAAAGTGAACTTGACGGCTCGCAGCTCATCAAATGTCCACCCCTTGCCTCCACAGCCTGTAGTGATGGCCTCGTTCCAGACTGCCGCGACCTGATCTCTCAGGTCGGCATCCTTGATATCGGCAAGGTTCGGAAACAGTTCCGTGATCTGTTCGGTGCCATATGTCATGAGAGTTCTTCCATTACCTTGGTCATGAGCCGATCCATTTCAGCACGAAGCTGGGTGGATGTGATCTCAATTCCATGCTTTGCCAGTGCGCCTTCAACCATTCGAAGGACGTCATCATCACCTGGTTCCTCGAAATCAGAATGAATGACTTCCTTGGCGAATCGTTCTGCTTCTTCGCCGTCCATGCCCATCTGCTCAGCAGCCCAGAGCCCCAGCAGTTTGTTTCGCTTGGCTGAAGCCTTGAATTTCACCTGCTCGTCGTGGACGTGCTTTGCTTCCATCCCTTTTTTCCGGTCATCAAATCCACTCATGTCTGCTTTCCTTACAAACTTGTCAATGATGTTCGTCATCAATGCTCATCTATGGCCCAGGGCCGGGGATCGGTAGCCAGCAGGCCCCATTCCAGAGCATCAAGGTACTGGCCTTCCTTGCAATACGCACCTCTGCTCAAACCCTCCTGGGTAAATCCATGTCGATCCAGCAGCTGACATGAGGCTTTGTTCCCTGGATAGGTGGCTGCATGGAGTCGATTCAGGCCCATAGGCCCGAAGGCGTGGCCTGCCATGCCGCGGAGCATCTCTGTGGCATACCCCCTGCCTCGATAATCCGCATCCAGCAAGTAGCCAAGGCCGCCCATGCGGTGCCTCCATCTGATTCCGATGCCGATTTCACCGATCACCGGGCCTTGGGGGTCACCGAGGCAGGCAAGGAGATTCAGGCGATTTCCGATTTGGATGGCATCGCACATTCCCTGAACACGATCATTGGCGAATTGCAGATCTGGATCTTTGGGGATGCTGGCCAGGCCTTCATAAACACCTGGCGAGCAGAAGAGGTGGTGCATGGCTTCGACATCACTCATCGTGGCGGGTCTCAGCCAGAGTCTGCCAGTTGATCGAGGCAATTGCTCAAGGCAAAGGGATTCAGTGGGATCCACGTCTGAAGAAGGAGGCCAATGCTCCTTGATGACTGCATAGTGCACGCTGTCGATCGGCTGATCGTTGACGTGGAGATTGTGCCGCATCACAGCTTCTTGCCGCATTCCAATCTTCTGCATCACACGCCCGGAGGCTGGATTGTCAGTGCTGTGCATGGCTTGAACCCTGATGATCTTTGTATTCAGGAAGGCCCAGTCAATCAGTGAGCAGCCTGCCTCTGCCATATATCCATGGCCCCAGAAAGGAGCACCAAGCCAGTACCCCATCTCTGCACAATGGTCTCCGCCAGACCTGTTGAGACTGATACATCCAATCAGATCCCCGCTGCTGGCTTGCGTCACAGCCCAGATTCGCTCCTTGTTTTCTGCAGCCATCTGGTCATGTGTCGCGATCCAGGTCTCGGCACCTCCATCTGGATACGGATGTGGGATATCCAGTTCCGGCCTTCCGACACGTTCGTCACCCGCAAGACGCTGGACGTCTGCGGCATCACCTGCATTGAATGGTCTCAAGATGAGGCGGTCAGTTGGGATAACCGGACGGCTTGTCATGAATCGAGTGAGCGATGCGCCGGGCCATCATATTCATGCGCCCCGGGGATCACTTTTCGCATGGGCTTCATGCGGGACTGCTCTTCACGGACATGTGCCAGCAGCCCTGGGACACGCGCAATCATGAACAAGCCGTTCATGACTTCAGGCTCAAATGCCAGATCGGCCAGAACAGCCCCGATGGCGCCGTCGACATTGATCGGCAACGGCTTGCCTCGCTTGGCAAAGACGGCCTCGACCGCATGGGCGGTCTCGCAGTGCTGGCCAAAGGCCCCCGCTTCACGGGCAAGTTCCAAGAGGCGAGATGTTCTGGGGTCCGCACTATGGATGCGATGACCAAAACCACTCATTCGCCGCCCCGCTGCCTTCCATTCATCAAGCTTTGATTCGGCGGCTTCTTCAAGCGACGTATTGGTCTCATTGGCATGGGAAGCAATCTCACCCAGTTGCCGAGCACAATTCGTAATCGCGCCTCCATGATGGTCATTGATGGACATGATGCCTGCGGCAACAGACGCACTGAGATTGGCGCCGGTTGAAGCCACTGTGCGAGCGGCCAGGACTGATGGCGGTGTTGCGCCATGGTCGATCGAGGAGACGATGATGGCCTCCATCAGGCGGCCGGTGATCTCATCTGGCATTTCACCACGGATGATCAGATAGACGGCCTGGCCAAAGGAGATGTTCCCCATCAGCTCGGCGATGTCATATCCGCGCACTCTGACACTGTTTGGCTGGATTTCGGTAACAGCGGTCGGCCATGACTCGGACATCTTGTTCACTTCCGTATCAACTGGAGGTTTTTGTGGCAAAGACGGACAGGGCTGCGTCTGGCAGATCGCCAAATCCATCGACAACGACGGCGCCGGCGGCAGTCAGCGCCTTGACCTTGCCGGCATGGGTTCCTCGATCACCTTCGATGATGGCACCGGCATGACTGAAGCGTGTCCCTTCCTTCGCCGCCTTGCCACCGATGTACGCCACGACTGGCTTGGTGATCTTTCCAGAAGCCATCAGGTCGGCAAGCCGCTCTTCCATGGAGCCGCCAATCTCACCGAACAACACGATCGCATCGGTTTCAGGATCATCCTGGAACTTCAGGGCGACTTCAGGAAAGGTCAGACCGAGAACGGAATCTCCGCCGACATGACAGATCGTTGAAATGCCAAGGCCTGCACGGCTCAGGTAATAACCGCAGGAAGAGGACATGCCACCACTGCGTGAGATCACCCCGACTGTCCTGCCCTTGATCGGCTCATTGAACCATTGCCTCGCGGATTCCGCCCGCCCGCCGATCATTCCCAGAACAGCACGTCCTGGCGAGATCACGCCAAGCGTATTTGGACCGATGAACTCGGCACCATGCTCGGCAGCACACTCGGCGATGGCCATGGCATCCCAGAGTGGGACACGATCCGGGACAAGCATGACAAGCTTTACGCCAGCTTCAATCGCTTCAACAGCAGCACTCTTGACAAGTCGTGCGGGAACAAAGACGACTGAAACATCAACGCCACCCGTGGCTTCAATCACTTCAGAGACCTTGTCATGGACTGCAATGCCCTCGACTTCCTGCCCGCCCTTGCCGGGCGTGCAGCCGCCGACAACATTGGTGCCGAACTCTCGCATCAATCGAGTACGTGCCCTGCCTTCACGTCCAGTGATACCTTGAATCATGACCTTCTTGGTTTCATCGATGATGATGGCCATCAGGCGTCTCCTTCGGCAGCAGCCGATTGGTCTATTCCCTCGATGGGAAGATCGACAAACAGAACAGGTCGTCCTGCTCGCAGACATTCAATCTCACAGGCGATGAATTCCGAGTCGGCCTTCAAGGCCTCTTCTTCATCGACAGCAAGCTCAGGTGCCCCGCTGCCATCATCCCGAAGCAGTCCACTGGACCATTCGATCATCTTCGCGGTCAGTTCGGCGTCACAGGCTTCCGTGTTGATCCAGACATGGCCACCTTCAATCGGAAAGGCTTCAGCCTGATCGCCTACCCATTCAGGTATGGCTCGCTGGAGATCAGAAGAAGTATGCGGGCCCTTGTCTTCTTGGACCAGTGAAGTGAAACGTCCTGCACAGAAGGCAGGCGTGTCATCCTTGCGATACCCCTCCACAGTGGCAGGAAGATCGCGACAGGCATCTTCAAGAATGTCGACGGCACGATCCTCTGCATTGCCTCCAAGGCGAATGACAGCAGGCAAAGACAGTCCCACCTCGTTAAACGCCTTGGCAAGTCCATAAGCGGAGTGGAATTGCTCCTGGGAGGCGACACCGGAACCGGATCCGAAGTAGCCCTGAAGCCCTTTCTGCGAAAGGATGATTCGAGCGGCTCGATACACCTTTGCTGCAGAAGGATTGCCGGAGGTGTCGCAGAAATTGGCGAGCGTAAAGCCCTCATTGCTTACGGCGTCCATGGACATCATCGATCCGCCACCGCCAGCCCCATGGAATCCGACCAGGCCTTTACTTGATTCATGGCCTTCGATCGGCAACTGGGCGAAGTAGAACGTGCCGCGATGATCGTCCTGCTCAACCTTGTACGCGATGCGTTCCAGCATGGTGGCGGGATGGTCGAGTTCTCGAGCGATTTCAATTCCCAATTCCGGATGCCTGAAGACCGCGTAATCATCAATGGTGATACGGCAGTCTGCCGCCAGGACACGGCCATCTTCGAGAACAACCAGTGGGTTGACTTCGAGCGATCGCGCTTCAACATCTCGTGCGGTCTCTGCGATCTGGACGATTGCCGAAACAATGCCATCGTGATACTCGTCAGGGATGTCGGATTCGAGGAGAACCTTCTTGACCGCATCAGGAGCAATGCCGTCACGAACTGAAATCGGTATGCGGGCAACACCGGCTGCTCGATCCTCAATTCCCGAGCCTCCAGCACAATCCAGCAGGAGCAGCGGAGATCGGCCAGCATCATCAATCGTCAACGACACGAAAAGTTCGTGCTTGATCGGTACGCAGGCTTCGACGAGCAGTTCCTGCACCGGAAAGTGGCCGAACTGCATGCCGAGCATGACAGATGCAGCAGACTCAGCCTCTTCGGCGGAGTCTGCGAATTGAACGCCACCAAGTGCCTTTCGGCCAGTCACCCAGGCCTGGATCTTGATGACCACTCGTCCACCGAGTGTCTCACAGATCTCTGCAGCCTCGGCTGGGGTGCGGATGACGGATCCCGGTGGAATCTCGAGTCCATGCTGCTTGAGCAGCGTCTTGCCCTGATATTCATGCAGTCTTGCCACGCTGTTCTCCGGAAAGCCAAGCATGGTATCTCCCCGGACGTCATGATGGGGCCCAAAGGAGGCCAAGATGGATCCTGAAACCCTGGCCCAGGCCGTGGAATACACCGAGAACCTGTTCGTACGCTTTCTGGCTGGATTTGATGAAGGCAACAAGGCTTGCCAGGAAACGAACCTGCCGAATCATGCCGCCTGGCTGCTTGGCCACTGCGCCCTGAGCATGCATCGGGTCGCCGGTGTGATTGATGGTGGCAGTGTGCCTGAAGAAGACTTTGTTTCGATGCCTGAAACGCCTGATACGGCGCGATATGACATCGAGTCGATCGCAAAGGACTCGGAGCCGGCGGCTGATCCTTCCCTCTACCCTTTGCTGGATCGAGGCAAGGCGATATTTCACATGGCCATCGTCAGATTGGCTGCTGCCGTAAGGGCCGCCTCATCATCAGATCTGGGAGAGAAAATGAGTTGGCACGGCACTCCCTTGAGCAGAGGCGAGTTGGTGCTCCGGATCTGTTTTCACAATGGATGTCATGCTGGCCAGCTCGTCGACATGCGTCGAGCGCTGTCGATGCCAGCGGTTATCCCGAGCTAGGCGAGGTCCGGCTGGGCACCTTCGCCTGAATCATGCTGCAGGAACATATTGCCAAAGTAGATTCCCCAGGGGACGCCCATCAGTGAGCCCGCTGCCCAATCAATCGGGGCAGGCAGCAGGACATGTGGAAAGTCACCTTGCATGAACATGGTTCCGATCTGGTCAAGCGGCAGCCAGAACGTCATGGCCCACTGGACAAGTGTTCCAGCAAGCACCGGAGCGATCATCAAAAGTATTGGTTGAGCGTGTGGAGCCATCAGCCTGCCGACAATTCCAGTGGCAATGGCGCCAATTGTTGCTGCTGCAACTACCTGTCCACGAGCTGGAGACTGGGCAATCAACCAGACAATTGGCAGAGCACATAATCCGCTGGCAAGAAAAATGCCGGCTGCTCGGCTTGTTGCCCAATTGTCATATGACGATTCTCCTTCACGAGGCTGAACACCTGCCAAGGGACCTGCATACGCATAGATGCCACAAGCGCCGAAGAGGACAATGGCGGTCCAGATCAGGCCTTCGATAGCAACCGTTGGCATTGAGCCTGAGAAGGCAACGCTTTCCATTCCTTCAAGCCGCCAGGCCAACCAGCCAAGGCCTATGCCGAACACCACCAGCCCCTGACTGGGCGATCTCAACAAGCGGCCCGCGCTAGCGCTGATTATGAACACGACCAGCAAAGCCAACGCCATGGCAACAACGGCAATGGCGGGATGAGCAGCCTGGAGAAGAGTTGGCCCGAATCCGCCTCGAGCAGAAAGCAACCAGGGTTCAATCGTCAAAAAGGTGATTCCAGCAAGGACACAGGCGATGATGAAGATCACCCAGTTCCGGGTGGCTTGAATGGCCGTTGGCTCCACGTGCCGAGGGGGAACAGCATCCATATGAAGCCCCCAGTTGGACAGCTTCCAGTTGGCACCTCCAAATCGAAATCGCTTATGGATTCTGCGCCAGCCCAAGGGATGCCTCCTGTTGCCCTGGAGCCTTGTCCAGGGGAGTGATATGACACATTGAAGCCTCCTGGATGCGGCGAAGCAAGTCGGGCCGTTATTCTCTGAGCCGTGAATCACCAAACCGAACAGTTTCTGGCCCTTGATGGCCGCCCCTTGACCATCGCGGATGTTGATGCCGTAGCCCAGCATGGCCTGCAGGTTTCTCTTGATGATGATGCCATCAAGCGTATCAATGCCGCTCGCGAATCCGTTGAGAGCCTCGCGGGTGGCCCGGATCCCGTCTATGGAATCAATACTGGATTCGGCTCATTGTCTCGACATCGTGTGGATGGAGACGAGGTCTCTGACATCCAGTTGAACCTCCTCAGGTCCCATGCAGCAGGTGTTGGCGATCACCTTCCACGGGAAGTCGTACGGGGCATGATGCTGCTTCTGGCAGCCAGCCTTTCTCGCGGCAAATCCGGCGTGCGGCCTCAATTGATTCAGCAACTCATTGACGTGCTGAATGCAGACATCGTTCCTGCCGTTCCATCTCGTGGCTCCGTGGGCGCATCAGGTGATCTGGCGCCCCTCGCACACCTGACACTCATTCTCGTGGGCGAAGGCCAGGCAAGAATCGGACGTGATGGCCCCATCATGGATGGCGCAAAGGCGCTGAAATCTGCAAAGCTATCGCCGATCAAGCTGCAGGCCAAAGAAGGCCTGGCGCTCATCAACGGCACACACATGATGGCTGCCTTTGCAGCACTGTCGCTCCGCAGCTTTGACCGCATTCTCGAAGCAGCAATCAATTCTGCTGCCATGGCAATCGATGCTTGCCAGGGATCGGTAACACCACTTGATGAACGAATTCACCAGGCACGTCAGCAGCCTGGTCAGATCGTGGTTGCGAAACAACTCCGTCATCTTCTGGACTCGAGTCAGATTGTTCCAAGTCATGCCCAGGACGACCCACGGGTCCAGGACCCCTACTGCCTGCGGGCAACGCCGCAGGTCCTGGGAGCAGCCATGGATGCAGTGGACTATGCCAGAGGTGTTGTCGAGCGTGAGCTCGGTGCAGTTACTGACAATCCCCTGGTGTTTGAAGGTGGCGACATACTCAGTGGCGCCAATTTTCACGGCATGCCACTGGCAATTGCCATGGACACCTTGTGCATAGCACTGTGTCATGTTGCTGGAATTGCCGAGCGGCGTATTTTCTGGGTGCTCTCCGGCCATGACAGCCACAATCCGGTACCGGTATGCCTGAGCCCCTCTCCAGGACTGCACAGCGGGCTGATGATTGCCCAGTACACGG
The DNA here is from genome assembly GCA_029242715.1 of Phycisphaerales bacterium. Taxonomy (GTDB): domain Bacteria; phylum Planctomycetota; class Phycisphaerae; order Phycisphaerales; family SM1A02; genus UBA1668. The sequence goes on from JAQWTL010000036.1 coordinate 22,186, forward strand.
CAGCTGCCTGCTGCAACGAGATGCAGACATTGGCCACCCCAGCAAGCGTTGCGAATATCTCGACTTCTGCCGGGATCGAAGACTACAACTCCATGGGGGCCACCTCGGCTCACCAGTTGGCGGCAAGTCTTCGACTCTGCCGAGATGTGATCGCCATCGAGTTGCTCATCATGAGCGAGGGCCTTGAGCACCACAGGCCTCTCAAGAGCGGCACAGGCGTCGAGGCTGTTCATGAGCGAATCCGACGAGAGGTTTCACCTCTGACCGGCGACCGCCCACCAGGGCCGGATATCGAGACTGTTGCAGCGATGATCCAGCGGGGTGACCTGTCATCGCTGGCGTAGGCTTCGCGGAACCCGCGAGCTGCTTACCATGTCGTAATTGATCACAAGGACCATTCCATCATGAGCACGAGTACGGCCCGCACAATCAGGGCACCGCGGGGTAGCGAGCGGACCTGCCAGACCTGGCAAGCCGAAGCTGCCATGCGGATGTTGATGAACAATCTGGACCCAGAGGTGGCAGAACTCCCCGATCAGCTCATCGTCTACGGAGGCCGAGGGCAAGCGGCACGGTCCTGGGAAGCCTTTGATGCCATCATTGAAAGTCTCAAGAAACTCGATCCTGATCAGACCCTGCTGGTCCAATCTGGCAAGCCGATAGGAATTGTCAGGACTCACGAGGATGCTCCACGAGTCCTCATTGCAAATTCGAATCTCGTCCCACACTGGGCAACGCAGGATCACTTCGATGATCTGGCAGCCAAGGGACTGATCATGTTTGGTCAGATGACAGCTGGTTCATGGATTTACATCGGAACACAAGGCATCCTGCAGGGCACCTATGAAACATTTGCTGAATGCGCCAGACAGCATTTCGAAGGAACGCTGAAAGGCCGCTTGTGCGTTACCGCCGGATGCGGAGGAATGGGTGGCGCCCAGCCCTTGTCGGTAACCATGAATGAAGGTGTCTGCCTGATTGCAGAAGTATGCATGGAGCGCCTTGAGAAGCGAGTCCATGATCGCTATCTCGATGAAATCATCGAGGATCTCGATGCCGCCATTGATCGTGCCATGGAAGCCCGCGAATCCGGCGAGTCTGTCTCGATCGGCTGGCTTGGCAATGCCGTACATCTCCTTGAAAGGCTTGTTGAACGCAACATTACACCTGATGCACTGACAGACCAGACATCCGCACACGACTGCCTTGAGGGCTACTGGCCTCATACAATGGATCGTGTTGCAGCAGAACAACTGCGGACATCCGACCCTGATGCCGCGGTCAAGTCATCAATCGATTCAATGACACGGCATGTCGAGCTCATGGTCGAGCTCATGGACCGCGGCGCCATGACATTCGACTACGGAAACAACATTCGCCAGAGAGCCTCTGACAACGGTCTTGCAAGAGCATTTGATTTCCCGGGATTCGTTCCGGCATATATCCGCCCCCAGTTCTGCCTTGGGCGAGGACCTTTCAGATGGGCTGCCCTGTCGGGCGATCCAGAGGACATCGCCGTAACGGATCGTGCCCTCATGGAACTCTTCCCCCAGGATGAAAGCCTTCATAGATGGCTGAAACTGGCAGGTGAGCGTGTGGCATTCCAGGGCCTGCCCTGCAGGATCTGCTGGTTTGGGCTTGGCGAGCGGGACAAGGCTGGCGTGCTCTTCAATGATCTGGTGCGAGAAGGCAAGGTCAAGGCCCCCATCGTAATTGGCCGCGATCATCTTGATTGTGGTTCCGTTGCCTCACCCAACAGAGAAACAGAAGGCATGCTTGATGGCACCGATGCGGTCAGCGACTGGCCGCTGTTGAACTTTGGCGTGAACATCGCCAGTGGAGCCAGCTGGGTCTCCTTCCATCATGGCGGCGGCGTGGGCATTGGCTTCAGCCAACATGCCGGTCAGGTTGTCGTGGCCGACGGAACTCCGGAAGCTGAACGACGTCTTCGACGCGTCCTGACGAATGATCCGATGATGGGTATCTTCAGGCATGCGGATGCCGGCTACGACATCGCTCGTAGTTGTGCGGACTCCCAGGATGTCGATATTCCTATGAAAGACTGGTGATCTGATTCGATGTCCATTCGATACCTCATCAATGCAAGGCTGATCACACTCGCGGGTGGTGATGGCCCTCGCCGCGGCGAGGCCATGCAGGACCTTGGTGTGATTGAAAACGGCTGGGTTCGAATCGAAGGCCCCATGATCACAGGGGTCGGCGAAGGACGCCCCGAAGGAGCCGATGAAGGCACCGTGCTGGATCTTGGCGGCCGAGTGATACTGCCGGCCTGGATCGACTGCCATACTCATGCATGCTGGGCAGGTAGTCGACTGGATGAGTTTGAAGACGTCCTTCGAGGCGTTGAATATCTCGAGATCCTCAAGCGAGGCGGCGGAATCATGTCCACGGTTAGATCCGTACGTGAGTCCTCCCAGCAAACGCTTGTGGAACTCATGCATGCCAGACTGGGAAAGCAAGTCACACTTGGAACAACAGCCATCGAGGTCAAGTCCGGCTATGGACTCAACACCGAAGATGAACTCAAGATGCTACGAGCGGTGCATTCCGTGTCACGGTCTCAGGACATTGTTGTCCTGGGGACATTTCTTGGGGCGCATGCCAAGGATCCGGATGTTTCTGATTTCGTTCCAAAGACAATCAAGGAGACGCTTCCTGCGATCGTGGAGGAGTTCCCGGGGATCTGTTGTGATGCCTACTGTGAAGAAGGCGCGTGGACGGTCGATGAAACAACCCGACTGTTCCAGGAAGCCAGCAATCTGGGCTGTCCCCTGCGGGTTCATACGGATCAATTTCATTCGCTTGGCATGACACGAATCGCTATTGAGATGGGTGCCCGAAGCGTGGATCATCTCGAGGCGACTACGCCTGAAGACATTCAGTTGATTGGGAAGTCCGAGACGATTGCTGTCCTGTTGCCTTCCAGTGGCTTCAGCCTTGATCAACGTTATGCATCAGGCCGTGATCTTGTTGACGCTGGTGCCGCAGTTGCCATCGCGACGAATTACAACCCGGGCTCAGCCCCATCGCCATCAATGCCCATGACGATCTCGCTGGCAACCCGGCGAAATGGGCTGCTGCCAAGCGAAGCCATCACCGCTGCCACTCGCAATGCCGCGTGTGTGCTGGGGCTTGGTTCCAGCCATGGCCGTATCGAGTCGGGGTACCAGGCGGATCTTCAGGTGCTTGATTCCAAGGATGAAAGAGAAGTTGCCTGGGAATTTGCATGCCCGCCTCCTCCACTTCTCATCTGTCGAGGCGAAGTCATCCAGTTCCTCGGGGATGCCGAATTCGAGGGCGAGGAAGAAGCCGAATCATGATGGGATGTCATTGATGGTCGTTAAACGCCAGCGTGATGTAGAGGCTGCCGCAACTGCCGCACAGCGAGTTGCCGATGTCCACTTTGCGCTTGTTGAATACCTTGCAGCAGGCCAGACGCTTGCCGACATCGATGCCTTCATCGATACAACTCTGCAGTCCATGGATTGCAAGAGTGCGTTCCTGAGGTATCGGATTCCCGGACACCCCCCCTTCCCAAGCCACTCCTGTCTGTCACCAAACGACTGCGTTGTTCACGGCACCCACCTGATGACCAACAAGCCGATGGAGCCCGGGGACATTCTCTCCATTGACATCGGGGTGTCTCACAAAGGCTGGATCGGAGATGCTGCGTGGACCTATGGAATCGTCGGTGTTGAAGATGAAGCCATGAGGCTGATGAAAGCTGGACGCGAATGCCTTCGAGCCGGACTTGATGCCATGCTGCCTGGCCGGCCATTGCTTGACTGGGCAAGGGTGGTCGAAGCCCATGTATCAGAAGCAGGCTTCGAACTTGTTCGAGGCCTTGGTGGGCACGGCTATGGCAGGCGACTGCATGGGCCCCCTTTCATCTCCAATGTCGTGCCTCAGCGTCCTGGCGAATGGCCTGATGCCTTTCGGACCTTTGAGCCTGGACTGCTGGTTGCTGTTGAGCCCATGATCAATGCCGGAAGGGCTGAGATCCTGAACCAGCCTGGCAACTGGCCCATTTATGCCGCGGATGGCTCTTTGAGTGTCCATTATGAAGCGGATGTTCTGATTACCGAGCATGGCCGAGATGTGCTCACTGAATCGATGTTTGACCTTCCTGATATCGTCGGGGCCTGACCCCTCCGCGGACAATGTCCGCATCCTGAAGAACTGGAGCCGATCATGCAGACCATTGTCCTGCTCGCCCTCACCATGCTTGCCCCCGCACAGGGCTCGGATGCACTCGTATACCCCGAGACGCCCAGAGGCGCAGTCATCGATGATTATCACGGCACCGCGGTTCCTGATCCCTATCGCTGGCTGGAAGACGATGTCCGCGAAAGTAGCAAAGTCTCAGACTGGCTTGATGCACAGAACGAGGTCACCTTCGACTACCTGGAAACAATTCCACAGCGACAGGAGATCCGTGAACGGCTTGAGGAACTCTGGAATTATGAAAAGATCACCGCGCCTTTCAAAGCAGGCGGCCGGTACTACTTCTATGCCAATGATGGACTCCAGAACCAGTACGTGCTTTATGGAATGGATTCACTTGGCGACGAACCAAGTGTGATTATTGACCCCAACGCATGGTCCAAAGAAGGCACTACGGCGCTTAATGGCCTGAGCTTCAGTAAAGATGGACGGTACATGGCGTACGGAGTATCCGACGGCGGATCCGATTGGAAGTCTTGGAAAGTACGAGATCTGAAAACCGGAACGGATCTGACTGATGACATCGAGTGGTCCAAGTTTTCCGGTGCAGCGTGGAGGCCTGATGGAAGCGGTTTCTTCTACGCACGCTATGACGCGCCAAAGGAAGGAACAGGACTGGTTGCTGCCAATGAGAATCAGCAACTCTGGTATCACGTTCCAGGCACAGACCAGTCAAAGGATGTACTGGTCCACAGAGAGCCCGATCATCCAGAATGGGGCTTCTCACCCAGCGTCACCGAGGACGGCCGCTACCTGATCGTGAACATCTGGCAAGGCGGCGAACCCAGCCGGGTTTCGATTGCCGACCTTTCCACTGATGACTGGACGCTCAAGCCACTGATTCCTCACTTTGAGAACGCCTGGACATTCGTGGGCAATGACGGGGGCACACTCTTTTTCATGACGGATCGCGATGCATCCCGGGGGCGGCTGGTCGCGATCGACCAGGATTCACCCTCTGAGATCCGTGAAATCATCCCTGAAAACGAGGCCACTCTCCGAGGCGTATCACATGTCGGTAACAGCTTCATTGCCAACTATCTCTCGGATGCCAGCAGCCATGTCCAGCGATATGCCATGGATGGAACGCTCATGGAGAACATCCAGCTTCCGGGAATCGGTACAGCCTCTGGCTTCGGTGGCCGCAGTGATGACATGGAGACCTTCTATTCCTTTTCCAGTTTCACGACGCCGCCAAGTTCCTACCGCGTCGACCTGGCCACTGGCAAGAGTGAACTGCTCAGGCAAGCAGAGGTTGATTTCAATCCTGATGACTATGTTGTCCAGCAAGTCTGGTACCAGAGCGCAGATGGCACGATGGTGCCGATGTTCCTGACCTACAAGAAGGGACTGGTTCGAGACGGCAACACGCCAACATTGCTTTATGGGTACGGCGGCTTCAATATTGCACTGACCCCCTACTTCTCTCCATCAAGAATTGCCTGGCTTGAACGGGGCAACATCTATGCACTTGCCAATCTTCGTGGCGGTGGTGAATACGGCGAAGCATGGCATCAGGGTGGCATGATGGATAACAAGCAGAATGTCTTTGATGATTTCATCGCTGCAGGCGAATGGCTTATTGAGAACGGGTACACCAGCCCCAAGAACCTCGGAATCCAGGGAGGAAGCAACGGCGGATTGCTGGTCGGCGCCTGCATGACCCAACGCCCGGATCTCTGGGGCGCCTGCATTCCTTCCGTAGGTGTCATGGACATGGTTCGATTTCCCGAGTTCACGATCGGCCATGCCTGGACGAAGGAATATGGAGATCCGAAGGATGCAGACGAATTCCCGGCAATCTGGGCCTATTCGCCATATCACAGACTTCAGGATGGAACCTCTTATCCGCCGACGATGGTGACAACAGCAGACACGGATGATCGAGTCGTACCTGCCCATTCATTCAAATACGCCGCAGCACTCCAGCATGCGCATGAGGGTGACGCTCCGGTCATTCTTCGAGTTGACCGCTCCGCTGGACATGGTGCTGGGAAACCGACCTCGATGAAGATCGATGAAGTAGCGGACACCTGGGCGTTTCTTGAGGCGAATCTGGCTGATAGCGAGAGCATCGAGGTCACCGAACAGGTGGATGTACCGGTTCGCTAGCGATGGGATGACGACAAGCCAAGCCAGCCCGCAAGGCGCCCAGCAGGAACTTCTTCAATTCCTGAATCTGTTCCATTGATCGCAGCCGCCGCGATGTAGCCACTTCGAACAGCACCTTCCATGGTTGCTGGCCAGCCTGTGGCACACCAGTCGCCGCCAAGATAGAGCCTGTCGATGTCGCCACCTTGCAAGCCCACGGAACCAGGGGCCGACGTCGGGCGGCATGGTTCAATCTCTGGTGTAGCTCTGAAAGTAGCTCTTTTTTCCTTGATGGCTCGCACCGTGACGGGATCCTGGTCGACAGCCCCCGGGAGGGCCCGACGAATCTCTTCCATCACTTGATTCACAATCGTTTCCTCGTCGAGTTCCATCCAGTCATCTGCAGCACTGATGACGACATGCAGATGATGACGGCCCTCTTCATCAAATCCCTTGTTGAAGATCCAGTGCACGTTCCGTCCCGCCAGTATCAGGTGAGGTCGATCCATGACTTCAGCATCGAAATGAAGATGCACGCCCAGGATTGGGCTGAATTCAAATTGATCCAGTCCCTGAAGACGTCGATCCGTAGAGCGGATCTCATCAGGCAACAACTTGGCCAGTCGATCTGGCGGAACCGTGGAGACGATGGCATCACCACGCACCATCTCATCTGATGTCATGACCCCGACCGCCTTTCGGTTTTCCGTGCAGATCTCCCGGACCGAGCAGCCCAGGCGGAGTTCTCCACCGGCATCGCGAATGATTGATTCCGCAGGGTCGTACAGAGATGCCAAGGGAACCGTCGGCAGGCCCATTGTGCCAGCCCAACGGCTGGGCAGGAACGCTTCCTGGAAGACCTGCATGCCATGTTCCGCAGCCACCTCACTGCTGGGAAGATTGCAGGCACTGATGATGATCGTGTCCCAGAACAGACGAGTTGTTTCAGGTGACTGCCGCTGGTCCTGAAGAAAGTCACCAAAGGTCTGATCCCGCCATGTCGACCTGAGCCTGTGGCCGCCGCGGAGCATGCGCCACATGGCCCGTCGAATTTCAGATTTTGCCGCTCTGTCCAGAAGCTTCATGCGCAGGAAGCCGCCTGCAGTATGCAGTGGTGCGGGGAGCAGGCCAGGCTTCAGGAGATCACAGCCACCGTCTTCACGGAACCAGTAGAGGCGTTCGTGCCATTCGATGCGATCACTGACGCCAAGTCTCTCATACAGCGAAAGGAGCGCCGTGCAGCAGCCCATGAGGACATGCTGACAGTTGTCCAGGGCGCGTCCGCTGCGTTGATCAGGAAAGCTGGTAGCTCGTCCCCCCAGTTTGCGACGGGTCTCAAGAACAATTGGAACATGCCCTGCATCAGCCAGTCGCACTGCGGCAGCAATGCCGGCGAGACCACCGCCAATGACCACGACCCGCTGGCTCATGAGACGCCGGCCTGAACCCTGGCACTGAGGGCAATGGAGATCTTGTGCAGACTTCCAAGGCGAACACGCTTCGCTCCTGCAATGGAACGCGGGTTTCGTTCGATCCGGCGAAGGAGTCCGTGGTAGATGCGTGTCATCGCTCGAAGAGTTGGGCGACAGGATCGTGTGATCATTCCATCAAGTGCCGCCGATGACCTGTAGTGCTCCTGGCCATATTCAACAAGTTGCCTTATGAGCGACTCACAGCAGTCCGGCTTCTTCCATCCAAGCAGTTCATCCATGTCGAGGCCGCAGGAATCAAGCAAGGAAGCAGGCAGGTAAACACGGCCATTCTCATGATCTTCACGGATATCTCGAAGGATATTGGTCAATTGGAAGGCAATGCCCCGGTCATCAGCAAGATCCAATGCGTGAGGATCATCAAATCCCCATATTGAAATACACACTCGGCCAACACTTGAGGCAACTTGCCGGCAATAGGCGACAAGATCTTCCATTGTGTCAGGCTGTTGAAATTGAAGGTCTGCTATCTGGCCGTCAATCATCTCGTCAAATGATGTCGCCTTCAGACCAAAGTGGACCACTGTCGCCTGAAACGCCTGCCACATGGGATCAGATGATTTGAGCGAGCCCTGTATGGCCTGATGCGTGTCTTCACGAAAGTCGCTCAGTCGCTCTGCGGCAACGGCAGGATTTGATCGCCCAGGCTCATCATCTGCCAGATCATCCGCCTGTCGCATCCATGAGTAGATGCAATAAAGCGCAGACCTTTGTGGCTCAGGCAGGAGCTTCAGGCCGTAGTAGAAGTTCCTGGCTTCTCGTCGCGTGATATCGCGACAGTGCTCAAGCGCAGGCAGATCACATGAAAGAACGGAAGCTGTAGTCATGCGACCTTGGCCTTGCCCGCCCTTCGGGCTGACAGGAGGAGTCCAAGCTTGGCGAATTTGCCAAGCTTGGGACGGAACAGGACTGTCTCATAGTTCACTTGCACGATACGCCTCAATACGTGTGAACCACCCGCGGCAAACAGCCAGATCATGGGGCGATTCTCAGGGGGGAGGGTATCGAGCAGTGGCTTTGTCTGCGCAAAGCCCGGCCAGGTACGGTCTACAAGCGACTTCATCATCTGACGCCATTCCTCGAGAAATGAGTGATCCGGAGCATGGCCAATTTGAACGGTCTGTCGCATCCTTCGCTCGAAGTCGGGAATGTCATGGCATTCGGCCGGTATGTAGATGCGATCTCGCTCGATCAGATCCCGTCGCGTGTCCTGCCAATGGTTGGTCAACTGAAGCGCCGTGCAGATGGCATCGCTGTTGGCCAGGGCCTCTTCATCATGATCCTGATCGGCCAGACGAAGAACCAGCCGGCCAACAGGATCAGCGCTCCGGCGGCAATAATCGATCAATTGATCCCACGTCTCGTATCTCGAAACACGCTGATCCTGTTCGAAGGCATCAATGAGATCCAGAAATGGCTGTGGGCGCAATTCGTATCGTTCGATTTGTGAGGCCAGGGCGACAAATACAGGATGCCGTGGCTGGCCCTGGTCAAAGCAGGCCAGCGTTTCCTCTCGCCACCAGGAAAGGAGTTCCAGACTCCGTTCAGGGCTTTCGATTTCATCACTGAGATCATCCGCCCACCGACAGAATGCGTAGACCACCGAGGCACCACTTCTCATCGATTCCGGCACCATCTTGGAGAGGACCGAGAAGTTCTCATAATGCCCAAGGGCAAGCCGTCGGCAATAGGCCATGGAATCGGCCGAATTCAACCCTGGGTTTTTTCCAGGCCCCCAGGCCTCCAGTCTGTCGATGATCGAGGTGAAACTCATAAAAAGAATGCCTGGAGAGGTGCTGTGGCGATGAAACGGACACTGTAACGGGAGATTGGACTGCTATCATGTGCGGCTACAGGAAACCTGTCCCATGAAGATCATTCTTGCAAATCCCCGTGGCTTCTGTGCCGGCGTCTACATGGCCATCGATGTTGTTGATCAACTGCTTGATGTTGTCGACGGCGAGGAAATCTACGTCTTTCATGAGATCGTGCATAACAAGCATGTTGTGCAACGTTTTCAGGATCGAGGCGTGAGTTTCATCGAGTCAATCGAAGAAGTGCCACGCAAGGCGATCGTCGTATTCAGTGCCCACGGAGTAAGTCCTCAGGTGCGAGACGAAGCCCTGAGCCGCAATCTCACTGCCATTGATGCGACCTGCCCACTTGTCACCAAGGTTCATGCCGAAGCTATTCGTTATGCACGCCGTGGCTGGCAGATCATTCTGATCGGGCACAAGAATCACCAGGAAATTGTTGGCACCTATGGGGAAGCACCTGATTCCATTCAGATTCTTGAATCTGTCAACGGGATCACGGACCTCAAGATCGACGACCCTACAAAGCTCGTCTATCTCACCCAGACAACGCTAAGCCTGGATGATGCCAACCAGATCATCCACGCACTCAAGGAAGCGTATCCAGAGATCAACAGTCCTCCCAGTGAGGATGTCTGCTACGCCACGACCAATCGCCAATGGGCTGTTCGCCAACTTGCACCGAATTGCCAACTGGTACTCGTCGTCGGCAGCCAGAACAGCTCTAATTCAGTCCGGCTTACCGAGATCGCCATGGCAGCGGGAACCAAGGCTGTTCTGATCGATGATCTTGATGAGTTGACCGATGAGATGCTCAAGGATGTCGATCGCGTGCTCGTGACAGCGGGCGCCAGTGCCCCGGAAGACCTGGTGCAGTCATTGGTACTGCACCTTGTCCGCAACTTCAAAGGCATCGTCGAACAGCACGATGTCTTTCATGAAAGCGTGGAGTTCGGCCTGCCTGGAACACTCAAGACATTCATGCGTACACGTGATGTTGACCCAGCGGGCCGCCGCATCATGATGGACAACATTGCTTCAACTGCCGCGTTCCTACAATCTCACGGAATCAAACAACAGGTCGTTGACCTGACTGTTTCCGCTGCTGGCTGAACCAACTTCCATGCAACATTTGCTCGACCTGACACTGGAAGAGTTCCGGGATGCCTGTGTCGCCAATGACAGGCGGCCCTATGTAGCCGAACAGGTACTCGATTGGATTCACCGCAAGGGCACGACAGAATTCGACGCCATGACCAATGTGTCCAAATCGGACCGGGAATGGCTGAAAGCTGCGTTTGTCATTTTCCGAAGCCGAATCGACAGGGCTCAGGTAGCAGGTGACGGCACCTTGAAAATCTTGCTCGGCTGGGATCCCCCCGAAGAACACTCCGAAGATCACTCCTTGCCGCAAGCCGGCCAGAGTCCCCCGCTTCAACAGACCGAAACAGTCATGATCCCTGCCGCGAAACGACGAACAGCCTGCGTGTCATCTCAGGTCGGATGCCCGGTTGGCTGTCGCTTCTGCGCTTCGGGACTGGGAGGCCTGGAAGGCAACCTCACGGCAGGACAGATCGTGGAACAGGTCCTCAGGCTTTCTGAAGAAGAGGGTGTCGGTCGCATCACGAACGTTGTCTTCATGGGCATGGGCGAGCCACTGGCAAATGACAAGGCCGTGATGAAGGCCATTCGAATACTCAATGCTGACTGGGGGCCTGCTATCGGAGCGAGACATATCACGGTCTCAACCGTTGGTCTGCCCAAGGCAATCAGACGATTCGCACGCTTTGATCTGCCCGTCACACTTGCCTTGAGTCTTCACGCCCCGAATGACCAACTCAGGCGGCTCCTGATCCCATGGGCCGAATACTCCACAATCGATGAGTTGACCTCTGCATGCCAGGCCTGGTTCCTTGCCAGTGGCCGTGAAATAACACTGGAATACCTGCTCCTGAGAGAAGTCAATGATCGCACTGAGCACGCGAGGCAACTGGCGAAGATCGCCTCGACGCTTCGGGCCAGGATCAATCTCATTCGCTACAACGAGGTCAAGGGCTTGCCTTACCAGCGACCTTCTACGGTTGATGTCCGTGAATTCCAACGAATTCTTCGTCGCCATGGTGTCAATGCGACCATTCGTGCCAGTCGCGGCCGTGATATTGCAGCGGCATGCGGACAATTGAGGCATGAGGCCCGCAAGCAACAGACAGAGTCATGACCAGGGAACACTCGCCACGAGAATGACCAACCAGATCACGGTGCTGGCAGCTCCGATGATCAAGGCCGCCATGCCGAGTATGGCACCGGCTCGGGAAAGCCCCTGCCCTTCAAGACGCTCGTCTTTTTGCATCTGGACGATAGCCTGCTGTGATCTGAAAAAAGCGAGCCAGCCGAGCATGAATCCAATGACCGGCACTACAGCAAGCGCAACTCCCAGGACTCCATAGACAACAGAGGGCGTTGCACTTGGAGCGAGCCCACGTTCTTCAGGTGATGCCGGATCAACTCTGGACATGCAGTTGGGCCTCCAGCATCTCTCGGAGTCGTTCAGGATTGACTCTCCTGAGCCGCCCATCAAGGGCCATGTCATGAAGCTCCGAAAGCGTTTCAAGCCAGCCTTCATAGTCGGAACTGGCCCCGGTACCAGCACGAAGCAGAATTTCCTGCACGAGCCTCCGCACCTGTCGATCTCGAGAAGTTCCTCTCCAACTTGAAGGCAGCAGTCGCCTGGCACCAGCCAAGGCACGTGCCATCCAGTCGCTGGTACGAAGATCGACTCTGAATCGCCATCTCAGGAAAGTAAACTCGAGGCGAGTCAGATACCGCACTTCGACACGATCGCCACGGGCCAGGTGAACATTCAACCTCTGCCTTGTTTCACGACGATGCTCGCTGCTTATGGCCATGGAAGACAGATAAATTGAATCACGAGCAAGACAGGCTTCGGCCAATGGAAGAATGGCCTTGCGTGTCAAGGCTCGCCCTGTATCCGCTCGATCCACCCGATAGAGCGCTACGACGGAATCAGCAAATCGTTCCGCATAGTCAAATCCTCCCCAGGTCACGCAGCGGCGAAGTGCTACAGCAAGATCACGATGCGCCTCCCGACCTTCTGCAGTATCAGCCAACCCTGGAACATCAAAGAAGACTCGCTGGGTCAGACGATTGAATCTGGCGGATGACTCACGGGCACAAAAGCGAGACTTGCCCATGGGCGGCGTCCTCTGACGCCTCATGAACTGCTGTGCTGTTTCGGCATTGGGGTCTTCGCCAGGCCGACGCAATGATGCGGGATTTTCTGCGAACTCCCGGCCAAGTCGGAAAGCCTCAAGAGATCGAGCGTACCCAAGTGATTCGAGTTCACGAAGGGCCGATTCAATGGCATCAGGACTCAATGGAACCGCACCAAGCTGAAACGCCGTTCCGAGTTGCGATAGATCAGCCAATCGCTCATTGTGAAATCGCCATCGGCACAGATCTGTGAAGTCTTCGACAACCTGCCCCTCAGGATGCAAGAGGGAACGGAAGTATTCCGCAATGTCCCCCACTGGCTGCGAAGCGACTTCTCTGTCCAGTTGATCCTCGAAGAGCCCGATGTTGATGACGCCACGAGTTCGTTGCTGGGATGCAACTCGGAGAGGTTCGTCAGGACTGACCGCCAGCAAACTTTCAACACGATCAAGCCCAAGCATCAAGTCAGCCTCACCCCATGGAATCGTGGAACTGACCTGGGAGGATTCCCGTTCAGTACGAGGACGACTGAAGGACACCTGGGCCCAGGCACGACGGCCGGCACCAATAGGGCCAGGCAGCATGCGTGCATGGACGTGATAGCCCATTTTGGAACCTGCAAGCATCAAGGCTCTTGCGGCAAGGCCTGGTGAGGGCCCTCGCAGGCCTGCGATATGGACAGACCATGAGGGGGAATCAGCATGAACAGGAACTGGGGCAGGCAAGCCATCGCTACCACCTTCATATTCCCTGATTGGTGGACGGCTTCGATGGACTTCGATCTGTTCAACCAGAAGCCGGATACGCCCCCCAAGGCGAGGTGGCCACCGCCATGCAAGCGTCTCACGACTCGATCTTGTTTCAACGGCCGCCGCATGGCGAACGGCTTCAACTTCCAGTTCCGCAAGCATTGGCGGCTGTCTGATGACACAAGCACGATCTGCTGGCCAGACGATGCGCTGCATTGGCTGAAAGCCTTGCTGATCAATCTCACTGAGCTCTGACTCGATGGCAGAGACATCGAATCGTGTTGGAGGCCCATCATCAATAACAATTATGGTGAGCTCCGTTTCTGCCACTGCATCACGGATCATTTTTCGTAGTCGACTCGTTTCAGCAAGTGTCCCTCGTCGAATCTGCACTCGATCTGCATGGCCCTTGGGAACGGCGGCCTGGGCCAACCTCTCGAGATCTGCCCGATCCTGACCATGTGGCTGAGCGACGAGCAGAAGCCATGTGTCTCTTGAGCCCGCAGCCTGTCGTATGGCTGCAGAGCCGTGACGGAAGAAGCCTGGACCTGAAAAAGTCTCGATGTAGACATCACGACCTTCAGGTGGCCCAGAGGCCTCACCATCGATGAAGATACGAACAGGGCCCAGCTCTCGATGGGAGTCTTCCTTTTCGTCCTCGATGGTTTCAAGGTCATCCTGTTCCTGCTCCAGCATTTCCGGAATGCCTTGTGCAATCCGGCGGATGGCTTCCTGTTGGCCAGCTGCGCCAAATCGTTCCATCAGAACAGGAACAGGGAGCGAGGGAGGCTCTGACTGAAAATCCTGCTTCATCATTCCAGTGGTTGCCAGACCATGAATCACGTGCTGGAGGCGTCGAAGCAGGCGGGATGGGTGAAGTGCTTCTCGTTCATCGAGCCGCTGAGACTCCCCGCTTTCATCCGGCGGTAACCGGCGGCCCCATGTGAGCGCAGGTGATCCCCCTTTGCTCCGAAGGGATTCTGCTATCTGCAGCACGATGTGCTCGATTGTTCCAGGCCTTGGCTCGAGAACAATGACGTTCTGGCATCTGTTCAGTATTCGAGTAATGGCTGCTTCATCGATTGGATGAAGCAGACCAAGGTGAAGGACCGGAAGCCGGCCACTGATCCCAAGCATGGTGGCCATGTGCTGCAGGCAACGGTCAGCAGGTCCCACAGTGATGAATCCCCAGGACACAGCCTCGCCTGGAGACGGCATTGAACGCCATGAATTCAGTTCGAGACGGCGAGCCATGCGCAAAGGCCCACCCGTCTCCTGCCATCTTGGTCTACGACGTCGTCTTACCCGGTCCTGATCATCAGGTTCCTCTTCGCCACGGTTCGGCCTCAGCGCTACGGTTTCCGAGCTTCGGAGAATACTTCGATCAACAACAACAGCAGCTACTCCCCTTGCGGATCGACTGATCCGAAGGACGTTTTCAACAGAATCACGCAGATGAGGGACATCACAGGCTTCGAGCAATGGAAGCCCTTGTCTGGCCAGTCGACCGCGAATATCGACGGCAGATCTGTTCAGGGCAAGGTCTTCCACGATAAGGCCAAGTGCAGCACCATCAGGCAAAGGCTTGGTAGCAGCCTCAAGAAGATTCAACGCCCCTGGGACCGTTGGGCCAGTCAGAATAGCCACGACATGCTGGCCTCTTCGTGCGGCCCATGCAGCAAGCAGCGCCGCTCGGCCAGCATCAGCCATTGGCTCGACCTGAAGACGGTGCATGCGAAGCAACTCCGCGGTTTCTGGATCGGCACAGATTCGATCAATATCAGCAGTTGCCTGAGAAGCGACATAGATCAGGCGATGAACACTCGGGAGGCACTCGAGGGTGGCTTTGAGCATGGCTTCAGCAGCAGAAAGCGTGGCTGTCCCCGTGTGCTTCCAAAGAGGATGTTCAATCGTCTTGCTCATGCCCAACCTTTCAAAAGACGATCGACCGCATGGGCAACACCATCCTTGGTGTGACAGAGTGTGTGAGCATCTGCCGCATTGCGCACCACCTCTTCGGCGTTTTCTACCGCAATTCCGAAGCCGACTCCGGCAAGTAACTGGATGTCATTGAGCCCGTCGCCAATGGCAGCAACGCGATCATGCGGAATCGACTTCTGGATGCAGTACCGGTTGACCATTGTCCATTTGTCAACACCAGCTCCGAACACCTCCAGCATGTGAACATGTTCACCTTCTGGACCTACTGCCGGCCAGTGTCGCCACGACACTCGATCGCCCAGTCTTTCGCCTACGGTATGCGCGGCGGCCTCCATCAGCTTCGGATCTCCGATGCTCGCAACTCGCAGGGTGTGACCTGGATCAGTGTCTTCTGAAGAACGCTCCGCGAATCGCATGGTGATGTCATGCCGTTCAAACCACCATTGCGAAACAGGGTGAAGGTCGTCTTCGCCGATCACCAGATAGTCATAGCCGACCGCGTCGCGGTCCTTGAGAAGAAGCGCGGAGCATTGATGCGATCTCGCCGCCTCAGTGATCGAGACCACATCATCAGAATCCATTTGATCTCGAATGAGCGTCCTGCCAGATGGCCAGTCAACAAGGGCTGCCCCGCTGGCACTCACCATCGGACCGGCATAATCAATCGACCTCAGGATCTCGCTGCATTCTGCATGCGTCCGACCAGTGGCAATCATGACCTCGATACCGGCATTCCTGGCATCTGCCAGAGCCCGGCGATTCGGACCAGAGACCTCACCACGGGGGCACAGAAGCGTCCCATCAAGATCCAGGACCAGTAGTTCTGGTGCGCCATTCATCGCCCGGACCCTACGGGCTTGCTGCAGCAGGGGCAAGCCCTCAGGCAATACGACCGCCAACCTGATACGCTCAAATCGGTGATCCCGAGCTTCACGACATGATGACGAGCGGCCAGGGCAAATCCCGAAACAGGCAACTTGCCGACATGCTGCTCCCGCACCTTGACAGGGCATGCGGCGGCCATCTTGGCGAGGTCCACTGGTTTCGAGCGGATTGGCAGAGAGGCGGAGCGGCAACAGGCCGTTCCACCTGGCAGTTGGAGGATGGCCAGACACATAATGTGATGGTCAAGTTCCCGATCCGTGCCAGGGAACTTCTATGGATGCGTCGTCTTCAGCACCCCTCCGACAACATCCCGCCTGTCGTACCTCATCTATACGCCTCAGGCAGCAGCCTGGAATCCTATGACCTTGCCTGGATCGTGATCGAATGGCTCCCCTATGGCCCTTTGGGCAAACGCTGGCACGCCGAACATGTGAATCGAACCGCCAAGGCGGTCACTCGTTTTCACAAGGAAGCTGATGAGTACCCCATTGAGGCTGAGCAAGCCCGACTGGAAGACTGGAATGCACTGCACGAGACGGCGGTGCTGAGTGTGAAACGCAACCATATTGCACAAGAAGCCGAATGGCTGACTCTTCTGGATCGCCTTGCAGAAGCCCTTCCGGAAATGGTGAAACGCTGGAGGTCCAGAGAGACGGATCACTGGATCCATGGTGATCTGCACCTGGCCAATGCCCTGAGCCGCGATGGAGCTGAACGTGGAGAGGTCACCTTGATTGACCTGGCAGAAGTACGGCCGGGCCATTGGCTTGAGGATGCCGTCTATCTGGAACGCAGACTCTGGGCACGTCCTGAACGCCTTGAGCAGTCACGACCCGTCAGGGCAATCGCCCAGGCCAGGATGGACAGTGGCATGCCTACTGAGCCTCATTTCGAGGAACTCGCCGATATTCGCCGAGCCCTGATGGCTGCAACGGCGCCTGCCTTCATGAAAACCGAGGGGCACCCCCGCTACCTGGCAGCCTGCTGTGAGCAGTTGGGGCGGGCCCTTGATCGCATTCAGCAGGCCTAAAGGGGCTTCCTTGAGGCTTGAGCATTGCCCGGTCCCGACCGCTCCGATACCATGCGGTGCTTCGGAACTTCCGGTACTGATTTCCAGTGCCCGGTGATGTCAGGAGTTACCAATGGATCGCGAACGCCTCCAACAGGTTCAGCAGTCGGATCTCGGCGAGAGCCGTGTCAATGAGGACTTCGTCAACTGGATCAAGACCAGTGGCCCGTGGTATCTGCTTGCCGTTCTCGTCGGCATCGCTGTCTACATGTATCTCGTGAACATTCAGCGTGCGGAGATCCGTGCCCGGGAGCAGGCCTGGTTTGATCTGAACGAAGCTGTCATGCCAGCCTCCCTTGAGGATGTGGCTCAGCGACATGCCGAGATCGATAGCGTTGGAACCCTCGCACGCCTGCGTGCGGCCAACACATACCTCCAGTCGCTGCAGACCAACCTGGCGATTGGCTCGACCATTGAAGAAGGCACTCCACTGAGCGATGAGGATCGCACAGTGGGCCTTGAACGAGCCGATCGACTCTATACGCAGATCGTCAATGAAGACCAGGGCGATTTCGGTGACACCATCACGACACTCAGTGCGCTCAATGGCCTGGCTGCTATTTCTGAATCACGAGGCGAGGTCGACAAGGCCCGGGACTATTACGAGCAGGCAGCAAAGCGTGCTGAACGCTGGTACCCAATCCTTGCAAAGCAATCTCGAATGCGAGCGGAAACGACGGATCTGTATGCCCAGGACGTCATCCTTCCCAAGCCGCCCCCCGTAGCAACGCCGGCTACGTCAATTACAACTCCAGGCTTGGAACCACTGGATATTGACAACATCCTCAATCTGCCGACGACAACGCCAGTTGATCCTCTTGGTGGCACGACGGCACCGGCTGATGAAACGTCTGAACCTGCGGCAACACCCGCGCAGGAACCAGCTGCTCCGGCTGCCCCGGAAACCCCATGACCGAGACACCGGAAGGCTTGCCAGGGCAAGTTGATCCGGAAGATGGCCTGCTGATCAATGCTGGCGGCAAGGTTGATGCCAATCGCCTTCATGAGCTGTATGAATCTCTGACTGACGATGATGGGGCCATCGTCGTGACCTTCACGCTCTCAAGAGACCTCAATAAACGACTTGATCGATATCTCGTCGATCGGATTCCGTTCCTGAGTCGCACCTCCATTCAACGGCTGATCAACGAGAACGCTGTTCAGGTCAATGATCGGACGCCCAAGGCCTCCACCAGGCTGAGGCGTGGAGATGCCGTCAATGTGGCGATCCCCCCGCCACCGAGCTCTGTCATGCCCGCTGACGAGATGCCATTGGAAATCCTCTACGAGGACCATGATTTCCTCATCCTCAACAAGCAGGATGATGTCATCGTGCATCCCGCTCGCAGCCACCAGAGAGGAACGCTCGTCAATGGTCTTGCCTGGCACTGCAACCAGAAGACATCTGGCACACTGTCAGATGTAGGTCGCGAAGAAGCTCGCCCCGGAGTCGTACATCGACTGGATCGCCATACCACCGGCGTGATGGTCTTTGCCAAATCGGATGTTGCACACTGGCGACTTGGAAGACAATTTGAACAGCGCCGCACCCGAAAGCGGTATCTCGCCCTCGTGCATGGCAAAGTCGAGCCGTTGACCGATGTCATTGACGTTCCTCTCGGAAAGCATCTCACTATTCGAGACCGGTATGCGGTTCGTTGGGATGAATCCGGCAAGGAGTCCATCACGATCTACAGGGTTCGCGAACGCTACGAGAACTTCACTCTGGTCGAGCTGGAGCTCCGCACTGGTCGCACTCATCAGATACGGGTTCACCTGTCACATCTTGGCTGGCCAATAGCCGGCGATGATTACTACGGGGGCCGACATCTGCATGGTCGTGACATCTTCGGCCCAGGTGGCGAGCCGGGAATGACTGCATCCACGCCCATTCTCACAAGACAGGCGCTGCATGCTGGCCTGCTTGGATTTGCTCATCCACAAAGCGAAGAACCAGTGACTTTCACGGCCCCTCTTCCTGAAGATCTGCGGACTTTGGTCCAGCTGTTGAGGAAGCACCAGTTCGTCTCCAGGCACAATGTTCCTGGTGTAGAACTTGATGTGGAGAAGATGCTGGAAGAATCAGCGGAGCTTGAGTAGCACCGCGGCGGCGACGACAGCCACCACCCCGATGATCCAGAATCGCACGACAACCTGTGATTCAGACCAGCCGCCGAGATGAAAATGGTGATGAATGGGCGTACAGCGGAAAATGCGTTTCCCGCCTGTCATTCGGAACCAGCCAACCTGCATGATCACACTCAGCAATTCCCAGTAGAACACGGCTCCGATCACGATCAGCAGGATTTCCTGTCGAACTGAGCAGGCAAGTATCGCCAGCAGTCCACCCAGTGGCAGCGAACCCGTATCGCCCATGAACACCCGGGCCGGCGCGCAGTTGAACCACAGGAATCCCAGACTGGCTCCTGCCATTGCCCCCGCAACGACCATGAGCTCCTCGCTGCCTTCGACAAAGGGGAAGAGCATGTACTGGGCCCGACCCGATGATCCAGCGATATAGGCCAGCAGCATCAGCGCAAGTGAGGCAATGAGGACCAGGCCCGAAGCCAGCCCATCCATTCCATCAGTGAGGTTGACCGCATTTGATGTGCCGGCGACCCAGAGCATCGTGATGATCACAAATGGGAGCCAGCCCAGCACGATGACGGTTGGCTCCAGCATCAGGCTCTCTGTTCCCGGCTGGTAGGTCCTTTGAAATGGCAGCGTGAGGACCCGAGCAGATTCACTGTCCCCCGTCCGCCAGAGGTACAGGCCACTGATGACGCCGATCCCCAACTGAAACAGGAGCTTCTCCCATGCAAAGAGGCCCTCACGGGCACCCGGCCTCCTGCGAGCAGTAGTCAATTTGAGCCAATCATCGAATCCGCCCAGCACCGCCAGCCATACCAGCACGATTATCGAGAGGTGTATGTAGCTGTTGAAGAGATCACTCAGCAGGAAGACGGTCACGAGGATCGCGGAGGCAATCAGGATGCCCCCCATCGTCGGGATATTGGCCTTGGTGGCCATCAACTGGTTCAGATCGGCGTTGTAGAACTCGGGAGAATCGCCCAGCTTCTGACGCAGGAGCCATCGAATGGTCCGTTCGCCAAAGATGAGGACGATTGCAAAGGACAGAATGACCGCAAAGAAGGCCCTGAATTCAATCTGGTAAAGGACTTGCAGCAGCGAGTAGCCACCGAAGGACTCCAGCCAGTCGTGCCCAGATTGAAGGAGGTTGTAGAACATGCCTTTGCAGAATTACTATCGACCTTCAGGCCGTTGTTGCTTCCGATTCGAGCCCGCCTGTTTTACGAATGATCTGTTCCAGCCGCATTCCACGAGAAGCCTTGATGAGCACAAGGTCTCCACTGGCAAGCCTGGACACGACTGAATCCATCGCGGGCTCGTCCAGGGCGTTCCAATGAGAGACTGCCAGCGAGGCCGTATCTTGGATCTGGGCCGCCAGAGACTCCATTGCACGACCTATGAGTATGACTTCATCAATCGCCATGCGTGCATGAGATGCCAGGATCGGTTCAAGCAGGGCTGCATGAAGATGGTCTTCTTGCGCCCCCAGTTCCAGCATGTCGCCCAATATCACGATGCGTCGACCGGTGGATTCCACCTCTGGAAAAGCGTCCAACGCAGCAGCGACTGATTCAGGATTAGCGTTATAGGCATCATCGATGAAGCGGATACCGCCAGTAGTGGACTCTGCACCCCTGCCCTTGGATGGAACGCTTGTGGCCAGCGCATCGCTGATGGCCTGGTCTTCCATTCCGGCATCCCTTGCAGCAGCGATGACAGCCAGGGCATTGATGGCCTGGTGTCGCCCAGCAATCGGAAAGGTGAATATCGAGCCATCATTGAGCCGGATGACGCCTGAATCACGGCTCACCAGACCTGGACAAGCTGCTGCCCCATCTCCATGGCGAAACAGCGTGGTGCCTTCTGGGACCTGTACATCTTGACCATCCTCGTGAATGATCGCTGTTCCGCCAGGCGCAAGGGAATCCAGCAAGGAGAGCTTCTCCTTACGCACTCCATCCAGCGAGTCAAGGCCTTCAAGGTGACCTCTTCCAATCAACGTGATGATTGCAACATCTGGCCTGGCACAACGGGCCAAGGTGGCAATCTCTCCTGGACTGCTCGTGCCCATCTCGAGGATGACGTAATCGTCACCCGGGCGAGCCCTCAGCAGGCTCATCGGCCCACCAATACTGTTGTTCCAGGAGGCCGGGCTGGCGGTGCCTCTCAGGGCACTTCCAAGCACATGTTGGAGCAGATCCTTTGTCGTGGTTTTTCCCGCGGTCCCCGTAATCGCAAGAACACGTGTTCCTTCAAGGCGATCACGCCAATGTGACGCGAGCACTGCCAGCGATTCAATCGTGTCGGATACGAGCAGGCAAGGAATCGTTGATTCTATTTCACGATCAACAAGTGCCATGGTTGCACCAGCCGCACGGGCCTCTTCCATGAAGTCATGTCCGTCATGGGCTTCGCCGCGAATCGCGACGTACATGCCGCCTTCCAAGGGCTTTCTTGTGTCATGACCAAAAAGCAACGGCGCCTGAGCCGGAGGCGTTCCCAGCCATCGGCCTTGCGTCAATTTCGCGATGTCCACTGGATCAAACATCAGGCAGACACGGCCCCCCCTCTGGCGGCTATGGCTTCACGGGCAATGAGTCGGTCATCGAAGGGAAGCACCTGGTCACCGATGAGTTGTGAACACTCATGGCCCTTTCCTGCAATCAGGATGATGTCGCCCTCACCTTGCTGGGCGATGACCGTTGCAATTGCTTGCGCTCGATCAGGATCAACAGCAATCTCTTCCATGTTCGTAATCCCGGTG
Source organism: Phycisphaerales bacterium (assembly GCA_029242715.1). Taxonomy (GTDB): domain Bacteria; phylum Planctomycetota; class Phycisphaerae; order Phycisphaerales; family SM1A02; genus UBA1668. The sequence goes on from JAQWTL010000036.1 coordinate 44,556, forward strand.
AGGATGTCATCAATGATTGCGGTCGGCGACTCAGACCTCGGATTATCAGAGGTAATCAGAACGCTGTCCGCCAACCGGCTTGCCACAGCACCCATTCGAGAACGCTTGGTTCGGTCCCGATCTCCCCCACATCCAAAGACGACTCGGAGGCGGCCACCTTCCATGACCAGAGGCCTGAGTGCCATGAGCGCATGCTGCAGAGCTTGATCCGTGTGTGCAAAATCAACGAAGACACGGGCCGCCTCACCATCGGAACCAACCGGCTCCAGGCGTCCACGGGGTGCCGGAAGTGCTTCAAGAGATGCCTGATCAGGCTGAATCCCACAGGCTCGAGCAGCCACCAGGGCTTGCGCCAGATTCATGGCATTGTGAGTTCCAGGCATTCGCAGCAGGAGTTCAGTCACTTCACCGCATGAAATCAACTGAACGGAACCCGATGGGTGATGCGTGACCTGAACATCAGCAGCACCCTCCGTATGTAATCGACATCCGATAGCACGAACTGAGCTGGCCGCAGACATGACGGCAGATACCGGATCGTCGAGGTTCACAACCGAAAACCCTGGTGGCCTCAAGGCGGCAAACAAGGCTCGCTTGGCTGCCATGTAGCCTTCCATGCTTCCATGAAAATCCAGATGATCTCCGGACAGGTTGGTGAAGATGGCGCCGATGATGTCCAGATCATCAAGCCGTCCCAGCGCGATTCCATGACTGCTTGCTTCCATGACAACCCGAGTGCAACCATTGGCCTTCATGCGGGCCATGATTCGGCGTAACTCCAATGGGGCAGGTGTTGTCAGTCTTGCAGGCAATCGACATGACCCGTCATCAATCTCGATGGAACCGATGAGGCCCGTGTTCTTTCCAAGCAAGTGCTGTAGAAAAGTCGCTGTAGTGGTTTTTCCATTGGTGCCCGTCACGGCAATGACTGGCAACGATCGTGCGGGGCATTCAAAGAGGCGATCCGCCATGTCAACGGCAACGATCTCAGGAGATCTGGTCGCCAGTGCAGGCAAGGTCGCTTGCCTGCACCCCGATTCATCACTCAGTATTGCCACGGCTCCAGCTGCCTCAGCCTCACTGATGAAACGTCTGCCATCAAATCGTCCGCCAGAACGCGCAACGAAGAGGCAGCCGGGAGTCACGTCCCGCGTGTCCTCCACGATATCGCTGATCATGATCCCGCCGGCTTCCGGAGGAATCAGGACAGGAAGATGCTGGCACAGTTCGGCAAGGGGCTTCGCCCAGCGCATTCCATCGCTCCAGGCAGGTGTCAGGGTAAAACGAGTACTGATTCGAGCACTGAGTATAGATCGACCATGGGACCCCGTCGCTCAAAGAAGAAGCATCGCATCTCCATAACTGTAGAAGCGATAGCCGGAATCGACGGCAAGAGCGTAGGCCTCCTTCATGAGCGGCAGGCCGATCCTGGCGGCGACCAGGGCCAGCAATGTCGATCTCGGGAGGTGAAAATTGGTCAACAGTACGTCCACATATCTCCACTGCCAGGGTGGAGCGATCATCAGGTTGGTCGAGGCCGACCAGTCCGAATCAGGCAACTCCGCCGGGAGGGACTCCAGAACCCGTGCCGTGGTTGTTCCGACAGCAACGATTCGACCGGACCGGTCTGGTGACATGAGGGCCTCCAGCACGGCATGTTCAACACAGCAATCCTCACTGTGCATTGGATGGGTTTCCAGGGTTGGTGCCGTGACTGGCAGAAAAGTCCCCTGGCCGACATGGAGAACGACCTCAAGGAACTGAAGGCCATGATTCTTCAGAGTCTGTTCAAGCGCTGGCGTGAAATGAAGGCCTGCTGTTGGAGCCGCAACCGATCCTTCTTCCCTGGCGTAGACCGTCTGATACCAGTCTCGATCGACTTCATCCTCGATCAACATGTCGCCACGTGCACGAAGAATGTAAGGGGGCAAGGGCGTTCGGCCGCAGGAAGCCAGGATCGATGCCGCCGAGTCCTTTGGTTGCACTTCAACAACCCAATCCTTCTCTTCCTTGCGGATCAACTTCAACTGATGGCCGCCGGGTTCCAGTTGTATTGTGCTCCCTGGCCGCAAACGACCATTACTGCGAAGCATCACGACCCAGGTGCCCTGCTGGATTTCACGCAGAAAAAGTCCGGAGATACGGCCACCACTTTCAACACGATGACCTTCCAGCCTGGCAGGAAGAACCCTGGAGCGATTCCGAACCAGCACATCAGATGGCTCAAGAAGATCTGGAAGATCTGAGATTCGATGGTGCTCGATGTTTCCGGTATCTGATCGGACCACCATCAGCCTCGCTTCATCACGTGGCTCATGAGGCGTGGTCGCTATGAGATCCCCAGGCAAGTCGTAATCGAGTTCATCGAGGCGCATGTCTTGAGGCCACCAAGGTGTTGATCCTGATCATCATTCCGCACAGACCGAACTGGCGGCGCAAGCGATCATCCACTGGATAGGCTGTCTGGGCAAGCCATCAGCACAGTGGTTATCGGGATCAGCAGCACTCAAGTGATGCCACCGCTGCCAGGAGCAGATCTTGCTTCTGGTCAGGCATGAATCCCATTAATGCTGCCGCTGCCCAGAGTCTGCTGCCTCTTCCTTCAACAAGGGCCATCGCCGCACCCCAAGGGGCCAACGATGCCACGACGGTATGCGTACAGGCATCCGGGAGAGTGGACCAGGTCACATGGAGTCCCAGCCTGTGGGGGCTCCTGAATCGTTATGAATATCTCTTTCTTGGCATGTTGCCTGGATGCCAGCAATCAGCAGAAGTGATCCAGGAATGCCGCCAGGATGGATCCGATGATGCCGCCAGCCTTGCCTCCGCGAAACCTCACTGGAACGAGAAGACACTCCTCAATCCGCCACCTGCCGCCGCCACCTTCACGACTGCAGAACCTGCCGTTGTCCCCAGCACTTCAGCCGAAGTCATCCAGCCCTGCGCCGGCTCGATTGTGGATCTGTTGGCTTGAGCCTCACTCCCTCGGGAAGATATGGAATCAGCGGCTCCGGCACACGCTTCAGGCCACGACGCAGCGCCTTGGCAAGTGCATAACGCATCGCATCATCTCTTCGCTTGATTACAGCGGGAGTCACGTTGAGATCGCGGGATTCCATGCAGCGAAGGGCCCAGTCCCAGGCCATGTATTCCTCCAGACATCTTGGCGAATACTTCTTGAAACCAATGGCGTGGTGGCCAACCTCATGCAGGAAGACGGCACAACTCATGGGGCCTTTGGGATACGGGGCCTCGATCATGCGATCAACATGACCTGATGCGTCGCGGAGTTCCCAGGCGCACCCACTGGTCCGGGTTCGCCAACGATGCACGCGGATGCCCCAGTGCTCCTTCATATCTTCCACAAGCGTGTCGTAGCGAGCCTGCATCCCGGTTGATGGCTTGGAGGATTGCGGCGGCCCAGCCTTGCCTGCAATTCGTCGTCGAACCAACGGCGGCTTTGCTGGCGGCCGAGGCCCGACAAGTTCCCAGAGGCTGATCATGAATCGTTTCATGTCGAGAAGAACCTCGTGCCAGTGTCAACAGGATGCCCACGAAGCCAGTCCGTCCAGGACATCGGCCGACCGCCGGCTGGCTGAACTTCCAGTATTTCCACAGTACCACTTCCATCGTCACCACAGGCCACGTGTCCTGAATCCAGGAGTGTCCCGGCTGGTGACTGGTGTGGCTCAGGCAGATCGCGAACCCGCCTGAGCCTCAGTGAGGTCTCGCCAACCTTGACATCACAACCAGGCCACGGCGTCAGGCCGTGAATATGACCTCGCACAAGAGGAGCCGGAAGTTGAAAGTCAACAGTGGCATCGGCACGGCTGAGCTTTGGAGCCTGGGTGACCTGATCTGAATCCTGTGTCCTGGGCTCAAGATTGCCGGACTCCATGGCAGCAAGTGTTTCCTGCAAAGCGCCGGGCCCAAGTTCCGAAAGCCGATCATGGAGTTCGCCAGCTGTTTCCATGGCATCAACAGGCGTCTGGGATGTGGCCAGCACTTCACCGGCATCCATGATGCTGGCAAGGGTGATCACACTGACGCCTGTCATGCTGTCTCCAGCCATCAGGCATCTTTGTATGGGGGCAGCGCCTCGCCATCTGGGCAATAGTGAGCCATGAAGATTGCAGGCAAAGCGGCCCTGAAGCAATTGAGGAGGAAGCTTCAGGCCATAGGCAATGACTATCCAGGCATCCACGGGATAACCGCGAATCTCCTGGATGATCGCTTCATCCAGAACCTCAGGGCGGAGAAGCGAGAGCCCTTGTTCCATTGCATACGCAGAGATCGGAGTTTCTCGAAGCTGACGCTTGCGGCCAGCAGGCCTGTCTGGCTGGCTGACTACGAACTTGATTTCATGGGTACCTGCCAGCGATGCAAGAGAAGGCAATCCAAAGGCACCTGAACCAAAGAAACCGATTCGCACGATTCAACCTCGTTTCAGGTCGCGAAGTGCGCGACGATTTCGAAGGCGATCCATCGATGACATTCGATCAATGATGAGGCGTCCGTCGAGATGATCGTGTTCATGCTGCCAGACGCGAGCAATATGTTCGTTTGAGACCTCGTCTACAGGCTCACCTCGCTCGTTCAAGCCACGTATGCGAATGCCAAGCGGGCGATTCACATTCACAAGTATTCCTGGAAGACTGAGACAGCCTTCTTCATCCGATTCCTTGGAGTCTTCAATGACCTCGAGTTCGGGATTGATCCAGACGGAGTTCTTTGTCTCATCCTCTGGATCTCGTGTGACGAACATTCGCCAAGAGAGTCCGATCTGCGGCGCGGCAAGCCCGATGCCTGCAGCCTCCTCCATGAGCTGAAACATGCGAACCGCTACAGCTCGGACCAGATCATCAACCTCTTCTACAGGCTGGGCTGGCATTCGCAGCGTAGGATGTGGGTGGGTCAGAATGCCCAGGTTCCCTGGATCGATTGTCATGAGAGCATGGTACGAAACCCCCATTCCCGGGGCTTGTCCAGCCGGACATTGACCAGCGATGATCATGAGCGTAGGGTGCATTGCCTGCGGGACAACCCGCCTGGGACCTGACAAGACCTTCCAACGAGGGATCCCGCCGATCGTGGCCATATTCCGCAAGAAACAAGATGACGGAGCCGCTCAGGAAGCTGTTGAGCAGTTCAAGCCGGATCCTGAAAAAGCTCGCAAGTGGTTCGAGCACGCCAAGGCAATGGCCGATTCACACCAGTGGGGATCGGCCCTCGTCTATTACGCACATGGCCTGAAACTGGACCCCGAATCTATTTCGGCCCAGGAGCAGATGCTGGATGCCGCACAGCGTTACTACAAGACCGGAGGCAAGAAGCTGCCGTCCAAGGACATCAAGCAACTTGATGGCCCCGGACCCATGGACAAGCTCGCCGTCGCCCTTGTGACCTGGACCAGCGAACTGGACAAGCCCGCCCTTGCCATCAAGGCACTTGATGCGGCCGTCAAGGCCGAGCAATTCGGCCTTGGAGGCTATCTCTGTCCCAGAATCCTGGTGATCATGAGACGAGCCCGCAAGGTCAATCGCAACCATCTGCTCCAGCTGAAATCACTTGCGGCTGAATGTGATGATTGGGATGTTGCCATTGCGGCAGGCACTGCTGCTCTGGAGATGGATTCCAGTGACTCCAAACTGGACGATGAGCTCAAGGACCTTGCGGCCCAGAGAGCCATGGCCAAGGGCGGTTACGAGAAAGCTGCCGGCAAGGAAGGCGGCTTTCGTGAATTCATCAAGGATGCGGACAAGCAGCAGGAGCTCAGCCAGCAGGATTCACTGGCAGGCGCTGGTGGTTCACGACAATCAGGCCTGGAACGTGCTCGGCATGCATACGAGACGAGTCCAGAGGTGCCGGACGTTCTTAACAAGTATGCCCAGTTGCTTCGACGCGAGGGATCGGACTCCGCACTCGAGGAAGCCGAGCGGGTGTACCACGCTGGCTACAAGTCAACTGGTGAATACCGCTTTCGGATGAACGCTGGCGATATTGCGATCAACCGACACCGTTCTGCCATTGAGATTCTTCGCCAGGATCTTGAAAGTGCCGGCGACCACGAACGGGCGGCGATGCAGGAACGCCTGGACCAGAAAGAAAAGGAATTGCTTGAAATCGAAGCCGGAGAGTATGCGGATCGATCAATCAAGTACCCCACGGACCGAGGATTGAAATACCAACTTGGGGATGTTGCCTTTCGCCGAGGTGATCTGGGGACAGCCATGGAGTGTTTCCAGAAAGCCAAGGACGAGCCGAAGCTTCGGACCATTGCAGGGCATTACCTGGGCCGGTGTTTCGCTCTTGAAGAGTGGCATTCAGAGGCGATTGCCGAGTACCAGGAAGTCCTCAGCAATATCGATGCGACGGACAAAGAGCGTGAGATGGATATTCGCTATGACCTCATGGTGTCGATGATCTCTTCTGCTCGCAGTGACTCCAATGGAGAACAGGCCCGAGATGCCCTTGAAATCTGCTCCTGGATCGCCAGGAAGGACATCACCTACAAGGACATCCGGGATCGACGCAAGGAAATCGACCAACTCGTACGCGAGCTGGGCTGAACCGTGCCAGGGGTCATCGCCGTCATCCCGGCCAGGCTTGAATCCACGCGTTTTCCTCGCAAGGCTCTGGCAGATGAAACGGGCCTCCCGCTCATCATTCATGTTGCCAGGAAGGCCGCTGAATCGAAGCGGGTCCAAGGCGTCATCATTGCCAGCGATGCAGATGAAATCCTGAACGCAGCCCGCGAGCATGGATTTGATGCCCGTTCTACCCGTGCTGATCACCTCAATGGCACAACTCGAATTGCAGAGGTCGCTCAATCACTCGATTGTGATCTGGTTGTCAATGTTCAAGCGGATGAGCCGGAGATCGACCCATCCATCATCGATGCTGCCATCGAAGCCCTCGAGCAGAACCCGGGATGCCAGGTTGGAACAATTGCCTCCTGGATGTCTCCTGAGGATGACCCAGAAGACCCAAACCTCGTCAAGGTCGTACTGGACCAATCTGGGGAGGCACTCTACTTTTCCAGGGCAGCCATCCCCCTCCAGCGCGACAGCGGACAGCCCCTTCCACGGCTGCGGCATGTCGGTCTCTATGTCTACAGGAGAGACTTTCTGCCGATCTACGCCGCCCTTGAGCCGACTTCAGCCGAGCAAGCCGAGAAACTGGAACAACTGCGAATACTGGAACATGGACACCGAATCGCGGTGGCAATCCGGGAAAGCAACCATCAGGGGATTGACACTCCAGAGCAATACCAGGCCTTCGTCAATCGCCAGGCAAATCTGGCAGCGGACCTGAGAAATTGAGTTCGAAGAAATCCGCTCGGCGCGGTACAATCGGACATGCCCCACCAGGATCATGATGCCCACGATGGCACCCCCAAGTCCGGTTCTTTTCTGAGCCGATTCGGACAAACCTCAGAGTCCACAGAGTTCTTTTCCCCCCACCCGGAAGGTTATGTTCCGGGCAGAACTGCGTATGTGGCTGTGCTTGGCACGGTCATGAGCGGTCTGGGAAAAGGCATCTTCTCCTCTTCACTGGCTAAATTGCTCAAGGACAAGGGCCTTGCTGTTGCGCCAGTGAAACTCGAGGGCTACCTGAACGTCGACAGCGGCACACTCAATCCCTACCGCCACGGCGAGGTCTTTGTGCTGGATGATGGCACCGAGTGCGACATGGATCTGGGCACCTACGAACGGATGCTTGATCAGAACCTGTCCGTGCAGAACTTCACGACTGCTGGTCAGATCTATACGGAAGTCCTGGAACGCGAACGTCGCGGTGGCTATCTGGGACGTGATGTCCAGATGATCCCGCATGTCACCGGCGAGGTAAAACGTCGTCTGCGACACCTGGCCATGACAGGCGGACCTGATGGCCGCCCAGCCGACCTGGTATTCGTCGAAGTCGGTGGCACCGTGGGCGACTACGAGAATGGCTTCTACATCGAGGCCCTGAGAGAGTTGGCCTTTGAGGAGGGCGAAGGCAATGCCTGCTTTGTCGCCCTGACTTATGTCCTGGACCCGCCCACTCTTGGGGAGCAGAAATCGAAGGCTGCCCAACTTGGCATCAAGCGATTGATGGAATCCGGAATCCAGCCGCACATCATTGCCTGTCGAGCCGAAAGACCTGTTGAAGAAACCGTGCGTGAAAAAGTCTCGATGTTCTCCAACGTGCCACTTCAACGCGTGATGTCAATGCATGATCGTGAATCGATCTACACGATTCCAGAAGCCATGCGTGCACAGGGCCTTGATCGCGAGATCTTGACGCTCCTTGACCGCCATGACGGCGTGAACACCGTGCAGGAAGACAAGGCACGGGCCAAATGGAAGCAGTTCTCAGATGGCCTGACCGGGAAACGCAAGCACGAGATCAATATTGGCATCCTTGGCAAGTACACCGCCCTTCGAGATGCCTATGCCTCGATCGATAAAGCCATTGAACATTCGGCCACACATCTTTCCGCACATGCAAACGTCAAGTGGATTGATACCACTGAGATTGTTGATGCCCAAGCCGAGCTTGGACACCATGACCTCCATGCTGTCATTGTCCCGGGAGGCTTTGGTGAGCGAGGCGTGGAAGGCAAGATTGCCGGAGTAAAATGGGTCCGTGAAAACAAGGTTCCCTTCCTGGGAATCTGCCTTGGTTTTCAAATGGCCGTCATCGAATATGCCAGACACCTGGCCAAACTGGATGATGCCAGTTCCACGGAATTCACCATGGACTCCAAGCATGCAGTGATTTCCGAATTGCCTGATCAGAAACTGATTGAGGGCCTGGGCGGAACCATGCGACTTGGAGGCCAGGATGTGGCCGTGGCGACAGGCTCCATGGCAAGCTTTCTCTATGAAGGCCAGGCCATGATTCGCGAACGATTCCGGCACCGCTACGAGGTCGATCCCGAGTACATCAAGAAACTCACTCATGCCGGGCTGATCTTCTCGGGCCGTCACCCCGAGCAACCCATCATGCAGATCCTGGAGCTCCCTCTGGAAGCCCACCCATTTTTCATGGCCGCTCAGTACCACCCGGAACTGACCAGCCGACCTCTGGAACCACAGCCCATGTTCATGGGGCTCGTGGCAGCCGCCATCCAGCGAAGCAACCCGTCCCTTTCCAGGGAAGCTGTTTCAGCACGATGGTTGCCCGTACCACCCTCACCAGGAGCCGCAGTACCCCAATCCCAAGCCAGAAGCTCTGCTGCCAGCCCCTGCCAATGATGGAACCCCTACAGGGCTGCTAGAATGCCGGACTATTCCCTCAGGCGATGTAGCTCAGCCTGGTTAGAGCGAGGGATTCATAAACCCTAGGTCACAGGTTCAAATCCTGTCATCGCCATTGAAGAGCCCCCTCGGGGGCTTTTTTATTGATGAACTGACAGGAACCATGATTTGCCGCAGATTACTGGTGGAGATGCCGGGTTTATCTCGGTGATGTTTGTGCATGGAGTGTTCTTTGTTCCCGTGTTGCATGACGCAACCCCTCACAGAAAGGACCTCCGATGATCAATGGACCCATGAAAAGGCTTCTTGTCGCTGGCTTGGTTGCAACTGGCTGCGGAGCATTTGCTCAAGCCGCACATTCAGGCGACCAGGCTGCATTGCTCGTAGCTGGAATTGCTCAATCTGGAATCGCAGTTGGCACCCCCGGTGACACCGTGTCCCAGTGGTGGGAAGTTCGCAGAGCCGATGTCGGAACCCGCAGCAACCATCAGGCAGACGGTGGTGACGCCTACATGAAGCTTGGCGACATCAAGGGTGAATACCAGCCATCTGATGAGACTCAAAGTGATGCTTTCGTCAAGCTTGGCGACATCAAGGGTGAATACACCGCTTCCGGCAAAGAGGTCGAAGGACACGTTGATTCCAGTGATATTGCCCTCCTGATGTCGTACTACGGCAAGCCCCAGGGCGATGTCAACGGTGATGGCAAGAGCGACATCGGCGACCTGGCCCTGCTCATGGACTGGATGGGTCGTCCTCGTGCGGACCTCCTGATTACTGTTCAGGGGCAGCTCGAAGACTCTTCCTCGCTCTCAAGCGAACCTCCTGCAGGAGCCCGAAAAGCGCCTTCACGAGTTGATCGCAACGGAAACTGACAGAGTCATTTTCCCTGAAAAGCCTCCCCCTCCAGCCGCCCCCCCGACTCCACACAGGTCGTGGGGGCGGTTCTTTTCTCGCTATGCTCAACAGGCAATGGCTTCTTCACACAAGATCGTGATCCTTGGACGAGTCTTTCCCCAGATGCCTGAACTGATCCAGGAAGCTGGCCTTGGCCATGTCGAGGTCGTATCACTTCCTGAAGCGGTCCACATGTCAAAGGAAAAGATGTTTGAAGCAGTCCAGGGTGCCAGCGGCCTCATCTCACTTCCACATGTGCCCGTCACCGCCGCCTTGATGGATGCCGCAGGTCCTGAACTCCAGGTCATCAGCAACCACGCAGTCGGTTTGGACAATATTGATCTTCAGGCTGCCAGGCAACGAAACATCACCGTATGCAATACGCCGGAGCCTGTCCTGGAACCAACGGCCGATATCGCATGGCTGCTGATGATGGGTGCCGCCCGACGGGTTCGCGAAGGCGAACAGCTCATGAAGGATGGCGAGTGGGCTGGGTTTGCAACCGATCTCCTGCTTGGGCAACGAATGATCGGCGCGACGCTTCTGATCGTGGGAGCGGGTCGCATCGGGGCTGCAGTAGCCCGCCGATCGATCGGCTGGAACATGCGAGTCCTGTACGTCGCCAACTCGGACAAGCCATTGCTTGAAGAAGCACCGCTCCATGCGAAGCGTGTTGAGCTTGAAGAAGGCCTGCAAGAAGCCGACTTCGTTTCCCTCCATCTGCCGCTCTGCCCGGAAACCCACCATCTCATCAATGCCCAACGATTGTCGATGATGAAACCCACCTCGGTACTGGTGAATACCTCCCGTGGCCCGATCGTCGATGAAGTTGCCCTGATCGATGCCCTTCGGAAAGGCGTGATCTTTGCGGCGGGCCTGGATGTCTTCGAGAATGAGCCAGACTTTCGCCCTGAATTCCTCCAACTGCCCAATGTGCTGGCCCTGCCCCACCTGGGGTCTGCAACGAGAGCAGATCGGCTCTGGTCAACCCACCTGGTTGTCGAGAATCTCACGAAGGCGCTCCAAGACGGGTAGCATGCCACCTGCATGGAACTGCACCTCCTCGGGACCGGATGCCCCGCTGTTGACCCAGATCGAATGGGTCCCGCTGCATTGGTGCGATCCAGCGAAGGCGCCCGAATTCTGGTTGATTGCGGATCCGGTGTTACCCAGCGACTGGTATCCGCAGGTACGCCCGGCGCCGACATCGATCTCCTGCTGCTGACCCACCTGCATTCAGATCACGTCGTCGACTTCTTCCAATTGGTCATCTCATCCTGGCACCAGGGCCGTGATCGTGGCTTGCAGGTTGTCGGACCAGCAGGCAGCCAGGAATTCCTCGGCGCTTTGCTGGAGGTCTGGAGACCTGAACTGGAGCGTCGCGTGATGCATGAGAAGCGACCATCCATTGAAGGCCTGGATGTCGAGATCAACGAGATCGGCCATGGCGCGGAGATGGAACTGGGCGAACTGGTCATCGAAGCCTTTGAAGTCGATCACCGCCCGATGGCACCAGCCATGGGCTTTTCCTTCCGGGAAAAGAATCGCCACCTCGTGATCAGTGGTGACACGGGCCCATGCGAAACACTCATTGAAGCGGCAATGGGATGCGATGTACTGCTTCATGATGTGCTGCTCAAACATGAAATGACTCCCGCAGAAGGTGTAAGGACCCAGGAAACCATTGACCAGGTGGCCTCCTATCACGCCACGGCAGAACAGGTCGGTCGCATTGCGGCAGAAGCTGAAGCCAAGTCGTTGTTTCTGACGCATTTCGTTCCGACAAAATTTGATGAGCAGACTCTTCTGAACATGATTCGGGCCGACTATGGCGGCCCTGTGATCTGTGGAGAAGATCTGATGCTTGTAGACATTAATGATCCAACGACAGCCGGGATTGTCCGGCAAGTTGAATAAGCCCGCACCAGACTCGCCGGGCAATTGCCCGGCAAAGATACGAGGAGACCACCGTGAGCACTGCAGCCCCTCCGGCACTGGGTACAGGCCGATCCGGAACATCCTCCAACCCTTATATCTTTGCAACCTGTTTCATCGCTCTGATCGCAACGGCTTTCGGATTCATGGTCCGGGTCAATGTGATGGATACATGGCAGGTTGAATTCAACCTTTCGGAAACTCAGAAGGGCGAAATCTTCGGCGTCGGCCTCTGGCCATTTGCCATCAGCATCGTTCTCTTCTCACTCATCATTGATCGAATCGGCTATACCGTCGCGCTCTGGTTTGCCTTCTTCTGCCATATCCTCCAAGTCATTCTGCTGCTTACGGCTGAGGGCTATTGGGGTCTCTGGATCGGCACATTCATTGGAGCCCTGGGCAACGGCACAGTTGAGGCTGTCATCAACCCGGTGATTGCCTCGATCTATCACCGCAACAAGACCAAGTGGCTCACCATCCTGCATGCTGGCTGGCCAGGTGGCCTTGTTCTGGCAGGCATCCTGGCCATCTTCGTTGGCTGGATTACACAAGTACCCGATATTGATCCGTCTACTGGTCTGCAGTGGGCCTCGGAGTCGCTGGCCTTGGCCCAGGCTGAAGCCCAGCACTCCTGGATGTGGCAGATCGGCCTGATTCTGATTCCAGTAATCATCTATGGTCTGATGCTGATCACCTGTCGCTTCCCGGTCAATGAGCGTGTCGCAGCAGGAGTTTCCTACCGAGCCATGCTTCAGGAAGCGGGCATCTTCGGCTGCCTGATCGTGACAGGCCTGGTCGTTGCGGAACTTGGTCGGGTCTTTGGCATCGCCAACTGGCTCCAAGGCGACATCATTCTCTTCGTCTGCGTTTGTTATGGCATGTACGTCCTGACATTTGGCCGCGGTATTTTCATCCTGCTCCTGCTGATCATGATCCCACTGGCGACAACCGAACTGGGAACAGACAGTTGGATCAAGTCACTGCTTGCTCCCATTACCAACGACTGGGGCATCAATGGACTCTGGGTCCTCGTCTACACCGCATTCATCATGACACTGCTTCGGTTCTGCATCGGACCATTCGTCCGGGTACTGGGACCACTTGGAATTCTCGCCATCTGCTCCGTATTCGCAGCCATTGGAATCTATGGCCTGGCAAACTTCTCCAGTGAAGCGACCGTTTGGATCATCATCGCGGCCACGGTTTACGGAATCGGCCAGACCTTCTTCTGGCCCTGCACACTGGGTCTTGTTGCCGAGCAGTTCCCACGTGGCGGCGCCTTGACACTCAATGCGATAGCCGGCGTCGGGATGCTCGGAGTAGGCATCATCGGCGCACCACTCCTGGGGAACCTCCAGGACAACCAGATCCATGCACAGATCGCAGCCACAGATCCCGGCGAGGGACTTGGTGGCCACATGATTCTGGACGAGGATGTACAGACGAGTGTGTTTGGCGAATATCGAAAGATCGATCGTGAAGGTCTGGAAGAACTTGCCAGATCAAACCCCGAGGCTCATGCTGAAATCATTGAATTGCAGAATGAAGGCAAGATGTCTGCACTTCAACTGGCTGGAATTCCGCCGATCTTCATGGCAATCTGTTACCTGTTGCTGATGCTGTATTACCGATCCCAGGGCGGCTACAAGCCAGTTGATCTTGGTGTTGATGAGCTTCCATCCGAGGAGGAATACCTCGATGGGCAGAACCGATTCATCTCATCAGAGGATTAGCCGCGCCATTGCACGATGAACCAAAAATAGCCAGGGCCGGTCCCGAGGGACCGGCCCCTGCCTTCCTTCTCTGAATGACCCCGGGGAGAATCGAACTCCCGTTTTGAGGATGAGAACCTCACGTCCTAGCCGCTAGACGACGGGGCCGGCGAGCCGGGAATAGTACCGGGAGCGTGCCAGCCGGGCAACAGATTGGCTTCTACACCCCCCGGCAACCCTGAAACTGCCTCCTCTCCCCGCTGCGTTCATTGAAGATCAGCAGTCACGCTCGATTACACTTTGCCAGATGAGCGATGACTATCGCCTGGGAGTCGACCTGGGCGGAACCAAGATCGAGGCCGCACTTCTTGAGCCAAATGGCGCATTGGTTTCTCGTACGCGCATCGAGACTCCACAAGGCGAGTACCAAGGAACACTGAAAGCCATTCGCGATCTTGTTCAGGAAATTGAACACAAGCACCAACTTGCCCCTTTGCCTCTGGGCATTGGTGTTCCTGGCAGTCCTTCTCCAGCAACTGGCTTGATGCGCAATGCCAACTCGCTGTGCCTGAACGACATGCCATTGAGAGAAGATCTGGAAGGCATTCTCCAACGCCCTGTTCGCATGGCAAACGATGCCAATTGCCTGGCATTGAGTGAAGCCGTTGACGGTGCTGCTGCCGAAGCAGGCACCGTATTCGGGATCATTCTTGGCACTGGCGTCGGCGGCGGCGTCGTTATTGGCAAGCAATTGATCGAAGGACAGAATGCGGTAGCCGGCGAATGGGGACACATGCCATTGCCTTGGCCGCAACAGGATGAGTGTCCGGGTGGACATTGCTACTGCGGAAGAAACGGCTGTCTGGAGACATGGATCAGTGGCACCGCCGTCGAGGCCGAAGCCACCCGGGAGAACATCGAGATCAAGCAGGCCACGGACATGATCACGAATGCCTCTGCTGCCAGGCTTCTGGAACGATGGCTTGATCGTCTCGCCAGAAGCCTTGCCGTTGTCATCAACATCATTGACCCTGATGTCATCGTCGTCGGCGGCGGACTGAACCGCATCGATGCGATCTACGAGGAAGTCCCTCGACTGTTGCCGACATGGGTTTTCAGCGATGTGGTGACGACGAGGATCGTTCCAGCTGAACATGGCGACAGCAGCGGTATTCGCGGGGCCGCCCGACTCTGGCCGTGATTGACCGCGATTCTATGGCTGGCCGATATTGCCGTTTGGATCCACTTGCACCGGATTGGTTCCAACGCCTTCGGGTTCTGCATCTGGAACTTCGGTGCTTTCTACTTCACGACTTGTCAGTTCCTGAGTCCGCTCGGCAATGAAAGGGTCAGGATCAAAGGGATCCTTGACCACATTCACATTGGGCTCCAGTTCCGCATAGGCAGGGTTGCCAACTGACCCGGTCTGTTCCTGCATGGCCAGTTGGCCCTGGGCCTTGATGGCACTTTCCTGCTGGCCAAGATCTCGCGTTGACAGAGGATCACAGCCAATGCTGGCAAATCCCATGGCTCCGATGGCTACAACTGTGATTGCTTGGGCGACTGGTCGCATGGTGGCTTCTCCTCAGGCGGCCATTCTACGTTCTTCTGGCCGATGGGCATCCAGCGAAGGGGGCGTTGCCGGACACGAGGAGGTAAATGCCGCATGAGACGCTCTGGGAGCGGATGAACCGATAGATCTTGATTAGTACCTGTGGGAAACATGGGCGAAGTATAGACCTCGAAACCAAGCCTCCCTCAAGTACATGCTCTTGTTGCGAAACATGCCTTAGAGCCACTTGCTGCTATTTGGCCCTGTCTAGCCCAAGGCCCTCAAAGGGCATTACTCAGGATGGCCGAGGCATCATTGCCCCGGCGATTCCCATCATCGCCTGGTCAAAGGCTTCCTGAGTGTCGGCCTTTTCCATTGCATCAAGCGCACTATCGATCATTGGCAGCATGGGCTGGATTTTGACGAGTTCCGTATTGATGGTCGTCCCATCCATGCCCGTCAATTCCGCCTTCACTGCAGGTATCACCATGGCAAACTGCTTGCTCATCAAGGCCGGAACCCAACGGTCGTCAATCTTGATCATTTCGGTCGTCTCATCTGGCCTTTGATTCATGCTGACGACAATGACGGCCTTGTCCCCATCCACGCTCTTGACCGTCGACTTCAAGGTGCGAGCCTGGTTGAAGGCATTCCTCATCTGCTCTACCTCACTGGGCATGTTCTTCATGTCAGTATTGGCGATCTGTTTCATCATTTTCATGATTTCAGGGCCATAGGCCCCAATCACCTGGCCAAGCTTGACCTTCATCAGACCTTCTGCTGTCCCAAGATCACTGTTGACCAGCATCTCCATGACTTTCACGATCAGGTCGTAGTTCTCCATGACAAGTTCGGCCTGCTCGCCCGCCGACTTCTTCATGCCCGCCATGAACATCTTGCCCATGGCGCTGTTGAGTATGAATTCCTTCTTGTCCGCCAGAACCTTCACAGCTTTACGAGCCGTATTCATGGCAGCGTCATACGCCTTGGCATCCAGCTTCTGACCAAAGGCATGAACGACTCCATTGATATCTGATCGCCATGTGCTCGGCAAGGCTTCCCATACCAGAACAGGGTCTTCATTCTCCATGGCATCATGCATCGCGATCACAAGAGCGTCCGGGCGGTCGTAATCGAATCCAGAACCACCACATCCTCCTGCAAACACAGAGAGCATGATGATGATGAACGCACCAATCGTGCGACGCGCCTGAATGGCTGTTACCTGAGCTGACATGGTCTTCTCCAAATCGATCACGGTTTTCTGAGTTATGACTGGCTCCCGATGATGCCAGAGGGAACATCATGACGACGCGAGCACACCAGCGTCAACCTTGGGATGGGTGAGACCGAATAATGAACTCGATAAAGCTGTTGAGGCCGGACTACCAGGCCATGCTGGCCGGCATCAGTCTGTCCTGACACCAGGCACTGAGTTCGGCGACAGTGTCACCCACAGCAGCAATGACACCATCCGGGCGAACCAGGACCATACCCCCATCAGTCAGCCCCATGGCATGTGCCAAAGCGCCCTTTGGATCTTCCGCATCACCGCCAGGTCCAACTCGTTTGATGGCGATTGGCAAGCCATTTCCTTCAAGACCAAATGACAAGCTGCCGAGATCGCACTGCTCACCGAAGATCACGACTGTGGGGCCGACATCTCGCAACAGGCAGGTACTGGATGAAGGCAAGCCACTCACTGAAACAAGCCGATCGGGAAAACCATCACCTGGACCGTGAGAAGCATGCTCTCGGCGAATGCCTGCCAGAGGTCCTTCACGATAGGACACGCTGTCCTCCGTAAGCATTCCGATGATCTTGCGACGTACCGGACCAATGGAAGTTGCAAGTGGGACAAGGATGGATCGCACCCCACGTGCAACATGTCCAGTCTTGGACCAGTTGCGCATCAGTGCCGCAGTACCTTTGACGACCATGGCCCCCACGGGATGTCGTTCAGCTTGATAGGTATTCAGGAGGGCTTCTGGTGCCTTGCCTGCATGAACCATCGCAAGCTTCCAGGCCAGGTTGATGGCATCCTGGATCCCGGTATTCATTCCCTGCCCACCAGCAGGGCTGTGGACATGGGCCGCGTCTCCAGCCAGGAATATCCTGCCGTGACGATATTGTTCCACTTGCCGTTCATTCACTCTGAACTCAGAAAGCCAGAAAGACTCCGTCAGATGCCATCCCCAACTCGTCCGTTCGGAGAGCACCTGCTGGATCTGCTCCAGGGTTACCGGGGCCAATTGAGCATCTTCCTCAACAAGGCCGTCATCACAGATGATCCGCCATCGCTGTGGGCCAATGGGAAAACAGGCCACTGCTCCCTGGGCCGCTGTTTCAATCATCAGTTCATCCATCCGGGTTTCTTCCTGAATACCAACATCAGCAATAAGCCAACGACGGTTGGTCGATTCGCCCGGGAAGGAGAGACCAAGTTTCTTTCGTACGGTCGAATGTCCGCCATCGCAGGCCAGCAGCCAGGGGACTTGAACGGTTTCAGTTTCATTCCCTTTGCCAAGGGTGACTGTCACACCATCCTCACCATGCTGAAAAGATTGCAGTTCAACATCCCGCTCAACGGTGACATCATGTGAAGCCAGGGCATCAATGAGAATCTTCTCAGTGTCATATTGGGGAATGAAGACCCCCGGAGGATCCCCTCGGCCATCCTCGGCAAACAGGAGATGCGCTCTTTGCTTGCCGTCGGAGAAGAAGTTGACCCCCCGTACTGCAGAGTGGTTCTCGAGGAACGTCTCCATTGGCAGAAACGGATCAAGGCATTGCAGTGAACGCCGCCAGATCACCAGTGCCTTGGAGATATCCGTAGGCGACATTGATTTGTCGATGATTCGGCAGGGCGTACGAAGTTGCGACAGGACCAGTGCTGCTGTCAAACCAACAGGACCAGCTCCAACGATGAGAACAGGTGTTTCTCTAGGTGGCATAAGCGGAATTCTAACTATTTATGGAGTCACAGCACCAATAATGACTAATCTGGAAGTTCAATGCCACAGACGCATGAATCGACAACACGTCCAGTCTTCATTTCTGGAAGACAGCACTCAGGAAACACCGTGATGGCGGTGCTGATGCAGGGCCTTGAGGGGTGGTATGTGCAAAGCGGTGAAAACACCTTCATCGAGATCCATGGCTTGATCGATCGCGAACAGAACCTCGAATCGCGTGCCCAGCGAATCTATGAGGCCATCAAGCTTGAAGACAGAAACCAGTCGGATTGGCTTGAGTCCTACATTCGTGAGGCGGTTACAGCCAATCCAAACCAGCCGAGCCTGGAAATCTATCGAGCGGCCATGGATGCACTCGTGGCTCGTCGAGGCGAGCGGCAATGGGCACAAAAAGCAACGTCCTACATCTTTTATGCCGAAGATCTCCTGAAGTCTATCCCAGGCAGCCGCATGATCTACTTGCTGCGGAATCCCTGGGACCTCAGTGCTTCCAAGAAGCGGCGTAATCCATCAAGCGATCGGTTCTTTAGCTTGTCTCTTTCATGGGCCAAAGGCGTCCAGATCACCTCCCGACTCGAACAGGACTATCCAGATCGTTTCAAGCTGGTGCGATACGAAGATCTAGTTTCGACACCACAGAAAGTGATCCAGGATTTATGCGATTGGTTGGGAGAACCCTTTTCAGAACATCTTCTGGATGTTCCACACGTCAATCCCAGCGAGAACAAGGTTCAAGCCGGAGGGCACTATGGACACCAGTTATTGCTCGAGCAGTCAGCCTGTGACTCGTCCGCCAAGGTGTCGAGAGGCGAAGAGACCTCAACAGGATTGAATCCATCCAAGATGTGCAAATACCAGACCCTCTTGGACACTCATGAAATTGCACGTGTTGACCAATTGCTGCTCCTATTCCGCTCCCGTCATCTCATCAGAAGGCACTACCCGGATATGCCCCACCAGTTCGGCTCACACTCCTTAAAGGCCCATACACGGGCTTCCATAGGCCTCCCATTGGCCCCAGCCCGCTACTGCCTTAACTATTTGACACAAATCAAACGAAGGCCTTCATACCTACTTTCAAGGTCTATACGTCGATTTCGAGCCTGAGCCTCCCTTTGCAGAGGGCCCAGGAACGCCATTATGGGCCCAAAGAGCCCTATGCCGTCAGCTTTCAGACGATGGCTGCTCCAATTGATCCTTGATTTAGGTACACTCTCTCTTCGGTTCCGACCCCTATCGCATCTGGATAGCGAGCGGTCTGCTGACGATTTCCTTCGTTTTGGAGATCAACCGAGGCACCGTTCCGAACGAACTGATTGTTACTTGTTTTGGAGACGGTGCTTTGAGGCTGTACGTAGGAAACTTAAATTTTGATACGACCGAAGACGCACTTCGAGATGCTTTTGCCGGACACGGCACAGTACAAGAAGTGGCCATCATCACTGACCGCGACACCGGCCGCCCCCGCGGCTTCGCTTTCGTGACGATGGGAAGTGATGACGAGGGCAACGCCGCCATTGAAGGAATGGGCGGCAAGGAACTCGATGGGCGAACGCTCAACGTGAACCAGGCCCGTGAGCGACAAAGTGGCGGACCCCGCGGTGGCGGTGGTGGCGGCGGTCGCGACCGTTACTGAATTCCAGGGCATTCAAGCCCCGGAAGCACGATGATTTGACATGAGACAGCTGTCCTTCGGGGCAGCTGTCTTACTTTGTAATGAACGATCCCACATCTGCTCTGCGAGTCGCTACCATTCCACAACTGCAACGCAATATCCCGGTGGGGTGGCCGAGCGGTTGAAGGCGCCGGTCTTGAAAACCGGTAACGGGGTTTCCTCGTTCGTGGGTTCGAATCCCACCCCCACCGCTTTACTGCCACAGTGCTGGCGAGATTCCCTGGATCGCGAGGCTGCAGCATGACGAAATTGATCGTTCGACTGATCATGGCTTCTTTGCTGCTTCCACTTGGAGGCCTCCTGTTCGCCGTCCTCATCGCTACGACGTCATTATTCAATCCAGGCCCATCAATCCTGCCACTGGTACTGGTCTGGCTCGTGGAGTACCTCTTCATTGGCACCTACTGGGTTCTTCTCTGGAAGCCCATCATCAACTGGACCCCAGCTCGTATCAAAGGGACCGTCATTGCCACCATTCTGGCCCTGGGCACTGGTGTTCTATTCGGGGGTTTGCTGTTGATCTCAAGCGGCGATGTTGATTTTGGTATCGGACTGGGTGGCATCGCCCCCCTGGTCTCATTCTTGTTATTTACGATCTGGGTGTGGCGGGAAACAGAGCAAGAACGTCTCGAGCGGCTCGGGCAGGCAGAAGGCATACCGATCGAATGCGCTGGGTGCGGATACGACATGCGTGGCCTGAAAACAACCACGTGCCCGGAATGCGGCGCCTCGCCGACCCTTCATCAACTCATGGCAGGACAGAGTGCCCGGGACAGCCACGAGATCTCCCAGCACGAAACGCCACAGAACCCGTAGCATGTGGGCCATGTCGAGAATCACTCTTTATTCCACCCTTCTGTTGATGCTGGCTGCAGCTGCTGGCTGCATGGGGTCACGACCGATGCCGGTCGTCGTGGAAGTTGCCGATGCACGCACGGGCGATCCCCTGCCGGGCGTCATTGTTCGAGCAGCAGGTGGAACCTTCTACATTCCAACCATGCAGCCAAGCATGCTGGGCGCACCTGGCAGCACCTTCGGGCCATTACCTGATCCGGAAGGCGCCATCGGTGAAACCGATGCGCAGGGTCGAGCCTACATGACGGTCTCCGGTCAACGTCCGGTCTCGCTTCGCTTCTTCAAGACGGGCTATCCGGAAGGCCAACTGACCGTCTCCACCGGCGAGCAGCAGGTCCTTGGCGCAACGACCTGGACAACCGAGCCGGGTATCCCCGGTGTCGTCCGTTCGGTCCCCTTGGCTGGCGCCGAAGATCCGTTCCTCTCCGACACGCCACCACAGATGATGTTCCGGGTCGCTTCGACCGGCGAGCCAGTCGATACGACTGCTTCTGCGGAACGCTGAGCCTCGAGCAATCCCCTGTCACGTCTGACACCAGGCCCATCAGCACAAGTAAAAGACAGTCCCCGATCGCTGGTGAAGCGACCGGGGACTGGGTTGTTAAACAATGGAAAGTACTGGCGATAATCAATCCGTCTGAATCCAGTTGTCGAGGACGAGAACAAGATCGTTGATATCAACTACCGAGTCGGCGTTGTGGTCACCAAGGCAGTTTGGACAATATTCATCTGTTGACCAATCAGAGAGAACTGAAAGTAGATGATCGATATTCGCAGCAACTTGAGTGGGATCTACACCTGTTGATCCTGGAGGAAGGCCCTGGGAGGTTTGACTTGTCATATTTACCACGTATGTAGTGTCACCAAACGTTGCTGAAACTGGATTGTTGCCGCCTATTCCACTTGTTGATGGTGATCCCAGCTTTCCTAGACTCCATACAAAGTGATAGTCAGATGGATAGCTTGTCCCTGTATAAACAGGATTAGGAGTATTCCAGTTGTAGTGAGGCACCGCCCCTCTATCTACTTCGCGCCCACCTATATCCATACTGTTACCAAATGAGTTGTACCAACTGGCAGGAACCCATTTATCAGGATCATTGCCTCCGTAATAGTTGCCAAGCCAATCTGGATCAAATGTATAGGGATCAGAAGGATGCCCCAACACAATGCCACCCCATGAATGATCATGGATCCAAGTTTGTACAAGCGTAGGACTAGCCATTGCCCATGCCCTCATAGCAGAAATACCATAAGGCCAGGCCGCCTCATCGGTCCAACTAACACTCGATGGCTTACCATTGAAGACACTTGATGAGCTTGCAAGTCTTCCCGAACTTGTAAAGTCTTGCATTACTTTCGTTACAAACTCCGTGTCTCCCCAAGGAAGCAAATGCCCTGCAGTTGTTGGCAGGCACTGGATCGCCAGAATTGAAACCGGATCGTAGTTGAAGAAGGTTTTGAAGATAGACTGAAGCGACCAGACTTGGCCTATGCTGTAATACTGATCAGATTCACTTTTACTGCCGGGCACGGGCGATAAGTAACCCGGTATAGCCTCAACCCCGCCCTCCACTATTGAGTTGTAGTCCATGGACCATAGTGAGCTTTCTGCGCCACTATGAGCAAGGCCAGACGGAATTGCACCATAGGAATTATCAGGATTAAACCACTGACTTGCAGCGTTGTAGATGAGCGACTTTTGCCATTGTCCTGCCTGAAGCATTTTTACATATTCAGAATTCGAGTCACCATTGGACAAAATGGAACCCGCAAGAATCAGACCATTTGTCCAATTGATGTCCTCTGACAAACTCTCTTCATTGTTGCCTGAATCTCCTGCCGAACTACCACTTGCCATTGAATGCCCAAAATACGGATCAAAGTAACGCATACGAGGCAGGGGCAATGCATCATTCTTAGGATCTGGTGTGCTCCAATTGGCAATGTCACGTGCAATCAATTCAATGCCAGGCCCCCGGGAATCAATCCATTGCTCAGCTGGTGATTGGCCTGTTCCATCCCGACTTCGATCCCTGTATCTCTTATTCATTGCCAGTTTGGCAAAGATATTGAGAAAGTAACCCATGATGAAATGATTGTCATTCTTTTGTGTAACGCATTGAAATGCGTTCTGCGGACTCATAAAAAGAGTGTCCCACACAGTATCGTAATAAAGGAAATTTCCATAGGTGGCTTGCTCATTCAAACCCACCATTCTGAAACCAGCTATCTCTAGCTGTGAAGTCCAAGAATCATATGCGTTGGTGTTTATGTAACCAGGGTCGATGACCACATAAAGATCCTTCACCCCAGGACCAATCTGTGAACCATTTTTGAAATAAGGTTCAACATACAAGGCTTGATTTAAAGAATTGGAAGGGTCGTAGCCTGGTTGGCCCAAAGGATAAAAAAGCTGAATACTCTGCGCGCCCCATAAGGTTTCTTCATTAGTATCTTGATATTTGTACCAACCAGCAGCAGTGGCGTTTGTTTGAGCAGCGCCCCACATACCTCCACCAGTCCATGGCATAGTGTTTCTGCCTAGTGGGACAAGAGCTCCGTCTTGAGCATTGCAATTGTTGCCAAATTTATTATTCGTAAACGGAACTTGTGACAGCAGTGTTCCGCCTTCAGATGCCATGGGCCCATCCATCCAGACTGATATGCCAAATCCTGCAGGGTTGCCAGCTGGCTCTTGATTGTACTTTTGCCTTAGCAACAACTGCAGCTTCATTGATCCTGCATCGATAAAAGTCTGAGTTAAATCAACGCCTTCAATCTTGATGCAGTACATACCTTTTTTGTTGAACACACGACCGCCCTGAGTTGGCCCAAGGCAAACACGTTCCGTATGGATAACGGAATCCCCTTGTTCTGCACCGCATTGGGCACTGGATTGGCAGTAATCTTTATAACTCACGATCGGAGCAATTTGAGGACTAGCCTGATCATTTGGATATGCAGGTCCTATGGCACTTACTGCATCCTCAGGAGCAACGTATTTATTCAACGTAATAGTCGGCACGTTGGCCCACTGCCCATTGCTATTTACGTTATGAAGTTCAAGATCTTCAGTGTGGCTTGATTGCGAGGGTTCAGGCGTGTTCCAAACATCCTCTGAATCATCATTAGAAGTAGTCACAAAGTCTTTCAGTGTGATTGGATAAAATATCTGAGGCGTTGGGACCGGAGCCTCATCAGTACCAAGAGAAGGCATGCGCCCCGAATTACACTGGTCACTTCCTTCACAAAAGATGCCGGCATTTACAGCAGTCAATTGAGAATCAATATTCGATTGCAGGAATGCATGGATATCATTTGCGTACTGCTGCAATTCTTCTTTCAAATCAGGAGCAATCAGGTTGGACCAACTCTTTTTCTGTTGGATTTCATCCATCATCTGAAGAATCAATAGATCGTCTGCAAGAGAGGACAAATACTTGTACCACTCGTACAAGTTATTCCATTGTCCATATGTCCTAAAATCGCCTGCATAACTCATTGTTGGACTTGTAAATGAATGAGTACCTGAAGCATTCACATTAGGAATCGAGGAATATCTGACTTTCATTAAATTCGCCAAATGATCAAGATTGAAACCATCAGTAGTAACAACCCCATAATCATTTATGGATTGATTCTGATACGCCGGCGGAAGAATCGGGAGACCCCCTGGGATTTCAGTTGTCATAGTCCAAGACCCATTATTGATCACTTCAGGCCTCAGTGTCGCATCGCCACCAACACCATTTATTCCGGCATACCACGTCAAACCACCTGCTGATCCTGCAGAAGCTGCGCGGTGATGTGGAAGTGTATTGATGATTGTGTCTACAGCATTACCACTATCATCTGTGTAAGAGAATGTAGTTGTAGCCATGCCCCCAGCAATCGAATAGGTAACGTCTACAGAATCAACGTGATTCAATGCATGCGATTTAAAGGTATTAAAGATTTCATTGTCAGCAAAGAATTTACCACGGCCATTAGACGTAGTAACCTCGTCCAAGTAACCAATGAGTGCTACTGAAAAATCAATCTCTTTGGCATTGGCATTTCTTCCAACTGGCTTTGCAACTAATCTGTACTCAACACGATCAGCGCAAAATATTGAGACAATATGGTCGTTGGCAAGGATTGGCTCTAAACACCATGTGTATCCATCCTGCAGATAATATCCATACAAGACCGGCTCGCCCCAGCCATATTTATTTGTAATCTGCGGACTAATGTCGTCAGCATGGCTGTTAAGGACCAAGACTACGCTTCGCCCTAAATTTTCCCACATGGGCTGCTTGGTTACTTGATCACCAAATGGAGCTAACACGCAGCCATGACTGTCTGGATTAACCCATTCTTGAGAACCATTAGGATCAGGAACATAAATCCAACTACTTAAATTCAAATCAGAACTATCACAGGCATATGCCTCTACCAACTGACCCGGCTGTGGTTCTGGTCCAATAGATCCAATATCACTGTATCGGCTCACTGCAGGAAGAATAGCGACAGGCATAAGGGGTTCGGATCCATCAGTTGTGCCTGAAGTGCCCCAGATATATGGCGTCCCAGACGTCAAATGGAAATCAAGATATTGATTGGCATTTGCACTGTCATCAGCGATATTCAAGCCGGTGTATCGCACCGTACAACCAAGGTCGTGATAATCCGTGATCTTTCCACCATCTGTTTGATACCAAAGCTCATAACTTGACTGCATATTCGTGTTGTACTGTGTGCCTTGATCGCCACCTTCTGTTATGTTTTCTCCCCACTTATCAAAATACAAATTGGCACTTTGATTCGGCTTTTGCACACCAAGCATGAAGGCTTGGCCGCCGCCATACTGATTGATATGCGAGCTCCATTGCGGAGTTGGCATCTGTATCAATGCATTTTTGCAGCCGGTTTCAGTTAAGCTCGGACCTGTATCTGACACATATACCATCTCCTGGCACCTGTCAGATGAATTGCGGTACTCACACTCAAACACTCCGCATGGTGTAATCCAAAGCGCATTTTGGAAAGGATCATCATCTCCTAATAGTGGATCTTTTATTGAACACCAGTCATCCACTGGTAGAGGACAGCATTGATTGTTAATTCTTCCGCCCTGCAAAGTCTTTGTGCAATTGTCATTGCCGGGACCGTAGATGGTATTTATGTTGGTGAAAGCACCATTGAATGTGTATATCTTACCCTGGGTCTGAAACCATGAGCTGTGATAAAGATTCAGGCTACCTTGGAGAAGTTCCGTACTTTCTCCTAAATCTTGATTGTCATTATTATGTCGTCTTGCGATTATCCGGCTGGAAATAGTCCACGGCGCCTGATAGGTAAAGTAAGGCTTACGGTGCCCCGATTCCGTAAAGCCGGTGAATGCGCCGTCATCATCTTGGTTTGGCGGCCAATCTCCCAATCTGTCTCCTTTCTGATTGAGATCAGGCCAAAGCAATGCACTCCACCATTTGTTGGTAGTCACAACAAGGTCGGAATTGGAATCAATTCTTGGCTTCACTCTTACGAGCTCTTCAATGCCTTCAGTCCATTTGTCTTGTGTCGCAGTAGTTGACGGACCTGGCAAATTAAAAGAGTCATTTGTCGTATTAACTTTAAAAACACTTGAACCACCAACATGCACAATGGATGAAATATTCGGATAATCACCCCTCACAGGCAACGCGATCGCAAGCACGATCAAGCAGCAGATGGCAAAACGTGGCAGCTGTAACGATGACATTTGGGTATTCATGATCCCTCCCCACGTGGTTTCCAATGACCTCCAGGCCTGGATGAACCACCAGCCCTGGCATTCGATAACGTCGATTGAGAGAAATTGCCCCCCCTCAACCAGGCATCAAATCTAGCAATTAACAGCCCAGTAAAGAAGACTTTGCCTGCCACTTCAGTCAAAAACAGACACAACAGGGGCTTCAACCCCCATGATTGAGTGCAAATGGCCAGTAGGCCCTATTGATTTGAGAGCGTGCCGCGACGCTTGTCAGGCTCGATCAGGCTGGCTTTCACGTAATCGCGGTTCATGCGACTGATGAAGGCGATGCTGATCTCCTTCGGACAGGCATCCTGACACTCGGCATGATTCGTGCACGCACCCATGCCCTCGTCTTCCATCTGATGAACCATGTTCAACACACGAGAGTGCCGTTCTGGTTGACCTTGGGGAAGCAGGCCAAGATGTGAAATCTTCGCTGAAGAAAACAACATGCCTGCACCGTTGGGACAAGCCGCCACACACGCGCCGCAGCCAATACACGCAGATGCGTCCATGGCCTCCTCGGCTACTAGGTGCGATACCGGAATCGAGTTCGGCTCGGGCTTGGGACCCGAATGAACATTGATGAAACCGCCCGACTGGATGATCCTGTCAAGCGAGGAACGATCCACCATCAGATCCTTCACGATCGGGAATGCGGCATTCCGGAATGGCTCCACCCAGATCTCATCACCATCCTTGAAAGATCGCATTCGAACCTGGCAGGTCGTGCATCCCTTGCCTGGGCCATGAGGCCGACCATTGATCGCCAGTGAACAGGCACCACAGATGCCTTCACGACAATCGCTGTCAAAGGTGATGGCGTCTTTTCCGTCTGCAATCAGGTTTTCATTGAGCAGGTCAAGCATCTCAAGAAATGACATGTCTTCCGAGATGCCATCGATCTCATGCCGCTCGAGGTCGCCCTTTGACTGGGCATTTGCCTGCCGCCAGATGTGCAAGGTGAATTTCATCACTTGTAACTCCGTGTCATCGGCGGCAACGCCTCGAGTACGAGCTCTTCCTTGTGAAGCTTCTCAGGCTGATCTTCACCCTTCCACTCCCATACAGAGACGTTCTGGAACTTCTTGTCATTCCGAAGAACCTCGCCGTCTTCTGTCTGGTGCTCTTCGCGGAAGTGACACCCGCAGGACTCGTCACGCTCCAGTGCATCACGGCACATGAGATGACCCAGCTCGAGATAATCAGCCACGCGTCCAGCCTTTTCCAGAACCTGGTTCGGGCCGTCCGCTCTTCCGGGGATCAAGAGATCCGTCCGGTAGGCCTCCTGCAGTTCTTCGATACCAGCCAGAGCCTTCTTCAGACCCTCTGCAGTTCGAGCCATGCCGCAGTTGTCCCACATCAACTCACCCAACTCCCGGTGAATTGACAAGGGCGTCCGCGTTCCCTTGATCGACATCATCCTGGCAATGTCGCCACGGACCTGATCTTCATGATTCTTGAACTCCGGATGATCCGGGTCGACCTTGTCCATGTAGATGTCATGCAGGTAATCGCCGATCGTCTGCGGCAGAACGAAATAACCGTCTGCAAGGCACTGCATCAGCGAACTAGCGCCCAATCGATTGGCGCCATGGTCGGAGAAGTTCGCTTCACCAATCGCATAGAGACCCGGGATATTGGTCATCAAGCTGTAATCAACCCACAGCCCGCCCATGGCATAGTGAAGTGCCGGATAGATCCTCATGGGACCATCAAATGGACTCTCGGCCGTGATGTCTTCGTACATGTCGAAGAGATTGCCGTATCGCTCGGAAATGGTCTTGCGGCCTTCCCTGTTGATGGCTTCGGCAAAATCCAGGTAGACCGCTCGAGCCTTGTCGCCAAGCACGCTGTATCCATCGTCACAGACATACTTGGCATTTCTCGATGCCACATCTCTGGGGACGAGGTTGCCATAACTCGGATACCGCTCTTCGAGGTAGTAATAGCGATCTTCCTCGGGAATATCACGGGGGTGTCTGTCATCACCCTTCTTGCGAGGAACCCATACACGACCGTCGTTTCGCAGCGACTCACTCATCAAGGTGAGCTTGCACTGGAAGTCGGCCGTACTCGGAATACAGGTGGGATGAATCTGGACCATGCAGGGATTTGCAAACCCGGCACCACGTCGGTGGGCCCGCCATATCGCCGTGCAGTTGCTGTTGACTGCATTCGTTGAATGGAAATAGGTGCTGACATAGCCACCTGTTGCCAGAACAACCGCATCAGCTGAATGAGATCTGATCTCGCCGGTCACCAGATCGCGAATGATGATCCCCCTTGCACGACCATCGATGACGACGACGTCCAGGAGTTCGGTGCGAGGGTGCATCTCGAGGTTGCCGGTATTGATTTCCTTCTCAAGCGCCTGATAAGCGCCAAGGAGAAGTTGCTGGCCGGTCTGCCCCCTGCAATAGAAGGTACGTGATACAAGCACGCCACCAAATGATCGGTTGGCCAGCATTCCGCCATACTCACGAGCGAATGGAACGCCCTGTGAAACAGCCTGGTCGATGATGTTCGTACTCAACTGCGCCAGGCGATAGACGTTGGCCTCACGTGCCCTGAAATCTCCACCCTTCTGGGTGTCATAGAAGAGCCGGTAGGTGCTGTCCCCGTCTTCGCGGTAGTTCTTGGCAGCGTTGATACCACCCTGGGCAGCAATACTGTGTGCCCGGCGTGGTGAATCCTGGAAACAGAATGTCTTGACCTTGTACCCCTGGGCCGCAAGGCTAGATGCCGCAGCCGCTCCCGCCAGGCCTGTTCCAACAACAATGATGTCGTATTTACGACGATTGTTGGGACCAACAAGCTTGGCGTGCTCGAGATAGTTCGACCACTTGTCTTCCAGGGGGCCATCTGGAATTCGTGCATCAAGGTTCATGCCGCCCTCCTTCCTTGACCACAAGAACAGATCCCTCATCAATCGACACCTGGTACTCCTTCATGACCTCCTCGGACGGAGGCGGAAGAAGATCGCACCAAATAAGCGTAGGCACCGAGATGAAGCCTAAGAAGATCGCAAATGCAGACAGGGTTGAAAACCATCGCAGGATGATGTTTCGATCCTGATTATTGATCCCCAGTGATTGAAACATGCTCCAGACACCGTGGTACAGGTGCAGGCAGATGAATCCCATCATCACGATGTAGATCAATGCAATCCACCACACCTGGAAGGCATGCCAGAGATTGAAATACACGGCCCCTTCCTGGAATGGCGTTGGCTGGATGGTGCCTGTCGTGAACTGGAGGATGTGAAAGATGATGTATAGAAGGATCAGCGGACCACTGATCATCATTGTCATGGAGGCAATCGATCTGGCAGATCGGTGCTTGTGCCGGTAGCCCTCCGGGCGAGCTCTGCGGTTCTGCTTGGCCAGCAGCACAATGGTCACGACATGGAGGAGGACCGCCGCCAGGAGTCCGACCCGAGCAATCCAGAGAAAGCCCGCGTATCCGAAGAAGTCCTCCATGAACGTCCGGAGGTGATGCGAATAGCTGTCAATATCTCCCTGGCCACCATAGATCTTGAGATTGCCCAGCATGTGGGCAATGAGAAACAGGAACATGGCCGCCCCGCTCAGGGCGACGACGATCTTCTTGCCAATCGAGGTGCGATAGAAATTCAACAGCCGCAACGTAGTAAGTCCTCTGGCGAGCGCCATTTGGGTCCCTGCGTCACCTTATCGGTATGCAGGCAGTCTTGAGATCATATGTTGCAGAGATAGGCGGGGTAAAGAGCGAATCAGGCCATTGGAAGCTGGATGCTTGCAATCGTGGTGTCATCGGCCAATTGGTCCGTTTTGGCGAATTCACAGACTGCAGCATGCAGGGATTCGACATCCTCGGCCGGTGAGGTGCACTTTTCCAGAACAGCCAGAGCCCGATCCATGCCGAACTGCTCCTGATCTTCCCTGGGCTGCTCAACCACCCCGTCCGTCATGACGACGATTCGTGTCCCCGGCTTGCACTGCAACTGGTTGGCTTCAAAGCTGGTGTCCGAGTCGATCCCGATAGGCGGATGGGCTGCGATGCGCTCACTGGCAGCATTGCCCTCTGCATCGCACAAGGCCCAGTGGCCATGCCCTGCATCCACATAGATCAATTCCAGCGACACTGGATCCAGTACCCCGAGCCACAATGAGATGAATCGATTGACCGCCGAGTGCGCCAGAACATATTCATTGACGGCCGTTGCTGCTGCGGTTGGGTCACCCTCACGCATGAGCACGGAGTGGATATGCGACTGGGCTGCAGCCATCAGAATGGCTGCGCCGATTCCCTTGCCCGAAACATCGCCGACACCAAAACCGACACGCCCATCAGGAAGAGGAATCACATCAAAGAGATCGCCTGATGCATATCGACCCGGCTGGAACTGCATCGCGTATGGAAGCGAACCGACAACACCACGGCTTGGAGGCAACATGAAATGCTGTGCTTCACGAGCTGCAGAAAGATCAGACTCCATTCTCTGCTGACGCTCAACCAATTCACGTCGGCGCAAGTTGGCAATGGCCAAGCCTGCGATTCTGACAAGTGCCTGGCAGAAACTGGCCGCATCATTCTGAACCGTCGCCTCAGTACCTCGGGCGTCGAGATACAACGAAGCCGCGACAATGTCATCCACCATGATCGGGCAGCACAGGGCAGAATGGATATTCAAGTCCGCAATACTCTGGCCATAGGCAGGCTGCTCGTCAGAGAGCATCTGGGCCATATCGCCTTCAGCAGCAGCCCGAATCAGAGATCTACTCAGATCATCCGGGCGGCCGTCGCCTCCATCCAGTCCGCGATAGGCAATGATTTCAACTGACTCGGCCTGGGCATCTGAGCGAAGAAGCGCACCACGTCCAAACCCGCTGCCTTCCAGGGCAGAGAGCAGGATCGAATCCCAGAGCGTTGTTTCCTCATATGCTTGATTGATTCGTCCTGCACACTCGATGAAGAGGTTCAATCTGTGACGGGCCAGAGACGCTGTTTCAGCAGGGCTGACTCGGCGAACTCGATCTTCTGCACCGGCATCATCCAGTGTTCGCATGGCCATCGAGGTTGTTTCGACCGTGCCAACTTGAAGTGACCATGGGCCAACACGTATTCGATCACCTTCCGCCAGAATGGATGCCACTTCATCCTCGATCTTGACTTCATTCAAGAGTGTGCCATTTGCACCACCGAGATCCTGAATGAGCCAGTGATCATCCTGGCAGGAAATAGAGGCATGTCGCCGAGAGACTGTCGGGTCCACAAGACGGACCTCGCAAGTCGAACCACGACCAATGACACCACCTGATCTGGTCAACTCGATCGAGTCCAGAGGTGGGCCCGCAACGGGACTGAGCCGAAGAATGGGCCCCTTGAAGGGAGGCCTGCAGAAGGTGGAATTGGCTGGCGAACTCACCATCGTCTGATGGTAGCCGTTCCAGAGCATCCAACGGGGCCGACGGGGTCATGTAATGGGCTATCTGGCATGGTTTCCATGGGCTCTGAAGCCAGATCAGGGGAGTTTCCTGAGTGCAATGGCGTGGATTCGATCCCGACATGGCACAGCAGGCCCCTTCCTTTTATAAACAAGCCACGGTCTCCGTACTCCTGAACCCTGAAAGTGGGGATATAGAGACGCAACAGCCACGACCGATAAATGGCGGATTGCCCGGCAAACCTCGCCCTGCTGATTTCAACATGTCAGATGAACTCTGGATGCTCCCTGATGGCTTGCTCTTGTGGAATGGCCATCGAGTGCCCTGATGCCCTTTGCCTTCTCATGTGTTTGCAGAATGCCGACTTGCCAGAGACCGCCCCTCTTCTTGATGTTGGCGGCGACATGGAATCTGAATTGACTGACCCCTGCATAGACAAAAGCCTGTTCGATCATCGATGCCACTGGCCTGGCAGTGACTGGACGTTGATATCAATGACCCGCTTGCATGCCATGGCACGCATGGGCCTTCAGGCGATTGTGACATTGATGGCAAAGTCATCATTCACATGAATGACGTTCTGAAAATGCCTGGTGTCCCCAGAGATACCTGTGAATGCAACTCGTGCTTTCATGAACCCATGGGCCAAGGTGGTACACTTGCCGCCTTGGTCCGCGTAGCTCAATTGGATAGAGCGTCGGCCTCCGAAGCCGAAGGTTGGAGGTTCGAGCCCTCCCGCGGATGTTCATGCTGGATCAGACGGATCAATTCCAGTCGGCCAGTAATGCCAGAACGTCATTGACTGTTCCCAACATCATGCCAGATGAGGCCAGGGGCCAGATGCTGCTGCTTTATTCAGGCAAGTTGGCCCCCTGCCCGCCCCACTGCAATATGAGCCGATACTGCCCGCACAAGCTTCTTGGGCAGCTTGAATTCGGCCCACATGACATCCCCCATCCTCTCTGTTAAATATCAAGAAATAAAGACTCAAAGTCCATGCCAATACATCCGGAGTAGCATGAGTATGAGACACCCAGCATCCAAGAGAGGATTCCCGATGCACTTGCCCTGCCTCACTCTGCCGCTACTAATCGCCCTGCTTTCAACGTCCTCGGTTCATGCCGATCGACAGGATTTTCTACACGCCCGAATCATTCCGGTCACGGGACCGGAAATCGAAGACGGGTATCTCATCATCGATGACGGGAAGATTGTCAGTGTCGGCTCTATGAACGAGTATCAATCATCCTCAGGGATGTCCCACGACTGCACTGGCAAGACAATCATGCCCGGCCTTGTCTGCACCCACAGCCATATCGGCATCCAGGGACCTGGCGGCGGTGGCGGTGATGGCTCCGGCCCCATTCAACCGGAAGTCCGGATCCTGGACAGCATTGATGTTGAGAATGCCGGCTTTCGACGTGCTGTTGCTGGCGGACTGACCTGCCTGAACATCATGCCGGGCAGTGGGCATCTCTCCTCAGGCCAGACAGCCTATGTAAAGCTGCGACCAGCCAAGCGGGTCGAGGACCTGCTGATCATGGATGACAACGATCGTCCAATGGGCGGGCTCAAGATGGCCAATGGCACCAATCCTCAAAGAGATGCCCCGTTTCCTGGAACACGCGGCAAATCAGCAGCACTTGTTCGTCAGGCATTCATCGATGCCCAGGATTACCAGCAGCAGATTGATGATGCCGCTGATGACCCGGACAAACTCCCGGATCGGAATCTGAAGCTGGAAACACTTGCTGAAGTCCTGCGTGGCGAACGTGTCGTTCATCATCACACGCATCGCCATGATGACATCCTGACCGTGCTACGACTTGCAGATGAGTTCGATTTCCAAGTTGTTCTCCACCACGTCAGCGATGGCTGGAAGGTGGCAGATGAAATTGCGGCCGCTGGCGCCCCCTGCTCGGTGATCCTGGTTGATTCACCAGGCGGCAAACAGGAAGCCGTTGGCCTTGAATACCGAACTGGACATGTTCTGGATGAAGCCGGCGTGACCGTTGCCTTTCATACAGATGACCTCATTACAGATTCGAGATGGTTCCGCCGAATGCCGGCACTGGCGATGCGAGCAGGACTTGATCGCCAGACTGCCCTTGAGAGCCTCACCATCAATGGGGCCGCCATGATGGATCTTGATGATCGAATCGGATCATTGGAAGCCGAAAAGGATGCCGACTTTGTCATTCTCGACGGCGATCCATTCAGCATCTACACCAAGACCCTGGAGACCTGGGTGGAAGGACGAAAGGTCTTCGATCTGACGGATCCTGGCGATCATCTCTATGCGGTTGGCGGCCCTGGCGCCGGCCAGCCAGAACGACCCTACCTCTGCTGCATTGACGAAGGACACGAATGATGAAAGGCCTTGCCCAACTCCTTTTCGTGTTGATGCTCGCGCCGCTGGCAAGCGGAGAAACCATCCTTGTTTATGCCGACACCATCCACACGATGGCCGGCGATGCCATACAGGATGGCTATGTGCTTGTCCGCGATGGGGACATCGCCGCCGTCGGCCAGGCTGATGACTATGCCCCGGATGGAACAGAAACCATCATGAAAGCGGCCCTGGTCACGCCTGGACTGGTCGACGCTCATACTTGTGTTGGCCTCGCTGGACATCTGAATACCAAACATGATCGTGATGAGCTGGATCGTGGCAATCCTGTACAGCCACATCTCAGAGCGATCGATGCCTACAACCCTCATGAACGTCTTGTCGAATGGGTGCGAGGATTTGGCGTCACAACCGTTCACACAGGCCATGCTCCTCAAGCACTTGTTTCAGGCCAGACAATGATTGTCAAGACCGCTGGCAATCGTGTTGAGGAAGCCACCATCAAGTCCGTTGCCATGATCGCGTGTTCCATGAGCGACACAGCCATCAGTGGAGACAACCCGGGCACAAGAGCCAAGGCCTCTGCCATGCTCAGACAGAAACTCCTCGATGCCCGCCATTATGTGGACAAGCAATCCAGCACGAAGAATGATGACGAGTCAGATGACAGTGAGACGGATGGCTCGAAGCGCAAACGACGAGATCTTGAACTCGAAGCTCTGGCAGGTGTCCTGAAAGGCGAAACCCCCCTGCTCATTCATGCCCACAAGGCCAGAGATATCGCCAATGCCCTGCGGCTCCAGGAGGAATTCGACATCCCGATTGTTCTGGATGGCGCCAGCGAGTCCTACATGCTCATGGATGACATCAAGGCCTCTGGAATTCCGGTGTTCATTCACCCAACCATGATTCGCCCCTATGGAGAACGGGAAAATCTTTCCTTTGAGACCGCTTCCAAACTCATTGATGCTGATATCCCTGTCGCCATGCAGAGCGGCTATGAAAGCTATGTTCCCAGAACACGTGTCGTGCTCTACGAAGCAGGCATGGCCGCTGCCAACGGCTGTGATTTCAATGACGCCCTGGCCATGATCACAATCACGCCCGCGAAGATTCTCGGAATCGATGATCGCGTCGGCTCCATCGAAGTCGGCAAGGACGGCGACCTGGCCCTGTACGACGGCGACCCATTTGAATGGACCACGCACTGCACAGGCGTTGTCATTGATGGGAAAATCGTCGCCAATACACCTCGATAGCCGGGCGTATCAGACGGTTCATTCGCCCAACGGCTGGAACGATGTGTAATTCGGGGCTTCGCGGGTCAACTGCACATCATGCGGATGAGACTCGACAAGCGATGCCCCGCTGACACGAACGAACTCGGCATTTGCCCGAAGGTCATCGATCGTGCTGCAGCCGCTGTAGCCCATGGCTGCTCGAAGTCCACCAACCATCTGGTAGACCGTATCGGCAAGCCTTCCCCGGTATGGGACACGGCCTTCAATGCCTTCCGGAACATACTTGCCGGCTTCTCGTCCGTCGCCCTGTCCGTATCGATCTGCTGAGCCGGCACCCATGGCACCAAGGCTGCCCATGCCGCGGTAGGACTTGTAACGTCGACCTCCGTGGAGAATCAGTTCGCCGGGGCTTTCATCCATGCCTGCAAACATTGAACCGAGCATGACCGCGTTGGCCCCAAAGGCAATCGCCTTTGCAATATCACCGCTCTGACGGATGCCGCCATCGGCAATGACCGGAATGCCCTGAGGGCTGGCAACCTTGCAGACTTCCTCGATGGCCGTCAACTGAGGAACACCAACACCACTGATGACTCGCGTCGTACAGATTGATCCAGGGCCGATACCGACCTTGACCGCATCGGCACCCGCTTCGATCAGATCACGTGCAGCTGCACCTGTAGCAATATTGCCCGCGATCACTTCGATGTCATGACTGGCCTTTATTGCCTTGACCGTTTCAATCACATTCTCGGAATGGCCATGCGCCGTATCGACGATCACGACATCAACCTCTGATTCAACCAGGGCCGCCACACGCTCCAACTGGTGGACGCCCACTGCCGCGCCAACTCGAAGCCGGCCTCGGATATCCCGACAGGCATTTGGATGACGTCGAAGGTTCTCGATATCTCTCATGGTGATGAGGCCCGCGAGACAGCCGGAGGCATCGGTGAGGAGCAACTTCTCCACACGACCACGATTCATGAGATTCTCAGCCTGATCCAGAGCCACCTCTGTCCTGGCCGTGATCAAGTTCTCCCTGGTCATGACCTCTCCGACATGATCGGAAGGAGCCTCGACGAACTTGATATCTCGCCTTGTGAGGATGCCAGCCAGTTGGCCTCGGCTGGTGCCATCAACCGTCACTGGAAAACCAGAGACATTCTGCTGCTCCATGAGCGAGATGGCCTTGGAGACGGTGTCTTCCGGGCTGAGGGTCACTGGATCGGCGATCATGCCATTCTCAGACCGCTTGACCTTGGCCACTTCCCGGGCCTGGACATCAGCATCGAGATTCTTGTGGATGATGCCAATTCCACCCTCCTGAGCCAGGCCAATCGCCAGATTGGACTCCGTAACGGTGTCCATGGGAGCTGAGATCAGGGGGATATTGAGGAGGATCTTTCCCGTCAGCCGGGTGGATGTATCCGTCCCAGCAGGCACTACATCACTCCTGCGTGGGATCAGGAGCACATCGTCAAACGTGATGCCTTCGTGGATTCGAATCCTCTCCATCTGTGAATGATGCGATTTGAGGGCCGTCATGTCAAGGTTTGGCTTGTTTTGCCCCCTCTTGCCACCCCTTCATGGGCCCCCAAACAGCCGTCAAGCCTGCTCCATGTGATAAAGTGATGGGCTCGATTCGGCCAGAGCCATGAGGCCGAGATCCGACCCCTCAGGAGCGATTCAGTTGTCAGATATGCAGAGCAACACAGCTTTCGTCCCAAGGCTTGTCCACCATGCCAAGGGCACCGAGCCCGGTAAGGGCGAAAAGCTTTTCAGGAAGTATCTTCAGGTCTGCATCACCCACGAGGCCTCTGATATTCATATCAAGGGCGAAGCGATCCCCAGGATCCGTGTACGTGGTGAACTCCGCACTGCAGGCAAAGAAGCACTCACCCGTGAGCAGGCTCACCAGATCTGCATCGACATCCTGGATAAACACCAGTACGAGATCTTCGCCCAACGTGGGCAGATGGATATTGCCTACGATTTCGATGAGGACAAAAGGTTCCGAGTCAATATTTTCATGACTCGCGGCAAGGTTTCTTATGCCTGCCGCCTTATCACCTCTGATGTCAAGACCTTCGAGCAGCTTGGCGTCCCCGAGACCCTGGGAAGCGTGGCGATGTCGGCCAACGGCCTGATCCTTTTCGCAGGCGTTACCGGCTCGGGCAAGAGCACTTCGATTGCCGCAATGCTCCAGTACGTCAACATGCGGAAACGGTGTCATATCGTCACCATCGAAGATCCGATCGAATACATCTTCCGGGAAGACAAATCCACGATCAATCAGCGTGAAGTGGGCATTGACTGCCTGACTTTCAACGAGGCACTCCGTGCACTCGTTCGTGAAGACCCTGACGTGGTGCTGGTCGGCGAGATGAGAGACAAGGAAACATTCGAGGCTGCCATTCGTGCTGCTGAAACAGGCCACCTTGTCTTCGGAACCATCCATGCCTCTTCCGCATGGCAGACCTTTGGCCGAATCTATGACCTCTTTGATGAGGGTGAGGTCCCGCAGATCCGAAAACTGCTTGCCTACAACATCCGAGGCATCATCTATCAGAAGCTCCTGAAGACTCTGCACAAGGACATTCCTCGAATTCCCGCCGTGGAAATTCTTCTCGGCACTCCGATCGTTCAGAAGTTCATTCTGGAAGGTCGCGAAGGCGAATTACTTGATGTCATCAAGCGGTCGGCCCAGGAAGGCATGATCGACTTCACCGGATCACTTGTGAAGCTGGTTGAAGAAGAGATGATTCACCACAAGGATGCCATTGAAGCAACCCCCAAGCCAGAAGAACTCAAGATGCGCCTGAAGGGCATCAGCTGATCGATCACATCGCTGCCTGAAGAACCACCTTGATGAGTACTGCCAATGCCTGATCTTCATTTCCTACTGAGCGACGCGTCAGTCTTCCTGCTGAGCCCATGGAAGCCCTTGATCATCTGGGCTGCAGTTGCCTGCTGGGCATGGCTGGTCTGCATGAAGATCCAACCAGACGCGACCTACTATCAGTTCAATCTGCCGAATTGGAATCTTGCATTCATCTTCTTCAGCGGGCTGGGCATCGCCATCATGTTCTTTGGCTTGATGTTCTGGGTGAGTTGGCCCGTAGGCGTCCTGATCATGTTCGCCCCTGTGCTTTTCTACTGGAGGCATCGAAACCAGGCCGTTCCTGAAAGCGCGAAGTACCACATCGGGATCAAGAGTTCGCCGGAAGCGAAGGCCAAGAAAGCAGCCAAGAAAGCAAGCAAAGCCGCCACGCTCAGCTACATCGATGCCAACAAGGAGGCCGTCAAGGCCCC
The DNA here is from genome assembly GCA_029242715.1 of Phycisphaerales bacterium. Classification (GTDB taxonomy): domain Bacteria; phylum Planctomycetota; class Phycisphaerae; order Phycisphaerales; family SM1A02; genus UBA1668. The sequence goes on from JAQWTL010000036.1 coordinate 83,513, forward strand.
GACCGAGAAAGATCCTGCCAACGAACTCTACACGGCACTGGAGTCTGTCCTGTTGCCTGGACTGGAGAACCGTGCCTCACGCATGGATCTTGGACTTGGTGCAGGCGGATGCATCGTGATCCGAACGGTTGATACGCTGCGAACCAAGCAGGATCCGCTCGACACCGACATGGGCGCCAAGGTCTTCAACCTGATCAGAACACTCTCCGGCATGAACCTTGAGGAAACCCGCCGCAAGCAGGTGGGCGAGTTCCAGGTCAGATCCCCACAAGGGCATCACAAACTGACGGTCACAGCGTCAGGCTCTTCCAAGGGGCAGTTGATTCGAATTGACTTCAACCGGGCTCAACAGGTACGTATCCCATATGACGCACTTGGCCTGCTCCAACAGCAACGTGAAATTCTTGATCCGCTGATTCCCGATCACAACCGGCATGGCATCGTGCTCATCTGCGCCCCACCTGGCCAGGGGCTCACGACAACCGGCTATGCCCTGCTGAGTTGCCACGACTCCTATACCTCGAACGTGCGTTCGCTGGAACTGGAGACCGAGGCGATACTGGAAGGCACCGTCCAGCAGGTCTGGGACCCAACCAACCCACAAGTCGACTATGCCCGCACGTTGCAGTCCATGCTGAGGCGTGATCCAGACGTGATCCTCGTTGCCGACATGGAAGACGCTGACACAGCCAACGTCGCTTCCGAGTCCGGAATGAAGGGCCCTCTGCTGTATCTGTCGATGAATGCCAATAACACCATGGACATGATGACCAAGTGGGTTCAACTGGTCGGTGATATCCATGAAGCCGCCATGCCACTGAAGGCCATGGTGAGCCAGCGACTCCTCCGCCGCCTCTGTGACAACTGCAAGGTCGGCTTTGTCCCTTCGGATACAGGACGGTTCCGTCTACCCGAAGGTACCGAGCTCTATCGAGCTGGCGGCCAGGTTCAGGATCGCAACAAGGTCATCGACTGCCCCGTCTGCAAAGGCACCGGCTACCTGGGAGTCACTGGCATATTCGAGGTCATGCCCGTCACGGAAGATGTCCGCAATGCTCTGTGCAACGGTGATTTGAAAGCTGCTCTCAATGCAGCCCTCCGCGAGAAAATGATTCGCCTTCAGGATGCAGCCATGCAAAAAGCTGTGGCAGGCGAAACATCTATCGAAGAGATCAGTCGCGTCCTGTCTCCAGCCAAGAAAAAGAAGAAGCCAGCAGCCGACAAGGCTTAGTGAGCCCACACGGAGTTACCGATGAGCATCATCTTCAACTTCCTCGTCATCATGATGGTCTTCATCATTGCCTACTGGTGGTCGAACCAGGGATTCTTCAGCAGCCTGCTGCACATGGCTGCCGTGATCGTTGCTGGTGCCGTAACTCTCTCGATCTGGGAGTTCCTTGTCTGGGACATGGCCCTGGGCAACCTGGGAGCTGTGGACAACTACATATCCGGTGGATCATTCATTCTGGTCTTCTGCACGACACTGCTCCTGCTACGAGTCGCCACTGACAAAATTGCTCCAGACGATGTGGCCGTTCCTGCGCCTGTTGAACTGGTCGGAGGCCTGGCCTTTGGAGCCGTCTCGGGAATCATCTCAGTCGGCCTGCTGCTGATTGGAACCGGATTCATGCAAAGGCCTCATGAGTTCATGGGCTTCAAGGGATACGGCCGTGAACAAACAGGCGAAAGCAACGTCAAGCAGATCGGCCCGGCCCTCTGGATTCCAGTTGATTACCTTGCATCCAACTTCTATGAATGGGCCAGCATTACCGGCCTTCGGCCTGATATCTCGGGCACACCACTTCGGCAATACAACCCGGAGCTTTACAAGCAAGCTTCCCTGGTCCGTGATTCGGTAATGGGCGAAAATGGGCAGTTCTATCTTCCGCCTGGTTCTGCAAAAGCCAGCCAGCCCATCCGCAGTGAATACAACGGTTCGACATGGCTGACAATTCCACTGGTCTTCAAGTCTGAAGCCCGTGATTTCGGACAGCAGTTGGCCATCTCCAAGAGCCAGATCAGGCTGATTGGAAAGGCCTACGGCAATGATGCTCCCGAGGTCATCTACCCGACCTACTGGCTTCAGGAGAGTCAGGTTGAAACGGAGGGTGATGAAAAAGTCGAAGAGCTCGGCTTCTACAAATTCGATGATGCCTCCAAGTACATCACCAGTGTGCCAGGTCGAGCACAAGCAGAAGCCAAGGTGATCTTCCAGACACCCGATGACTTTGAACCCCTGTTTGTCCAGATCAAGGGCCTGCGAATGGACTTGAGCCAGCCCACCGATCGCGAGTTCATGCTTGTAGTGGCAGGCTCCAAGGCGTTGGGCGCCGGCGCCGACTTCGAGGATGAGCCCGGCGGCGAGATCACAGACGAAATCACCATTGGCGGCAACCTTCGCTTCCTGCGTTCAATCAGCAAGAACAAGATGCCAAGCAGCATGAAAGAAGCTGACAACTACCTCACCAATGGTTACATGAAAGTCCAGCGAGGACGAGCCGGGCGCATCAGCCGGGCCCTGCAGATCAAGGGCATCCACAGAACGGAAGGCGCCAATATCGTCCAGGTCAAGATTGGACGACATTCAACAGCCAACCTGTTCAACCGCGTACGCCAGATGATCGGCCCCAATGATCGCATCCAACTCGTTGATGACAAAGGCCGGGGCTACATGCCCATCGGCTTCTACTACATGAGTGATGGCGGTATCGAGGTGAAGCTTGATCGAAAGAACTTCGTGAAGACGCTTCAGGAAATCGGCTCGCAGCCTCCATCAGGAAGTGATCGAGAAATGGTCCTTCTCTTCGAGATCACCAAGGGCACCAAACTGGACGCTCTTCAGGTAGGCAATCTCGAGGTCGGATTCATCAACGACATCGAAGTCGACTAGCCATCGCCTTCAACTGGAAACCTGCTCCTGGTTCTCCAGGAGACGCTCCACGTAGTGGATATCGAAATCGACATTGACGAACTGGTCACAGTCCAGCAACCGCCGGTGCAGTGGCAGTGTCGTCTTGATGGGACCGATCTTGAATTCATCGATCGCGGATTTCATCCTGGCAATCGCCTCGGTTCGATCACGACCATGAACAATCAGTTTGGCAATCATCGAATCGTAATTCGGCGGCACTCGATAGCCACTTCTCACATGTGAATCCACTCGGACACCAAATCCGCCAGGTGCATGGAAGGTATCAACGGTGCCTGGCTGAGGCATGAATCCACGAGCGGGGTCTTCGGCATTTACCCGGCACTCGATGGCATGGCCATTGAGCTGCACATCCGACTGCTTGTAGGAAAGTTTCTCGCCGGCGGAACATCGAATCATCTCCTTGACCAGATCCACACCTGTGATCATCTCTGTAACAGGATGCTCCACCTGGATCCGGGTGTTGACCTCAAGCATGTAGAAATTGTGGTCACGGTCCATGAGGAACTCGCAGGTCGCCGCACCGCAGTAGTTGGCTGCTTGAATGAGACGAGAAGCGGATTCACAAACCTCATCTCGAAGCGCCGGATCAATGTTTGGAGCAGGACCTTCTTCTATGAGCTTCTGATGGCGTCGCTGTGACGTGCAGTCACGGTTGTACAGATGGATCGCATTGCCATGCTGATCACCCATGCACTGAACCTCGATGTGGCGAGCGTTCTCAAGGAATTTCTCGATGTACACCGCCCCATTGCCAAAGGCCGCTTCGGCTTCCTGGCGAGCGGATTCCAGCGCGGAGATCAACTCCGACTGATCTCGGACAATTCGCATGCCTCGGCCACCCCCGCCGGCAGCAGCCTTGACGATGACCGGATAGCCGATGGTCTCTGCTACCGAGATCGCCTCTTCCTCTTCCTCGATTTCACCAGGTGAGCCGGGGAAGATGGGCGTGCCGGCCTTCTTTGCCATGGCCCGACAAGACACCTTGTCACCAAGGAGACTCATGGCCTCGGGGCTGGGGCCGACAAAGGCGATGTGGCAATCCTGGCAGACTTCTGCAAAGTGGGCATTCTCCGCCAGAAATCCATACCCGGGATGAATGGCATCGGCATGTGTCGTTTCGGCTGCGGCAATGATGCGATCGATTCGAAGATAGGACTCGGCAGCAGGGCCAGGTCCAATGCACACCTTTCGATCAGCTTGTTCCAGCCACGGCCCGTCACGATCGGCATCCGAATAGACGCAGACAGTTTCGATACCGAGCTCTCGAGCAGCTCGAATGATCCGCAAGGCGATTTCGCCGCGATTGGCGATGAGAATTCTTGAAAACACCCTGGTCGCTCCGTGTCCTGGATTCCGTCAGGCAGGCTTGACGAGGAAGAGGTCCTGGCCGAATTCAACGGCATCGCCGTTGGACACGAGGATCTTCTGGATGGTTCCGGAAGACTCCGCCTTGATCTCGTTGAAGATTTTCATCGCTTCGATCAGACAAACAAGGTCACCCTCTGTAATGGTGCCGCCGACCTGAACGAAGGCATCCGCATCCGGCGATGCTGCTGAATAGAAGGTTCCAACCATCGGGCTCTGTATCGCGACCAACCCGGCGGTATCCGCCGAATCTGTTGCTGCTGGAGACGCCGCTGCTGCCACAGTCTCCGGTGCCGCTGAGATCGCCGGAGGAGCCGCTGTTGCAGATGCTGCTGCGGGCTGCTGGGTCACCTGTGGTGTCGACCAGGCCGTGGGCCGGTGAATGGTCACTTGTTCTTCGCTATCACGAAGATCGATCTCCGAGAGATCGTTGGCCACCATGAGCCGGACCAGTTCCTTCAATTTACGTATGTCAATCATCTCGATCCCTTTCCGGCTTTCAGCGATGGACGCTGAGCCGAGTCAAGGTCCCGGGGCCATGTCGAAAGAACACGGCTTCCGGATTCAGTGATCAGGACGTCTTCCTCTATTCGTACACCGCCGACACCCGGCAGGTACACGCCAGGCTCAACAGTCATGATCATGCCTGGCTTCAGCAAGGTTCCGCCGGAGCGGTTGCTGAAGTAAGGCGACTCGTGAACATCCATGCCCAGGCCGTGGCCAAGGCCATGGGGAAACTGATCTCCCCAGTCTGCTGCCGTGATCACATCGCGTGCGGCGGCATCAATCTGAGCACAGTCGGCGCCCGGCTTGCAGGCAGCGATCGCCGTCTCCAGGGCTTGAAGTACAACTTCGTAGACACGTTCCATTGGTTCAGGCATTGGACCGAAACAGAACGTCCGCGTCAGATCCGAGCAGTAACCATCTACTTTCGCTCCCCAGTCGACCAGCAACATGCCATCACCGATTGGGCGATCCCCTGGCATGTGATGAATCACCGAGCTGTTGGGGCCGCTGCCGATGATGGGTTCAAAGCTCGCCCCTTCGGCACCTCTCATTCGCATCTCGTATTCAAGTCGAGCTGTGAACTGAGCTTCAGTCATGCCAGGGGTGAGATCTTCCAGCATGACTTCAAGGGCATCCTGCTGGATGCCGATGGCCTGCTCGATCAACGCGACTTCTTCCTGGGTTTTACATTGCCTCAGCGTCGCAACCACATCCGTGGTCGCAACAAGCTCGAGTGATCCCAATGATTTCGCCAGGCCATCTCGGAATGCGATGGTCATTGACTCAGCTTGGATTCCGACCTGTTCAAGGCCTTCCTCTCCAGCCAACCTCTTTACTTCGGCACCCAGTTTGTGCCGAGCCCCCATGACAACCTCGAAGAGTTCGCAGGCATCCCAGGCCTGGAGGAGTTCCTCGTATCGGCGGTCACAGATGATGACAGCCCGATTGGCCGTCACCATCAGTAAGGCTGAATGGCCAACGAAGCCCGTCAGGTACCAGATGTCATGCTCGGAGCTGACCAGGATGCCGGGGAGGCCTCCTTCAGCCAGCTTCTTTCGAAGCTGGGCCAGTCGATTCCGAGCAGAGGTAATCTGCTGGTCCGTCAGTTCTAGGCTGGCTACGTCGGTCATAAGGCGGCGAAGTATAGCAATGGGCCGATCATGCCGCCATCTGCAGCGATCTCCGCCGATTCTGTGGGGATCAGGCCATCGAAACACCAAATGCTGGTGGGTCAGCCAGCCAGATGCTGGTTACGGATGCTCACGGGCGGCTGGAGGACTTCGGCCATGATGATGGCCTGCTTCAGCCCGGATTTCTTCCGGAGCATTGCTTGGAGGCTTGAGCCGTCCAGGGGCATCTCTCCAGCCACTTGGGATCTGGCTGAAGCTGGTCGCCGCCTCTTCTTGGTGGCCCTTGGCAGACCAACTGGTGGCATTGGAGTTTCACGAACAGGAACGACTAATGGCGGCGAACCAGGCATTCTTGATTGTGCTGGCTGAGGCCGCATCTGGGCAGACCTTGACCTGGGCGCCTTTGCAGAAGGAATCTCAGGCCTGCTCTGGGCAGCGGGCTTGGGTGCTGCCGCTTGCCTGGGTGGCGGAGCCTGCTTGGTTGACGGGAGACCCAATTCCTTACGCATGGATTCCAGGATGGCCTTGCGGGCCTCCTTCATCATGCCGCCACCCTCAGAACCTGTCTTAAGATTGGCCCGCACAGAAGCAGGCTTTTCTACCGTGAGACCGGTCAACAGGTCTGATTTTTCCCTGAGGGAAACCTGGCTGTCTGGAGCCCGTTGGGGAACCTCAAGAGTGGATGTATCTTTCGTGAGCTTCTCAGCATCCAGAAGGGTCTTGCGTTCAGCCTGCTTCTTCTTCTTTTCTTTGGCCGCAGCGATCGCGCTGATGACGTACCACGCCCCTCCGAACAACGCAATGAGTACTTCCCATCCGCCCATGCCGACAGTGTACGCCAACCACGAGTGGTCTGGCACTCGAGATTCAACCATGGGCAATACTTGAGCCGCTCAAGCGGTGGCAGGGATGATCCAATCCCGACCGTCCTGACGCTGAAGCCGTTCGAAGCGTGCACCGTAGACCCTCTCCAGCCGATCCTCTGAGAGGACCGTATCCGGAGGGCCTGCCGCTTCCAGTTGCCCATCAGAGAGCAACCATGCCTGATCGCAGGAAGCCGAGGCAATGCCCAGATCATGCAATGACACGATGACCGTGTCACCTTGACGGGCCCGTTGCCGGATGATTCCCAGAATCGTTGAAGCGTACCGAAGGTCGAGTGCTGCAAGTGGTTCATCCAGAAGCAGTACACCAGGCGAACTGATCTGAGCCAGTGCACGCGCGATCACGGCGCGTTGTTGCTGACCAACTGAAAGTGTCGCGAAGGGACGGCTCGCCAGTTCAGAAAGTTCACAGGTTTCCAATGCCCCATCGACAGCATGGCGAGCTTCCGAAGGGCCACGATGACGCGCCCCCATTGCAACGATCTGCCGAACCGTAAAAGGAACTTCACCACGAAAACGCTGAGGGACAAAGCCGATACTTGCAGCTCGTTTTGCAGCCCGCATGGTCACGACATTCTGATCATCAAGATGCAGCGTTCCTTCAGCCGGCTTCACAAGTCCCGCGATGGTGCGCAGCAGCGTGGTCTTGCCTGCTGCATTGGGGCCCAGGATCCCGGTGACCTCACCAGCTTGCGCATGGACCGAGATGTCCTTGAGTATGGGGCAACCCCCGAGATTCACACTGACATGATCAAGCTTCAAGGCTTCGGACCTCCCGTCGTAACAACCACAGGAAGACAGGCCCGCCAGCCAGAATGGTGAGAACACCAATGGGCAATCTGCCAGATCCGAGATCAATGGCTTGCCTGGCCGCATCAGCACCCACAACGATCACAACACCAACCAGTACGGTTGCTGGCAGAAGTACGACATGGGAATGACCAACCGTACGGCGTGCCACATGAGGGGCAATCAAGCCGACGAATCCGATTGGCCCAGCCATTGCGACAGTCACCGCCGTCACCATGCCAGCGACTCCCAGCAATACCAGTCGAAGTGGCCCGATAGGCACGCCAAGTGTTCGAGCTTCATCATCTCCAAGCAGAGAGGCATCCAGCCAGCCACTCATCATGACACTGGCCACGATTCCACCCAGCACCACGACACCAGCCAGAATCAGCTGAGGCGAAGAAGCAATCTCAGGAAGCGTGCCCATCATCCATGTCAGAAATCGGCCACGCACATCCATGGGAACCATGTGCTGAAGCAGCATCATGCCACCTGCACAGATTGTTGCTACGACAACACCGGAAAGCAGCACCGTGACTGGATCAGGCCATCCATTGCGTCGGCCAAGAGCCAGCACCACGACCAGGGCACCGATGGCACCAAGCATCGCCGGCACGGACCAGTCCACTGTTGCAGCCGAGACCATTCCTGCAGATGCCGCAATGGCCATGGCGGCCATGACGCCAAGTCCGGCACCGGAACTCACACCAAGAAGATATGGCGATGCCAATGGATTCCGGAGCAACGACTGCATCAAGCCCCCGGCCAGTCCCAGCCCACCGCCAACGATGAGTCCTGCAAAAATCGATGTTCGACGAAAGACGGCCCAGTCCGCTTCGGGCCAGGCCAATGTCACGCCGCCACCAGGCGCACGATCAATGGCATACCGGAGCACACAGATGCCGACTGCCAGCAGAAGCAGCGCAATCAACGGCAGCACTGTTCGACTGGCGTGTGGGCCATGAACCGTGATCGAGGTCGCGGCCATGCTCATGCGTTACTCGGTAACAACTGGGTCTCGGTAAGCCTCGCGTAGAGCGGGCAGGAGTCAAGCAACTCCTCATGCGTACCCTGATCGATGACATGCCCCTTGTCCATCACGATGATGCGATGGCAATCCAGAACAGTCGCCAGTCTGTGGGCAATCACCAGCACGGTGCACTGACCGGTGACCTGCCGGATCGTGTCCGCAATCGCAGCCTCTGACTCTGAATCGATCTGACTGGTCGCTTCATCAAGTACGAGGATGGTTGGTTCTCGCAGAAGGGCTCGTGCGATGGCGATTCGCTGCCTCTGACCACCAGAGAGCGAAGCCCCCTGTTCGGCGACGCTCGTCTGATATCCATCGGGCAACTTGTTGATGAATTCATCGGCATGAGCCAGAGCCGCCATGGCCTGGATCTTCTCGTCGGTCGCTGCATCAACACCAAAGGCGATGTTCTCTGCAACGGTGCCATGTGCAATGAAGGTTTCCTGGGTGACTACGCCGATCTGTTCACGCAGGCTTCGCAGTGATACTTCAGCCGTATCGGTCCCATCGATCAGGATTCGTCCCGAGTCGGGCCTGAGCAGTTGTGGCAACATGCTCAGCAGGGTCGTCTTGCCTGATCCATTGGGGCCAACCACGGCGATGCGTTCACCATGACTGAGGCCGAAGCTGACATCCACCAGTGCAGGATGATCGGCCCCTGGATAAGTGAAGCACACCTTGTCAAAGGCAATGTCACGTGCATGTACAGGCAATGGCGGGCAACTGTCTCGATGGTCCTCTTCTCGATCATCCAGTGCTTCTTTCAATCGAGTAGCAGGTGCACCAGCGGCGCTGATCTCATTGATGATGCCAGCCAGAGGCCGGAAAGATGCCCCCGCTACAGCCAGTGATGCCAGTGAAGGCAGGAAGCTGTCGAAGGGCAGGTCTCCCCTGATGATGTTCTTGGCCGCCAGCAGTGCCAGGGCTGCAAGAACGAGAATGGCAAGCACTTCAACGACCGGACTGCTGACAGCTCGAGCAATTCTCATCTTCAGTTCATTACGCACGACCTGGGCGTTCATCTCCCGGAACCGTTCTCGGCATCGATCTTCTGCGGTATTGGCTTTGACAGCTCGCAGGCCCTGGAGCGTTTCGGTTGATTGCTTGAGCAGTTCCTGCTGTGCTTCCAGCGATCCCTTGAATCCACGGCGCACATACTTGGCAAGCTTGCGAAGAATGATGGCCATGGGTGGCCCGACGACAACGGCTGCGATGACGATCTTCCAGTCATACACGATGGCGACAAGCAGAGCAGCAACGCCCTTGGTGATCTGCGTGACCGATTTGCCCAGCACGGCAACCAGTCCCGACTGCAGTCCTTCTGCATCCCGAATCAATCGCGCGATGTATTCCGATGGCCCCTTGGTCACGACCCGGCCCAGAGGCAGGGAGAGCACACGATCAAAGAGGTTCTGGCGGACATCAGCAACTGTGCGGGTCGCCAGTGTCTGACTGAGGTATTGATGCAGGAAGTTGGCGGTCGCTCCCAGGACAGTCAGAACAGACAGGCATACCACGATGAGCACGACACCATCAAACGGGTCCGTTGGCAGTTGGGTGACGATCCATTCCGGAATCTGCACGAAGTACTCATTGGCATTGAATTCCTGTGCCAGCACCTGCAGCGAACGCCCCGTTTCCGGGTCGATGACCTGAGAAAGAATCGGGCCGAGGCTCAGAAGTCCCACGCCCAGACCAATGGCTGAAATAGTGGCGAACAGCAACGCCATGACGGTTGCCCGCCGACGTCTTGCCATCATCTTCACGAAGTACCAGAAATCAGTCATGAGGTTTACCGAGTATCGCCTCCAGAAGCCGAAGCCTCCACCCGGGTGAGGTCATCCCAGAACCCGGGGTAGCTCTTGGCAACGCAATCGGGGTCTTCGATGCTCAGGCCCCCCTGTCGCAGGCCCAGGATGGCAAAGGCCATGGCCATGCGGTGATCGTCATAGGTCTGGATGGTGGCCGGCGAAGTGGTGGCCTGCTGATCGGAGGGCGGGCGAATGACCAGGTCATCACCATCGACCTCGACGGTTACCCCGGCTTTTCGGAGTTCCGCGTCAAGCGCGGCGACTCGATCACATTCCTTGACTCGCAAGGTCTCCAATCCGGTGAGTCGAGTCGGATCAGTCGCGCAGGCTGCCACGACGGCAAGAGCCATCGCCCCATCGGGCATTCCCGACGCGTCGAGGTCTCCCCAGCCGGCATGTCTGCCACCGTTGGTACAGGTGACATGATCATCAACAAGTTGCAGATCAAGGCCGATGCGTCCAAGGGCGGCAATGGCCTGGTGATCGGGTTGGCCATCGGTTGGATCAAGTCCATGCAGCTCAATGCGTGATCGATTGCATATCGTGGTCAGTGCTGCCCAATACAACGCCGAAGAGGCATCGGCAGGAATGCGCCGTTCTCTGGCCTCTATCCGGCCTTCAGCAACACTGACACCACTGAGTTGTCCTTTGGCATCTTCAATAGCCTGTACATCAACGCCCCATGCCTTGAGTTCTGAAATCGTCAGGCGGATGTAGGGTTCACTGGTTGGCGGGCCATCAAAGCTCAGTTCGATTCCACCAGGCAGTCGCGGGCCAATGAGCATGATGGCGGAGATGAACTGACTGGAAGCCTGTGGCTGCAATCGCAATCGACCGCCTTGCATGTTGCCCGGATGCAATCGAACGGGAAGGTGTCCGGGTCGAGCAAGCGGTTCGATGCTGGCCCCGAGTTCGGTGAGCATTTCGATCAGGCCGGCCATGGGTCGTTCGCGCAGACGCGGCGAGCCATCGAGCACGACGGGGGCTTCGGTAAAGGCCGCGACAGCCAGCATGAAGCGTGCGGGTGTTCCACCTGCGCCCATGTCGATGGTTCCGCGATCAGGCCGAAAGCGATCGATTCCTTGAATGGTGATGATGTCGTCTTTGTGATGGACATCAGCCCCGAGCACCTTGAGGGCATCCATGGTGGCATCGGTGTCATCTGAGCGAAGGACGCCCTGAAGTTGCGACTGTCCATGGGCCAGTCCTGCCAGGACGAGTGCTCGATTGGAGAGACTTTTTGAACCGGGCACCCGAAGGGCCACATCAAATGGCCCCTGAAGCGGATCGATGGTTCGTGTGCCCTTGGAGGCGGCCACGTTCAGCCTTCCTTACGAAAGACGGCGACGACGTCTTCCACCGGGATGACGAAGAGCCTGTTGTCACCTTCGAAATCGACTGGAATACTCCGCTTGGGGTTGAAAAGGACCTTGTCGTATTGCTGGATGGGGTAGTCCACATCATTGGCAACCTGGGCACTGATGGCCACAATCCGGCCCGTGAGGGTCGGAATCTCCATCTTGTCTGGCAGGTGGATGCCGACCTTGGTGACCTTGCGATCTTCGTCCTTTCGGACGAGCACACGGTCTCCCAGGGGCTCAACTACCTCGATGGACTTGACGCTGGAGCGTGAGGACGTCATAAGTTGGCATGATACCCCGGGGAGGCACCCCGGGGCCGGGAATCGACTGCCAGGGGGATTCCATGACCACCAGCCCGACAATGCCCATTACGCCTGCACGCCTTGGGGAGCCACACATGCTTGATCGACTCCGCAGCCTCGTCCAAGACATCGCTGATTATCCCGCTCCGGGCATCGTCTTCAGGGACATCACCCCCCTGTTGCGTGATCCCGCTGGCCTGTCGTTGGCTGTCGAATTGATGGTCAACCCGTATCGGGATTCGAATGTCGACCTGGTTGTCGGCGCTGAATCCCGTGGATTCATCTTTGGTACGGCTCTGGCCCGGGCCTTGAATGCCGGCTTTGTTCCGATCCGCAAGAAGGGCAAGTTGCCTGGAAGCACGGTCTCTCAGGACTATGAATTGGAATACGGCCATGACACGCTGGAGATTCACACTGATGCCATCCAGCCTGGGCAGCGTGTTCTGATGGTGGATGACCTGATTGCGACCGGGGGCACCTTGGAAGCGGGCGTGAAACTGATCGAGCAATTGGGTGGCGAACTGATTGGTATCACCGTCCTGATCGAGCTCAGGGGGCTTGATGGGGCCAAGCGGGTGGAACCTCATCCGGTTCATGCCGTTCTTCGCTATTGACAGAGACTTCTGGTCGCTATCATGGAGATACTCGTCATCTCCCTGCGCCCCCGCCTTTCCCAAGGACGCCGGCGTAGTGGAAGTCCTAGGAGTATTGACATGACGACCGTAAACACGTCCACGCCCCGCACGGCGGCGGACCCTATGGCGTTGGTTGATGTCGACCACGTGCGTTTCTTCGTTGGCAATGCCAAGCAGGCAGCCTTCTTCTACGCGTACAACTTCGGCTTCACCATCGCCCAGCGTGCCGATCTGACCACTGGCTCACGTGATCGAAGTCGTTATCTGCTCACGCAGGGCAATATTCGCCTCCTTCTGGAGACGCCGTTGAGCAAGGACGACCCGGCTGCCGAAGAGCTCCGCAACTATGGCGACGGGGTCAAGGACATCGCCTTTACTGTGGATGATGCCGAGGCGGCCTGGAAGCAGGCCATCAAGAATGGTGGCGAGAGTGCTTATGAACCACGCACGATGTCTGATGAGCACGGCAGCGTGACAACGGCAGGCATCAAGACCTACGGACGAGTGGTCCATTCATTCGTGAGTCGCACTGGCAGCTACGACCACAAATCACTTCGCAACGGCGGGTTGTTGGAGCCGGGCTTCGAGCCGGTTCCTCATCTGGCCATCAATGATCTCAACGAGAAGAATCCCTGTGGCCTGATGTATGTCGACCACTGCGTGGGCAATGTCGAAGAGAACAGGATGAATCACTGGGTCGAGTGGTATGAGAACGTCATGGAATTCAAGATGTTCAAGCACTTCGACGACCACGACATCTCTACTGAGCATTCCTCATTGATGTCCAAGGTCATGGCCTCGGGCAACAATCTGATCAAGATGCCCATCAACGAGCCAGCGGAAGGTCTTCGCAAGAGTCAGATTCAGGAATACCTGGAGTGGCACGACATGACCCCGGGTGTTCAGCATCTGGCGTTGCGTACCAACGACGCCTTGCATTCAGTGAACGCGTTGCGTGAGCGAGGCGTCGACTTCCTGCAGATCCCGGATGTCTATTACGAGACGGTCTGGAAACGTATCGAGCAGACACTTCTTGACCATGGCCAGACGCCAGTGAAGGAAGACTACGACCGCATCAAGGATCTCGGCATCCTTGTTGATGCCGACGATGAGGGCTACCTCTTGCAGTTGTTCACCATGCCATTGCAGGACCGCCCGACATTGTTCTTCGAGATCATCTGTCGCCGCGGTAGCCAAAGCTTCGGCAAAGGCAACTTCAAGGCCCTGTTCGAATCACTCGAGCTGGAGCAGGAGCGGCGCGGGAACCTGTAATAACCAGGAAGCATAGGTTCGAAGATCACACAATCGGGGATTTAATCATGATGCGATCACGATCAATTGCAATGGCACTTATACCGCTACTTCTTCTTGCATCATGCGCAGGGCGAACGCCAAACCCTATTGCGCTCTACCAGCCAGGCGATGATTCACTTGACTGCCAGGCTCTAAAAATACAAATGGGCTACTGCGAACAACAACGGGCCGCACTAGCTCCGAAAGCGGATAAAACAGGAAGCAATATCGTATTGGGAGTGATTGGCTTCTTTTTAATCGTCCCATTGTTCTTCATGGATTTCAGTGAAGCTGACAAAGTTGAAATGGATGCATATGGCGCAAGGTACAACTACCTCGCTTCTTTATACGTCAACAAAGACTGCGGGAAGAGGCTCCAACTTCCAACCACAGAAGAGGAAGTTGAAGTACTCAAGGATGATGTGGAACTTCAGACGCAGTACGAAAAGCAATTTGAACAAGATCTGCAAGCATATACAAACGTTAGTACAACAGAACAAGCTCAACTGCGATCGGCCACTCAATACGAATCCAGTATCGCCAAAGAACGCCTTCTCAATTTGTACCTCGAAGGCAAAGTTGATAAGACAACTTATGAACGCAAGTTAGCATCATTGGACAAGAAATATGCCACTACGCCGACACGTGCATGGCTCGTTGGATCATGGGATATCCAATCTGCCTACGGAAATGGGCGGGCTATCTTTAACTCCAACCGAACATTCTCTCGGATGCTTCAATCAGACATGCCCGTTACGGATAATGGCACATGGGAACTGAAAAAAGATACGATCGTACTAACGATAGAATCT
>JAQWTL010000039.1 GCA_029242715.1 Phycisphaerales bacterium
ACGACGTCGAAACGGTTGCCCGGAAGATCTACGCGATACCCGAGTTGAACAACTGGTTGGGCGACCGCCTCCTGGAAGGTCGGTGAAGCAGTCGTGCCATCGCCCTCAAGCACTGGCATGAGCCCCCGCGTCAATCGCAGACTGCGGTTGATGGTGCCGTTGGGCGTTCTGGCGATCGGTGCTCTGGTCGTGGCCATGGTGGTGTTTTCACCGAAGATGTCTCGCAAGCCAGGGACCGCTACGCAGTCCAACTCGACGGCAGCTGAAGTCGCATCCACCACGAATAGCAACGCCACTCCCCCTGCTGCAGAAGATCAGAAGAGTGACAAGCCAGTTGCTGAAAAAGAAGCTGCTTCACCTGTTGACCCGATCGCAGATACCAGCCCGGTAGAAGCAGGGCCTGCTCGAAGCCTGAAGGGGTTGGTTGTCCGGAAGCAGGAAGATGTCGCAAAAGATGCCGAGCCCCTGGTGCTTGGCGGCCTGACGGATCCTGAGAAGGCCAAAATGGAATTGATCCTGACACGCAATGGTGCCGGCATCGCGAGCATCACCTTTGCAGATATCTGGATCACAGCTGCTGCAAAACGGCAGGCAGATGCCTACTTCTCAGCACAGGCATCGGGCTCGACCGAGGGTTACGAGCTTCCCCCGAACAGCAAGCGATTCGTACTCCAGCGACAGCAGCAGATCAGATACACCGATCCCACGACAGCCAAGGCCTATGACATCACCATTCCTTTGATGAGTGCCAGTGGCATACGCATTCAATGGAAAGAGGGCGATGAGGTCATCTCGCATGATGGCCCCTTGGAACTTCTTTGGGAAGGCTATTGGTCCACGCTTGGTTCCGGCATATTCAAGGCCGAGATTGAAAATGATCAGGGTGAACTTGTTGTCGAGATCCTCCGTCGCTTCGAGCTCAATGATGGCTTCGACATCACGTTGCACCAGCGTGTCGTCAACCACAGCGGCAGACCACTTGATGTCCAGTGGCAGCAGTATGGGCCACCCAATCTGCTCCCAGATCGAGCCCGATACCTTGATCGCCGACGTTTCAGGTTCGGGTATGAGTTCAGCGACGAGGCAGATCCAGAGCAGTTTGCCGATGTGATCGCCGATGGAGACATGCTGCTGGAATACGGCGATGTCATCAAGGATGAAAATTTTGTTCTCTGGCCCAATGACCAGAGTCGCGAGGACGGTTTTACGCTGTCCTGGTTTGCTTCAACGAGCCGCTACTTCGCCATGGCAATCCATCCGTTGCTTTCAGCAGATGGATCTGGCGGCAGATCACTCGAGTCGGTCGTTGGAAGAATTGAACGCACCCTCTACTCCGTGAATGGTGAGACGCTTGTTGAGACGGGGCTGTTCAGTCCGCTGACAGCAATCCCGCCCGCTGGCCAGCATGATTTCAGCATGGGGCTCTATGCCGGCCCGCTTTCCACGGCAGTTCTGGACAAGGAAGAACCGTACATCTCGCTGAACATGGGCGGGATGATTCTTTACCAGATCTCAGGTTTCTCAATCTGCGCCTGTTGCACGTTCCAGTGGCTGGCTGACTTCCTGCTTTCCGTCCTGACATTCCTTGCTGATCACGTCGTCTTCGACTGGGGCCTGGCCATCATCGTTCTGGTGATGATCGTCCGTTTCCTGCTGCATCCCATCACGCGAATGTCGCAGATGAACATGCAGAAGTTCAGCCGCAAGATGCAGAAGCTCAAGCCGGAACTTGATCGGCTCAAGGAGCGATGCGGTGATGACAAGAAGAAAATGCAGCAAGAGCAGATGAAGCTCATGCGGGAGCATGGACTCAACCCGTTCCAGATGCTCGGCTGTCTTCCCATGCTGCTGCAGATGCCCATCTGGATCGCGTTGTATGCGGGGCTCTACTTCAATTATTCATTGAGGCAGGAGCCGGCATTCTGGGGATTCTTCCAGATGTTTGATGGCTGGCCATTCCTGGCAGACCTTGCTGCCCCGGATCACTTCTTCTACACCTTCCAGGAGCCACACGAGTTCCTGTTCTGGCACCTTTCGGGCATCAACCTGCTTCCGATCCTCCTCGGGGTCTTCTTCTTTCTTCAGCAGAAGTACCTCACGCCACAGAATGCGGCGATGACTCCTGAGCAGGAGACCCAGCAGAAGATGATCCGCGTCATGACCGTCGTGGCCTTCCCGCTGTTCCTCTACACCGCACCGTCCGGCTTGACGCTCTACATCATGACCTCAAGCATTGTGGGTACTTTGGAAGGTCGGCATATCCGCAAACAGGTCGATCGCATGGATCTCGATGTCAAGCCGATTCGTGCCGAGGCGTCCACCGTTGCAGGCCGTGCAGCAACTGCTGCAGAGGGTCCCAAGGCAGGTCGTGATCCGCAGTCCAGAGCGTATTCACGAATGGTGGAACGCCGTCAGTCCAAAGGCAAAGGACGTGGCGGCAAGGGCCGCGGCGGCAAGAAGCGGGGTTGATGAATGATTGGCTCAGGGACGTGTCGTGGATCTTGACGCGACCATTCTGGCCATTTCATCACCTTTGGGTCGTTCGGCCCGGGGCATCGTCCGCTGCAGTGGCACACAAGCATTTGAATTGACGGGTCACCGATTGGTGGATGCTTCTGGCAAGTTCCGTAGAGGAATTCATCAGGTTCGCTTTCGACTGGAACATGTTTCAGTGGCGATGCTCATGATCGTCTCCGAGGGCCCGGCCTCCTATACAGGTGACGACACCATCGAACTCCAGGCCCCGGGGAATCCCAGGTTGCTTGCAAGAGTTGTCGATCTGTTGCTTGGTGATGGGGAATCACGCGGAATGAACGTGCGGATGGCGAGCCCGGGAGAGTTCACTGCACGTGCATTTCTTTCAGGCCGGATTGGTCTGGCTGAGGCGGAAAGTGTTGCGGCACTGGTTGCGGCTCGATCAGACGACGAGATCCAGGCAGCTGATCTCATGCGAGATGGACGATTGGGTTCATTGGCCGACGAGGTATCAGGTTCACTGGCGGATGCACTTGCCCTGGTTGAAGCCGGGATTGATTTCACTGATGAAGAGGATGTTTCGGCAATCGAAACGCAAGATCTGCGTGCGCGCATTCAACTTGCGATAGAACATCTTGGCAATCATCTTGATCGAAGTATTGGTCTCGAATCATTGCAGGCGTTGCCTTGGGTAGTGCTCGACGGACCGCCCAATGCAGGCAAGTCGACCTTGTTCAATGCATTGCTGGGTCGGGGGCGTGCGGTGGTATCAGGAATCGAGGGAACGACTCGCGATGTTCTTGCCGAGCCAATGCGACTGGATGGCTCACAAGATGGCGAAGTTCTGCTCGTGGATGTGGCAGGTCATGACCTGGCGGATACGGAGCTTGATGAGGCGATGCAACTGGCGGCTTCCGGTGCACGGGACAGAGCCGAGGTTCATGTGTACTGCGTTCCACCAGGAGTAAAACCTCCCCCACCATCACCTGGCCGATTATGTATTGCCACCAAGTCGGACCTTCATCATGAGGACCTGGGTCCTGTTGATGCAAAGACATCCTGTATCAGCGGGGAAGGGCTGGATGTTCTGCGAGACAAGATCATCAGCGCCCTTGCCATGCGACGATCCAGTCTCTCTGTCGATGCGCTTGTGCTGGCGCCTCGTCAGGAAACAGCATTGAAGCTGGCGAGCAAGCGACTGCTTGAAGCAGAAGATCTCCTGGCAGGCAAAGCGGATGGCAACACGGGTGATGTTCCGGAATTGATTGCCGGCTTGCTTCGAGAGGCCCTTGATTCGCTGGGCGAGATCAATGGAGCGATCTCTCCGGATGAAATCCTTGACCGGGTGTTCTCGACGTTCTGCATCGGTAAATAGACCAACTTCATATCAAGACGTTGTCGGCGACTTGTTCCCGTGACGATATCATGCCACTCATGGCTGACATCATTCGTACAGGAACGATGGACATACGTGTTCGCTACGTCGACTGCGATCCAATGGGAGTGGTACACCACAGTGTCTATCCCGTCTGGTTGGAAATGGGGCGAACAGAATTGCTTCGTGAGACGGGGACGACCTATCGCGAAATGGAGGAGGCGGGTGCCCTGCTGGCAGTCATCGAACTGTGCGTGAAGTACAGGCAGCCGGCGAAGTACGACGATCTGCTTCAGTTGACAACCGAGTGGCATGATTCAGGTCGAGTCAAGATCCGTCATGTCTATACGCTGAAGCGAGGAGACGATGTACTTGCAACAGCAGAGACCACGCTGGCGTGCATCGGCCCTGATGGTCGACCTCAGCCACTACCGGAGTTGCTGCAGTCACCCAATGTGTGACTGGCAAGGCGCGCAGCCGTTCACCAGGCATGCACTGTTGAGTTGATCAACTTTGAAGAAGGGAGCCGTTGAGTGCGCCGACTCGAAGGCGGACTCGCACCACAGTTCCGCGGCAGGATGCGCGAAGTTCATCGAGCAGCCCTTCTCTGAGTCGGCGGTCCAGCTCAAAGGAGATGGCTGACGAGGAGACAAGCACGTCTACGACGCCCCCCCGGATTCCTTCGACACAGGTTCGCTCATGGAGCTCCTGAGGCAGAGATTGCTTCCAGGCCCCCATGAATTCACCGATACGGCGATGCAGCTGGCGTGCTCGGCGATCAATAATGGCCACGCCATCGCCAATGGCCTTGGCTCGCTGCGGGCGATGTCGCCAGCGTTGCAGTTGCTCAAGTTGGTTGGGGGTGCTCACCGCTGTCATGCCTCCCATCATCGCTGAACCAGGCGGATCATGCGACCTCAATCTGCTCTTGCTATCGTCATGTGGATATGACGTGCATCAGCATCGAGGGAATCACCAAGCGGTTTGGCCAAACAACCGCGGTCAATGGGGTTGATCTCAAGATCGAATCCGGGGACCTGTTCTTTCTCCTGGGCCCTTCTGGCTGTGGAAAGACGACTCTGCTGAGAATGCTGGCTGGTTTCATCGAGCCGTCATCGGGCCGCATTCGCTTCAATGACAAGGATGTGACCACCCTTCCTCCGAATCGCCGCAACACCGGCATGGTCTTTCAGAGTTATGCACTCTGGCCTCATATGACGGTGGCAGAAAACGTGGCCTACGGCTTGCGGGTCCGAAAAGTCGACGCAGCAACGCGAAAAGCACGTGTTTCCAGGGCTCTGGAAGCGGTCCAGATGGATCCTTACGCCCAACGCCGTCCAAACCAGCTGTCCGGTGGTCAGCAGCAGCGAGTCGCTTTGGCGCGTGCTCTGGTCATTGAGCCGGAGGTTCTGCTTCTGGATGAGCCCTTGAGTAATCTCGATGCGAAATTACGTCTCGAAATGCGTCAGGAAATCCGTCGGCTGTGCAAGGAAAGCGAGATTACGACGGTATACGTCACCCATGACCAGGAAGAAGCCTTGTCCATGGCAGACCGGATGGCGGTCCTCAAGGATGGCTCCCTGCAGCAATTGGGCCCCCCGCAAACTCTTTACCGACAGCCCAAGACACGATTTGTGGCTGAGTTCCTGGGCGAGACCAATCTTTTGCCGGCTTCCGTTGGCAGCCGCGAAGGCAGCAAAGTGAGATTGGAAACTGTGGTCGGGGATGTTCTTGCCAATGCCTCAGGGGATGATCTTCCGGATGGGGGCAATATCACGTGCTCCATTCGCCCGGAATCATTCCGCTGGTCTGGGAGTGATGCTGCCTTGCCTTTGAAGGGGCAGGTTCAGGAGGTTGTGTTCCTAGGGGATGTGACTCAGGCGGTCGTTGGCTTCGAGGGCGGCCACTCGATTCGCACGATCTCGCTGAATCAAGGTAAGCGGCCGGAGTGTGGCGAGGAGGCTTGCCTCTTCGTAGAGCCGCAGGATGTCGTCATCCTAAACGACTGAAAATAGAAGAAGATCGGGCTTAAATGACGTGTTTATACGCGTTATGATGCATCTTACGCATAAATAGCTCTAAATGCGTCTTATTGTTGCGAAATACCAATGAAGATGGGGCAAGTTTGGCAATAGGACCATCCTGTACGCAGGCTGTCTGGCATGCTTCGGCCAGGTCCTGTGCTTGGTGCTTGGATTCGGATGTGCCGCTCCTGGCGGGCCCTTTTAATGTTAGCAATCGCTATACATCTAGGGTTGTTGTTAACTTGTGCTGATATTGACGGGCCGCATCAATCGTGCGATAAATGGCCAATCAGATCCGATGGGTTGTATGGGGTATGTTTCACGTGAAACATACACCCGTTTGGATTCAGCCAGTCAGCCCGTCTGGGACAGAAGGAGCGTGAGAATATGGCTTCAAGGAAGAAGCGACTAGGGAAGGGCTTGAGTAGCATGATTGCTCAGCCGGTAGCTGTGGCCGTGTCAGATGAAGAGGCTTCGCCAGGAGAAGCCCCCGCCGCTGCAGTGGCTACTGGAGAGCTGGGACTATCGAATATCCCAGTTGCCTCGATTCGCCCCAATCCATGGCAGCCTCGTCAGGACTTTGATCCTGCGGCTTTAAAGACCCTCTCAGAATCCATCAAGTCAACCGGCCTTATGCAGCCAGTAGTGCTCAGGCAGGCTGAAGGTGGCTTTGAATTGGTAGTTGGTGAACGCCGCTGGCGTGCTGCTCAGGCTGCAGGCTTGGAGTCTATCCCTGCCATAGTCAAAGATTTGGATGAGCGTACATCCGCGCAATGGGCATTGGTTGAGAATCTTCAGAGGGAAGATCTCAATCCAATCGAGCGGGCTGAAGCCTTCTCTGGTCTTCAGGATGAGTTCGGCCTTACTCACCAGGAAATTGCTGACCAGGTCGGTCTCACTCGATCTGCAGTTACGAATATGGTTCGGCTCAATGACCTCGATGAGGGGACCAGGGAGCTTGTACGAAAGGGCGACTTGAGTGCTGGCCACGGGCGTGCCTTGTTAGCCATTGCTAACATAGAGAGGCGTTTGAAGCTTGCCCGTGATGCCATGCGTGGCAGTTGGTCTGTGCGTGAACTTGAGGGCCGAGTCCAGGAGGCTCCCAGCGGGACCTCCACAAAGCGAGATCAGGGGCAATCTGTTGATGCCAGTCGCCGGCAGCACGAGGAACTTGCACGCCAGTTGGGTGAGCACCTCGGTACCCGGGTTCAGGTTCGAACTGGTCGCAAGAAGGGTACCGGTCACCTGGTCATTGAGTTCTACGATCTCGATCAGTTTGACGGTCTGATGAAACGCTTGGACTTCAAGCCACAGGCCTGATCACCGACGGTGTTCAGCTCAACACGCGCAGTGCAATGCGTTGCATGGCGCAGTTCCTGCGCATCAACCCATCACGATGCCGCGAAACACACGACATGAACAGGCCTGCCATTTGCAGTGAATCTGCAGGAGTCGGTGCGCCTTCAGTGCGCCATCAATACCGGGAACTGCCCTAAGGAGGCTTCATGGGTTCGATACCTTCTGGTTACGGATTGATCAGCGGATTCGATACGGCGACACTTGTCGAAAGAATGCTTGCCTTCCATGCGCAGGGGCGTTCGCGTCTGGAATCCAGAGTCGGACTCATGCAGGCAAGACGTTCTGCATTGCTCGACATCAACGCGGGTCTTCTCGCTGCAGCGAACACGACATCATCGCTTTCATCAACAGACATCTTTCAGGCTGTGTCCGCAACCAGCAGCCACCCATCACTTTTGAATGCTGTTGCTGGAACGGATGCTTCACCAGGCATCTACCAGTTCATTGTTGCAGGGCTGGCAACGAATCATCAGGTTCTCAGCGGGGGATTTGCATCAGATGCTTCAGCGCTGGGACTCGACAGTGCAACGATTGAACTGGGCAATGGGGGCTTGTCCCAGAACATGCCACTGTCCTGGCTCAATGGTGGCGAGGGCGTTGAACGTGGCACCGTAAGGTTGACGCGATCTGATACCGGTGATTCCTGTTCTGTGGATCTTGGTGATGTCGCAACCATCGACGAAGTACTCGAACGCCTTAATGACAATGAACTCGGTATCACTGCAGAGCTGGTTGACGGCAGTATCTACATGTCATCAGCAGGGGGCTTCGACTTCTCGATTTCGGAGGTTGGCGGTACGCAAACCGCAGAAGACCTGGGAATCGAAGGTGTTTCTAGTAATGGGTTGTTGACCGGTACGGGCCTCGTGTCTCTTGATGGAGGCCTGTCGCTGTCAGCTTTCAATGATGGCAACGGTGTACTCGTACGCGAGGGACTGGCAGATATCAGAGTCACGACGCATGACGGCCGCGTGTTCGATATCGATCTGTCTTCAGGAACGATTGTCACATTGGACGATGACACGCTTCTCAACGCATTCAATGGTGGTACCGGCGTTTCATTCAATGACGATGTTGACGAGGCTGATCTGACGATTTCGCTCGTTGATGGAAGCAATGGCGGAACCACAAGCTGGGATATTGATTTGACGGGCTGCGTGACAGCTGGTGATGTCAGAAACCGTGTGAGTATTGCAACCGGCGGTGCCGTGACCCTGAGCTATCGTGAAGATGGTCATGGATTCACGGTGACACCGCTGAATGCTTCCGATTCAGTATCTGTTCAAGGTTCTGGTTCATTGGGCAACACGACCGCCGAAGATCTCGGCATTCTGAATACGGCAGGTTCCGTTGGTGGATTTGAAGGTTCAGATGTAGCGGCAGTTGGCGGCAGTGGTATTCCGACTGTTCAGTCTGTGCTCGATGCAATCAATTCGGCGATTGATCAGAATGGCCAGGCCAATGATGGAGCATTCGTCGCAAGAGTGTCCAGTGATGGACTGCGATTGGAACTCGAGGACATGACAGGTGGTGCCGAGGCCTTCACGATCCAATCCACGGCTTCCAATGGAAGCGCGGCAGCTGCACTTGGTTTCGGCTCGGCGGTTGAAAGCAATGGTCTGATCACAGGGAGTCGTGTCGTCGCTGGCCCAGGCACCGTTCTGGTTGAAGAGCTCTTCGGTGGTGCGGGTCTTGGCGGGGCGGATTCATTGACAGTTACCGATCGATTTGGAACCACGAAATCGACTACTGGACTGACTCAGTTCGAAACAGTGGAAGAACTCGTGGCAGGGATCCAGTCATGGTTTGAGCAGGAAGGCCTGATGCTCAGAATCAATGTCAAGGGTTCAAGGCTGGAGATCACTGACCGGGGAGGATCTGGTGCCATCGTGGTATCCGGTGATTTTGCGGAACGAATGGGGCTCGATGTCAATGCCGTTGTCTCATCCGTGACCAGTGACAATCTTCAGCATCGCTGGATCTCCAGCGCAACCCTGCTTGATGATCTGAACCAGGGGCGTGGTATCGGAGTGGGCTCATTCAGACTCCGTGATGCGACGGGTGCGACGGCAACGGTCAATCTTTCTGCTGGTCATGAAACCGTCCAGGATGTTCTTGACCTCATCAACTCTCGTGGCCTTGCCGTGCACGCACGCGTCAATGACAGTGGAGACGGGATTCTGCTTGAATCAACTGCTGATGCCGGGCAGGCAATCGTCGAGATGCAGGTCGAGACTGTTTCAGGCACAGCGGCATCTGATCTCCGGCTGGTGGGATCATCCATGAATGAGATTGATGGTTCCTGGGAAACGGTGCTGTCCGTTGACGAGCAGACAACCCTGCGACAGCTTGCTGAAATGATTAATGAATCAGGTGCTCCCGTGACGGCATCTCTGGCCAGTACAGGAGATCCCGCTTCACCATGGCGAATTGGTCTGACCAGCGAGGTGTCAGGTGCGTCAGGAGAAATGATTCTTGATATGAATGGCCTCGGTGTTGACTTCGAGGAGGTTGTTGCTGCACGTGATGCCAGAATCGTGCTTGGGGATGACGTTGCCTCAGGTGTCATGATCACCAGTGGATCCAATCGGCTCGAGGGCGTGATCGAGGGTTTGACTCTGGATCTGCTCGAAGTTTCCAGTGACATCGTCACTGTGACCGTTTCCCGGGATGAGACTCAGGCCGCCGATACGCTCAGGTCATTTGTCGAGGCGATCAATGGGGTCCTGGACCGGATTGATGCGGTCAATGGATTTGATCCTACGACGGGTGAACGTGGTGTCCTTCATGGCGATGCGACAGTTTCACGCATCCGCCGACTGCTTCTCTCATCGATACAGCAATCTTCTTCCAGTGATGAGCTGGGAATGGAGGGACTCTGGTCGGTGGGTATTCGCATCGGAGCAGGCGGCAGGATCGAGTTTGACGAAGCCACCTTTGCGGACGCCTGGGAAACACGGCGAGAAGACGTCGAGGCCTTGTTCGCGACCGACGCCGATGGAATCCAGGGATTCGGTGTGCGGCTCGACTCCATGCTCGAGCAGTTGACCAACTCGGACGGGGGGACCATGTCAATTGCTGATGAGAGCTGGGAAAATCGAATCGGAGTCGCCATGGATCGATTGGAACTTCTGGATGCACGCATGGAGGCCCGGCGTATCCAGCTTGTTGCGCAATTCACGGCGATGGAAGAAGTCCTTGCATCGATGCAGTCACAGTCGATGGCTTTGCTGTCCCTGGGTTCAGGTGGCGGTGGATTCAACGGACTCTTCATGTAGCAGCATGGTTATCGGAAGCCAGATGAAAGCAGTGTTGTAGTTTCGAATTCGTCAGGGATTTGTGCCGATGGTGTCCCATCATGAGCACACCAGATCCCTATACACGTACCGAGATCCTGACGGCTGCACCGCACCAGTTGCGAAGTCTGGTGTTGAAGCACGCCATCCAGGAAGCGAAACGTCTCAAGCAGGCGGTGGAAAACGGTGCTGGAGAGCAGATCCTTTCCTGTGGCGCTCGTCTCAGAGCCTTGGTGCTCGAACTGATTCCAGAGAAGTCGACCAATATCGAGCCATCGTTATTGGCACGTCTCCGCTCCATCGGGGTGTTCCTGTATCGCCGCATCGGTGTCGCCTGCAGCCAGAGGGATTCCATCGTTGCTGATGAGATCATGAAGCTGCTTGTGTTCGAGCAGGAAACCTGGGAGCAGGCGGTGGCTCGTCTGCCGATGGACCCGCCTGGCGACTTGCCACCAGGTTGCACCAACCTTGCGGGCTGATATCGCTTCAGCTCCGGGTACCATCAATTCTCATGAGTAGAACCATGTCAGATGAAGGTCTTGACCTCAAGGGATGTCGTGTGCTGGTAACCGGTGCCGGCGGTTTCCTTGGCAGTCATGTCGTCGAGACATTGAAGGCTCG
Organism: Phycisphaerales bacterium; assembly: GCA_029242715.1. Lineage (GTDB taxonomy): Bacteria > Planctomycetota > Phycisphaerae > Phycisphaerales > SM1A02 > UBA1668. The sequence continues at coordinate 11,151 of JAQWTL010000039.1, forward strand.
AGGTGTTTCCGAGGTTCTCATGCCCACACGTGATGCCTGCAATCTGGTCAAGCCGGATGAGGTTCAGGCGTTCTTTGAAAGCCAGCGACCGGAAGTCGTCGTACACCTCGCTGCTGCACAGGGCGGTGTTGCATGGCAAAAAGCCAACCAGGCGACAGCGTTTCTCGATAACGCCAGAATGATGGAATCGATCGTGTTGGCTTCACTGGAAACGAATGTCAAGCGACTGCTCTTCACGGCTTCGAGCATCTGTTATCCCCGCGGCGCGGCCATTCCTTTTCAGGAAAACACGCTCTGGGACGGCCCGCCTGAACCAGCACATCTTGGATATGCGCAAGCCAAGCGTGGCGGCATCGCATTGCTTCAGGCTGCTCATCAACAGCATGGCTTGTCCAGTTGCGTTCTGATGCCAGCCAACATGTATGGGCCCAGAGCCAGATTTGATCCGGATCGAAGCAATGTGGTTGCAGCAACGATCCGCCGTTGCATGGAAGCCAGAGATCGAGGCGATGATTCAATCACCTGTTGGGGCAGCGGAACACCGATACGGGAATTTCTCTATGTCGAGGATGCGGCTGAGGGTGTCCTTCGGGCACTCCAGCAAGAAGGTAGTGAACCTGCTCCGATGAACCTGGGAACAGGGGTTGAGACCACAATTGCTGAACTGGTGGAGATGGTGGCTGAACTGGTCGGTTTCAAGGGTTCCATTCGGTGGGACCGAGATCGGCCAGACGGGGCTCCTCGGGTCTGCATGGCCGTTGATCGAATGCAGGAACGATTGGCATGGATGCCCTCGACTTCCCTGGCAGAGGGCTTGCAGAGGACGATCTCATGGTGGGAGTCCGCCCGTCTGCAGGAAGCAGATGCCTGAAGTCAACCATGAGAGCGTCTGCGGATTATTCTTTCCACATGCCCCTCGATCTGTACAACACGCTGACCAATCAAGTCGAGCGATTCGAACCACTGGATGCTGACGGGCCTGTGACGTTCTATTCCTGCGGGCCGACGGTCTACGACTACGCGCACATCGGAAACTTCCGGTCATTTCTCAATGCAGACATCCTGCGGCGAGTCCTTGAAGTCATGGGCTACGAGGTCCGTCATGTGATGAACATCACTGATGTCGGTCACATGACTGAAGATGCCGATCCAGATGGTGGTGGCGAAGACAAGATGGAAGTAGCCACTCGACGCATGCTTGAAGCGAAGAAGTCCGGCACGTTGCCTGATGGGGTCGACATTGATCCGGATGATCCAATGGCAATCGCCGATTTCTATGCAGAAGCTTTTCTGCAGGATGCCCGGATGCTCGGGCTCAAGGTTGCTTGTGAAGCAGTTGACCATCCCGAGTTGATGCCGAGACCTTCGCGTCTCGTCCCCGAGATGATCCTTCTGGTTGAGAAACTGATCTCCAAAGAACATGCCTACCTGGCCGAGGACGGCGTGGTCTACTTCGATGTTCAGTCGTTCCCTGCGTATGGCAACCTTTCCGGCAATACGGTGGATGCCATTCGTAGTGGAGGAGGTGGTCGTGTCGACATGGAGACCCAGGCAGTCAAGAAGCATCCAGCTGACTTCATGTTGTGGAAACCTGATGACAAGCATCTCATGCGGTGGCCAAGTCCATGGGGCGAGGGATATCCGGGATGGCATCTGGAGTGCTCGGTCATGGCCGGCGCACTGCTTGGTGATGTGATTGATTTGCACAGTGGTGGGGAAGACAACATCTTTCCGCACCATGAGTGTGAAATTGCACAGACCTGTGGCGCCACTGGAGGGGAATGCTTCGCGCACTATTGGTTCCATACCCGCCATCTCATGGTTGATGGCAAGAAGATGAGCAAATCGGCCGGCACGTTCTTCACGATCCGTGACCTGCTTCAGCGAGGCGCATCGCCAGCGGCCATTCGCCTTGAACTCGTGAGGACCCACTACCGCATCAATTCCAACTTCACTTTCCAGGGCCTCAAGGATGTCCAGCGGCAGGTGGATCGTTGGAAGCGTCTGCACAAGTGGCTCGAGGCGAATGCAGCCTGTTCACGACCATCACCTGGTCCGCTGGAGGCAGCCATGCCTCGTTTCCTTGAAGCATTGGGGAATGATCTCAACATGGCCGGTGCCATTGGAATACTCAACGAGGCCGCGGGTGAAGTTCCTGTTGATGCTGCCGCAACCGGTAATGGTGATGGGCAGTGGTCTGAAGATCTCAAGGCCCTGCGCCTCATGGATCATGTGCTTGGTGTTCTTGAACTGGACACGGAAGCCGTTGATTCTTCCGGGGACCTTGATGTGGACTGGATCGAGGAGAAGATCCAGTCAAGAATCACGGCCCGCGAGGGGAAGGACTGGTCGGAGGCTGACCGCATACGTGATCAGTTGCTTGAAAAAGGAATCGAGATCAAGGACGGTCCGGAAGGAACGACCTGGAAACGGGTAGTCCGTTGAAATCCTCTGCACACATCATCAAGACGCAAGGCGACTTTCGATGAGCGATCCTTCCATTCCAATCATCGGGCTCATGGGTGGGATTGGATCCGGCAAATCACAGGTGGCCGCTTTGCTGCGTGAATGCGGTTGTGTTGTTGCCGATGCCGACAAGATGGCCAAGGAGGCATTGGAGACACCAACGGTTCGAGATGCCTTGAGAGAACGATGGGGAGAGGATGTCTTCACAAAGGAAGGTCTTGTTGATCGCAAGGCTGTTGCGAAAATCGTTTTTAAAAACGCCTCTGAACGTGTTTGGCTTGAATCCATCATCCATCCCATCGTTGAAGCCACCCGATCAGCCCTGTTTTCAGAGGCAGATCCAAGGACTCCAGCACTGGTTATCGATGCTCCATTGCTGTTGGAAGCAGGTCTTGCCGAGGGATGTGATTCGATCCTTTTCGTAGACGCGCCTGAAAAAATGCGGCAGAAACGCCTCCAGGAGACGCGGGGCTGGGATGCTGAGGAGATGGAACGTCGGGAAGCGGCCCAAATCCCACTTGACGAGAAGCGTTCAATATCCCATCATGTTCTACGGAACGACGGCAAGATCGAAGATCTCGCCCGTTCAGTCGAGGACTACCTCGACTCTCTCATCAATGATCATTCCAGCCACCCGGGTGATTGACGCCTGGATTCCCCGCTGAGACGCGTTGTCTCACAAGAAACAGGGAAATGGTCAGAACACGACCTGGTTGGTGCGTTTCCCTTCAACACATGATTGTCCAAGCGATCGTTTCGTTGAAGGCCTGTATTCAAGGTGTTGGAATCCATGGCGGACAACAACGACCACCACTCGCGTAAGAGATCTTCCGGTAGACCCATGGCCAAGAAAAGAAGACGTCGCAAGAAGTCTTCTGGCGGAGGCAGCAGTGTTTCAACCATGATGCTGCAGCCTGGGGAAGTTCCAACTGACGAGGAACTGGAGGCGGAAGCCTCGAAGCTGGACAAGGAACTTGATTCCAAGACCCAGGCGAAGTTCGACAAGGCCAAGAAGGATGGTCAGGACCTGGCATCTCTTCAGAAGATGTCTGGTCAGGAACTGATCAAGATTGCTGAGAAAGCCAAGATCGAGGATCCAGCCAGCCTCTCCAAGCAGAAACTTGTTTTCGAGATCCTCAAGGCCAAGGCGGCCAAGCAGGGCTTGATGATGGGAGAGGGAACACTCGAGTTGCTTCCCGATGGTTTCGGGTTTCTCAGAAGTGCCGAGTATTCCTACATGGCATCACCGGATGACGTGTACGTCGGTCCGTCCCAGGTAAGGCGTTTCGGCCTTCGTCGCGGGCAGGTGATCAGAGGTCTGATTCGTCCTCCCAAGGAGACCGAGACCTACTTCGCAATGTTGCGTGTCGAGGAGATCAATGGTCGTCCGCCCAAGGAACTTCACAACCTGGCGACCTTTGAGAATCTCACCCCACTGCACCCCAATCAGCGTGTGATTCTTGAGACCGGAACCGAACCGCTTGAGACTCGCGTGATTGATCTCGTGGCACCATTGGGCTTCGGCCAACGTGCGTTGATTGTTGCTCCGCCCAGAACCGGCAAAACCGTGATTCTGCAGAAAATCACAAATGCAATTTCGACCAACCACCCTGAGGCATACGTCATCGTTCTACTTGTTGACGAACGCCCTGAGGAAGTCACTGATTTCCGTCGCAATACGGATGAGTCGGTGGAGGTTGTTGCAAGTACGTTCGACGAACATGCTTTGCGTCATATCCAGGTTGCCGAGATGGTCATGGAAAAAGCTCGACGCATGGTCGAGGTTGGCGAAAACGTCGTGGTCCTGATGGACTCCATCACGAGGCTTGCCCGTGGCTATAACAATGCGGCCCCGAATTCCGGCAAGATCGGCACTGGTGGTGTGGATAACGCTGCCCTGATCAAGCCCAAGAAGTTCTTCGGTTCTGCACGAAACATCGAGGACGGTGGTTCCCTGACGATCATCGCGACAGCGTTGGTTGACACCGGATCCAAGGCAGATGAAGTGATCTTCGAGGAATTCAAGGGAACTGGTAACTCGGAACTGCATCTCACACGGAAGCTGGTCGAGAAGCGGATCTGGCCTGCAATCGATATTGCTGCTTCTGGCACTCGCCGAGAGGAGCTGCTCCTGGATCCCAAGGAACTGGATCTGGTTGTGCGGCTTCGAAAGGTCGTCTCAGACATGAGTGTTGTGGAGGCCATGGAGCTACTGAGAACACGAATGGCCAAGTCGAACTCGAATGCAGAGTTCCTGATGACGATGAATTTGGGTTAGAACCGGTCGTTTCCAGAGGAAAAATCACCCCGTTGGGCATGGAGGCCTGTTTACCAGCCTTTCCAGCAGGAACGATTTACGAGGATCAGCATCACTTGCCGGTTTGACTGCACTTGCGGGGTATCCTGAAGGGGTCCTTCCATGCAGGCTGCATGGTCGTGAACAGCGTTGGATTTGCCAGGTGCCATGTCGGCCCTGTCGCTCTTGATGGAGAACCAGTTTCATGCCAGTGATGTCATCCATCTACAAGCCCAGCCAGCACCCTGCTTCAAAGGGCATATCGTCATGGCGATCAGGCTTCAGCCTCGTTGAGATGCTGGTGACCATCTCCATCATCGGCCTGTTGGTAGGGCTGACGCTTACCGCGTTGTCCGGCGTAGGCGGCAGCGAGCAGATTCTTAAATCACGTAATAACCTCCGCCAGATCCATACCTGGATTCAGAACTACGCGAATAATCACAAGGACAGGGTGGTTCCCAGCCAGTTCGATTACTTGGATGAGAACGGTACGGAGATCGGTGAGATCGCATCCGCGACTGGCTACATTCCCCTCTCGGATTCGGAGTTGAACTGGGTTGAATCAAACAACCTCTTCGGCACGGTCGGTGATCCCAGAGTCGATCTGGTGTCCCAGGGGACATGGGCGGACATCCTCTGGGTCGAGACAAACCTGGCCGATGACATCGCGATTACGGATATTCCATTGCTTTCTCCTTCTGGAGGAGCCATGCCGGGCGTATCGAACGTCATGTTGTCCTACAGGTACCGCGCACCTGACAGGCATGTGTATGACTACGACAAGAATTTCAACCGCCATCCACTTCGCTCATTTGCACCTAATACCCACAACTTCCCACGCTACACGTCCAGTGGTGGCGAGGTAGATGTTGATTACACGACGCTGGGTGCGCCGGGTGCGAACGGCCCTATGGGCCTGCCCAAGCCATTTGGCGGCGGCGCCTGGGAAAAGGGTTTGCCAGGTTTCTTTGCAGCGAACAATTTCTTTGATGCTCGTTCTCAGCGGGATCAGAGTGGGGACCTCCAGGGTTCGACAGTTGATCGATATGTCACGCATGGACAATTGATTTCACCATCCAGTTCGATGTACCTGGTGGATTCATTTGCAGGTTTGACCATCGGCGGCAATCCCAATGACGAGGAAGCAACTGCTCGAGCATTTGCTATCCAGGATTTCGACAATGTTGCCATCCTTAATGATGGGCGGGAATCCGTTCGATTGGATGGTGATGCGACTCAGGAAGTCGACCTGCGATACGGCGGCGGAGAAGGTTGCCTGATGCTTTTCCTGGACGGTCACGTGGACATGATCAGTCGTTTCAGCGGGCTTCGGCAGCTCCAGGGCGGCGAGGGTGTCTCCGAAAACAGAGGAATCCGCGTCACGGACCTTGATCGCCGAAAGAGCCAGGTCAATACCAGCGGCCCCTGAACGGGAGGCTGCCAGCGGTCTTTTCAGGGTCCCATAGCGTTCTTTGCCCCTTGGCAGGCATATGAAGGGCTATCAACCTCCCAGCACCTTGAAAGGGTCGGCTGGAGCGTTACAATCTCCATTCCGCCTCATATCCGAGGCGGTTTTTATTCGGTGCCGGGGTGAGCCTTCGGCATTCGATGAGGGAAATGAGTCGCCACCGTAGCTCAGTGGTAGAGCACACCCTTGGTAAGGGTGAGGTCACGGGTTCAAGTCCCGTCGGTGGCTTGTGGGACAGATGGCATGGACGGTCCGTGCTGATGTCCAAGGGGACGGGTTTCATTGGAGATCCGGCCCGCAGGTTCGACGCCTCGAGAGGGTCGTCGTTCAGTTCTGAAGATGAATCCGGTTCTGGAATTGGTCTGGAATTGGAAATGGCGACAGCCGCAATTGGCGATACACGGAGACAACACCGATGGCCAAGGAAACCTTTAACCGAACAAAGCCGCACGTCAACGTGGGCACCATCGGACACATCGATCATGGCAAGACGACCTTGACGGCAGCAATCACTGCACGCCAGTCAGGTAAGGGTCTCGGTTCTGCCAAGGCATTTGATGAGATCGATAATGCCCCTGAGGAGAAGGCGCGTGGTATCACCATCGCCACCAGTCACCAGGAGTACGAGACGGAGAACCGTCACTATGCTCACGTGGACTGCCCCGGTCACGCTGACTATGTGAAGAACATGATTACTGGTGCTGCCCAGATGGACGGCGCCATTCTCGTCGTGGCCGCAACGGACGGCCCCATGCCTCAGACACGTGAACACATCCTGCTTGGTCGCCAGGTCGGCGTCCCCCGCATGGTCGTGTTCATGAACAAGGTCGACATGGTTGATGACGAAGAGCTGCTCGAGCTCGTCGAGATGGAAGTTCGTGAACTTCTGTCCAAGTACGACTTCCCCGGCGACGATATCCCGGTCGTTCGTGGCTCCGCCCTGAAGGCCCTGGAGTCTGAAGGCAAGGATGATGATGCATGCAAGGCCATCGATGAACTGATGGACGCTCTTGACAGTTACATCCCCGAGCCAGTGCGTGAGACCGACAAGGACTTCCTGATGTCCGTCGAGGATGTCTTCTCGATCAAGGGTCGTGGTACGGTCGTTACCGGTCGTATCGAGCGTGGCCTGGTTGAGGTTGGCAAGGAAGTCGAGATCGTCGGCTTGTCCGAGGAGCCTCGTAAGACCACCGTCACCGGTGTCGAGATGTTCAACAAGATCCTTGAAGACGCTCAGGCTGGTGACAACGTTGGCTGCCTGCTTCGTGGTGTTGAAAAAGAGGATGTCGAGCGTGGCCAGGTTCTGGCCAAGCCGGGCACGATTACGCCACATACCAAGTTCGAGGCCGAGGTCTATGTTCTGACCAAGGAAGAGGGCGGTCGTCATACACCGTTCTTCACTGGTTACAAGCCACAGTTCTACTTCCGTACCACGGACGTGACTGGTGACCTCGAGCTCGTCGGTGCTGAAATGTGCATGCCTGGCGACAACATCAAGATGAAGGTCGATCTGCACGACAAGCCCATTGCCATGGAAGATGGCCTCCGTTTCGCCGTCCGTGAGGGTGGCCGCACGGTAGGTTCGGGCGTCGTAACCAAGATCCTTGAGTAGTAAGTGAATTGACGGAGACGTAGGGTTATGGCGAAGAAGGCTACAGATCGAGAGTACGTGTGGCTCCAGTGCACGGAGTGTGGTGATCTCAATTACCGCACCAGTATCCGGGTGAAGGGCGGCATCGACGAGAAGGTCAAGGCCGGATTCAAGAAGTTCAGCCCACGCCTTCGAAAGCACACGCTGCACAAGATCAAGAGAAAGTGACAACCGTCGCCCGTGGCTCCACCCTTGGGTGGAGCCGCGAGCAGGACGCCGGTAGCTCAATTGGCAGAGCAGCGGATTCCAAATCCGCAGGTTGAGTGTTCGAGTCACTCCCGGCGTGTTGGACTGGACAGCCCGGCAACGCACGGGATTGTGAAGGACTTTGGAAATGAGTAGTAAGGGCATCTACAAGAGCGGACAGGGCTACTGGGTACGACTGATGTCAGCCATCGGTTATGGCGTCATCGTTGCACTGGGGCTTATCTGGCTCTGGAAGCAGATCGAGGCCATCGATTTCGGTATCGAGGCGACCTATGCACAGGTCATCGCGATTCTGGTCGCTGCCGCGATCTTCGGATTGCTTGGTTACTGGCTCATCGGATCCAAGCCTGGGTCGGTTGATTTCATGATCGCCACTGAGGGCGAGATGAAGAAGGTCAACTGGTCCAGCAAGGCGGAATTGACTCGATCAACCCTTGCAGTCATTGGACTCACGTTGATTGTGGCATTGTTCTGCTGGGCGGTGGATGTGATCTTCGCATTGCTCTTCACCGAGGTCGGTGTCCTCAAGTCCTGATACTTCAATCGGGAGGGGCGGTTCCCTCCCATCCGCTATTCGCGGAGGAGCTTTGAATGTCCGAGCAGAATCAGGTCGTGACCAATGGAGAATCCGGTGCGAGCGATGCCGACCAGGCTTCGTTCCAGGATCAGCCTGTGGAATCGGCTCCTGCCGAGACAACGCCACCAGCTCCGGAAGCCACGGAAGAGGAAGAGGCATTCGATCCTGCAGTCGACATGCCCATGTACCGCGAGGGCATGGACTGGTTCGTCCTTCGTGTTGCATCCAACAAGGAAAACTCCGTGCGTGACACGCTCCAGAAGAAGGTCCAGATTGAGGGCCTTGAGGAACGCGTCGGCCGGATCATGGTTCCCACAGAGAAGACCCGTACGCTCAAGGGTGGCAAACAGCGTATTACCGAGACCAAGCTCTACCCCGGTTACATCTTCGTGGAGATGCGACTGGAACCCGATGGGCGTATCCCGCAGGACGTCTTCTTCCTGATCAAGGAAACCACCGGCGTGGGCGACTTCGTCGGTACGGCTGGTCGGCCGACCCCGATGTCTCCTGGCGAAGTGGAGAAGATGCTCCACGATTCCTAGATGCCCGAGGAAGAGCCCACCGTCCGCATGGAGTTCGCTCCAGGCGACAACGTCACCATCAAGGAAGGCCCTTTCGAGAACTACGAGGGTACCGTCGACGATGTGCTGCCCGAGCGTGGCCTCGTCCGCGTCCTGGTGACGATCTTCGGACGTCAGGCACCCGTCGAGCTCGAGTACTGGCAGATCGCCAAAGCCGAGGAATAGGCCAACCAGCAGAATCCATGAAGGATGATGGACGCTGTAGTTGTGCGCGTATGGTGAGGGCGGATATCGTCCACATCACACAGGAGAGAAAACCGATGCTTTCAGCACTACTTTGGACTCTTACGCTGGGTTCTAGCCAGGCAGCAATGGCCCTTCCAGTGAGTGCCGTTCAAGATGATTCTCAGGCGATTCCACCAGTCGATGTGGCACCTGCTGGCATAGGTCAGGAACCTGAGGCGGGCTTCAATACATCGCTTTCATTTGATGCTGGTTTTACCTGGCAGTTCGAAACGAACATGAATGAACCCGGGAAGTTGTCTCATGGACGTTTCCATACCGATGGCAATGTTCGAATGGGTGTCGCCAAGAACCTGGACATCGTTGTCGGATGGCGCTACCAGTACGACCACTGGAACTTCAGTGAAACAGCCACGTGGTGGACGGACATCAATACCGTTCAACTTGATCTGGGAGCACGTTGGCGGATCGATGACCATTGGATGGTCTTTGGTGGCGGCCAGGTCATGTGGTCTGTCGAGGAACGTGGTTCCTGGAGCCGCGGCATCATCGGAGGCGGCGCTGGTGGTATCAGCTACGCCTTCTCCAAGGATCTCATCATTGGTGGTGGCGTTGGTGTTCGATCACAACTCGAAGACAGTGCGTTGATCTATCCAATCGTCATATTGGACTGGCAGATCACGGATCGGCTCAGTCTTGATACTCGGCTCACGACGGGCTGGGCGAACCAGAGCGGTGCTGAACTGGTTTATGAATTGACAGAGGATCTTGATCTGTCCTTTGCAGTGGTGTTTGATTACGAGAGATTCCGCCTTGATTCCTCTGGGCCGGTACCGGGAGGGGTCGGAACAACGGAAGCACTCCCATTGGCCTTGACGTTGACATGGGAGCCTGCGAAGGATGTCTCTGTATCCGTCTATGCAGGTGCAACGGTTTATGGCCGTATTAAGGTGACTGATCCATCCGCCAATGATGTTTTTGCGAGTACTTACGATCCAGCAGCCATCATTGGTTTCCAAGGCGCGATACGCTTCTAGATGAAATGCGGTTGAAGGAGCGAGTGCGGCCATGACCTTTTCAGACGATTGGAATCGACTTCGAAGCGAGATCGGCAAGGTCGTTGTGGGCCATGACGAGATCGTTGAAGGTGTCCTGACCTGTCTCTTTGCTGGCGGGCACACATTGCTTGAAGGTGTTCCTGGTCTGGGCAAGACCTTGCTCATCAGGACACTCTCCGAGGCCATGCATCTGGATTTCTCACGCATCCAGTTCACCCCCGATCTGATGCCGGCTGATGTGACGGGGACGACGATTGTCGTCGAGGGCGATGGCGGCCGTGAATTCAAGTTCCGCAAGGGCCCGATCTTTGCCCAGATCGTTCTGGCAGATGAGATCAATCGTGCCACGCCCAAGACGCAGTCCTCACTGCTGGAAGCCATGCAGGAGAAATCCGTCACAGTGGGTGGCGAGACTCATGTGCTTGAGAAACCATTCTTCGTCATGGCGACTCAGAATCCTGTCGAGCAGGAGGGAACGTATCCGTTGCCTGAAGCTCAACTCGACCGTTTCTTCTTCAAACTTGTCGTCGGCTATTCGAGCCGTGCCGAGATGAGCGAAATCCTGAACCGTACGACTACGAATGTCGAAATTTCCGTCCAGCGTGTTCTTGATGGGCCGACGATTCTTGCTCACCAGAAAGCGGTGCGGCAGGTTGCTGTTGCTGAATCTGTTCAGGATTACGCTGTTCGATGTGTTCTGGCAACGCACCCTGGCGGAGATCTCGCGACTCCCCAGGTAGAGCGCTACTTCCGAATGGGTGCTTCTCCCCGGGCGGCACAGACGCTTGTGCTTGCGGGCAAGGTGAGTGCATTGCGGAGTGGTCGTGAACAGGTCCAAGCCGAAGACATTCGGAATGTCGTATTGCCAGCCATGCGTCACCGGTGCATTCTCAACTTCGAGGCCGAAGCAGAAGGCATCACGACCGATCATGTACTTCAGAACATCGTGGACACTCTGCCAACGGATGCGATGATTCCGCAGGCCTGATCTCAGCGTGAGCTTCCAGCACGTTTCAAGGTCGGCTTGTCATTCTGGTCCCAGGCAATTGGGTCCAGGTAGACAGGTTCTGGTGCAACTCTCCACGGAACGCATGGCGCTGCCATGGTCTCGAAGTTGGCATTATCTGCATGTGTTCGCATGGCGGCCAGTTTCAGCGAATGTCCTTTGGAAGGCAGCCATGAATCAGGCAGAATGATCGTTGCAAGCCAGCGATCATCTTGTCTTCGGACGTCAACCAGTGGCTGCTTGCTTGATGTGGACTGGTATTGGCGCCATCCGGCATGTGGCGTGATGCTGATGCTGTTCTGTGGCCAGGATGAACCTCTGTCAGATCGAGCCAGGAAGAGGGTTACCGCTTCAATTCCAATCATGTCGCTTGGCGCCTTCATGTTCTCGGGAAGTGACTTGATGGCCTTGTCCTGCTCCAAATCAGGCATTCCCATGCACTCGATGTAAACCTCCCATTGCCCATTGCGACGCCTGGTCTGCAGCCATGTTGCGCGATCAGAGTCAGCTTGCGGAATCGTTTGGCTTCGGGATTCCGCCAGTGTCATTGACGGGATGAAGGGTCCAAGGAGTGGTCCAGGGGGGATCATTGGCATTACATCATCGCCAAATGCCAATCTGAGGACATGTTGTCGAACAATGACATTGAGGATATCCATGCGTGAGTAGGGATCAGCTGCTGTAACTCCTTGCCTCTGAACTCTTGTTGAGGTGACCCTCCCCGGATCGAGACGAAGGCCGATGGGCACATCATTTGTGTTACTCCATATGAACTCCACGAGTACTGGTTGTTGATCGGGATTGGCAAGCTGCAGGCGTATATCCGGACCAAAGGGTTGTTCGACCCATGTGAATTGGCTGATCTGGTCATCAGCCCAGGACAAGGCGGCTTTGACAATTTCATCATCGTTGATGGAATCATCCATGAGTAATCGAAGCAAGTTTTCGATACTGGAAGGACTCGTGATCCAGGCGGCAATCCGGATGTCACCATCCATGCAGTTCTGGGTCAGAAGATCACGACATCTCGCTGCAACACCGCGGCTCGTTTGAGCAAGCCGTTGCATTGCCACTCGCCAAAGACCACTGACCTGCCGTGCGGCAAGTCTTTGAATAATTGAGTCAAAGGGCAGAGGCGGGGGCTCCAGGCCACGACGTTCTGCAACCAATTCCCATCGCCACCAGTCCAAGGGATTGTGCAACGCAGGCAGATCCGGGGCAACCGTCGCATCAAGAATACCGTCCTTGACTTCATCGCCAACACGCATCGCAGGCATGCCTTCTGGGAGATCCACCCAGCGAAGCTGCAGATTTGAACGCCCAAGTCGTAGAGTGCCACTGCCATCGGCGGGAAGTTCAACCAACAGGCACGGTCCGAACGTCGAGAGCTTTGAGCCATCGGTATTGAACCGGTCATCAGGTTCAACGGATCGTATCCATACAGTACGCCTGTCACTTCCCCAGGAGGGAACCGAGCTATCGGGCATGGGCTCGATCCAGCCAATATGGCCAACGAGTTCCGGCGATCGGCCATCATCCATGATGAGATCAACCATCACGCGATCAGGCCACGGCTGCCCAGTTTCATCAGTTCCAATACGGCACATCAGTACACCGTCACGCATCGCGACGGCATCCGTACTCAAGAAACGCATGTCGGAGGGGCTCACTTCAGCCAGTGAGCATGCTGCTATCGCCAGAAGCAAGCCATTCATGGGGACGGTGGAGCCGATTTTGATGGTGCACTGGAACGCTTCTGCCTCTGCTTCTCACTCACCAGTTGACAGGTCTCTTCGAGGGCACGCTCAAGATCATCATTGATCACGAAAGCGTCATAGAGCTTGACCTCTGTAGCTTGGCGGATTTCATGCTGTGCTTCTGCAAAGCGGCGTTCGATGGCATCCTGGTCATCCCGTCCTCTTGACTGAAGTCGTCGCATCAATTCATCCTCACTGGGTGGAAGGATGAAGATCATGAAGGCCGAGGGCATGGCCTGCCGAACTTGTCGGGCACCCTGTACATCGATATCAAGAATGATCAACTCACCACGTTCAAGGGCGGTCTCGACGGGCCTGCGAGGGGTTCCATAAGCATGACGGCCAAAGACTTCCGCCCATTCCAGAAACTCTCCCCCACGCTGCATTCGTTCAAATTCGCTGTTGGTGACGAAGTAGTAATCCTTGCCATCCACTTCCTCATTTGACCGTGGACGCGTGGTTGCAGACACGCTGAAACGGCCTCCAAGCCGCTTTTGCATGCGATGCACGATCGTCGTCTTGCCCACGCCAGAGGGGCCTGAAACGACCAGGAGCAGGCCAGTGTGATGGTCTATTGACATCGCTCAGGATTGTACGGCAAGGCTGCTGTCCTGCTGTGAGGCTGGAGCATCTACACTGTGTCGATGCCGATTACTACGGTTGCCATCGTCGGAAGGCCCAACGTGGGCAAGTCGAGCCTCTTGAACCGCCTCGCCAGGCGGAGAGTCTCGATCGTAGATCCCACGCCGGGAGTGACCCGGGATCGTGTCAGCGTGATGCTGGAGCTTGATCCGCCGACAGAATCTCCGAGAGACACGGAATCCAGGCTGGTCGAGTTGACGGACACAGGCGGCTACGGGGTCTATACCTCGGATGGAACAATCGATGACGCGGGGGAGGATCTCTCTCGTCTGACGAATGACATCGAGGACCAGATCGCCGTTGCGATAGAGCAATCTTCAGTCATCATGATGGTCTGCGATGCTCAGTCTGGCCCGCTTCCCCTGGACCGGGCGGTGGCGGAGATTCTTCGAACACGAGGCCAATCCGACCGTGTGTTGCTGGTTGCGAACAAGACAGATGGGGACACCTGGGAATCGCATGCCATGGAACTGGCAGGGCTTGGGCTGGGTGAACCATTGTGTTGCTCAGCAACAAGTGGCTACAGAATGCGCGATCTGGAAGAGGCGATCTGGGAACGGGCGGAGTCGAAAGATATCGAGCCGCCCGATGAGAGCGAGATGAAACTTGCGATCGTTGGGCGTCGCAATGTTGGCAAATCAACATTGATCAATGCCTTGGCAGGTGAAGAGCGTGTCATTGTCTCTGAAATTGCGGGTACCACTCGGGATGCTGTTGACGTTGAATTCCAGATGGAAGGACATGCGTTCACCGCAATTGATACTGCGGGACTTCGTCGTAAGAAGAGTTTTGCAGACGACATCGAGTTCTATGCATACAGGCGTATGCTCACATCTGTTCGACGATCAGATGTCGTCCTGTTTCTGATTGATGCAAGTCAGAAGATATCCCAGGTCGACCAGAAGCTCGGGCAGGAGCTTCAGCGACAATTCAAGCCTGTTGTTCTTGTTGTCAACAAGTGGGATCTCGCCCAAGAGGCTGCTGCTCCGGAAGATTTCCTGGCCTACCTGACCCAGGAACTGAGAGGGCTTGACTTCGCGCCGATCGTGTTCATCAGTGCGCAAGACGGAGAGGGCCTGAAGGACATGATCAGCATGGCCTTCAATCTCAATGCACAGGCCAATCATCGGGAATCAACGGCACAGATCAACGAAGTCGTCAAGGGCATCCTTGCAAAGCGAGGGCCGAGCTCTCGACTGGGATCCCAGGCAAAGCTCTACTATGCATCACAAGTTGATGTCCGCCCGCCAACTCTGGCATTGGTGGTCAACAAGCCAGATCTCTTTGAAGGGCGTTATGAGCGTTACCTGATGAACAGGTTACGTGAGCAGTTGCCATTCTCCGAGGTCCCTATCCGTCTGCTGTTTTCCCGCAAGCACCGCAAATCGATTGAATCCATGAAGCAGACTGGTCGTGCAACGGCCCGTGCCAAGCGAGAGGCCGAAGGCGTCGAGGGTATCGAGCAGGAGATCTGGAACGAGGGAGATGAGCCAAGGGACAAAGGCCAATCTGGTTGAACCATCCAGGAGTTAGATCATGCAAATCATTAGTTTCTTAATCATTGCCCTGATTACTTCTGGTCTGGTGGGGAGCTTTCAGGATGTCGGCCCTGAAGAATCCGAGTTGCAGGTCGTTCTTCTTCCCATCGATGTCGAGAGTCGTATCCAGAAGGATGCCGCAATGCTCGGCTTGGCGGAGTACAACTGCCATTGGACTCGTTTTCATGCTGATGTCATGATGAAGTTCACAGATATCTCCATTGATCTTTCTCAGACGGCGGAATCCTTGGCGGAAGGAATACCTGATGAAGACATCGAAAAGATGCTGAAGGAATTCACGGATTCAAGGTGGAATGATCTTGGTGGCGAAATTGGTTTGCTGTCGGTAGCCAACGGCCTGGACAGCAGCATCGACTGGATTTTGTTCACGCGGTCCGCTGGCGCGCAGATCATCCAGCGGATCACGGCAGGGGATAACAACTGGCCGGAAATGGGAAGCATGATTGCTCAGCAAGCTGTCGCAATTGCCAAATCCAGCCATAACCGTGTGTGGGAGCGATTCGGTCAGCGTGTTGGTAAAGCAGTCGAGCGGGGGACCCTGGAACAATGGTCGCAGTGGGGACTCCAGATCGGCATGCAGGCTCGTGCCCATGCCCAGGGGATGAAGGTTGACTGGAATGCCTTTGCTTCCGACGTTGCTGCACAGGCCGACTGGTTTGAATCAACGCTCACACTCAAAAAATGAACCGAGTGGTCATCGCCCGGTTGGCTAGAGTGCCAGTCGATCACGATCTGCCCGGAGCGCATCGATGCAGAACTGGATGTGTTCTGTCATGTCCTGTTCCAGTTCCTCTGCTCCCAGCGTGATGTCCTCACGATTGACGGCAGCAGCGAAGTTGGGTGTCTTGAGCTTCTTCTTGACACTCTTGGGAGCCAGGTCCTCGATCCCATTGGGGCGAACTTTGCAGCAGGCCACGATGAATCCAGCCAATTCATCAACGGCGAATAGATGACGAGCCATAGGTGTGATTCGTGGTGTGCCTGAATACGTTGCATGCCCCAGGATGGCATCCAGAATCTCGTCGTCGACATCTCCCTGCTCTCGCAGGAATGCAATACCGACGAAAGGGTGCTCTTCCTGCGTCGGATGTCGTTCGTAATCAAAGTCGTGGAGCAGGCCACAGACTGTCCAGCGTTCAATCTCTCCGGGCTCGACTTTGGCAGCAGCAGCGGCCATACAGGTCGCAACGCATTCCATGTGATGCCTCAGGGCATCTGCCTGAACCCACTCCTGCATGAGGTCTCTAGCCTTCTGGATATCCATTCAGGCCAGTCTACACGGCTGGATTGGAGGCTGGTTTGGGCGGTCCTGCTACCATCCCCGCCATGTCCCTTGTTCGACACCCGCTGCGATTGATCGTCCTCATGAGCCTGCTCCTGGGAGCTGCGTGTGAGCGGTCTGAAGATGTATCACAGTCTGTGGTGCTCGATCCGATCAAGGTTGGCATTCTTCACTCGAAGACCGGCCCGCTTGCCCTGAGTGAAAAGTCAGTCATTGATGCCACGATACTGGCTATCGAGGATATCAATGAACAGGGAGGAGTCCTGGGACGTCCTCTCAAGCCGATCATTGTTGACGGAAGCTCGGACGAAGCGGTCTTCGCAAGAGGAGCAAAGAAGCTGCTCGACATCGATGGCGTCTCAGTCATCTTCGGCTGCTGGAGTTCGGCTTCACGCAAGGCAGTTCGTCCGGTCATCGAATCATATGATGGACTGCTGTTCTACCCAGTTCAGTACGAGGGCCTCGAGCAATCTCCCAACATCATTTATCTTGGATCCGCTCCTAACCAGCAGATTATTCCTGCAGTCGACTGGGCCATGGATGAATTGGGCGCACGCCGATTTCTACTGGTCGGGTCTGATTACGTGTTTCCTCGTGCGGCCAATGCGATCATCAACGATCACATCACATCTCGTGGAGGTGAAATCGTTGGTGAGCTCTACACCAGCCTGGGTAGTCGTGAAGTTGATCATCTGGCCCAGGCTGCTGTGGATACTCAGCCTGACGTGATCCTCAATACCATCAATGGGGACACCAATATCAGCTTCTTCCAGGAACTTCGGGAAGCAGGAATACAACCGAATAACATTCCAACCATCTCTTTCTCTATAGGCGAACCTGAGCTGAGAAGCATGCCATCCAGTCTTGTGACTGGTGACTATGCAGCTTGGAATTATTTCCAGAGTATTCCCGGCGAGGACAATCTTGGTTTCGTGAGGAAATTTGGTCAGCGTTATCACCCCAGGCGTGTACTGAGCGATCCCATGCAGTCAGCGTGGAATGCCGTTCATCTCTGGGCAATGGCGGCAGAGAAGGCGGGATCGATCAAGGCTTCGAAGGTAAGGCCCGCATTGAAGGGCATCGAGTACACGGCTCCTGAGGGACCAGTGCGAATTGATCCTGATACCCAGCACCTCTGGATGAAGACTCGCATTGGCCAGATCACCCCTGCGCGTTTCTTTGACATCGTGTGGGAATCAGATGAAGCCACTCGGCCTATTCCCTATCCATCTACCCGAACACCTGAAGAATGGGACGCTTTTCTAGAGGATCTACATTCCGGCTGGGGTGGCCGGTGGTCCAAGCCGGAGTCTCCATGAGCAGCGAATCCGATATCAACCAGATAGCTGCCGTCCCGCTGATTCGTGGCCTGCTGGGCCGGATGTTGCTGGTAGGTGTTCTGCCGACGATCCTTGTGATCGGAGGCCTGCTCTGGCTTGAAACAAAACATGAGTACGAGGCGCTTCAGGACGCGAGCCTCGATCAGTTGCAGGCGCGGGCAGATCTTCTCGCTGAAACGATCCAGGATGTCAATAAGAGTGCGAGGGAGAGCGTTCTCGCGATGGCGGATGCCCAAGCCGCCGGCATGATTCGTCATGGACAGATGTCCGTGGATTTCTCCCGTTCAATCCTTGAGCGGGAGGCCGAAATCACAGCAGTGTTCATGGCATTTGAACCGGGTGTTCATTCGCCCAGTGAAATCGCTGACCTTCCAGCCGAAGCATTGACCAAGTCGGGCCGCTTGGCACCATACTGGTTCATTGATCCCGATCATGGCGATACGATCCGCCTGCAGCAAACGCCGCAATTGGATACAGGTGAGTACTACGCCATTCCCCGGGAGCAATGGAAGGCATCCGGCGATGGCTCGATGTCAATCAGCGAACCGTATCTGAACGACGGCAGGCTTCAGATAGACATGTCCGCCCCGATGATCGTTGAGGGGGATTTCGTTGGCATTGCCGGTGTGGGTCGCGCCTTGGATGATCAGGACATACAGATTCGTTCATTCCTCTCGGGTACTGATGACGACGCATACCTCATCAGTCCGTATGGAAAGTTCATTGCAGCATCAGTCGACGAATACCGGCTTGATGACCGAGACCTCTCAGGTCTGCTCAAGACCCGTTCAATGGATGATGTGGGATATGGCGAACTTCTAGGTCCTGTATACAGCGGTATGCAGGAGGATGTTTTCCTGGGGACCGACCCTCATGATGGGCATGAGTATTTTTACGCTTCTGCAGACATCCAGACCGGTGATTGGACAGTTGTTGTTCGTCGCAGCAAAGCGTCTGTTGTGGATCCCATATGGGAGTATCTGGTTGAGAGCATCACGCTTGGTGTCGTGGGCATCATCGTCATCATCATCCTTTTGAGTGCGCTGGCGATTTCCATATCCAGGCGTGTTCGTATTGCGGTTGATCGGGCCAGTCGTGTTGCTCAAGGTGATCTCAGGGCGAGTGATGCAGAGTCCTACGCAGGTGATGAAACGGGGCTCCTGCTCAGGGTGATGGAACGCATGAGTGAGCGGCTTCGTGGTCTTGTGGGTCATCTGGTTCAATCTGGCCAAGCGATTGACCAGACGGCTTCGGTTCTGGTGAGTTCAACCAATGATCAAGCTGATGTTGCCAATTCACTGGATCAGTCAACTCGGAAGATTACCGATGCGGTTGACCGGATCATGAGCACATCCGGGGAACTCGAACAGACCGTAGCGTCGGTTTCGGCAGCTGCAGATCAAACATCAAAGCTTGCCAGTGATGGAAAACAGGAGTTGCAGGGCATGCAGTCGGCGATGTCACAGCTTGAGGCTTCCACCGAGGCAGCAGATCGCCGACTGACCACGATCCAGGAGCGTGCTGCAGGTATCACCGGGATCATCTCGACAATCACATCTGTAGCGGATCAGACGAATCTTCTTTCAGTGAACGCATCGATTGAAGCAGAGAAGGCGGGCGAAGCCGGCCGTGGCTTTCTCGTTGTGGCACGTGAGATCCGTCGGTTGGCGGACCGCTCAGCATCTGCAACTCTGGAAGTCGAGTCCAGTGTTCGTGAAGTCGAGCAGGCTATCGGGGAAGGTGTGCAGGATCTCGGGCGATTCTCAGAAGAAGTCAGGCGAATTGTTGTCGATGTGAAGGCCATCTCTGAGGCGATGAGTGCGATTATCGAGCAGGTCACCGTCAGCACGGAACGTTTTCACTCACTCCGGGAGGGTGTGGCCTCTCAGACAGAGGGGGCCCAGGCCATTGCAGACACCATGGGCGGCCTGCAGGAAGGTACTGATCGCACCCTCCGAACCACTGACTCGCTGGTCAGGGCCTCAGGGGACCTCGAGAGGGCGGTTGACACCCTTGGGGAGATCGTGTCCTCCTTCGAACTGGGCGATGCGGTGTCGAATCCCAAGGATTGACCCGGTCTGCAGGCTGCACTGGCTGCTACAATCAGGCTCTTGTATCGCGTCACGGCCTCCGTCCGGCCAGGTGGACGGTGGTTCCTAAAAACCCCCCCTGGAGACATCCCGAACAGGATGTACGGCCGCCTCTCATTGGCGGCCTGTTAGACGCTATACGGATCAAGCATGTCAATCGTTCCTTTACCCGTCTTTGAACAGGACGCTGACCCTTCGAATCGCGATGCGATGACGTTGGAGGAGCAGCATGACAGGCTGGAAGCACCGAAGACGATCGTTGTTCGATTTGGGGCCATGCGTCTCATAGGGGAGTACACGCAGGCAGGCGGGTTGAAGCCTGGTTGTGGCAGCAAGTTGGTTGCCAAAACGCATCGTGGACTGGAGGTTGTTGAGATGCTCGCGACAACCTGCACGAATGCGGGTTGTGGAAAATCAATTACCCGCAAAGAGATGTTGGATTACATCGATGTCTCTGGTGGCCGGGACTTCCCTTTCTACAACCGGGGGAAGGTCCTGAGACTCGCAACCGCAGAAGACCTGGCCAATCAGTCAAGACTTGATGCCAGGAAATCTGAGTTCCTTATTAAAGCTCGCGAACTGGTCAAGTTCTACAACATCCAGATGAAATTCGTTGACGTCGATGCCATCCTCGGGGAAGAGGTCCTGACCTTTTTCTACATGTCGGAGGATCGGATTGATTTCCGCGAACTTGTAAGAGACTTGGCAGCGGAATTCAGAACACGTATTGAGATGCGTCAGGTTGGAGCACGTGATGAGGCTCGTTTGGTAGCGGATTATGAGCGTTGTGGTGAACAATGCTGCTGCAAGAACTTTCTCAAGGTGCTCAAGCCGGTCTCAATGCGATCTGCCAAGGTTCAGAAGGCGACCTTGGATCCATTGAAGATTTCCGGCCGTTGTGGTCGCTTGATGTGCTGTCTTCGCTATGAGGACCAGACCTACAAGGATCTGAAAGCAAATCTGCCACATCGCAAGACGCTCGTTGGAACAGCATTTGGTTCAGGATTGGTTGTTGATTCCAAGATTCTGACCCAACTGGTGCTTGTCAGGCTGGAGCACAACGGCGAAGAAATTGCGGTTCCTGTCGAGGAGTTGATGGATCCCAAGACATGTCCACGTCCAGAGGAACTTGAAGCCAAGGCAAGGGCTGAGGAAGAAGCAGCCCAACGAGTACTGGAAGAATCAGTTGCTCGTGCCCGGGGCAAACAGTCACCCAAGGAAGGCGCTCCAGACGGCAAGAAGAAGCGTCGTCGTCGACGGCGGCGTGGTAAAGGCGAGGCAGGAGCGACCACCCAGGCAGGTGGAGATCAGGATGCCAATCCCAGGCCCAAGGCCTCAGCCGAGTCGGCTGAAGGCGGTGGCAAGAAGAAGCGTCGTCGCAGACGGCGGCGCCGTGGCAAAGGCAAGCCAGGTGGTGGAGCCGAGGGTGGAGGCGGTAACTCAGGCGGCGAATCCTGATCACCGATTCTCCTTGGTGGGTATCCTTGAAAGGGCCGATGATCCAACTTCGGCCATCTTGATCCCCTGAACCCGAGAGCCTTCATATCACTAGCCAGCAATCTCAGTCTGCAAGCGGAGCCTTCAAGTTCATTGAACTGCTGCAGTCCCTGTTGATTGCATTCATTTTCGCATTGATCTTTCGTGGTTTCATCATCGAGAGCTTTGTGATCCCCACAGGTTCCATGGCTCCGACACTGCTTGGCCAGCATTGGCTGGTCAAATCCAGCCAGACGGGTACGGCTACGCCGGTGGGACTCGGAGAAACAAAGCCAGATGCATCTCGTTTACGCGACTGGCAGATTTCCCGTGACCATCCATTGGGCTCACAGTCATCCCTGAGAACTCGAATGGGCGATCGCATCGTGGTCGTCAAGTACCTGATGCCATTTTTCATGCCCGAGCGATATGACGTTGTCGTCTTCAAGAATCCAACGATTCCCTTTGGCCCTTCGGCCAATTACATCAAACGATTGGTCGGAATGCCGGGTGATTCGGTCTGGCTTGTAGATGGCGATGTCTTCATCAAGGAAAAGAGTGACGATCGGTTTCACATAGCCAGGAAGCCACGTCATGTCCAGGATGGTGTCTGGCAACGTGTTCATGACACGCAGTCCCAGCCCGCCACACCGGATGAGCTCGTGCGAAAATGGGATGGTTCCCCCTGGATCGGTCGACCGGAATCCGCGTGGACACCGGAAGGTCGAGGAGGATTCCGGTGCGACACATCCGAGAAGTCGACACTCACCTGGGACACGAAGGCAGATGGACCGGATGACTGGTGTTCCTACAACATGATGTCTCCTGTCCGAAGTTCCTTCAATGTCAGTGATATCCGGATCGAGGCGACACTGATACCTGATGACTCCTCGCTTCAAGCAGGGCTTCTGATCGAGACACGGATGCATCGATTCCGTTTTCATGTCGAAGACGGAGAGGCCGGTGTATCCATGTGGCCAGTGGGATCATCTGATGATGCAGTCGTTGTCAGTGAGAAGATCGATGCAGTTCTGCCCGGCAAACCCATAGCGATGAGCTGCATTCATTCGGAACAGTCCCTGCACCTCACAGTGAATGGCCGCCATGTTGCATCATTGGATTATGACTGGACGCCCTACGAGCGGCTGGTCAACACGGTAGCCAGCCCGAAGGAGAAGCAGCAGGGCAAGGCTGCCGCGACCTTGGCGCATCGACTTCCACCCAAGCCGAAGATCTGGTGGTCATTCGAGGGATCAGCATTGACGATTCCTCGTATCAGCATGGATCGCGACCTCTACTACCGGCCCAGCATGCTGACAGGCATGAGTCGAAACTGGAACGAGCCTACAGAACGTCATCGTGAATCAGTCAAGATGAACAGGCCTGCAGCTGCAACGCACCCGGACTCAGTCATTACGCTGACCGATAGCCAGTACTTCGTTCTGGGAGACAACTCGGGTCGATCACTTGATGGGCGGTTGTGGGGAGCGCCTCATCCTCTGGTTGCTGCCCAGATCGATGACACTCCGTTTGTCGTGCCAGGTGAGCTGCTGATTGGAAAGGCCTGGCTGGTCTACTATCCGGCGCCGCACTCAGTCGTTGATGGCGGTACAGGACTGGTGCCGGACTTCGGTGAAATGCGATTCATTCGTTGATCATCGCAGTGATCGTCGCGTATTCATCAATCGGATACGACCCTGCTCCGAAATAGTTGCAGCCGTAGGTGTGGCGATATCCCGAAGGTTTTCCAGTGGGATGTGGACTTCGAGTCCCCAGGCTTCTGAGGCACTCACACCGTCTTCACGTGTTTCTTGAATCGCGGCTTCGTTGAAGGTATCTAGTCTGGACGGATCCCCGGCCAGATCATCAGGCCATGTTCCCTCCACCGGCCAGTACCACACCTCATCGACCATTGTCGGTTCAGCAAGGTCCTGCAACCATGCCATGGCATACAGGACATCATCCGGTTCTTGAGGCACGGCCAGTTCAGGAAGTGAGCCCGAGGCCTTGAGTATCTGGAGCTGATAGGCGAGTCGATTCCTGGCGGCTTTGGTGGCGGCATGCAGACCGAATGGATCGCTTGTGGGAATGTCTCGAAGCGCTTCACGCAATGCATGACGATTTTCAGATGTGAGGTTCTTTGATTCAAGGGAATCGATCCGATCAAGGACATCCATGCACCGATGTCCTGCAATGATTGATGAGGGCAGGCCTGGATCCTTGGAGAGGTGAACGATGATCCTGCAGGCTGAAGCCAGGTGAGTGATTCCTGCGGGGATGTCTCCCTGTGCGAGTGCCTGGTCTGATTCCTGAAGGAAGTAATCGATGAAATCGTTTATTCCAGGTAGCCACCATGGGACAAGGTGTTCAGGCCACCGCATGAATTCCACTTCTCTGTGTACAAGATAGTCATCGGGGTAGGCAAACTCACATCGACCAGCGGTTGATGCCATGGCGATGTCTGCCAGGATTGATCGGCGGGCCTCATCATCCTTCCACCACGGTGATTCGGACTTCTCTACTTGTCCAATGGCCTTGGCATACCAACGGGCAGCATTGGCACGTTTCATGAAGTCAACCTGGCCATTTGCAATCTGACCTACCAGTTTCTTTCGCTCGTTGAGCTCATCAGCGGTTTTGCTGATTTTCCGGACCACTACGGCATACGAAGGGCCGCCGCTGAACATCTTGGCAAGCGCGCCATATTCACCTTCTTCCGACCGGACTCTTATGGCTTCAAATTGCTCGGCAAAATTTGAATGGCTCATGTTATCTGCGTTGGCAAGTACATCATCCCAGTATCGCATCAACCCCTGGAGCAGATCATCTTTTCCATTCCTCAGTGATTCAACGGTTTCACGAGAGAGTTGGAATGTCTCGGCAAATTCAAGAATGTCCTCGTCCTTCCAACCGTTGTCACTCCCCACCTGAAATGTGTTCTCGATGCTTGTAATCGTCAGATCACGTTCGTTGACGAAGGATTGAAGAATTTGAAAGGGATCATCATCCGGATGTTTCTCCATGGCCTTCAGCAGACGTTCAGCCTGAAGTGGATCAATCAACCCATGGCTGATCACGTCATCAAGCATCCGGTTCGCGCCATTGACCATGCTGGAGGCTATGAGCGTGGAGAGAAATACTTTTGGGCCGATGTGAATCGGCATTGAATAAGTGGAGATCAATCTGTCAGTGATCTTCTCCATGTCCATTTTCATCATCTGCCGTTCCAGATCACGCCGCGTAATCTTGTAACAGGTATTCATGTAACTCAGGTGAGGCAGCTCAAGCATGAGGCCATCAGAAAGATTGACATCCCAATCACACGACTTGGATTGTGAAGCCCTGAAGATCTTGGACTGGATGTCATCCAATTTCCGGAACATGACTTCATAGTCACTTGGCAACCGGTAAGAGGTTTTCAGTACTTCGGCATAATTGGAGGAAAGGTCAACATTGGAGTCATTGGATTGCTCCAATTGCTGGTAGGCATCAAAGGCTTTCCTGTAGAGGTCAGCGGTCGAATCTGCGATGGCATCGCCCGCGGTCAATGAAAGCACTGCCAGTATGAATGGGAGGACTCTGTGGGCGGTAGTCATGTCCATAGAACTTCCAGCTCCTTTTTCCCGCTTCAGAGCATAGCTGACCGCCAGCACGTATCCTGAAGGCATGCCCAATGGTCATTTCAAAGAAATGCCTTACAGGTCCTGGAAGCCCGATGACCCCCATTTGGCGGCTGATCGTTTTATGGAAATCATGCAACAGAGGCGTTCGATTCGTTCCTTTTCATCTCGCGAGGTCCCTTTGGATCTTATTGAGACCGTGATTGCATCGGCCGGCACTTCGCCTAGTGGTGCCAACAAGCAACCCTGGCGTTTCGTGGTCATTGGAGATCCTGAACTCAAACGTACGATTCGTAAAGCTGCTGAAGAAGAAGAGAAGCTCTTCTATGCACAAAGGGCAAGCCAGGATTGGCTTCATGATCTTGAGATCATTGGTACCGATGAAAACAAGCCATTTCTGGAAGCCGCTCCTTGGCTGATTGCTGTCTTCAAGTTGATGAAGGATGATCGTCAGAACGTTTCATCCGAACAGGTCTACTATGTCAATGAATCCATTGGAATTGCAGTGGGCATGCTTCTGGCAGCCGCTCAGCATGCAGGCCTGGCAACTCTGACACACACCCCAAGCCCCATGCGATTTCTCGGGGATATTCTGGATCGGCCTTCCTACGAAAGGCCTTACATGCTTATTCCAATTGGCTGGCCCGCAGATGATGCCACAGTGCCTGATATCGAACGCAAGCCGTTGTCTGAAATCATGGTCATGAATCGAGGAGAACAACCATGATCTGGTTGATTGCCATACTGTTCACCCTGCTTGGCCTTGGTTGCATCATGCTTGTGATCATGCAGCTGCCAGGAACATGGTTGATGCTGATCCTGGGTCTTGGCGCACAACTGCTCATTGTTTATGCACTTGATGTTACTGAGCACCAATCCTATGGATGGTGGGCGCTGGGCATCGGCCTCGTGGTGGCCATCCTGGGAGAAATTGCCGAAGCCCTGGCGGGTGCTGTAGGTACAAAGGCGGGCGGCGGCACCAAGCGTGGAATGGTAGGCGCCTTCATCGGAGGCATTGCAGGTGCCATATCTGCTTCATTCCTGATTCCGATCCCGGTACTCGGGACACTCATCGGGGCCATCGTTGGAACCTTTATCGGTGCAGTGATTGGTGAGACAACAGGGCCAAAACCAAAGTCCATGCAGGGCTCCATCAAGCCTGCAATGGGTGCATCCCTTGGGCGAATCCTGGGTACAACCATCAAGATGATCTGTGCCATGATTGTCTGGACAGTCGTTTCTGCTGGCCTGATCATGATCGCGATTTACGGTTGATTCAACCGCTGTCCGTTACACGCAGAACTTCCTGAAGGGTTGTCCGGCCTTCAGTCATCTTTTGAAGTGCGTCGTCCCGGAGTGTACGCATGCCCTTTTCGCAGCAGAGATTTCGAAATTCCGTGACTGACGGGCTTGCGGCAATACTGTCACGAAGGGTGTCCCCGATTTCAAGCATTTCGTAGATACCTAATCGTCCGGAATAACCTGACTCGCGGCATTGCGGGCATCCAGTTCCGCTCCATAGCGTGTCGCAATCCAGATCATGATTGGCAAGCACATGACGTGCTTCTTCACTCATGTCGATCTCAGAGCGACAGTTTTCACAGATTCGCCTCACAAGTCGCTGGGCCAGAACTCCATTGACGGCACCGGAAACGAGAAATGGCTCAATGCCGATGTTGATCAATCTCGTAATGGATGACGGGGCATCATTTGTATGAAGTGTCGAGAGTACAAGGTGACCAGTGAGTGCGGCCTGAATCGCAATAGTGGCTGTTTCATGATCACGGATTTCGCCAACCATCACGATGTCCGGATCCTGACGGAGCAGTGCCCTGAGGGAGGCAGCAAATGTGAGGTCGATCCGTTCATGAGTCTGGATCTGGGTAATGCCATTGAGTTGGTACTCAACAGGGTCCTCGACCGTCGACACATTGAGTCGGGTCGTGTCCATCTGCTGAAGTGATGCGTACAGGGTCGTGGTCTTACCTGATCCAGTGGGGCCAGTGACAAGTACGACACCGTGCGGCCGCTCAATCTGTCGACACCACGCAGTAAGTGTCTCCTTGGAAAAACCAAGATCATCGAGAGCCACGCGAATCGAGCGATTATCCAGCACACGCATGACGGTCTTTTCGCCATGAGGCGTCGGAATCGTGGATACGCGCAGATCCAATTGACGACCCATCACGGTGACTCGAATCCGACCATCCTGAGGGAGCCGTCTTTCGGCGATGTCCAGGTGTGCCATGATCTTCAGTCGCGACGTAATCGACGCCAGCATTTTTCGAGGCGGATTCATCATCTCGTAGAGAACACCATCGATCCGGAGCCTGATCTTCATTGTTTTCTCAGAGGGCTCGATATGAATATCCGACGCGCCTTCTTTTACTGCAGTCTGTATGAGGTGGTTGACATAGCGGACCACAGGAGATGACTGAGCATCTTCCTCGTCATCCTCCTCTGATCGTTCGATCAGTTCGACGTCATCCTCTTCAACGTCTGCGAGAATTTCCTGGACGTCATAGTCGACATGGCTGTCTGCACTGATGGCTTCCACGACGGCAAGCACGTCTGCTGGGGTGACAAGCACGTGTTTGACGGCGACAACTCCAAGCATCGTCTTGACCTGATCCAGCACGAAGACGTCATCCGGTCTGACTGTTCCGACGACCACTCGAGTACCTTCTTCTCGTAGTGGAACACAGCCATTTTCCTGACAAAACTCGTAGCTGACCTTGTCCATCAGTTCTCGATGGACCAGTGACGGATTGACGGCTTCATAAGCAAGCCCCGATACTCTCGCGACAGTTTGCTGAATGCCCTCCTGATTGGCACCCATTTCCATCAGGATTTCGGGAAGACCTCTTCCCGGCGATTGCAATTGAACGCGTTTGGCCGTTTCAAGAATATCAGGGGCGACAATTGCATCCTTGAGTAACTGTTCAGGAAGGCTAGCCGTGTCAGTTTCCGGTTCTTCAGTCGGCCGCCAGAATTCCTTGACAGCATCCAGCGGGCGGATTCGATCATCATCCGATTCAAGATCATTTGCGCAATCTTCCAGGGATTCACCAAGCCCTTTGCCGGACATGTCCGGCGGAGGAGGCGTAGATTCATTCCGCCGGAACATGGTTGGCATTTCAGCAGAGGCGTGACCGTTCTCTGCAGGACTTTCAAATTCAGCTTCGATAGCGGAAAGTCCACTGGCAGATCTACCCGGGTCAACAGGTTGATCGACATCACTTGTTCTTGGCGCATCGACGCCAAGTTCGCGCATCAGGTTGTCGAGATCGTTCTGGCGTCCACTCATCTTGCTTGAATCCTGTCTATTCCCGACGGAGCGGGATGGTGAGCATTACGCTCATGCCTATGTTGTCATCCATTGCCTCAATGATGACCGAGTCCGAGTTGACTTCACGCAGGATGCAGATCGCATCGGAATCTTCCAGATCCAACTCATGTCCAAGCTGTACGACTTGCTCATTGATGGTGGCAATCGGGTTGCTTCCTGTCATGACTGATTGGATATCACAGATGTCTGCAAGGCCTTCAAGTTCCTGTCGTCGGATTCGCCTGATCTGACTGGTTGAAAGCGTTCGCTGCTGTGTGAAGTTCTTATTGGTTGTCGTTGTCCATGGAGTGACAAACGGGTTGCTTCGCAGGTTGTCGGGCGATACCTGCATGGCTGAGTAGTGATCCGTGACAAGATCAGCGAAGGGATCGCCTTTGGCATTGTCTTTTTGTGGTTGATCCGTATTCCCATCCCGCATGAAGTCCAGGAAGCCGGAGACTGCTTCCTCGATTCCGGTATCCGCCATCACTTGACCAATCCCGCCAGTCAGGGTTCTCATGATGACAATGGCAGCCAGTCCGCCGGCAAACACGGTGGTCATCAGAATTGCCGGGCGTCGCCTGCTTGGTTGGGCGAAAGAAGGAACATCATGCTGGATGTCATCTTCTGTTTCATAGATGTCATTGGCCGGCTCTTCGTTTTCGAATCCGTTTGGTTCCCAGGACTGTGTCATCGTTTCAACTCCCGGTTCAGGGCCACTGCCGTGGCTTCATCGGAGAAGTAGATACTGAGTTCGAAATCCGCAGTGATATCACCGGGTTTCAGGTCTTCATTCACTCGGCTCTGTCGCGGACGCTGCAGATGCATGTTGAAGATCCGAGTGATCCTGGGAAGATTCTCCAGTTCAAGAAGAAACCGGTAGTAGCCCTCGAATGGACCCTCCAACTGGACCTTCAAGGGCAGTTCTCTGTACACGGTTGATGTGACCGCTGGCATGGTCTTGACCGATTTGACGGTCAGTTCATTGCGTCGTGCAACCTGCCACAGTTGTTCAAGCATGCTCTCGACATCACGACGTGAAGGGAGTTTGGCCTCAACACGCTCAATCGCCATTTCGCCTTCGAGAACGGCTTGCTGAAGATCTCCCATGGTGGCAATGACGGCACTGATCAACTTCAATTGTGATTCTCTCGCCTTGATTTCCTCATTGGTGCGATCGATTTCCGCATTACGTGGCACAAATACGAAGTACCAGGCTGCCAATGGGACAGCGAGGAGAACCAGGACATACAGGATTCGTCGGGTGTGGCTATTCATGTTCTGACTCCTCAGCCATTGAAATCCATGAGCGATCACCGGGGTTCCAGTCCTGGGAATTGGCCAGAACGCGAACGTCGGCATCAGATGGCAGGGCGGCCGTGAGCTTGAATTCACGGATTGTGCGATCTTCGGCAACGGTCTCCTGGGAGGAAACCAGGTTGACGTTTTCCAGTAATGGATGATCGTTCAAAGCTGCGAGAAACTCGGAAACATGGACATCGGTCGGCGCAAATCCCGTAAGCGAAAGCTTCGTGTTGTACCGCGGTGCTTCGGGACGTTCGTTCTGTTTCTTGGGACGTGTTCCAGCGCGTTGTTTACGCCCCTTTGTCGGCTTGTTTTTATCAGGATCAACGATCCGAGTTGATTCAAGCTTGAGATCCAGAAGCCCCAGTCCCGAAGGCATATGGTTGATGAGTTCAGCCAGAAGAATTGACCTTGGCACTTTTTCGACAAGTGCGGCGGCAAGTTCGGCCCGATTGACAGTCGATTGCTGGGCGACTTTCAGAACCATGAGCTGTTCAACCTCGGCACCAGCGGCCTCGTATCGAAGCTCGACATCACGCCGTATCTGCTCGACTCGGTTCCATTCATTACGTTTCCACAGGAAAGCAGCAAATACCGCGGCAAGCACGACAATGAACAGGAGCATGGCCATCACATGTGTGCGCCGATCGATTCGTTGTTCGGTGTATTCGTTGGGTAGGAAACTATCGTTCATGCCTTCACCTTCTTGGCCATGCTGCGTTCAAGCAGCCCAGCGGCCACGCACCATTCGGGTCGTGTTCTGTCTGTCCAGCCCAGAAGCCCAGTCGCCCCATCCTCTGTTTGCAGTCGAGAAAGCGGATCACCAGCCTGCCCAGGGAGACGAATCGCCTGGACGATGTGTCGACACAGCCATGATTGACGTGATTCTCCGCCGACGAAAATGCCACGGGCAATGGAACGCTGTGGAAAGAGTCCCTTGTGGTATCGCAGGCACAGGGAAATTTCATCAACCAGAGTTTCCAGTAGTTCAGAAAGATCAATGGCTGTAGAAGGTGCTGTGGCACCATCAACGGTTCCTGAGATACTTGCAGGGGTGTTCCCTGCACGCCGCTCCAGGCCATTGCTTGCCTGGTGGATTGCGGCATCAAGCATGGCCATGCCGCTTGGGCCAGGATCCTCTACAAGATCTTCACAAGTGCTGTTGTCTGGTTGCGTCGGTGCTGTGATGGCAAGCCGGTGTGCTCTGGCTGCTGCCAGATCACAATTCAATGACCTGGTGATGGAACGATCGAAATGCCAGCCGCCCACGGGAATTCGTCGCGCAAACACAAGCTGTTTGCCATGACTAATTGCGATTGTCGTACCGCTGTATCCAAGATCGACATACATGGTTGCCTGTTCACTGTCAGTAGCACGTCGATTGAGATGATCAAATGCCGTTGTCAACATCACGGGCTGGGTGTAGACACCCATGATCTCAAGCTTCAAGCCATGCAGCATCTCGACGTGTTGCATCACCATGTCTCTGGGCATGGCCATGCAGATGATTTCCTTCAGAGGCTTGCCCTTGCGATGGATGTCAGTGACATCAATCCAGCGTGCCATCTGTTCACCTTCACAGCCTTGCAGCTTGGTCTGAACAGCCAGATCAGGTGCACGTGACTCAGCGGCATCCAACTGCATGTGCTGGATTGTGGTTGAGCATGCAGGCATCGCCAGGATGACTTTTCGTCCACGAAAGGCACCTTCACTGAGAATGTCCGGAAGGGCATCCGCGAGATAGGCAAGCCTGCGTGCCTGGTCTTCGCCGTACTCATCAGGTACGGGGATCTCGTCAGCCGCAATGATGTGGCGACCTTCCGAGCCACCACGCTGAAGAAGCCTGGTGGCTGAGAATCCGAGATCAATGGCTATCGGCCGACTGCTGGGTCGACCAAGTTGCAGGCGCATCGTGGCTCCTCCGTCACTTGGAAGCGGGGGGGGACAATCAGTCGGAACTAGAAGGGGGGTCGGCGATGACAAGCCCCATCTGAAGCGATCCTTTTCAGGGGATCGCTCAAGCGGCGCCTGTCACGCAGCCTGGGGGGTGTAATCGGATCAATAGGGCAGATTTTTCAGGCCAGGGTCAGCTTACGAGCCGGCTGATCATTTCCTGGAGGGCATCCCCAATGGCGTCCAGGGCGGTCTGAATATCCCATATCTGGTTGTCCTGGTTGCCAGTGGTATTGCTCATGGAGCGGATTTCAATGGCAGGGAGACCCTGGAGCCGTGCTGCGTGGACAACCGAGGCGCCTTCCATGGCTTCGGCGAGGGCACCGGTCCTGGCGACTACTTCACGGGCCCGGTTGTCGGTTCCGGCACAGGTCGCAACGGTTGCAATAGGCCCATTTGCGTGGGCATGGCTGCAGCACTCAAGAAGTTGAGGATCCACAGGGACATGGTTGCCTTTGAAATCTCCCAGTGGGAAACCCATGGCATCCAGGTCACGGAATCCACTTGGAGTCTCGATGCCTTCTTCGACGTAGATACAGGAATCGGCCACAAGGACGTCCCCGATCGAGAGGTCGGATCCGGGAAGGATGCCCGCAATACCCGCATTGATCACTGCCTGGAAAGGGCCCTGTTGCAGAATCGCGGCAGTTGTTGCTGCAGAGGAGTTTGTTCTGCCAACGCCTCCGACGATCACGCAGGTATTGTCCGGGTTGCCAATCGCCTCAGCTTCAGCTTCCACGGCCGTGACGATCAGGATTTTCATTGGGCTGCCAGGAGTTGATGAACCACGGTTTCAAGATCGTTGATCGACACCTGCTGTTGATCACCGCTTCCAAGATCTTTCACAGAAACGATGCCTTCATGAAGTTCACCACCAAGGATGATGGCAATTCTGGCATCCTGCTGACCAGCTTCCTTCAGGAGCTTTCCGACATTTCGTGTGCTCTTGTAGGAGCGTCGTGCATGAAGTCCCGCATGACGCATACGTGCAACAGTTGAAACGATGTGATCAACGGCAACGTCATCAGCACAGACGACAAAGACATCAGGACGGGGACCGAGTGTATCTGGGTCGATCAGTCCACGGTCCTGCAGAACCAGTGAAAGTACGACATCACCCATGCCGAAGCCGCAGGCTGGTGTTGCGGGTCCGCCAAAGAGTTCAACAAGATGGTCATATCGTCCACCACCAGCAATGGCCCGTTCTGCGCCAGAAGTTTCATGAATCTCGAATACGGTACCCGTGTAATAGGCAAGGCCCCGAACGATGCCAAGATCCACATGGCACCATTCAGCGATTCCGTGATGCTTGAGAGCCTTGTCGAGTTCAAGAAGGTGATCAAGGTCTTCAGCGGGAACATCGGCCAGGGTAGAGGGGTCTCCGCCAGGTTGTGTTCGAGCATGTGCAAGCTTGTCGAACCGTTCCACGGCCGAATCATCCAGACCAAGTGCAGTAGCTTTTTCCATGAACACATCGGCAGGAAGTTTGTCCCGTCGATCAAGCAGATCGAAGGCAGCCGAGAGATGCTCAGGTGTGACCCCGAGATCAGCCAGGAGCCTGGCAACGACATCCCGATGGCTGTATTTCACCTGGACCATCGAGGGGTCCAGCCCCAGTCGATCAAGTGCTGCGATGGCGACGGATATCAGTTCAGCATCCGTATCCGCATCTGACAAACCCAGGATGTCAACATTCCATTGAACATGTTCACGAAGTCGACCTCGTTGGGGGCGTTCTGCTCGAAACAGGCATGGAATGGAGAACCACTTGGTCGGGACCGGAAGCGCATTACCACGAGCAACTGCCATTCGGGCCAGTGTGGGCGTGAACTCTGGTCTCATCGCATAGGCAGTGTCCCCGCCGCTGCGTTCGAAACTGAAGAGTTCGCTGACGATGCCTGGCCCTGATTTGACGGTATAGAGATCGAGATGTTCGAAGGTGGGCCCTTCGATCTCTTGAAATCCCCAGTTGACCGAGGCATCCCGCCAGCATGTTTCAATATGGCGACGAAGGGCCATCTCACGTGGATAGAAGTCCCGAGTGCCACGTGGTGCCTGAAACGCCTTCGCTTTTGATGATCCTTTTCCGGCCATTGCCTGCAGATTCTATCCGCTGTCGAGATGAGGGGACGCCGGCCATCCAAAGGCGTGTTCTTGACGGGATGCCCTCGGGTGGGAGAGACTCATCTTCCAGATGAAAGCCACGGTTGTTCTGCTCCATGGGCTTGGAAGAACTCATCGATCGATGGGCAGGCTGCAACGTCGTCTGGAAGCAGCGGGATGGGACACATGGTCGACCACCTATCCCAGTCGCCGAGTTTCCATTTCAGAGTGTGCGGATGAAGTTGCTCGTCGCATCAAGGAGCGCATTCCCGATCGCCCTCTGTTGGGGGTTACTCATTCAATGGGAGGCATCGTTCTTCGCCACTTGACGAATCGCTTCGACTGGAAGGGTGCTGTTCTGGTGGCGCCACCCAACCAGGGCTCTCGTTCGGCAGCCTGGGCGTATCAATTTGCCGTTCTGAGACGAGTCTTTGGTCCGGCACTGGGGGAACTGGCCCAGCCTGGCAGTTGGCCGATCTCTCCCTCACCGAGCCTTGTGATTGCAGGAACACGCGGCTGGTCCTGGTCAAGTCCGCCCTCCTGGGTTCTGTCGCGTGCAGGTTTGTTCACGGCAAAGGAAAGTCATGACGGCACGGTTTCACTTGCTGAGACAAGACACGAGGGGATTGATGAGTACGTGGAGATTCCTGCAGGACATTCCACGATCATGTCCAACAGGCTCGTGATCGATCAAGTCATGAAGTGGCTCGACGATCATTCCTGAGTTCATGCATACGTAAAAAGGGGCGTGCAACCGAAGTTACACGCCCCTTGGCATCAAGTCATGGAAGCCTTCAACGGCTTCCTGGAGGGATCAGCAATCAGACGCATGGGCCCCAGTTGCTGATGATTACGAGGATGTCATCGATGTTGGTTTCGCCATCGCCATTGGCATCGCCTTCCGTACCGCCCCAGTTACTGAGAACAACAAGGATGTCATCAATCGTGACATCTTCATCGCCATTCAGATCGCCGTCACAAGGAACGGCTGGATCGATCACATCGACGTCACCGAGGATGGTGCCGTTGTTGATGATCTCACCACACCAGACGGTCTGGCCATTGCCATCGAAGGTTGAGCCGGCGGCTACCACGAGGGTACCGACGTACATGATCTCTTCATCACCTTCGGCATTGTCCTTGTTGTCAACGACCAACACGGTATCACCGCTCATGATTTCCAGCCTGCCAATCGGATAATTGTCAGGCTGACTGCCATCAAGACCATCGAAGGTCTCGCCGAGATCCTGTGACATGGCCTCGATCGTGCTCGGCCCATCTCCATTCGCAAAGAGACGGAGCGTCGCGAGGTCCATGTTGTAGTTGGCGGAGTCGCTGATAGCGATGTCTACGTGACCGCCAATACTCTTCACATAATTCTCATGGCCCCAGTTCATGCTGGCATTCGGGCCTGCGGTGTAGTTGCCCCAGATGCCCATGCCATCACCAGGCAGTGGTTCAGACCTGCCGGGAACGTCGTCATAGTTACCAGTGATGTTGCCGTCGTTGGTTAGATTGCCATACTGGTAGAAGGTCCCGAGGTGCACATTAATACTGGCATCTGCGTGGTTATAGACGTCACCAACACAATGCACAGCAGTGGCGCCGCCGCCACTTCCTGAACCATCGTTATTTGCAGAAGCAACAATGGTGCTGTAGTTATCCAAGACGCCTGGCGTGGCCAGTTGAATCTTGCCGTGCAAGTACGCGTAACCCATATTTGAGATGTTGGGAGCAGCCAATAAGGAAAGGCTGTCACCAGGGGAGTGCATGGTGAAGTTGCCACTTAGCCCCAAGCCACCCAAGCTGTTATAGCCTACTGTCAGGCTGCATGGCGAGGTGTTAGCTTTCATGATGGCATAGCCGGTTATGTTCACATTGTTTACATCTATGTACATGTGGCCATTGTTCGACATATGCAGAGCGCCGCCAATGTCGAGGCTACTGTCCAAGTTGAGTGCTGACATTATGAAGTTGGTTGAGTCGCCGGAATCAACTTGGATGTTGTTCACTTTGTTCAACCCATCACCAAGGATCAACTCACTGCCGCCACCAAGCTTAACCTGAGCATTCGTATTCAAACTGCCATTGATTACCGTGGCAACCACGCTCTTGTTCAAGAAGTCAATTCGCGGTTCACTATTGAAGGAATCAGCTTCGCCATGAATTGGATCATGGTTGCTTGCATCGTAGATGGCTTGAGACCATTGATCATACGTGCTTCCGGTATGCATATTCTGATACGCGGTGTACTCACAATCGTCGATGGTGCCGTCGCCGTCAGAGTCGATCTCGCACTCATCGGGGGTACCGTCGCCATCGCAGTCATCGGAGGAACCGCCAGCGATATCACAGGAGTCAGGGACGGAGTTGCCATTGCAGTCAGCACCGCCGTTATTGAGGTCACAGATGTCCAGGACGCCGTTGTTGTCGCAGTCGGCAGCACCGTCGGCGAGATCGCAGGAGTCAGGCGTGCCGTTACCGTCACAGTCATCGCCCTGGCACTCATCGGGAACATCGTTGAAATCACAGTCGGCACTGGAGCCTTCGGCGATGTCACATTCATCCGGGACATTGTTGTTATTGCAGTCCTGGCTGAAGCCATTGGCAAGATCAATACTGTCTTCGACACCGTTCCCGTTACAGTCCATAGGACCTTCAGGCGCATCGATGACGAGTTGCGCAGGGGTTTGCCAGGAACTTACGCCATCAGCTTCACGGCCCTGGAAGAGCGCTTCAAATGTGATGGAGGAACCGGGTCCGCCCAGAACGGTCAGTTGGGCAATCAGGACACCATTCTTGACGCCATCCGAAGAGTTGTGATTTGCCGAGAAGCACTGATCCGCACCGGGGGTGACGAACCAGGTGCCATTGTTGGCAAAGAGTGTTCCACCAGATTCAAATGGGACCCAATCCATACCGACGCTGTTCAACGAATTGCCGCTGAATGGGAAGCCGTTGGCATGAAGTGCGCCGATCGTGACGTAGGTATCCCATTCCATGTCAGGGGCGAACTGAAAGAAGTTGCTGTTGCAATCAACCGAGGTTGGCCCAGCATTACCATCCTGATAGAAGAGATCGGTGGTTGAGACCGTCTTGCTGATATTGGAGTTGCCCGCAACAGCGTTCAACTGGTTGCCAGAATCAACATCTGCATACACTCGAACCGTCCAACAGTTTCCGTTTGCAGGATCGATGAGATTCTCACCCACCAACTCGTAACTCATACCTACGAGATCACCCGACGCTGGGGTAATCAATGCGCCGCTCACGGCTACAGCCGCAGCGATTACAAATCTGCTGATTGACATGATTGCCTCACTTCTCTCTAGTGTTTGGCTAGTCGGCAGAACCCGCCTACATCGACGACTACCCCCCCCAGCCCCTCCTCTTTAACAGATCCAAGCTATTCGATTCCCGGACCTTCTGGGAGTTGTAACTTCCTAGAATTCCATGCCTTAATTGAAACGGCTCTCATGGTGCCTTCTGGGGGGTCATCCAGTAGAAACAGGCTGAAAAAAGCAGCCTTTAAGCCATTTTTCACATTGAACGAGTGCGGTCTGAGAGGGCTGAATTTCTGTAGAAGTCCTTTGGAAATTCGACTTTAGGGCATCAGAAACAGTGTTCAGGGGGAATACTTATTCGTTCGATTGAGAAAGGCCTGTTGAGGAGAGAGATAGAGATGATCGCACGAAGCCCTGGTTGGCTCTTTGCTGGAATGGTGCTTGCAGCAGTTTCTGCAACATCACTTGGTGAACGAACCGTTGGAATTCTGCAACATGAGCAATCTGCATTTCCTGGTTACACGCTGTTTGCTCCCATGAATTCGTACAAGACTTATCTGGTCGACAATGATGGTCGACTGGTCAATGAATGGGAAGCAACAATGCTTCCTGGTGTTTCTGTCTACCTTCTGGAAGATGGTTCCCTGCTGCGAACCGGTCAGCCAGGGGGGAATAGCGACTTTGTTGCTGGCGGCCAGGCGGGCCAGGTCGAGCGCTACAATTGGAACGGCACACTTGAATGGTCATTTCGCTACTCGGAATTTGGCCAGTACAAGGCGCATCATGATGTCCAGCCATTGCCCAACGGCAATGTTCTGATTCTTGCCTGGGAGATGAAGACCGAGGCGGAATGCCTTGCGGCAGGTCGCGAACCTGGAACCATGCAGGATGGCGAGCTTTGGCCCGAGCACGTGATTGAGGTAACGCCGACTGGTTTTGATACCGCTGACATTGTCTGGGAATGGCATGCCTGGGATCACATCATCCAGAATCACAACGCCAGTCTGCCGAATTTTGGAGATCCAGATGACTATCCCGGCCGCATGAATCTCAATTACGACACAGGTCTCTACGACGGTGACTGGTTACATGCAAATGGGCTGCACTACAACGCGGAACTTGACCAGATCTTGATGAGCATGCACCGCTTGGGTGAGTTCTGGGTCATCGATCACAACACGACCACCGAGGAAGCGGCCGGGCCTGCTGGTGACATCCTGTATCGCTGGGGCAACCCCACGGTCTATTCTCGGAATGCCGATGCCAATGACCGTGTCCTGTATGGCCAGCATGATGCCCGCTGGATTCCCGAGGGCTCTCCCGGGGCTGGCAACATCCTGGTGTTTAATAATGGTCGCGATCGACCAGAGGGTGCGTACACCACAGTCGAGGAGATCACACCTCCCGTACTGATAGATGGCACATACGAACTCGACAGCTCGGGCATCTATGGTCCAGCAGCATCGCAAATAGTGTACATCGCGGATGTGCCCACTGATTTTTACGCCCCATTCATTTCAGGTGCCGAGCGACTGCCCAATGGCAACACGATCATTTGCAGCGGACCCTGGGGTGAGTTCTTCGAGATTACATCAAGCGGCGAAACTGTTTGGTTCTATCACAACCCGGACACGAGTACGGGCGTTCTTTCGCAAGGCGAGCTGCCTGTGATGCAGGGTGGTCTGTCGACCAACAATCGAACATTCCGTTCCAGTCGTTACGGGTTGGATTTCCCCGGGTTCTCCGGCAAGGACATGGCGGCTGGTCTGCCGATCGAGATCTACGATGGCCCGTGCCTCTCCGATCTTGATGGCAATGGAATCGTTGACGTGACGGATCTGCTGCAAGTGATCAATCAATGGGGTACTGGTGTCGGCGATGTCCAGGGCGACGGTACTACGGACATCACGGATCTCCTGTCGATCGTCGACAAGTGGGGCCTGTGCAACTGACCAGTCCAACGGCTTGCAACACACAACTGTTATCAAACAAACGACCCCGGCTCCGAGGAGCCGGGGTCGATTTGAATTCAACTCAATCGAGCAGCCGTTCGATCACGACCCGCAACCACCCCAGTTGGCGATGATGGTCAACAGGTCGGAGATATCCACGCTGCCGTCGTCGTTGACGTCCGCGGTGCAGTCGGTTTCACAACCCCAGTCGTTGAGGGTTGAAAGCAGATCCTCGATGTCGAC
>JAQWTL010000045.1 GCA_029242715.1 Phycisphaerales bacterium
TGGACCGAAGAATGCGTCGATAAGGCTCAGGAAATCTGTTACACCAACCAAGGTGGAGTAGTCAGTACTGTTACGCCTGATTTCTCGCCGCTCCAGAACCACCTGAGCCAGAAGACAGGCCGAGGCCCACGCCCCCTGTCAACGCTCCAGTACCAGAACGGCATGCGACGACTTGCCCCTGCACCACAGCAGGCTCCGTCGGTCATCAGCCCTACCACCCTGCCTACCCAACCTGCAGATAACTGGCTTCAGTCCCTTTACTCTGTTCAGTGGGTTTCAAATCCACTGGGTAGCGCACTCACCACCCTTGCACTTCCATCAGTGAACGGCCCGGTTGGACGCCCTGGAATCGCTGGCGGCCTCCAGTGGCAGGCTGATCCCATTACCGGCGAATTTACCCCACTGATTCAGCAGATCAATGATCCAAACAACTGGAACGATTTCTATTACGGCGAAGTGCCCTCACGCCCTATTCCCTGGTGGGGAGGCGAAGGCCTCTCGCTCTATGGAAATATCCCGGGGCAGGGATGGCCACAGGATCCCTCCTACCTGACCTACAGCCTTGGTCTCTACTCTTGGGGTCAGTACATCGCCCAACAGCGACCCGGATTCCATCCCTGGGGCCCCTATGTCAACGGCACCGCTGGTGCTGGCCTGAATATTGCCGTGCTGGATACCTCCGCATGGCTCCAGGAATACATCAATGATGCTGGAATTCTGGTCGGCGCTGTACATGAGGATCTCGGCAACATCTTGCTTGAAGGCCCCGTCATCGGCGCTGCTCCAGTGCAGATGATGTTTGATCCCTTCGTGAACCAGCCTCAACGAGGAACCGCTGTGCTGGGCACGATCGCGGCAGCCGTTGATGGCGTTGGAACGGATGGCATCGCACCCAATGCCTTGACGTTCTTCTACCCCACCCAATCAGTAGCAGAAGGTAACCGAGAAGAATTGGCATGGTTTGCCGCCCTCGTGAGATTGAAAGCTGGAGACGTTCTGGTAGCAACCTATCCAGGCGGCAGCCCTGGAACAGGCAGCACGGATTGCATCCTGATTGACAGAGGTGCGACCCTGAATTCGTTTGACATCCTTGAAATCGCAGAGAATCTGGCAGTGACCGTAGTCTTCCCACTTGGCGACAACGGTCTGGATATTTCTGCTGCCCTCCCCACACTCGAGCGACCCAACATGTTGTTCGCGGGTGCCAGCATGCCATCGATATTGCCACGCAAGTTCTGGTCGAGTAATTACGTTGGAGTGGACGGTGGTGGAGGCGACAACGTGATGTGCTCCATGGTCCCTATCGTTACCACGGGCGGCGACTGCAATCTCACACGCATGTCGATCGCTACGGCAACTGATCCGCCAAATCAACCATCCGGCTACATCAGCCACGAGATGAGGCAGCGTTCCTATACCAATAACTTTGGTAATACGTTTGATGGCTCCAAGGCTGCTGCTGCCCAGGTTGCTGGCGTAGCCGCTTGCCTCCAAGGGCTCTCGCTGCAGTTTTATGGCGCCCCGCAGCCGCCTGATGATCTCATCAACATCCTCTACACATCAAGGCGTATTGGTGGAGGACTCACTGCTCCACCCAATCCAGCCTGGCTGCCAGCGGATTCCTTTGGCATAAACGGTGACGCATTAACTGGATGGTTGTATCCCAGTGATGACACTGTTGGAGCTCCCGACATCGGCGGCTTCACTGATCCTGCCGCAGCCGGTGTAGAACTGGTCATGAACCCCGCGTACGAAGCCCATCCCAATGTCCAGACTTCCATGCAGGCCATGTTCATCCGCGGCTATTACCTCACAGGTAACGGCATGGCATTGAACAACAGGAACGACTGGGACTATTTTGCCGGGCTCTCTGAATTCACATTCCCCGGCGAGGGGCCCAATGTCGGCGAACAGGACGACCTGGTGCCCGGGCCACTTCCGCCGACGAGGGGGGGATTTTTTGGGGATGGCATCGAATATCCCGGGGGCGAGGTGACCGACCTCTTTGTGACCGGCCTTGAGACCAATAAGAACTTCATCAATTCAAATGGCACTTTGGCGCTGGATGTACAGTTCAGAATCACACCAGACACGGTCTACGAATCGATCAAGGAAGACCTTGATGCCCCAGCGGGCAGTGTGCTAGAACTGACAGCGGGCTTTGTATACAGCTTTGAAACCGAAACATGGCAAGAGATGAGTTATGCCGTGAGCACGACCGATGACCTGAACCAGATGATCAATCTGACCTACAAATCACCACCTGTAGACAGAAGTCTATACTTTGGAAAAGGTGGCGAGTATTACGTGAGATCAGTGTTGTACACGCCATCTGACTTTGGTGGTCCAGGTGATCCATTCGTCATCTACTATGACTTCCTCAGCCTCAGAGGTGATGGCACAACCCCAGGCCCCCCCTGAGTCAATTCATTGATAACCGTCCAAGGCCTTTCCCAAATGGGAAAGGCCTTTTTTTTATCCCGGACAAATGCCTGGACAAGCGACTGGACAAACAAAATGAGTGAGGTCTTTGATCTATTCAGTCTTCCTTGAGACCAGATCCAACACCCGATTGAAAATCGAATGAACGCTGGCACATTCCCTTGACCTCGATCATGCCAAATCGCCTGTAGAACGGTACGACATCCTCATCACAGCACACATCAACCATGTAGAAGCCTTTGCATCGCTTCAGCAGTCTGCGTACCAGTTCCTGGCCAATCCCTTTGCCGCGATGAGATGGCAGAATCTCCAGAAGTGGGATGTAGGCCGAATAAACCCCATCTGAAATTGCATTTATGAAACCCACCACTCGGCCAGTAGTCTGCTCCCTGGCCAACTCAACGGCCCAACTGTTGCGAAGAATCTCCAGATGTGTTTCTGGAGATGGTGGGTCCGGCCAACCCTCAAAGAAGCCGACAAGTTCCTCAGGCCCCAAGGCCTGGGTCCCGGAACGAAAGATCAAGCCTTCCATCTCATGCCCTCCTGTGGAGACAAATAAGAGCATATCTGAAACTTCAACGTACCTTGATTTGTCCGCAGGCCCTTTGCCAAGGCCGCTAAGCACTTGTCAGAAGGGTACTTATGACGGCCATTGCCGTCCTGTTTCACTTTGCTTCAAAGCATGAAATCGATTCCAAGACAAAGTTCTGAAAGGGGTCGAACCACATCAATATTTGCCCAAAGTCTGTTAATTTAGGCAGCTGGAGAGAAGGAGAGATTACCCATGTTCCGCACCCTGTCTGTTCTTGCCTGCGCGGCCTGCACTTCAAGTGCTGCCTTGGCCAGCACTTCGAGTTTCAACACCACAACCAACTCGCTTGGTTGGTGCGCCTACCAACTCGTTGATGAGTTTGAAATTCTCTATTCAGGCGCAAATGCCTACCTGGATT
This sequence comes from Phycisphaerales bacterium, assembly GCA_029242715.1. GTDB lineage: Bacteria > Planctomycetota > Phycisphaerae > Phycisphaerales > SM1A02 > UBA1668. The sequence goes on from JAQWTL010000045.1 coordinate 3,393, forward strand.
GGGACCTCGACAACACCCCTGATAGCGTCATACCTATTGGTGCACCAGACACATTGGGTTTGTATGTCGATCCTGAACATTACACTCTCGACTTCGGTACTAATCTGCAGCCCTACTACCTGGGTTCAGAACTGAGTCTGGCTGCCTCCGTCGATTGGCGACTGTCCTACGTGACAACGCCAGGATCGACAGTTCTCTACAGCACCATCATGTCTGGAACCACCACTGACAATGGTGATGGAACCTGGACGCTTGATATCAATCTTGGATTGGAGTGGCCTGTCAGTGGCTTCCCTGAAAATGACTTTGGTATCCCAGAAGGAACTCACGTCGCTGCAGAAATCGCCGACTTCACAAGTTTCACCTGGGATGGCCAGACGCTGATTGCCAACGTTCCCGCCCCAGCAGCCTTGAGTCTCCTGGCCCTTGCTGGCCTCGGAGCAACTCGTCGCCGGCGGCGTTGACCCCTCCCTCTGAATTGGCCTGACAACACTATTGACAAGCCCGGCCTTGATGGCCGGGCTTGTTCATTTTTTGGAATGACCGTATTCAGGAGCGTTCGAAAACCAGCTCAAGGCGATTACCTGGCCGTGGTATCTCCACGTGGGTCATGAATGCCTTGATCAGAGCCAGTCCTCGGCCACTGGCAATTGTCAGGTTTTCATCTGCCGTTGGATCAGGGACTGTCTCTGGATCAAACCCCGGACCTTCATCCTGAATGGTCATGCGAACCTTCCCCGAATCGATCTGACACTCAAGGATGATCCGCTTTGTCTCATCACCACCATTGCCATGCATCATGGCATTGGCCATGGCTTCTTCAAGTGAAAGACGAATTGCAAACGTAGCGGGCTCTTCAAGCCCCTGATCAGTACAGGCCTGGAGAACCTCAGCAACGGCCTGATCTATCTCGGGTCGTTTGCTTGCCAGGTCGAACGTGCGTTCCCAGCATTTCTTCTTGTCCTGATCACTGGCCATGGGCCGCTCCACATGGGCTTCCTTGCGGAAGGAACGGACACTTCATTCAAACCCGGCATGAATCCTGCGTGCGAGACATTGGTTCAGGCCATGCCCTCACGAGCAGCCTTGACCGTCTCATGGATATTGAAGATGCGGTCGAGCTTCGTGATCTTGAAGACCTCGAAGATTTCAGGCCTGATATTCGAGAGACACATCTTGCCACCCATGTCCCCAATTCGACTGTTCATCGTGATGAGGATCCCCAGCGCTGCTGAAGAAAGATGTTCCACATTACCGAAGTCGATGATCATGCTCGGGGAAGACTTCCCCTCGATTGACTCATTCAGTTCCTTGCCAATTTGCTGAATATTGCTCTCATCGAGAATGTTCTTCTCGAGGAATGAGACCTCAAGCACGCCGCCGGCATTATCAACATGAAGCATCTTGCTCATTGATCAAGGCTCTCTAGGCCAGCGTTGGCCTACTGATAGACAGGTCTCTCCAGATGGGAGACTCAAGGATTGTAAGCCGCCCCAAGATCCATTTCCTCGGAGAGACCCGGATAGAGGATCTCCTCATCCTCCTCCTGCAGAATGATCTCAGGACGCAGCAGGATCAGCAGGGTCTTTTCCTCGGTAGCGGTAATACGGTTCGTAAAGAAGCGGTTGATATATGGAATCTTGGAGAGAATCGGCACACCTGCTTCAGTCTCGAACTCGGACTTGTATCGCTGACCACCAAGAAGCGCCGTCCCTTTATCAGGCACCGATGTGGTCACCATGAGTTCATCCAGTCGAATCTTGGGCAGTTCAATGGCACCTCCAAAGCCGCCCGCACCACCACCGAATCCGCCCCCGCCTGCTGCTCCGCCAAATGCGGCCGTAGTCATGGAGATCTGTTTGCTCTTCTGGAAGTGAACATTCAGCGTGACAAATCGTCGGTCTGCAGATGCTGCACCCTTGAGCCACAGGACAATACCCGTATTCAAAGGCGAGACTTGTGGCTCAAATGCACCAGCACCATCGCCAGTAACAGGGGTCAAACCAGATACGTATGACTCCTGTTCGCCAAAGGAAACCCAGGCGCCCTGTCCATTGAGGAAGGTCAGACGCGGAGCGCTCAGTTCAACGGCTCGCTCATCTGCCTGAGTAGCCTGAACGAGAAGGTCTACTTGAATATCGTCCAGGTACTGGACATTCAGGCCAAGGGCAGGCGCTGCACCCAGAACTGTGCCCATCAAGCCAGTTGGACTTGCTGCAGATGCAATGGTTTCAACCAGGTTCAATGAGTTCTGGACGACACCGATCGGGCTCCAGCCTTCGGTGTTGCGGACAACATTGCCCGTTTGACCTGGATTGGCATTATTGAACGGCATAGGGTTCGCGGTGTAGTTGTACGTCTCACCAGCAGGATCGCCTGGCGTACCAAAACTCCGACCAGTATTGGTTGTATTGACAATGGCACCATCAGCAGTAGTGTCCTGGTTGACTGAACCATAGATGAGTGAATCCTTCAGCCGACCAGAACCCCCGTCATCAAAGAAATCCTTGAGCTGATTATTCGGGTCCAGGTTCCTTGCCTGATCAACGACACCACCACCTCCGGTGGTGTTGAAGTAGAGATCCAGGTCCACGCCGATTTCCTCAAACCAACTCGTACCAATCTGCAGGAAACGAGTCTCGACATTGATCAGTACGGATCGTGCCTCACGCAACATGGTCAACAGTCGACCAATCTGCATGTGGTTCTTGCTGGTTGTTCGAATCACGAGGTTGCGATTGAACTGCAGGATGCTGCTGTCGCCACCAAAGTCTGCCCACTTGTCAATGGGAGTCGTTTCACTTGAAGGAACACTGTTCTGAATGATGAAGATCAGGTTCTCAAGGTTTTCAAGAGTGTCCTCTTCCCAATTGAAGCTTGAGGGGCGATCACCACCGCCGCCACCGCCGCCGCCGCCGCCGCCGAAGCCGCCACCGCCGCTGCCGCCGCCGCCAAGACCACCACCACCGGAACCACCGCCGCCACCGCCGAAACCACCGCCGCCAGCGCCGCCGCCGAGCTGCAATTCAGGGGGGTTGTTGTAATCAGGAATAGGCATCACGAGATCACGAACGTCATAGACCACGACGGCCTTTCGCTCTTCAAGCCTTTCCAATGAGGAAATCAGCAGCATGCCGTCCTGGATTTCCCACGCAGGATGAAGCCCTGGGTCACCAACCTGTTCAAGAAGACGTGACAGGCCGACGTCAAGCGACAGCTCCGTCAACTGAATGGTCACAGGCGTGTCACGCCTGACATTCAGTTCCTCTTCCAGAGTCTTCCAGTCAGGATAAATCTGAAGGCCCTTGATCGACTTGGTGAAGTAATCGAGTACATCGACAAAGGGATAGTCGACGAAGTTGATCTCGACCTTTTCTTCCATGAGCTTCATGACACGCCGGTCAGCCGGTGTAGCACGGTACCCGCCGATGGAATCACGACGATAGGTGATCTGAGGCCAATCCTCTGGATAGGAAATGATTCCGGAAACTGATCGTTCACCTGGCCCACTGAGATTCTTGGAGGGTGGAATCATGGATCGATTCACTTCGACCCACTCCTTGGCATACTCCATGGATTTCTCACGTTCATCACTCGCAAAGTTGCGATAGATCAGAGTCGTCTCCATGACATCCCGCAACGCGAGGGCCGCAGGGTTCTGGGGATCGATGAAGAGGATTTCATCCACGACCTGAAGCGCTTCACGGTACTTGAGCTCCTCCTGGAGCTTGCGTACACGTAACAGGCTTTCCATGATGATCTTGCTTCGTTCCGACTGTTCACGAGCTTCTGATGACTTACGGCTGCGAGAAGCTTCATCACGCTCTGCCTGCTCCTTGAGCAACTGGGCGTTGATTCGGGCTTCTCCAATACGCTGGATCAGTGCTTCTGCCTGATTGTTGAAGTCGTTGAACTCCAACTCACCCATGTACTGACGTCGTTGACGCAATTTGATCTGAGCAGTGAGTATTGCTCGATCAGCTGCAATGAAGTCTTCCTTGTTGAGCAGCTCTTCAGATCGAGCCAACGCATCTTTGAACTCGATGACTGCCCGCTGATGTTGTTCCTGCATCTGCAGTTCAATGCCTGCCATGCCACCACCGGAACCAGAGTTCAGCATGGAACCGTTGTCGACCATGCTCATGGCCTTCTGGAATCCTTCGCGAGCCGGAGCGTTGTCAGGCATCAGCTTGAGAACCTCGGCATACTTGTCCGCCGCTTCTCGCCAACGCCCTTCTCTCTCAAGCCTTTGAGCAGCAAGAAGTCCACTGTTGATACGAGCGTCATTGACTTGACTGTCAACGTTGTTCGCAGAATCACCGGAGGTCTCCTTGGGAGTCTCCGATTCCTTTGTCTCCTTGTCATTTGACTGGGCAACAGCCAGCGATGCGCCAAAGGCAAGCATGCCTGTCATGACAAAGGCGGCACGAGTCCGAACAGAACGCTCATCAAACAGGATCATGGGTATCTCCGCCGCTCCCCAGTGGGGAACTCACCACTTGCTACCTGCCACATGCCAACCACCACTAGGAGGTGCATTGACACCCCCGATGCCTGGCTGGGACAGGCCTCTGAATCGACCCTCGCGGGCCTGAGAAGGCGTACCTTACGACCCCATGAGCCCATGGGCAACCAGTATGACCAAAGGGCGGCAGGTCAATTCAATTTCTTAGTCGCTGGCAGGTTGGCGTGACTGCTCCATCAGGCCTACAAACTGCTCGAAAAGGTGGCTGGAATCATGGGGTCCAGGTGATGCTTCAGGGTGGAATTGAACGGCGAAAAGTGGCATTTCACGGTGCCTGAAGCCTGCCACTGTGTGATCGTTGAGATGCACGTGAGTGACCTCACAGCCAGCCTCTTCCAAACTGGCCTCATCGACGCAAAAACCATGATTCTGGCTGGTAATCTCAACACGCTCCCGAATCAGGTCAGATACGGGCTGATTGGCACCTCGATGCCCGAACGGTAACTTCCAGGTCTTTGCCCCAAGAGCCAGGGCAAGAAGCTGATGGCCCAAACAAATACCAAACATCGGGAACTCGCCCGCGATCTCTTTCAGGGTCTTCACCAGCACAACAACTGCGGCAGGATCACCAGGCCCATTGGAGACAAAGACCCCATCTGGTTGGAACGCTCGAACCCTGGCAGGAGTCACATCCGGGCTGACTCGAGTGACTTCACACCCCAGATCCGCCAGATGCCGGTAGATGTTCCTCTTGCCCCCACAATCAATCGCAAGCACTCGTAGAGGGCTTCCGCCACTTGTAGTTGCCGCGTTGCCAGATCGGGCCATGGGCCGCCAGAGGCCAAGCGTCTCGGCCCAGGGAGTTTCATCCGGACAAGAGGCCTCTTCAGCCAGATTTCGACCGCTCATTTCCGGGCTCTTGACTGCCAAATCAATCAGGTCTGAATCCGACATCGTTTCATCAAGGCCAATGACCCCCCTCATGGCACCTGAGGTCCGCAGAATTCGAACCAGGGCTCGAGTGTCGATGCCCTCAATGGCTGGAATCCCATGGGATGCCAGCCATGGGCTCAATTCGTCCCTGGAACGGGCATTGGAAGCAATGGCAGACCGCTCCCTGATGATGAAGCCCGCGACCTGAGGGGCCTCGGATTCCACATCCTCGGGACATATTCCGTAATTCCCGACTTGGGTTGCCGTAAACACCAGAATCTGGCCGGCATAGCTCGGATCGGTCAAGGCTTCCTGATAACCGGTCAAGGCCGTGTTGAAAACGACCTCACCAACGCCACGATCACCAGTTTTCATGGCACCAAATGAGATGCCCCTGAAGATGGTTCCATCCTCCAGAGCAAGTCGAGCCAACTTGGGCTGTTTGGCGGTCACTGTTGCCACCAGTGTATACACCCAGACCATTCAGCGGGGAGCGGGGTATGCTCGTCGCATGGAGGGGCTGTTCCCCCAGATCAGGAGAGGGTACGTACGTGTTGCCGTCGAGCGTGGGCTCGACCGCTACCCGTTGGGCCTGACGTACGCCCTGGATGATGACCTGGCTGATGTGTCCGTTGGCGAGCGTGTGATCGTTCCGCTTGGAAGAGGCAACTCGCTTGCAGAAGGCTACGTGGTTGAAACATTCCCGGAAACAGATTCTCCAGGAACAATCAAGCACGTCATTCGGCGAGATGACTCTGCGCCGAAACTGCCTGCAGACCTCCTGGCACTGGCAAGCTGGATTGCCACCTACTACCTGGCCTCCCTTGGCCCGACTATTGCCGGCATGCTGCCCTCTGCTGTTCGACGCGGCACAGGCTCAGTCACTGTTCGCTTGATTGAACTGGCCGATCCACCTCTCGAAGAAACTCGTCGCAGGCCACCCAAACAACAAGCCGTGCTCGACGTCCTTGAGTCACTTCCCGCTGGAGCGCAACCTGTTGAACGTCGCAAGCTCGCTGAATTGGCATCACTCAAGACCTGTGGCCCGATTGATCGGCTTGTCTCTGCCGGGTCATTGATTGAAACAAGACGGACCGCGATCGATGCCGCGTGGCGACAAGCGGCACCTCCTGAAAGCATCGCCCCTACCCCGACAAGCGATCAACAATCAGTCATCGATTCCATTGCGGAACAACTCGATTCCGGTTTTTCTGCGCACCTCCTCAGGGGAGTGACCGGTTCTGGAAAAACCGAGGTGTACATGCGGCTTATCGATCAGGTGATCCAGAAAGATCGCATCGCCCTTCTACTCGTTCCGGAAATTTCCTTGACGCCCCAGACAGGTGGCCGTCTGATGAGCCGCTTCCCGGATCGAAGAATTGCCGTCCTGCACTCCGGGCTCACAGATGCGCAACGAAACCAGCAATGGGCCAAGGTCGCCAATGATGAGGTCGACATCATCATTGGAGCCCGAAGTGCCGTGCTGGCACCCGTTTCCCATCAACGTCTTGGACTGGTCGTGGTTGATGAAGAACACGATCAGTCCTACAAACAGGACGCCACACCGCGTTATCACGGGCGTGATGTCGCTGTTCGTCTGGCTCAGATGGCCCAATGCCCGGTCCTGCTAGGCAGCGCCACGCCATCCATCGAATCCTGGGCAAATGCCACCAGTCGCAGAACCTATCGATTGCATGAACTTGCCGAACGTGCGCCGGGACTCACCATCCCTCGTGTCCAGCTTGTCGACATGGCAATGGAGAGGAAGCACCAGAAACAAGGCACCTCAATGGCGATCGGGCCGAGTCTGGAACAGGCTCTCGAAGACACTCTTCAAGAGGGCGGACAAGCGTTACTGCTTCTGAATCGCAGAGGCTTCGCCTCGTATCTTGCCTGTCGCAATCGTTCCTGTGGATGGGTTCTTTCATGCGACCAGTGCGATGTGACAATGGTGATGCACAGGCAACATGAACTACCCAGAGGTGGTTTCGTCCGATGCCATCACTGCCTCAGTGAACAACGAGTCCCCCGGGCCTGCGCCGCCTGTGGCGGTGCCATGGGAGCGCTTGGGCTGGGCACTCAGAGAATAGAAGAGGCATTAGCCAGCCGTTACGACTGCCTGTCGTCTGGAAATACACTCCGAAGGATCGACTCGGACACCATGCGAACGGCTGATGATCTGCACACGGTGCTTGATGCATTTGGCAGAGGAGACGTCAAGGTTCTCCTGGGCACCCAGATGATCGCAAAGGGCCTTGATTACCCGGGTGTTCGCCTGGTGGGTGTCATTGATGCCGACACGGCAATTCATCTCCCTGACTTCCGCGCTTCGGAACGAACGTTCCAACTGGTTGCACAAGTCTGCGGCCGATGTGGTCGTGGCAACCAGCCAGGCAGGGCAATCATTCAGACCTTCAACCCGGATGCCCCGGCCATTCGTCTGGCTGCGGAAAACCAATACCGCACCTTCGCAGATGCGGAACTGGACGATCGCCTGGCCTGTGGGCTGCCCCCATCCCGAAGAATGGCCCGTGTGGTCATTCAGGACCGGGACGACAAACGCTGTGAGGCCCACGCGGATTCACTGAAGGATGCACTGATCTCCATTCGAGATCAGACTGTTGAGGTCCGTGGGCCCGTTGAATGTGTCATCAACCGCCTCTCTGGCAGATATCGCCGCCAAATCGAGTTGTTTGCACAGACCCCCCAAGCCCTTCATCAGACCCTGGCCCTGGCCCGAAGCCAGGGGCTTCTGGAAGTCGCCGATCGGGTCACCATCGATGTTGATCCCATTTCGTTGATGTAATGGATCCCAGCCAAAAATGAAACACCGGAACATGCATCGAAACCGAGCCGATTCAAAGCGGCTTGAGCCTGCTAGAATTCCCGTCTCGTCGATGCCATGAGCCAACTACCTCAACAACCCGGTATCGAACCACCTCCCATGTCGCCTTCGGTCAATGGGTGGAATGCCGCCTACATCGACGATCTCTACACCCAATGGACCAATGACCCCGATTCCGTGACGGAACAATGGCGATCCTTCTTCGAGGGGTTCGACCTTGGATTCCGCCCTCCTTCGAAAGATGGACACACCCTGGAAGGCTCGCCGACCAGCAGCTTTCAGGAAAGTGTTGATGAATTGGTTCGTCGATACCGCGACGTAGGCCACTTGGCCGCCAAGCTTGACCCTCTCAAACTGAATGAAAGACAGTGCGCCGATCTGGATCCGGCTTCCCTTGGACTGAACGAAGCTGACATGGATCGTCAGGTTGATACACGGGATCTCCCGATCGAGTCACCTGCACCACTGCGTGACGTGATCGAATTCCTTCAGAAAACATGGTGTGGTTCTCTTGGTGCGGAGATCTCACACATCCGCAGCCGCGAACAAAGACTCTGGCTGCAGGAACGCATCGAGGCCATCAGTGGTCACCCGAAGGTCGGCGAAGACATCCAGAAACGTATTCTCAGAGAACTCCAGCAGGCTACAGGTCTCGAGCGATTCCTGATGAGACGTTACATCGGCAAGAAGTGGTTCAGCCTCGAAGGCAGCGAAACCCTGATCCCGATGCTCAATGAACTGCTGGTTGCTGCCTCCCAAGACGGTGCTCAGGAAATCGCATTCGGCATGGCGCACCGAGGGCGCATCAACGTACTGGTCAACATCCTCGAAAAGAGCTACGACCAGTTGTTCACCGAGTTCGAAGAAGCATGGGCTGAAGATTTCCTCGGCGCTGGTGGCGATGTGAAGTACCACCGTGGTTTCAGCAGCCATGTCCAGACAGATGCAGGCAAACCACTGCACCTCTCCATGTCCTCAAACCCTTCCCATCTGGAATGGGGCCACCCGGTTGTCCTTGGACGAGCCAGGTCAAAGCAGAAACAGCGGGATGATCACGAGGGCAACAGCAGTGTGCCGGTTCTCATTCACGGCGATTCCTCACTGCCGGGACAGGGAATCACTCAGGAACTGACCAACCTCTCACGACTGGACGCCTACACGGTCGGCGGCTCGTTGCATGTGGTGATCAACAACCAGATCGGCTTCACTCTTGAACATGACGCTGCGTTCAGCGGTATCTATTGCACCGACTTCCTTCGTGGAATCGACATCCCGGTATTCCATGTCAATTCCTGTGATCCTGAAATGGCCGTCGCGGTGATGTTGCTCGCATACGAATACCGCAAGACTTTCAAGAGTGATGTCGCGATCGACCTCTGGGGCTTCCGCAAGTTCGGCCACAATGAAACGGATGAGGCAGCTTTCACCAATCCCCTGATGGCCGCCACCATCAAGAAGACGCCCTCGATCCTGGATCGATATGCCGCATCCCTCACTGAGACAGGCGTCGTTGGCTCGGAAGAATCAAACCAGACCTCCAAACGGTTGATGGAACTGATGGACGCTGCCCAGCAGCGAATCAAGGAACAGCCTGTGAGACCCACTCCACTGGCCCTTGACGACCAGTCAACCTGGGCGGGATTCTCACCGGATTACAACATGGCGACGGTGCCAACCTCCGTGCCCCAAACAAGGCTTGAGCAGATTGCAGAATCACTGGGAAGAGTCCCCGAAGGGTTCAACCTGCATCCGAAACTGCAACGCATCCTCGATGCACGAGGCAAGTCGATCCTCGAAGATCTTCCTCTTGACTGGGCCATGGGTGAACTGCTGGCGATGGGTTCACTGCTGGGTGAAGGAGATGACATCCGTTTCACGGGCGAGGATTGTCAGCGAGGCACCTTCAGCCACCGACATGCCGTGCTTTTCGATACCCAGACAGGCGAACCCTGGATTCCACTGAATCACCTGGGAGACCAGCAGGGAACACTTGGCATCTACAACACGCCCGTCACCGAGAGTGGTTGCATCGGTTTCGAGTACGGCTACTCCCTGGGCGATCCAAAGACGCTCGTCATCTGGGAAGCCCAGTTCGGCGACTTCGCCAATGTTGGCCAGGTGTACTTCGATCAATTCATTGCTTCCTCGCAGAAGAAATGGGGACGCAGCAGTGGACTTGTCTGCCTGCTTCCACACGGATACGAGGGCATGGGACCAGAGCATTCATCCGCAAGAATCGAGCGTTTCCTGCAGCTTTGTGCTGATGACAACATGGAAGTGGTCAATCCGACAACGCCGGCACAAATGTTCCACCTGCTTCGTCGTCAGATGCTCCGAGGTTTCCGCAAGCCGTTGATCGTCTTCACACCCAAGAGCCTGCTTCGACACGAATCCGCCATATCCCATGTTGCCGATCTCACGGACCGGGGTTTCTTCCGTGTCATCGATGACCCGGCCTCCGGAACAGACGCCGTCGTCGACAACATCTCAACCGTCCTGCTGTGCAGCGGCAAGGTCTACTACGACCTGGTACAGCACCGTGACGAAACCGGCCAGGAAGACAAGGCCATCATTCGGGTGGAGCAGCTCTATCCGTTCCCACAGGAAGAAGTCCAGGCCCTCTTCGATCGCTATCCGAAGGCCAACTTCACCTGGGTCCAGGAAGAACCACAGAACAATGGCGCCTGGTGGTTCATCTATGACTGGTTCCGTGACAATTTCGATCGACCGATCAACTACGTCGGCCGTCCTGCCAATGATTCACCTGCAGTTGGTGCTTCGACCGTGCATCGTGAGGAGCAGCACGCGATACTGGTCCGAGCCTTCCGCAACCCGATAGCAACCGCACCCCAGGCCGATCACTGAACCTGAAGCAGCCCCCAGGGAGACCCCCCATGCCCGTCGAGATCGTCATTCCAAGCCTGGGAGAATCCATCAGGGAAATCCGTCTTGGCCAATGGCTCAAGCAGGATGGCGATTGGGTGAACCAGGATGATTCACTGGTCGAGATTGAATCCGACAAGGTCACTCAGGAACTCCCTTCACCAAACAGCGGCGTACTCAAGATCACCGAGCAGTCAGGTGCCGACCTTCCTATCGGCGCCACCATCGGCTCCATTGATACAGAGGCAACAGCACCGGCTGCGGGAAGCGAATCTGCAGAGGCCAACACGCCAGCACCTTCTGAACCCGCTGCAACGGCACCTGCCTCAGACCCGCCAAAGGCACCGCCCGCCACACGCGTTGAAATCGCAACCGAATCTGCAGCCGCGACTTCACCGGTCAGGGCCACCACGATGGCCAGAAAGATTGCAGAAGACCGGGGTGTTCCACTGTCGGGTATTCATGGCTCAGGCCCTCAGGGCCGCATCATGAAAGCAGACGTGCTCTCTGCACCAGATACCGGTGGCACTGCGGACACAAATGAAACCACTCCGGCCCCACTTGCTGAATCTCGTGGCATCCGCCGACAGAGACTCAGCAAGCTCCGGATGAGAATCGCAGAACGGCTAGTTTCCGCACAACACAATGCCGCCATGCTCACGACCTTCAATGAGGCTGACATGTCGGCCGTGATGGCCATGCGATCTCTCCACAAGGAAGAATTCAATGATCAGTACGGCGTAAAGCTGGGCTTCATGTCCTTCTTCGCCCGAGCCTGCGTGAGCGCTTTGCATCATGTACCAGCGATCAACGCCTATCTGGATGGTGACGAACTGGAATTCCATGATTACGTCGACCTGGCCGTTGCCGTCGGCACGGATCGTGGACTGGTCGTACCGGTTGTCCGCGATGCGGACCGCAAGTCCTTCGCCGAGATCGAGTCGGATATCTCCGCACTTGCTGGCAAGGCACGATCCGGGCAACTCACGGTCGATGAGATGACCGGTGGCACCTTCACGATCAGCAATGGTGGTGTCTACGGATCAATGATGTCGACGCCAATCCTCAATCCACCCCAGTCAGGAATCCTCGGGCTTCACAAGATCCAGAAGCGCCCCGTGGAAGATCCGGACAACCCAGGTCAGATCGTGCTTCGACCAATGATGTACCTGGCCCTCAGTTACGACCATCGTGTCGTAGATGGCAGTGAAGCGGTCGGTTTCCTTGTGCATGTGAGGCAATGCATCGAGGACCCGGAACGCCTGCTGCTGGGACTTTGAAGATCGTGGGAATGATCGAGCATGGTCATGTACCCGTTCTGCTGGAAGAGGTGATCAACAATCTTGATCCTCAACCAGGTGAGGTCGTCGTTGACTGCACCCTGGGGCGAGGAGGCCACGCCCTTGCGCTTGGTCGAAAGGTCGGCTCGGACGGGTTGGTCATCGGAATCGACCGGGATGCCGAGAACCTTGCCTATTCTGGCGATCGACTTCGTGAAGCCCAGATCCCCAACATGATGATCCATGATTCCTTCGTGTCTGTTGCCAGGCACCTTCAGCAAGCTGATCGCCGGGTGGATGTCGTCCTGGCAGACCTTGGTGTCTCATCGAACCAGCTGAATGATGCCGCCAGGGGCTTCGGCTTCCAGGAAGAGGGCCCGCTGGACATGAGACTGGACCAGGATGGCAGTGACAATGTCACCTCGCTGCTGGCCCAGATTGATGAGGGAGAACTGGCAGGACTGATACGAACCTATGGCGAAGACCCCTATGCAACCGCCATTGCCCGAAAAGTTGTACTGGAGCGTCAAACAAGGCCGATTACGACCACGGGACAACTGTCCCGATTGGTACGGGAAGCCTATGGCCCCCGCGCCCGCTCGTCTCGCCTCCACCCAGCGACTCGTACATTCATGGCCCTTCGAATTGCCGTGAACGAAGAAATCGCCGCTCTGGAGACCCTGCTGGACCTGATTGGTCGAGGCTGCGAGATGACCGGAACCGGTGGCTGGCTCAACCCTGGGGCTCGGATAGGAATTATTTCCTTCCACAGCCTTGAGGATCGCCCCGTGAAGCAGGCCTTCGCCGACCTGGATCGTCGAGGACTCGCAACCCGGATCATTCGAGGAATGATCCGGCCCACGGAAGCGGAGCAGCAGGCCAACCCCCGGAGCCGATCAGCGAAGTTCCGGGCTCTGAGGGCATCACCCTCTTGAAGGCCCAGGGCAAACCTGGTCGGGAATAAAAACCTGTCTGGTCGTCGCAAGGATGCGAGGCACCGGACGCAAGGCGAAGATCGATCCGGCTGAGCCGGGTACACGCATGGATGCGGGAGTCGATGACTCGAGAAAACAAACTGGCTTTGATCGTCGGATTCGGACTGGTGCTCTTCATGGGCATCCTGGTCTCGGACCATCTCTCCACAGCTCGCCGGCAAGCAGCGGCGGCTTTCGAAGTCGGCACAGGGCTCCATCACCAGCCGGTGATTCCTGGTGATGGATGGCTTGTCTACGGATCCTCGACTTCTGCCGAAGAACCTGTGGAAAGCGCACCGATCAACCGCTCTCCTTCCAGACAACCAGCCCCACTCCCCATCGCTGACACCCAGACGGATTCACCGCTTCATGTGGTTGCCACAGGTGAAACCCTCCAGACCATCTGCCAGAGACATTATGGCAATCGCAATCTTGCCCCAGCACTGGCAAGCTACAACCGCATTGCCAATCCCGATCGACTGACGACGAACACACGGCTGCTTCTGCCACCCGTCGACACCTTGTTGTCCACTGGCGGAAACCTGCCGACAACGCCGCCCTCACCGACGCTTGCAGCAACTCGAAGCAGCAGCGAATCATCCCCTGCCCCCGTTGAAGCCCCGGCGAACACGATGGGTGAATACACCGTGCAGTCTGGCGACACCCTCTCGGAAATTGCTCAGAAACTTCTCGGATCAGCTCGTGAAACCGAAAGGCTCTATGAGTTGAATCGAGATGTACTCAGCCATAAAGATGATCTTCGAGTCGGCGCCTCCCTCCGCTATCCACTGTCCAACTGAGAACGCCTTCCCCATGACTGCAAAGCTCATGCTGATCCTCCTCGGGCTGGGCCTGACCTCCTTGGCACTGCTGTCATTGAGACAACACCGGATTGACACCGCCTTCGAGATGACACGCCTGCACGATCGATGCGATCAGGTTCGCACCTCGCTTTGGGATATCCGCTGCAACATCGCTCAGCACATCGCCCAACCGAAACCGATCGATCCCCTGGAAGAGGAGGATGATCGACAAGTTGCCACTACTCTCAAGGCGAAGCCTGAAGAGACTTCTGGTGGCTGAAGTCCCCGGGAACAGAACCGATATCGCCAATGACTGGCAAAGCCGCCGCATTGCTGCGTGGACAATCGCAGCAGTGGTCATTGCCGCAGCAGGACTGCTGGTCATCACCGGGCGTGTGATCCAGTTGAAAATCGCTCCAAGTGAACAGTTGACTGCCGCCATGGCCGACCCCTTCTCCACCAGAACAAGCGTCGGAAGACGTGGCGATCTGGTTGATCGAAACGGGCGACTGCTGGCCACCTCGACAATTGGCTGGAGACTGTTCATTGATCCTGCTGAAGTCGAGGACCTTGCGACAATAGGCGTACAGATCCAGTCCTTGATCGGACTGGATGCCATTGAGATCGACCAACGACTCAGCCGTCGACTCCGAAGTCGTTTCGTCCCGATCAGCGGCATCCTTGAAGACTGGCAGGTTGATCGCATCCAATCCGCAAGCCTTACCGGAGTCGGGATGGAACGAAGACAAGTTCGCATCTATCCACAGGAACAATCGGCAGCTCGTCTGGTGGGCGTCGTCGGATTCGACCATGAGGGCCTTGGCGGTCTCGAGCACTCCCTGGAAACACGCCTGGGTGGTACATCCGGAAGCGTGCGATACCTTCGAGATGTGAAAAGGCGGCCGATGTGGGTCGCCTCACATGAATACCACCCCCATGTCGACGGCGCGCCCGTACGACTGAGCATCGACATGGCGATCCAGAGATATGTAGAGCACCGTCTGGAATCTGCCGTCTCAAGCTGCAACGCCGGTGGCGGACGAGCTATCGTTGTTGATCCCGCAAGCGGTGAAATACTGGCGCTCGCAGACATCATCACCAAACGCGAGGGCTGGCCCGGACAACCCGAAGATCCACTGCGAGACACACATGATCGCCTCGGTCGCAATCGATGTGTCAGTGACCCCTATGAACCAGGCTCAACCTTCAAACCATTCGTCTGGTCCGTTGCCACTGAAGCAGGGCTTGCAGAAGCAGAGGAAGTCCTGCCAACACCATCGGGGACTCCCCATCGCACTTCCAGTGGTCGCCGGATACGTGATGTGCATTACTACGGACCGATGACCTGGAGACGAGTGCTCGTGAAGTCGCTGAACAGCGGCATGGCGATCGTGGCCGAAAGAATGCCAAGTGAACTGATGCGGTCCTGTGTTCAGCGATTTGGATTTGGCCAACGAACAGGATGTGGGATTGCCGGCGAAACGGCTGGGCTTGTCACGCCTGCTTCTTCCTGGACGTCCTACAGCCAGGTCAGTGTTGCCATGGGACACGAGATCGGAGTCACCCCCCTGCAGATGGTCCGCGGATTCTCCGCCTTTGCAAGAGATGGAACACTGCCTTCGCTGCGGCTGCTGGCGGAAGGTGATGTCTCTCCTGTCGAGCAACGGGCCATCGAGCCTTCGACCGCACTGTTTGTACGGGAGATTCTGGAAGAGGTCATGACGGATGGCACGGGCAGAGCCTCGCAATCCGACCAATATCGCCTGTTTGGAAAATCAGGTACTGCTCAACTGCCACGTGTTGAAGGCGGCGGTTATCACGAAGACCGTTACATCTCGAGCTTCATTGCCGGCGCCCCATTTGACAAGCCTCAGGTCGTCGTGCTCTGCGTCATTGATGATCCGGATCGAAGCCTGGGTGCCTGGTACGGCGGCAGAGTCGCAGGCCCGGTCGTCCGTGACATGGTTGACTTCTCACTGAAGTATCTGGGCGTACCCGCTGACAAGATCAATGACGAACATGGCATGACAGCCTCGCGGTAGCAAGACAGATCCTGCTCAAGCGACTCGGCGATCCAAACCATATCGCTTCATCTTCTTGTAGAGCGTTGTGCGATTGATATCCAGTGAAGTCGCTGTTTCCTGGCGGTTCCAGTCATTGGCATCAAGGGCTCCGAGGATGATTTTTCGTTCGGGAGTCTCAAGTGCTTCTCGAAGAGTCATGCTCGGGTCTACCGCAAATGATGGTGACCATGCATCCGCACCCGCGCATTGGGCGAGGCCACTGCCTGGACTGACCCGTTGACCAAGATGTTCCGGCAGGTCCGCTGGACTGATGATGACACCACTAGCCAGCACCACCGCACGCTCGATCACGTTTTCGAGTTCACGGACATTGCCCGGCCAGTGGTATCCACGCAGAATGTCACAGGCCTCCTCATCGAAACCGATGACTCGCCGGCCCAGAACTTCTGCTTTCCTGCCTAGAAAATGTTCCGAGAGTGGAATGATGTCTTCCACACGCTCTCGAAGCGACGGAAGCGTGATATCGATCACCTTGACCCTGTAATAGAGATCCTGGCGGAAACTGCCTTCAGAGACCAGTTCCTCCAGGGGCTGATTGGTCGCGAGAATGATTCTCGCATCGACTTCAACAGGCGTATTGGAACCGACTGGTTCGACAACCCGCTCCTGCAGAACACGAAGCAGTTTCAACTGCATCGATGGCGGGGCTGAGTTGATCTCATCAAGGAAGATGGTTCCGCCGCAGGCCGCCTGGAACTTTCCCTGCTTGTCAGCATGGGCGCCAGTGAAGGCACCTTTGACATGACCGAACAGTTCTGATTCCAACAAGGTTTCCGGAATGGAACCGCAGGAGATCTCGACAAACGGCGAATCGCTTCGTGGTGACTGTTCATGAATGGCACGTGCAATCATCGTCTTGCCAGTTCCTGACTCACCGGTCATCAGGACGGTCGTGGGGGCATCCGCCACGGCCCGAGCAACCTCAAAGACACGATGCATTCTGGGATCAGAACCCACCATCGATCCATAATCACCCTGCCCCTTGGTATCAGCGCGTGTGAGCAAGCGATTCCTGGTGAGGGCTCGATCCACCGAACTGAACAACTGTCCATCAGAGACTGGATGAACCAGATAGTCGCACGCCCCTTGTTGCATCACACTGACGGCTTCCTCGACCGTACCGAACGGAGAAAGAACCAGAGGAACCACCCCCGGATACTTCTGCACAATCTGCCCTGCGATGGTGCCCGCCGGAGCCATCAGGCCACCAAGAACAACGACAGCGACTTCAAGTGATCCATGTGAACGAATCTGTGAAAGCGGATCAGCTGCCCCAGCGTGAGCAACGCGGTACCCCTGCCCTTGCAGGCGTCCACAGGTTGCCTTGGCTACGGCCTGATCACTATCGAGAACAAGAATCAATTGGCCCTGTTCCTGGGTCATGAAAATCCTCCAGAAAGGGGGTGGCGTGGTGTCTCCCCTCGGCACCACGACCCCCGTGAGGCATCAAATCGACATTCCCTTAGCTCATATCAAGGGAATGTTGCCCGTGAGCATCATTCCTCAGCCTCTTGCCCCTACAACCGGAACTGATTGCCCTGCAATGCTTTATCGGAACAGGCCGATTAAGGCCCCTGATTCAGCAGCTCTAATCTGATCAATGAATGTAAATGCTGGTAATCAGTGCTTGATTGAGCCTCAAGGCCCCGTTAGCTTAAAGTGTGGCTGTCGGAGAGCTTCTGGAGGAGAGGGCTCTTCGACGGCCATTTTTCATTTTTGCATGAGCCTTCCAATGAGCCGCGTAAGTCGTTGCCTGTCAACGATATTCAAGGCGCCCAGGCCCAAGGCCTGAGACCTCGCGGACAACGGTCATGACCGTAAATCCAATCAGGCCCATAACGAAAAAAGCCAATGCCGCAGACCACAAGCCAAGTGCTGCAAACCAGGCTGCTGCATAGACCGCATGCCAAGCTGCTCCATATCGCTTGAGGCGTTCGCTGGCCCGCTGCCCTGTCCCTGCGGTTCTGATCTTCCACCACCCCAACGCAGCCATCAGAAGCATCGCACCGCATGGCCAGAGCAATTGCACACTGGAATACTCCTGTGGCCACAAAGGCATTCCCCTTGCAGGCCTGACCGCCAGAATGACCGCGGACCAACATGCCCAACCAGCAACGATGCCACCAACGCCACGCAGGGAAATGCGAGGCCGCTTGTCCTCAAGAAGATGCACAAGAACAGCGAGAATCATGACGTGGCTCATGATCAGCCATACCGCGAGCAGCAATGGCAGATGCAGGTCCGGGATCAACATGTGAACCGCGTAGACCAGCCCAACTGTGACAACCCCCACTGCCGGGATGAATCTGCCAGCAGCGTTGTAGAACATGAGTGCTGCTGCAACGACCAAGGTCAATAGGACACTGTCCTGTCCAAGCAACATGGCACCCAGAACAGCAATGATGAACAAGCCCACCAGTCCGACCAGTGCCTGAGTGATACGGACTTGCCCGGCAGGCAACGGTCGCTCGGGGCTGAAAGCCCTGTCATGACGAAGGTCCAGCAGGTCGTTCAGGACTGATCCATAGCCAAACAAGCCAATGGCAACCATGAAGGCACCTGCCAGGGGAACCAGGAGGGTTTCAGGATCCAGGGCTGCCCCTGCCCCTTTCCATCCGATCCACCCGAGGACGGTCACGAACCAGATATCGCAGACGGCGCCGAATCCAGCGGCAATCCGAGTCAACTCGACGGCGGTCAGGATTCTGCGCGGTAATCCACCCATGCAATGGCGTCCATTCCCACCGGGTACGGCCCCATTTCCCCCGACCCGGCGAAGGCGTACCATACCCTGCTCGGCGGGCTGCCCCATATACCCGCATGGATGATCACATGGTTCAAGTAGATACCAACCTGCCCCCTGACCTCGAAGCAGATGTCCTTCGAATCGCCGTCGTGACCAGTGAGTATCACTCCGAGGTCACAGGGCCTCTGAGAGAAGCTGCTGAAACCGCCTTCCTGGAAGCAGGAGGCCAGCCCGAACGGCTGCTGTCGATTGCGGCACCAGGCACATTTGAGCTGACTGCAATATGCCGTGGCCTGGTAGTCGATCGCGGCCACAGAACACCTGATGCCGTAGTCGCTCTTGGATGTGTCATCACGGGTGAAACAACACACGATCGCTACATCTGCGATGGTGTTTCACGTGGACTCACTGACTTGACCATTCAAACTGGTGTCCCCATAGCCTTTGGTGTACTCACCTGCCAAACGCGGGAACAAGCGCTCGCAAGAGCCGGGGGCGACAAGGGCAACAAAGGTCGTGAAGCCATGCATGCCGCCATACGCACAGCTCATGTCATCCGCGCACTCGATGCGGGGGGAGTGCCCGAGAGATGAATCCACTTCGTGAACGACGGCGAGTGGCCCTTCAGGTGCTTTACCAGTTGGACAACGGTGGCCTTCCTGATGATCCCAAGACCCTCAGAGATTCCATACAGGAATCAATGGAAACCATGGATGTAGATGAGGAAACCATTGAGCAGGGAATCACCCTGGCCAATGAAGCATGGACTCATCGAGATGATGCCGATTCCGCTATTGAGCCGCTGACCCCTGAATGGCCGATCCGGAGGCAACCTGTGATCGATCGCAACGTGCTCAGGCTGGCCTGGTATGAAATGATGATTGCAGGAACACCTCCCAAAGTCGTCATTTCTGAATCCGTGGAACTCGCTCGTGAATACAGCACTGACCAATCATCAAGCTTCGTCAATGGCGTACTTGATCAGCTGTTCAACAACCTGAAAAACACACCAGCGCCTGACGCACAGACCTGAATACGATGGGCATCTTCAAAAGCACATTATCTGCAGTCCGCAAAGGCCTGGGACGAACCCGGGACACGATGGCGGCCCCTCTTGGTTCTCTGCTTCGCGGGAAGCAACTGGATGACGCCGCCGTTGATGAAATCGAGACGATCCTGCTGCGTGCCGATGTCGGCGTATCAACGACATCCTCAATCATCTCGGAGCTCCGAGCCGCAGTGAAGGATGGAAATCTGAAGCGTGGCGAAGATGCCATCGACTTCCTCAGAGTCCATCTTCGTGACCAGTTCGGCGACACGGACAGGAGCCTGGCAAATGCGACCACGTCGCCAACGGTTGTTCTCGTTGCAGGTGTCAATGGTGTGGGCAAGACCACGAGTGTGGCGAAGATCACATGGTCTCTGATGCAGGAAGGCCGCAGTGTGCTTGTTGCCGCAGCAGACACCTACCGGGCTGCCGCAGTTGAACAACTCGGAATCTGGTCAGAACGACTGGGATTCGACCTGGTGAAGGGACAGGATGGGGCTGACCCAGCGGCGGTCACTTATGACGCCACTGAGGCCGCCGTTGCCCGTGGGGCAGATGTCCTGCTGGTGGATACAGCAGGCCGCATGCATACCGAGAAGGGCCTCATGCGGCAGTTGAACAAGATCCAGTCGGTTATCCGAAAACTCATCCCGGATGCCCCTCACGAGGTCCTTCTGGTCCTGGATGCCACCCAGGGGCAGAATGCCCTGGCCCAGGCCAAGGCCTTCCAGGAGACCATCGACCTCACTGGGATCATGCTGGCCAAGCTTGATGGCACCGCACGAGGCGGAATCGTGCTGGCCATACATGATGCCCTGGACATACCAGTCAAACTGGTCGGACTCGGGGAGAGACCTGAGGATATCGAGCCATTTGACCCGGATGCCTTCACTCAAGCCCTCTTCGAAGAGTGAGCCCAGCCGGATCGATGATTCCCCGATTCGCGGGACAGGCACCATGTCCCGTATCATTCCATCGTGCGAGCTGGATACAGACGAAGTGACGTGAACGGATGCACGTGGCTAATCGCATGCGTGCTCGGATACCTGGCATCGCTGCTTGCGACGCCGGCTGTCGCCGAACCCCCACTTACCATCCCAGCCCTTGCAGGCGATCGACTGGGCGGACTGGTTCTGCCAGTAGAGCCAAGGGATGGACCGATCCAGCTCAACTCCTTGCGTGCATGGACATGGACTGTCGACAACACCAAGCGGCTGCTGCTCAGTGGCGATGTTGAAATCTTCATTGCGGACTTCTCCTTCGAAGGAGAACTCGCTGTCGTGTGGATCGATCGTATTGCCAGCGATGATGGTCCTATCAACCAGATCGTCATCTTTCTTCCAGAGGTGACAAGCAGGACCAGCCTTGCAGGAACCGGACCGCAAGGACGCAACCTTCTGATCACAGGGAGCAGCCGAGGAAAGGTTGGCCTCAATACCGCCGTGTTCAATCCAACCCGGCCCATGGGACAGGATGCCATCCTTGATCTGGCACAGTTCCGACTGTCGGCCTATGTGTCGGACTTGATGCGATCAAAGCCCATCATGCAACCGGTTCCGGAACTGGTTGACCCCACCCCAGCAAAGCAATGGGCCCCCACGCTTGGAGGCAGCCTGAAGGAAGCCTCCCTGGCAGCGGACACACTGCCCCAGGCAACCGGAAGTAATGACAGCGGCTGGCTCAAGAGCCCTCAGGGCATCGTTGCCTTCTCTGCAGATGAATTGGATTTCCAGACCGAAGAGGATGAAAACATCCTGCTTGCCGATGGTTCAGTGGTCGTCTCTTATCGCCCCACTGGTGTCGCTGACACGACCGGCGCACTTCGACTTGCTGCCGAGCGAGCCGTGGTCTTCCTTGAACCGGGAACGGTTCGCGACACCGCCCAGTCCCAACTGAGCGTGGACCAGATACGCGGGGTCTACCTTGAGGGCAATGTCATCGCGGAAGCCGATCGGGACGACTACATGGTCCGCGCCCCTCGCATGTACTACGACTTCAAGACAGACCAGGCGATCATGGTCAACGCCGTCATGCGAACATATGACCGCAAGAGCAATACACCTGTCTATGCACGAGCGTCTGAACTCCGGCAGATCTCTTCAAATCGCTGGAAAGGCACGGACGTCAACGTATCCGCTTCAGCCTTCTTCAAACCCACGCTCGCAATCGGTTCACGTTCCGTAACGATCGATCGGGTACCAGGCGGACTCAATGAAGAAGGCGCCATTGTCGAATCCTCCATCCTGGTCGATGCCAAGGACAACACACTGCGATCGGGCGACTTGCCCTTCTTCTACTGGCCACGGTACCGCGGTGGAGTCCAGGACATCCCACTCCGAGGTGTCAGGACCGGCTTTGGCGACTATGAGGGCGTCATGGTTGAAACCACCTGGGACGTCTACACGCTCCTGGGGATCACCCGACCCGAGGGCATCGACATGACGATCGATGTCGATGGCTACTCGAAACGTGGCGGTGGCGGCGGCTTCGACATGGCCATCGATCAACTTGGCCACAAGGCATCACTCGATCTTTATGGAATGTATGACAGTGGACAGCAGGTCACTGATACCGGCCTGGTCCAGGATGTTCCCAAGGAATTTCGCTGGGCAACACTCTGGGAAAACACGATGCAACTGGATCCTGCATGGCTGATCCAGACACAGGCTGCCTGGTTCTCTGATTCGACATTCGTGACTTCCTGGCGTCCGGACGAGTATCGCAATCGTCGTGAATATGAAACCTCCGCCTACCTGAACTGGCAAGGCGACAATGACTCACTGTCCCTGTTGGCCAAGTACAACCTCAACGATTTTCTCTCCAACAGTTGGCTGACAGCATCGCTTGGTTACCAGACAGAGAAGCTTCCAGAGGCGATCTACCAACGCTATGGCGATTCCTACTTTGGAGACCGCCTTTCACACTCATGGGATCTGCGAGCCTCACGTATCAGAGCCTCGATCCCCTCTGGTACCGAAGAAAGCAATGGACTCCGAGCGGGAACCTACTTGGATGAGTTCGGGCGGCCTCTGCCATCATGGGCCTTGATCGAGGACGCAGAACAATTCAAGTACATGAGACGGTCCTGGATCAATCGTGTCAGTACACGTCAGGAACTTTCCTATCCGATCAAACTTGAAGGCCTCAACGTCACGCCCTTCGGCATGGGACAGGTCATCGGCTACTTCGAGGAAGAAACCACCAACCCGGATGACACCGACCAGCTCCGCTTCTACGGCAGCGGTGGCGTGAAACTGGATACCCAATTCCAGAGGGTCTACAACGATGTCGAAAACGAGTTCTTCGGACTTCACCGGATGCGACATCTCATGGAGCCTTACGCAGTTGTCTGGTATGGCGCTGCAAACTATGAGCCTGAGGACTACCCCAACTATGATCCAGCCGTCGATGGCCTCAACACCGGCGGAGCCGTTCGCGTAGGCATGACCAATACGCTCCAGACCCATCGAGGCGGACCCGGCAGATGGCATGCCGTGAACTGGTTGACCGTGGATACGAATGTCGTCTTCAGCACCAGTGATCGAACGGAACGCTATCCCTACACACAGTTCTTCGACTGGCAACCGGCCTATTCCCAGCTAGGCAACTTCTTCAACAGTTCCGTCGAATGGCAGGTCAGTGATGCCCTGGCATTCCTTGGAAATGGCACCGTTGACTTCGATCTGGGCGGCTTCTCCAGAGCTTCGATTGGAATGGAAATCAACCATACGCCCCGATTCAGCACCTTCGTCGAATACCGATTTGTGGAAGCAGGCGAGAGCAAGATCCTTTCACTGGGTGCGAACTATGAGATCTCCGACACCTACGTGATTGCGGTCCTTCCGCAATACGATTTCAATCAAGACAAGTTCCAATCAGTTCGTGCGGATGTCACCAGAGCCTTCCCCGACTTCGACCTGAGCATCTTCGTGGACTACGACTCGATTCGTGGCGAAACGCGATTCGGTGCCTCACTTGGCGAAGTCAACTTCTGATACCCACTGGCAAGTCCAAGTCCTGGATCATCGCCTGCAGGCCCAAGGGTGAATGACGGAGACGGAGACACGTGCAGACCCTCTCTGAAATCCGCGAACTGCTGGCCGATCGTGGCCTGACCCCGCGACGGCGTTTCGGCCAGAACTTTCTCCATGACCACAACCAGTTGAAAAAGCTGGTCCAGGCCGCCGGCATTTCCGAGGGCCAGCTTGTCCTGGAAATTGGACCTGGTACAGGCACGCTGACAGAAGCATTGCTGGACGCCGGAGCACGAGTAGTCACCTGCGAAGTGGATGAGGGCCTTGCTGACCTCATTGAGGAACGACTCGGCAGCCGGCTGACGCTCGTTCGAGGCGACTGTCTCGGACGTGGGAGGCGGTTGAATGATGACCTCATCTCTGCATTGGGAGAAGAGCACTGGACCCTCGTGGCCAACCTTCCCTACCAGATAGCCAGCCCACTGATGATCGAATTGCTCCTGCACCATCCGAATTGTCGTAGCCAGCATGTCACGATCCAGAAGGAGGTCGCCGAGAGATTGATTGCTGCTGAAGGCACACGGGAACGTGGGCCTCTTGGCATCCTGGCCTCCACATTCAGCAAGGTGAAGCGGATCTGTGATGTCCCCGGCAGTTGCTTCTGGCCTCAGCCCAAGGTGACCAGTTCAATGGTCAGCATCACACCACTTGGTACTCCAGATGATCTGGACGTGGATGCCTACGCCGCTTTCATCAGCAAACTCTTCTCTTCACGCCGCAAGCAGCTCGGCCGCATCTTTGGCCGGGATCGCGAGTTGCCAGATGGCATCGATGCGACATGGCGACCGGAAGTGCTCGACAACGAGCAACTCCTGGCACTCTTCAAGATGAACTGATCCGGATTGATCCGGGGCCGCTAGGCCTTGCCGAGATAATCACCGTTCTCGGTATTGATCTTGATGGCCTGACCAACCTCGATGAATGGCGGAACCCGCACACGAGCCCCCGTCTCGACCGTAGCCTCTTTGAGCTGATTGGTCGCGGTTGCCCCTTTGGGCTGGGCAATCGTGTCTGTGATTTCAAGCTCAACAGACGCTGGCAAGTCAACGCCGAGACAACGACCGTCATACATCATCACGGTCACCTCAAGGCCTTCCTTGAGCCATTGACTCTGCTCTGTTGGAATTGATTCGGAGTCAATCTCAACCTGGTCATAGCTTTCAGTATCCATGAAGACAAATGGTCCCTTGCCCTGTCCACTACTGTCATACAGGTAAGACATTACTCTCTTGTCGATACTCACGTTCTCAAGCTTGTCAGATGAATTGAGCCTGTTGACCTTGATCGTGCCCGTTTCAACGTTTTTCATCTTGGCCTGCACATATGCCGGACCTTTACCCGGCTTCACGTGCTCGGTACCGATGATGACATTCAACTGCCCGTTGTAGATGAGGGCCTGGCCTCGCTTGACTTCAGTTGCTTTGATCGGCATGGGTTGGTCTCCAGCAAAGTGTTCGGACAACAGGATAGCACCCTGCGTCCAACATCTTCTCTTGGCTAGCGTGCAGTCGCTTCTGCACGGGTCTCCCGAAGGACGGTCACCTTGATCTCGCCTGGGAAGGTCATTTCTTCTTCGACACGCTTGGCAATCTTCTCAGCAATCCTGAAGGCATCATCATCGTCTGCACGTTCCGCATTGACAATGACCCGGACTTCTCGCCCCGCCTGGATGGCAAAGGCCTCGGCGACAGCTTCCTCCTCGGTAGCGATGCCTTCCAGCTGCTGCAGTCGCTGTACATACATCTCCATGGATTCCCGTCGAGCGCCTGGCCTGGCTCCGGATACAGCGTCCGCTGCCATCACGATTGGGGTATAGGGCGTTGTTGATGGGATATCTGAGTGGTGGCCTCCGATGGCGTTCAGAACGGCCTCGGATTTTTCACCATGGCGTTTCGCGAACTCCATGCCGATGGCCGGGTGCCCACCTTCCATCTCATGGTCCATGGCTTTACCGATGTCGTGCAGGAATCCACAACGCCTGGCCAACTCCCCATCAAGTCCCAGTTGGTCCGCAATGATCTGACTGAGGAAGGCTACCTCGATGGAATGCCGAAGCACATTCTGCCCGAAGCTTGTTCGGAAATGGAGCTTGCCCATCGCCTCGATGATCTTGGGATGAAGACTTCGGATGTTTGCTTCAAGCGCCGACTCGTTGCCCATCGCCGTGATCTTCTCCGTCATGTCCTTGCGGACGGAAGCGACGACTTCCTCGATTCTTGAGGGATGGACGCGGCCATCTGTCACGAGTTTCTGCAGCGCTTCGCCAGCAATAGCACGCCGAATCGGATCGAAACAGGACACGGCAATCACACCAGGGGTGTCATCCACCATGACATCCACACCAGTAGCTCGTTCAAGGGCCTTGATGTTTCGACCTTCACGACCGATGACCCTGCCCTTGAGGTCATCAGATGGAATCTTCACTGCACGGACCGTGGAATCGGCGACATGCTCTGCGGCAAATCGCTGGATTGCCATGAGTGTGATTTCTCGGCTCTCGCTTCGGGCAGACTGCTCGGCCGCCTCGAGAATATCACGTCGAATGGCCGCCGCATCATGACGGCTCTGCTCCTCGACACGCTCCAGCAGAAGTGATTTGGCATCCTCGACGCTCATCGAAGCGGCCTCTGAAAGTTGCTTGGTGATGTCATTCTCACGCTCATCGAGTCCCTTCTCACGCTGATCAAGGGATTCATCACGCTTATCCTGATCATTGGATCGGCGGTCAAGCTTCGACATGCGGCTATCCGCCTGCTGCGTCTTCTTCTCAAGCGCGTCTTCCCGCCTCTCCAGACGGTCCTGATCCTTCTTTAATCCTGAACGGAGATCCCCGAGTTCCTTTTCAAGAGAATCTCGCTTTTCACGAACATGTCGCTCAGCGTCCAGTTCAGCCTTCTGCTTCAATGAATCAGCTTCTGTCGAAGCGGCCTGACGCATCGCCTCCGCTTCCCGGCGGGCCGTACGAATTGTCCCACCCGCAATCATGCGGATAAGACCAGCTCCGGCAATCGCACCAACCACCAGGCAGACCACAGCGATGATGATGCCCTCGAGACTGGTAACTGCCGACAGTGTCAAAGTGGGAAGCAATGCCACTGGAGCCTCCATACTGCCTCGATCAAGTGACATACAGACGTACATCACTGAGGCCAATGGCTCGCCCATCATCAGTCAAGGTTTCCGCTCGGGGATCAAGGAGCACGATGGACCGCCATGGGCAGGCCCTGGGACATGACAAGAAATTGGAGCGGCAGCAACCCGGTGGCTGCAAGTCTCAGCCTTTCATGCATTCATGAAGGCCGGCTCCCTGTTCTGGATTTTTGTCCCGCGTTCTCCATCTGGTTGGCAGTCGAGACTGGCTCGAACTGGAATATCGTTGAGTCGTTACGGCGAAAAAACGCCACACAATCAAAGAACAACCTGAATCTATCGGTGACTGGGGCCTTCGGATTTTCCGGGCCCGATCAGATTCACCGCCGGCTATGGCCGGTCCGAGCGGCTCAACCCTCTATGGGAGAACCGATTACACAAGGGGTCGCTGGCAGCAGGTCCGTCCCGCCGACTGGACACCCGAAATTGAGGGATTCATTATCCTGCCCGCCATCGCCCCCTGTCAAGGATATGTTGGGGCTCTTACCCCAGGAGTTCGCCGGATGCCGGTCATTCTCAATTGGTTCCTGAGGCTTCTGCCTACCAATCCAATCTGCCTACGGCTCATTTCAGGCGGATCCAGGCGGTGGCGGCACCTGCTGATCCGGGGTGGTTACCTGGCCCTGATGATCACGGTGACCCTCATCATCCTGCTGGCGAGCATCGGAGGAACCAGCCTTTCCATGCGAAGCCTGGCCGCCAGCGGAGCAAACATCTTTCAGGGCACTGCCTATTTCCAGATATTCCTGATCTGCCTGCTGACACCGATCTTCATGGCAGGGGCGATTGCCCATGAGTCCGGGCCCCGTACCTGGGACATCCTCCTGACAACCCCGCTGAATTCGCTGCAGATCGTGATGGGCAATCTGTTTGGAAGACTGTTCTTCATTCTGGCCCTTCTGGTTTCCAGTCTGCCTCTCTTTGTGCTTCTTCAAATGTTTGGCGGCGTGCCTGGCAGCACCATCATTGCCAGTTATGCCATCGCTGCCAGTTCTGCATTTATTGTTGCATCCGTTGCAGTCATGTTGAGCGTGACTCGAACTGGTGGACGACGAGCGGTCTTTGTCTTCTATGTGGTAGTCGTGCTCTATCTGGCCGTGACATTCATTGCCGACAACTTTCTGCGGGCCACCGTGACAAACACGGGAGGTCAACTCGCCTTCTCAACCACGTGGTTGACTGCAATCAATCCCTTCCTGGCCATCGAAGCGTTGCTGAGCCCCAGCAACTATGTCGTACCGAGCACATGGAACGAATCCTGGATGATGCAGCAGTGGATGGGACGTCCGGTGAGCACATTCAACTGGCTGTGTGTCATTGGCTCACTGGGGCTGATCATCTACTCCACCCTTCGCGTTCGGGTGCTTGCCTTTCAATCAGGAGACAGAACATGGCTACAGCGACTGTTCAAGCTCTCCGCTGCATCTGCTACCACCCGTCCTCCCCGGATCGTGGGAAACAACCCGGTTGCCTGGAGAGAATCGCACCTGCGACGCACCGCTGGCCTGATCGTCGCACGCTGGGGGTTCCTGGGCGCAGGTATCGCTGTGCTTTTTGTGATTCTGGGTCTCCATGCCGCATCTTCCGGCTCGCAAAGTGACTTGAATCTGACCCGCGGCCTGCTGACAGGGCTGATCATGGCTGAATCAATCATTGTCGTGCTGACGACCATCAATCTGAGCGCCACCGCCGTCAGCCGTGAACGGGAAGAAGGGTTCCTTGATCTGATTCTGACCACTCCGATCCAACCTGGCCCCTACCTTGCCGGCAAGTTGCTCGGCCTGATCCGATACCTGGCACCGATGATCGCCCTGCCAGTGATCAGCATGCTGTTGATCGCGGGCTACGTGTTGATCGGCGGATTTGGATCTGCCGTCAGCCTTCCTGTGACAATGGTTGGTGGACTAACGGTCGACGTGCCCATCATGCTGCCAGGGGTCGGCCTTGCCTTTGCAATCGTCTTCATTCCATTCATTGCTTTCTGCGTAATGGTTGGCCTGCACTGGTCCATTCGATCCCGCGGCACCATCGGCTCAATCGTCACGGCCGTGCTGATACTGATCTTCATCATCGGCCTGCTTGGAGTCTGTGGAATGACTGCCGCCAGGACAGTCCCCTACCTGGGTGTCTGCCTTGGCTCGATGAACCCCGGCAATCTCATACTGTTCATGAATGATCCCGTTGAATGGCTTGATTCAAGCTGGGAACAGACCGACTCAAACATGATCCAGAGCCTGCTGATTCTGGGAGCCGTGGTATCGGGAGCCACCTATGTAGCTATCGCCTGGGCGATGCATCGCTCAATGACACGAACATTCATGATGACAGTACGCAGGCTCTCAGGGAACAGCTGATCCGGCTCAAACCAGGATCTGTGCAGGGTTCTCAATGAACTCCCGAAGCGAAACGAGATACTGAGCAGCGGTCGCCCCGTCCACGACGCGGTGGTCATTGCTCAGAGTCACCGTCATCTCACGACCAACCGTGAGTTCGCCATTGCGGACAACCGGTTTCTCAAGAGCGGCACCTACTGCAAGAATCGCGCTGTTGGGAGGATTGATGATGGCGGTGAAGTCGGTGATCCCGTACATGCCCAGGTTGGAGATGGTGAACGTCGACTCCGACATTTCGTCGATTGTCAGACCACGGCTTCGAGCTTTCTCGGAAAGCGCCCGTGTCTCAGCTGAAATGATTCGGATGCTCTTGCGGTCCACGTTCCTGATCGTGGCAACGACCAGACCTCCGCCTTTCTCCTGTGGCAGAGAAATGGCGACTCCAATATTGACATCGCCGTGATACTCGATGGCATCTCCGGCCCATGATGCATTCATGAGCGGGTTCGCATACATCGCCAAGCCACAGGCTCGTACGATCAGATCGTTGACACTGATCTTGGAGCCGGTACCGGCCAGCTGTGAATTCAAGGATTTTCGCAGCGAAAGCAATGGATCAACATCCAGAGTCATGCTCACCTGGTAATGCGGAATTGACTGCTTCGACTCGACGAGCCGTTGCGCAATGGTCTGCCGCATTCCGGTCAAGGGCTCACGATGTGACTGCAATGCGCCCGGAATGGTGATTTGCCCACTGGACACTGGCGTGGCTGAAACCGAAACCGCAGGCACTACTGGTGCTGGTGGCTGGGATATCTGCTGAGCAGCAGGAGCAGGCGGAGCGGTTCCCGCCGAAGGCGGTACTGCTGAACGTGTCTCCTCACCGGTCCCGATCGCCGCAAGGATGTCACGCTTGACGATGCGACCAGACGGCCCTGATCCAACCAGTGAGGTCGGATCAATGCCGTGATCATCAGCCAATCGGCGAGCAACCGGGGAAATACGGAATTGTCCTGTGGAGGAACGCGCTGAAGACGATGGAGATCCATCAGCCGAAACGGGTTCGGGAGTTGTTCCGGGACTGGCCGCCTTTGCTGCAGGAGTTGCCGCGTCTGCCGGAGCTGGCTCAGCTGGCTTGCTGGGCGTGGCATCCTCAGGCGACTCATCTTCTTCAAGCAACACGGCTACCACTGTGCCGACCTCTACGGGCTGCCCTTCGCCCACAGGAAGACTGTGCACCGTGCCATCATCAAATGACTGCATCTCCATGGTGGCCTTGTCTGTTTCCACATCTGCCAACACATCACCTGAACTGACTTCATCGCCCTCGGCAACATGCCATTTGATGATGGTCCCCTTTTCCATCGTGTCCGAAAGCCGCGGCATGGTGATGTCGATGGGCATAAAGATCTTATTCCTCAGGCGTTATATGTCGCGCTGCGAACAGCCTCACAGATCTTGCGGGCATTGGGAAGCATTTCTGCCTCGAGATCATGTGCATATGGAGCAGGGACGTCATCACTGTGGACTCGATGGACATGATTGTCCAGGTCGTCGAAACAATAACGGTGAACTTGCGCTGCCACCTCGGAACCTATTGAAGCGAATGACCAGGACTGGTCTACGACAACACAGCAGTTGGTCTTACGAACAGATGCCGTGATCGTGTCGATATCAAGTGGCTTGATGCTCCGGCCATCAATCACTTCGCAGTCGATGCCTTCTTTCGCGAGTTCCTCAGCAGCCTCCATGCAGAAATGCACTGGGCGACCGAAGCTCACGACTGTGCAATCCGTTCCTTCGCGACGGACAACTGCCTGTCCGATTGGAATTGAATAGGCTTCCTCCGGAACGCCACCTGTCATGGAGAGCATGCGCTCGGATTCCAGGCAGAAGACCGGGTCCGGATCACGAATGGCTGCTGTCAAGAGCCCCTTGGCGTCATAGGGATCGGACGGGATGACGATCTTGAGACCAGGGACATTTGCATAGAGGGATTCAACGCACCAGGAATGAGTCGAACCCAACTGGCCTCCTGCACCATCATTGCCACGGAAGACGATGGGGACGCGAAGCTGGCCGCCACTCATGTACAACATCTTGGGAGCGTTATTGAGAATCTGGTCAGCAGCCACGAGGCTGAAGGACCAACTCATGAATTCAACGATTGGGCGAAGCCCCATCATGGCAGCCCCGATACCAAGTCCGGCAAAGCCCGTTTCCGAGATCGGTGTGTCGATGATTCGACGTGGGCCAAACTCCTCCAGCATCCCACGGCTCACCTTGTAGGCACCGTCATACTCGGCAACTTCCTCACCGATCAGGAAGATACGAGCGTCATCCCGCATCTCACCTGACATGGCTTCCCTCAGGGCATCCCGGAACTCGATCGTTCTGGACATCAGGCCTGCCCTCCCGGCTTGTCTTTCATGAAGTTCGGCAGCGAGGTACCGGTATAAGGGCCCCACTCTTCGACATAGACGTCGTGATAGAGCTCCTCGATACCAGGTGGTGGTGATTCCTCAGCCCACTTGACCACGGCACGGATCTCCGTCCGGATCTCCTTGGTCATGGCCTTGATATCCGCTTCCTCCATGACACCGCTGGAAAGCAGGAACTTGGAGAGATTCTCAATCGGGCAATTGGCCTCGTTCTCAAGCTCTTCTTCACTCGTTCGATACTTGCGGGGATCGGACACCGAGTGTCCCTTGAATCGATAGCAATCCATGTCCACGAAAGCAGGACGGGGGTTGGCGCGGATGTCATCAACCAGCGATTTCATCGCCGGGTAGGTTTCAGTGATATCCATTCCGTTGATTTTGACGGCATCCATTCCGTAGGCAACGGCCTTGTGCAGAAGCGAATCCGCCGCTGAAGTGCATCGCTCGATGGCGGTTCCCATCGCGTAACGATTGTTTTCAACGATGTAGATCACGGGCAGGTTCATCACCTTGGCCAGGTTTGCCGCCTCGTGAAAAGCGCCCTGGTTCAAAGCACCATCACCAAGGAAGCAGAGGGTCACGTGGGAATTCTTGCCCTTGTTGATGACCTCATCCTCGTACATCGTGGCAAATGCAAGTCCAGCCCCCACAGGAGTCTGTGCGCCAACGATGCCATGTCCCCCATACATGTGATTGGGAACATCAAAGAAGTGCATCGAGCCACCCTTGCCCTTTGCACAACCATCAATGCGACCGAACAACTCGGCCATGCCGACCTTGGGATCCATTCCACGAGCCAGTGCATGGCCATGGTCCCTGTAGGCAGTGATGACGGGATCCCCTTTCTGCAGGGCTGCAATCGTCCCGACCGCCACGGCCTCCTGGCCGTTGTAGACATGCAGGAATCCACCGGCAAGCTTGTTCTGGTAGGCCTGCATTGCGCGGACCTCGAACTCACGGATCAACTTCATGTCATAAAGCCACTTCTTGAGCACATCAGGTCCCGGGAGAGGGACCTGCTCACTGGCATGAGCCTGGGTTGATGGCGTGGAAGAAGAGGTCACGGTAGTTGGATCCGTAAGCATGCGGGTTTTCTTGGCAGAGTGGTGGAAGTCGATATGGAGCATTCCATTATAGGCGTTTCAGCCCCCGAGACCCTGGCAAGATGCCTAGCGGCTCACAACTATGGTGAAGACCGCCTGCCGGGCTGGAGGCGTGTTTTTTTCCCAGGGCCGCCGGTACACGAGGTGAATCATCGCCTCTCCAGGCTCCACACCCTTGATCAGCCACCACTCGCGTCCTGGCGCCCCGACCACCCCGTCAGGAGAGTCCGTGGAGGTATAGCCACTGTCCGTGATGGCAATCCGATCCATGCCCGTCGATGCAGAGCGATTGATTGACCATTCGTAGCCCGTTGTTCGATTGCTCATCAGCAGTACCCTCGTGGACTGGCCTACAGCCAGTGTTCGATGCTGCTTGTCAAGGGCGGGAACGGCAGAAGAAGCCGAGCTGTCCGTCGTCTTGCAAGCCGTCATCAGGGCAAGCGTAATGATCATGAGAATGGCAACTGGGTGGCTTCTGAACATGTGATGAATCTCCCTTTCAGAGGGTTGAATGATAAACCACCGCCCGTCCAGAGGCATCCTCGATGGTTTCAGGGCTGACTTGACCCACTGGACCGATACACTGAAACCATGCTTTTGATCATGACAGCCCTGGCTGCACTCATGACGCCCCTGCCAGATGGCTACGTCGATGATGCCCGCTGCAGCCGCTGCCATCAGGACGTTGCCACTCAGTTTGCTGATCACGGAATGGGCCAGGCCTTCTGGGTTCCAGGGCCGGACAATGCCATCGCCGACTTCAGCGAGGAGGGCGGCACCTATCACCATCCCGCCTCCAATCTCCATTACCGCATGCGAATGGACGACGAGGGTCGCATGTGGATGAAGCAATACGAACTGGATCCCCAGGGCCAGCCCATCAACGAAGTTGAATTGGAAGCCCATTACGCCGTGGGCAGTGGCAACCACGCTCGAACCTACCTGTACCAGTCACCCTCCGGAGAACTCTGGGAATTGCCTGTGACCTGGTACACCGGCAAAGGGTGGAGGATGTCACCGGGCTATGACACGACACATCATCGACGGTTTGGAAGACAGGTCGGAAGAGGTTGCATCTTCTGCCATACCGCCCTGCCGGGCATGCCTGAAGATGAAGATCTGCTTGGTCGGCCCATCACCTTCCCGGATTCAATCCCGCTTGGAATCGGTTGCCAGAGGTGTCATGGCCCTGGCAAGGCCCATGTCGATCTGGCCTATTCGGCTGATGCAACTGATGAAGCCATTGCCGCATCGATCCTGAATCCAGATGATCTGCCCCCCAAACTGGCTGATGATCTGTGCCTCCAATGTCATATGCAACCAAGTAGTCGACTCGGATCAATGCTCCGCCCCTTTGACCGAGGCGTCTTCTCATATCGCCCCGGTGAACACCTGGAAACATACTTGGCCCATATCGACTTCCCGCCTGATGACCCGGAGGATGCCAAGTTTGAAATCAACCATCATGGTTATCAACTTGAACGCAGTGCCTGTTTCAAGGATTCCGACCGCACCAGTTGTCTTTCGTGCCATGACGCACACCACAAACTCTCACCTCAGGGAATCCAGGAACGTACACGGGCTACGTGCCTTGAATGCCACGAACCAGAAGCCTGTCAGGTTGAGCAGGTCATGCAGATACCACTGGCTGAAGCGCAGGACTGCGCAGTCTGCCACATGCCTACCCGTGTCCCAGATGATGTCATTCATTCCGCGGTAACCGACCACCGCATCCAGAATCCCGGCCCGCTACCACCGGCACCCGCCATGGATGGTCCGCCACCTTCGGATGTCACTCCCCGGTTGCTGTATCCCGAGCGTTTCAAGGATGACCCATATGCCCAAGCCTATCCATTGCTGGGCGACATGCTCAGCAACCGAACACGACGAGTTGATGATCTGGCAGATCTTCTTGAAGGCGCGGATGCGATCCCTCCAAGGCTGCTGCTTGCCCAGGGGCTCTGGGTAGCGGGCAAGAAGGATGCGACTCGTGAAGTTCTGGAGCCACTCGTTCTCGATGCACCATGGGCAACAACTGCACATGTGAATCTTGCTGCCGTTGACATGGCTGATGGCAATATCGATGAAGCAAGAACACGTCTTGAGGCCGTCGTTTCCGATACCCCGTTCGCTGCAGATGCCTGGTCCAGCCTGGCGGCAATTCACTTCCAGCAAGGTCGCCAAGAAGATGCCATTGCCACGGCTCGTGAAGTAACCAGGCTCCGACCAAACAACCATCTGGCATATTCGAAGCTGGGAACCTACCTGGCGAGCAACGGCTTGTTTTCAGAAGCCGCAGACGCCTTTGCAAAGTCAGAGGCATTATCGCCGGGCGACCCTTCCGTCGCCTACAACCTCGGACTTGCACGCTGGAAAGCCGGCGACCTGCCGGAAGCAACTCGCGATTGGCAGCACGCCTTGATTCGTTCTCCAAATGATCCTCGACTCATCCGTTTCAACATCATGGCGCGAACGCTTCCATGGCCCGGACTGAAAGCCAGACCGGAAGAAGCCCTTGCGATTGCGGTTCCCTTCTACAAGTCCAATCCCTCTTCCGCAGATGCCACTTTGATGCTCGCGCTGGCCATGCTGGCAAATGGCCATGCTGCTGAACTGGGTACGGTGCTGCAACGTGCCAATGAATTGAAGGCCGATCCTGCTGCGATCAGACTCATTCAGGCAATGGCGCTCGCTGAAACCGGCAATCCATCAGCTGGCCGGGCCATCTTTGATCAGGTCCAGGCCCGAGCCACAAAGCTCGACATTCTTCGCGAAGGCTTGCTTCTGAGAGCCCGTGAGACCTTTGGTCTGACGACCCCGAGCCGTTGACGTGTCATCAACCGGTAAATAAACGCGGCCCGGCTTGCTTGTGACAAGCCGGACCGCGTGATGAAACACTGAACCAATCTCCCATGGACGAAAACAATGCAGGCATCGGCCTTTACTTGCGCGAGTGGGAGGACTTGCCGGAACGGGAGGACTTGCCGGGACGGGAGGACTTGCCGGGGCGGAAGTCGTCTATCAGCATCATCAAATCCTTGATGTCCACGATCTTGTCACGGTTGATATCTGCTTTGGAATTTCTGGTTCCCCATGCATCAATCAGAATGTACAAGTCTCGCAAGTTCCTATGACTGTCATGACTGGTGATTGCGTAGCCCGAATTCGATTGAATCAGGCAGTGTTCACTCACGGAATTGCCACCCAGGTCGAGCCACTCGCCGACGATCTGATCAGGCAGGTTGCCACAGATCTTGGAATCCTTAACCGGGGGCTGGTATCCGGGTGTGGTGTACATGCCGCCACCATCTGCTGACTGGTTCTCCTTGACGTTGCAGTTCGTCACCTCCGGTGCACAATTCCAGTTGTAGATGGCTCCGCCAAGAGAGATGGCCAGATTGGCTGTGAAGTTGCTGTTCATATAACGCGGTGCGGATTCATGGGCGTGAACGGCGCCACCGCAACCTTTCCCACCATCTTCGCCGGTCGCCTCGTTGTCATGGAAAGTGCAGCTGCTGTATACAGATGGGCTACCACTGCTATCACAGGCTGCCCCGCCAAGGTCCAGGGCCTTGTTGTTCTTGAAATCGCATTCCATGTACACGGGATACGATTGGAGCTGAGCATACGCGGCCCCACCACGCTTGGCCTGGTTTCCGAGGAATACACCACGGACGTAACGTGGATTGCTCAGGTTCGAGCTCGCAACGGCACCACCCCGCTCCATTGCCACATTCTGCTCAAACATGCAGTCCTGGATAATCGAACTGACGTGATCATTGCTGAAGATGGCACCGCCGTAGCGAGCACGATTGGTAGAAAATTCCGTGTCATTGATACTCGGACTACTGTCTTCGATGTACAGAGCCCCACCCTTCTCACTGCTCTGGTTCTCCAGGAAAAGACAGTCTTCTTCAAACCGAGGATCAGATCCTTCGACCACGTAGCACGCGCCGCCGTTATCCGCTGAGGAATTGCCCCTGAATCGACAGTGGGTGAACTTGGCATCGGCGCTTCGGTTGTAGACGGCACCAGCGAAACGGTTGGATCGGTTGCCGGCCAAGACACAGTCCGTGAGATAGGTTCCAGATAACTGTTCCGAAAAGATCGCGCCACCACCAACCATGAGGGTGTCATAGTTTTCGGTGAATACAGTGTTCGTGATCAGTTCACATTTGTTCAGGGTGACAGAAGAGGAATTGTCTGCAAACAGACCGCCACCCTGATGTTTGGCCAGATTGTCTTTGACCATGGTTCCATCAAGAGTCACGCGGGTGGCGACTTCACCTTCGCCAACCACGTAGATACCACCACCCTGATTGTCGGCAGTATTTCCGGAAACCTCGCCATCCATGAGGTGAAGTTCAGGATTGGAGCCATCAGCCTTGGATCGTATGTACAGCCCACCACCGGTGAACGCATGGTTGCCGATGAACTTGGAATCGCTACACCTGACCTCACTCTTCAGGCTATAGAGACCACCACCAAATCCTTGCTGGTGAAGAACACGATTGTTTGAAATCTTGCAGAAGTTCAAACTGGCTGCATGAGTGTTGCAACTCTTGATGGATATCCCACCACCTGCCACCTCGGCTGTATTGCCCTCTACGACGCACTCGTCCATGACAAATTTGCTGTTCTCTGAGGAGAACAAGCCGCCACCCCGGACGCCTGCCTGGTTGTCAAGGAATTCACAAACCTCAAGATTCACTTCGGCGTGCTGATGGATGGCCATGCCGCCACCACTCAGGGAAGTCGTGTTTTCTTTCAGGCTGCAGTCGCTGGTTTGCAAACGACCTCCGGAGACGAACACGCCGCCTCCACTATAGAGGGATTCATTGGCAGCAATCTTGCCACCATTGATCACTGCGTTGCTCTTATAAAAGTACAACCCGCCGCCTTCTCGACCGGATGTGTTGTTCGCAATATGGCAATCCTCAAGCACCGGGCTGCCGGTTGAACAAAAGAAACCGCCACCGTTTTTCACGGATTGGTTTCCATCAATAACGCATTGGCGAAAGAGAGGACTCGTGTTATTCAGGTAGACACCGCCACCTTCCTGAGCCCGACCACCGGTCAGGATGAGGTCCACGAACTTGGTGTCCTCATCCTCTCCATTATCGCAGCGAATCACGCCACGAACCTGCTTGCCGTCCAGGGTCACCGTGCCACTACCATCTTTGGCAATGATGATGACCGGTTTGCCAAGCGTATCGACGACGTAATCGCCATCGCCGGTATAAACACCGGGCATGACCTGGATTTCCGTTACTTCGCTGGATGAAGCATCGTTGACGGCGGCTTGGATACTGTCGTACTGAGCCGGTGCATCGTCATCGACAGTGACAATAGCCGCACCGGCTACGCTCGTACAAGAAACAATGATCGCGCCCACCAAACAGGTGGCAGTTCTCTGAATATTCATCTGATGTCATCTCCGCCAGGCGATTCGAACCCCGAATACCTGATCTGTTAATTTGCGGCTCCCCCAGGAGCCAGATTCCCGTTTCGTTGGCAAGGGATTCAACAGCGATTCCCTCATGCAATAGATCTATGCAGCGACGGATCCCCTGTGTGCTCCTTAACGAGGTTTCTGTCACTTATTGAGCCTGAGAAATCTAAAATCGTCGATTTGAAGGCTGCAAAGGCAGTCCTGACTGCCCATTTGTGTTCAAGAGCTTTAGTTTGGGCTGCAAGCCACATCCCAACAGTCTTCTTTGAACATGGGTAGCAACTTGTCACCAGAAGCAATCTAGAACAGTTCCAGATCAGATGGGGTACTCGGGTGACAATGATCATGGCGTGACACCAGATCGCTGCCGTTTGGCACCTCATTCATACATCTGTAATGAAGACGCCTTCCAACTGAAGCTTTGGAAGGCGTATGTGCCAAGACAGTTAAACACCGGCCATGCAGATACGCAATGGCGATCTTGATAATGAGCCTGTTTGTACAGCAGCGAGCTTCTAAAGCTAGACTCTCCCCTTCATGACTTCACGGCTTCCCCTCAATTTCATTGCTCCGGTTCTTATCGCAATACCGGTGCTCATCCTGGGAGTCGGACTTTCCACCCTTTGGTACTGGCAGTCCAGAGATGCCGTGAGCACTCTGATCGATCAGGAAATCGACCAGATTCATGACCTGGTCACATTGAAAATCAACGAGATCGTGGCTATTCCGCCAATGGTCTGCCTGATGAATGAACACCTCATGAAACGGGGTCTTCTGGATCCAAGCGATCTCCCTTCCTGGCGAGAGACCTTCTACCAGGAGATACAGGCATTCAAATCACTCAGTGCCATTACATGGGGATCTGAGGACGGACGAAGTGCGTGGGTCGCCAGGTACGCCGATGGAAAGACCTACTGGGACATCAAAGATGATCCTTCGATTCAGATGATGCGGGAATGGATCATTGATGAGGTAGGCAACATCACAAAGTCACCGATCAATACATTCGACTACGACCTGTTCTCTCGCCCGTGGTACATGACACCTCGAAAGGCTGGCAGACCCGCCTGGAGCCAGCCGTATCTCTGGGCAGGCGCAGAGAACAGTGAAAACGAGACGGTCGGAGTCTCCTATGGCCGACCGATCTTCAACGAAGATGGCACACTCATCGGTGTGATGGATACCGACATTTCACTGAATGATCTTTCCGGCTTTCTCCAGTCCATACCTGTTGGAAAAACCGGCGTTGCCATCCTTGCTTCGAGCGATGGAAAACTGCTTGCGACATCGGACAAATCCAGAGTGGTAGCCGATGACGGCAGCTTGTCGAAAATTGCTGCCTCTTCAAATCTGATGATTCAGCAGATCGGCAGTGCCCTTGATCAGCAGCAACTCACGCAGAACTACAATGGAACGGTCATGCTTGAGGATGAACCTCACTTGATGAGACTCTCCAAAGCAGGAGAATCCGTCGGCCTTGACTGGCGGCTGGGCACGATCATCCCCGAGAGTGATTTTCTTGCTGAAATCGATGAACAGTTTCACAGAAGCCTGACACTCAGCCTGGCCGTCTTGATTCTCGTGTTCATCTTCGGAACACTGACCTTCAGATGGCTGGTGAATCCTCTGCACAAACTCATCGAGGCCTTGAGAAAAATCGGCGACGGACAACTTGAAACCAAAGTGAACATTGCCACGACCAGCGAATACGTCAAACTCGGCAATGCAATCAATCAAATGACCCGCAATTTGCAGAAATCACATGAGAGAGAAGATCTGCTCAAGCGTGAACATGATCATCGTGTCAAGAATATGCTTACGCAGATCGTGGTGCACTGCCAGAAAACAGTCAGCCAATGCACGACTGATCAGAAACTGGTCGAAAACCTGACCGCCAGGGTCTCCAATCTTTCCGGGGTCCACGACCTTCTGGCAGGACGGAATCACCCTGGGATCAGCATTGAAGAACTCATCAAGGATTGCTCCAGCCCTTATTTGACCAGCAAGGATCTGCTGGAGACCGAAGGACCTGGAATCTATCTCAACCCCAAAGCAGCCATGTGCCTGTCACACGTCATAAACGAACTGGCAACAAATTCCTGCAAACACGGTGCATTTTCAAGAACTGACGGTCTCGTAAATGCCACTTGGCGAATACAGGAAGCTGAAGATGGCGACATGCTTGAGATCAACTGGGTTGAAACAAGAGGAAAGCAGCCTGCAGGAGAGATGACTCCCAGCTTTGGAACACAAGTGATCCAGGATCTGATTCCATATGAATTGTCAGGCACAGCCGAGATGGCATTCACACCCGAAGGCCTTGACTTCAAGGCTTCCATATCTGGCAAACACTTCAAGTTGCTGAAGGATGCTTGATACGAAAAATGGCGACAGCCCACTCAGGCCAGTTCGTAACCGAATGCCTTGAGTTCTTCCCCCGCCACCGCCTGGAATTTCTGCACTTCCGAACCCGACATCTCTTTTCGCCACCGACCAACTGTTGCATTTGATATCGGCTGAGCAAGTCTTTGATGCCGCTGGAATGATGCTCTCGCATCAGCCTTGACCTGGGTTGCCTCGAATTGAGCAGGCTCGAGCTCAAGTCCAAGAAAGGCCATGAGCTTTTCCAGGTGCTCGGCAGGATTGCTCGTGAAGTCTTCGTAACGAACCGTGTGAACGATGGGATTCGTCCGAACCGATAGACCCGCTTCAGTGCAACGCTTCCAGTAACGAGCATATGCAGCAGATGAATTCAATCTCACGTTCGGGTGCTTCAACGCTGAGCAATAGCCGTCCCGACCATCCCGCACAACATGGATGAAGCGGGCGTTCGGAAAATGCTTGACCAGAAAACCAAGCCGAAGGACATGTTGCGGGGTCTTCTCGATCAGGATTCGGCCCTCATTACGCGACTCCAGCAGGATCGCGGCACGTGTCAAGAAATCGATGACGTCGCAGGATTCCGAGAACAACCGCTTGTTGTCTTCTGTTGACAGACCGAAATGATCACGTGAAAAGATGTTCCGTGGGGACAGCAGGCCCGTTTCCTTCTGAGCACTGAACAATCGACTGTGGGCATGAAGGATGCGTTCCATCAAGGTCGTGCCGCTTCTAGGAGCGCCCAAGACAAAGATCATCCTGTGATCACTGACTGTCTTTGGCCGATGCCAACTGATATTTCGAAACACCTGATGCGGTGCCTTGATATATGACCCGAGAATGACCTGGAGTGATTTCATGCCGGGAACACCTGTGCCTCTTTGAACGTCAATTCAAATCAGGGCAACAGTCTATCACAACACATGTGTTGCTCCGCCAACAGCAATGCATCATTGAGGCCGAATTTGACATCGATGGCCATAGCCTCATCACGATCGTCGATCGGCTGATCATTCCGATTGACTGACCGGATCTGCCTGGACGCTACTGCTACCATGGCTTGCGATGATCATGCCCTCGACACAATCCATGTCTGCTGGCAAGAACAGTGCCTTCGCAAGATCGCAAAGCAATGACAGCATTCAAATGGTTGCCATTGCCATGAGCAGACAGTTCAAACCGCTCGCTGTGTTGCTGATGAAAAGCTTGTACTCGATGCTGTTGATATTCATGCTCGTTGATGGAACCACCACGCATGCAGAGATCATTCCCGACATCGTCTATGAATCACCCGGATGCACGGATCCTGCCCTGGACGTCCATCTACCTGACAGCGGCCTGATCGCTGGCACGCCTACGATCCTGTACATACATGGTGGCGCCTGGGTCTCAGGCGACAAGGCTGCAGATCATGAACTGCTGCAGGCAATCAGTGAAGGTGGCTATGCGGTTGTCTCCGGAAACTACACGCTGACAACACCTGAACGGGCTGGGTATCCACAGTCCATTCATGATGTAAAAGCCATGGTTCGATGGATTCGCACCGCTGGATTCCAATACGGCCTGTCTTCAACCATCGTGGCCACCGGTCCATCAGTCGGCGGGTATTACACGAAGTTCCTGGCAACAACTGGAGGCATTGAACAGTTCGAACCACTGCAGGCGCCCGAAGGGGGGTATGACATCCAGGCTGGCATCCCGTTCTGGGGGCTCTCTGATCTTCTTCGTCAGGCAGAAGACATGGGCAGCAGCGGCCCTCTGGCCTGGTTCATGGGGACTTCATATGGCCACAACACTGCGAGCCTATATATGGAAGCTTCACCTGTGAACTGGGCTGATCAAGATGATGCACCCATGCACATGGTTCATGGGCTTGAAGATCCATGGCATCCCTGGCGACAATCATTCTGGATGCACGAGGCGCTCTTGGCCGCAGAGGTCCCATCTTCTCTGGAGTACTTCCAGGGAGGACATGGTTACGAGGCATATGGAGGGATGGATGCTGCCGCGGACATGCTCATGTCTCAAATCCCGATCCTCCTGGCATCTGGGCGAACCGCTGATCTCAATCTCGATGGATCCGTCGATGTGACTGATGTTTTGATGGTGGTGGATCATTGGGGTTCATGCCCCGACCTGCCCGTGGACTGTCCGGCAGATCTGGATGCTGATGGTGACGTGGGCGTTGATGACCTTCTTGAAGTACTGCAAATGTACGGCGGCCCCCCCGCCTGAACACCCGCCAGCATGATCACCAGCCCCGGCACAGCACGCTTTCCGTTCCATTCCACAATCCCCCATTGATCTCCATGACGACCAACACCACAATGGATGACTCTCAGCAGTCAGACCCATGAAACACCTCACGTTCCTCTTTGCCAGCCTCTTGTCCGTCACCCACGCCTCTGCCGATGTGCTTGAGGTGCCGGCTGACTACCCGACGATCTTGTCAGCGCTCCTCGCCGCCCAGGATGGTGACACCATCGCCATTGCAGCGGGAACCTACCAGATGTCGTATCTCGAGCCGGGGGGCTTGAGCATTATCATCACAGGTGAAACCCATCCCGATGGGACCCCAGCGACCATCATCGATGGCATGCAGTCCGGAGCCGTACTGCAATGCAATAACGGCGAGGACAATACGACGATCTTCCGCAACCTGGTGCTCACCAACGGGTCTTCGTATTACGGCGGTGGCATGACACTCTTCAACGAGAGCAGCCCTCGAGTTGAAAACTGTCATTTCATTAACAACACCGGAACCATCGAGGGAGGCGGCATCCATATCCGTGGCCAGTGTCAGCCGGAATTCATCGACTGCGTCATCCGGGATAATCTTGCGACTGGACATGGCGGCGGTGTCTTCTGCATGGATGGCGGAACGCCATCCTTCATCGACTGCACGATTTCAACCAACGAAGCCTCCCAACATGGTGGCGGCGTCTACGGCATTCAATCAAGTGTCTCGCTCACATCCTGCAACATCACTGGAAACACAGCCACTCGAGGCGGTGGCATGTACAGCATCCAGGACTGCACCCCCACCCTCCAGAACTGCACCTTCTCCGACAACGTGGCCAGCATTGACGGCGGTGGGATGTACAACCTTCTGAATTGCAACCCCGTTCTGGAGAACTGCACCTTCACAGCCAACTCTGTCACAGGCGGACAGTTTGCCTTTGGCGGCGGCATGTACAACCGCGACAACAGCAATCCCCAACTGACCAGTTGTACTTTTCGAAACAACCAGTCAACGTCAGCATTTTCATCTGGCGGCGCCATTGCCAACACGGACAGCAGCCCTTCACTGACTGCCTGCCTGCTGGAAGCCAATACCACGAACGGTGCCGGTGGCGGGATGTCGAATACCGGAGCCGGCTGTGAACCTGTTCTCATTGGATGCCAGATCATGGGCAACAACTCGACCAATGGTGGCGGGCTTTCCTTCTACGGCGATGCAACAGCCCAGATCATCGACTGTGAAGTGACAACAAACACGGCAACGAATGGAGGCGGAATACTCAACTTCAGTGGAATCAGCCCTGACATCTCGGGCACCATTGTCTGTGGCAATACTCCTGATCAGATCGATGGCGGCTGGATCGATCAAGGCAATAATGACATCACCGATACATGCCCGGACTGCATCGGCGATGCGAC
Source organism: Phycisphaerales bacterium (assembly GCA_029242715.1). GTDB lineage: Bacteria > Planctomycetota > Phycisphaerae > Phycisphaerales > SM1A02 > UBA1668. Next base: position 48,006 of record JAQWTL010000045.1, read on the forward strand.
CGGCGACGGCATGGTTGACGTCAATGATGTGCTCTATCTCATCTCGGTCTGGGATACAGCCGATTCCAATGCCGATTTCGATGGCGATGGGCTCGTCGATACCGATGACGTGCTCATCCTGCTGAGTCACTACGGCGAAACCTGCATCTGAAGAGCACGCTCTAAACGCGGAAGTCCGCACGTAAGGAAAACCTCAAAATTGGGTTTCCTGCGTTCGCCCCACGAACGAAAACTGAAGGCCCGGTGCCATGACCAGTTCAGCAGAACAAGTGGTCAGTTTTTGAATGACCACCGTCAAGGAGTTCCAATAACGTTGCAGCAGCTCCCGCTGGATCTGCGAATACCGGTTATAAGACGCTGTTTGTATCAAAACGACCCTTTTTAGGTGCCCGAGTCCCCATCCATGCCATTCTGTATGAACGGCCTTGGAATGCCCGTGTCCCCTGAAGGAGAGAAGAGATGTTGTTGAATAGCTTTGGATCATCGGCTTGCCCGATTGCCCTGTCCCTCGCGATATCTAGCATGGCCATCGCTGGTGAAACTCCCACCATGGGACTCATTACGGCCTGTGATGACGCCGCCCCCTGCTCAGACACCTATAAGTTGTTTGCCCCGTTGAATGGCACACAGACTTTCCTCATCGACAACGATGGAATGATGATTAACTCATGGGTTGATGACTACGTTGCAGGCAACGCACTGTACATGCTTGAAAATGGAACGCTCCTGCGTTGTTCGGATAATGGACCGGTCGATGGTGGACCTGCCGCTGGTGGCGACGGTGGCTGTGCCAGCATCTTTGATTGGGACAACAACCTGCTGTGGCGGTATTGCCATAACACGACTGAACACCGTCTCCATCATGACATCCAACCCATGCCCAATGGCAATATCCTGATGATCTCATGGGAAGTGAAATCGAATGCAGAAGCATTAGCTGCTGGCCGAGACCCTGCTTTCATTACCGATGAAGATGGAGAAGTCTGGCCGCTCTGGATCATCGAACTTGAACCTGATCTCAATACTGCTGACCAGGGAACCATCGTGTGGGAATGGAGAGCGTGGGACCATCTCGTCCAGGATTTCGATGCTACAAAGCCAAACTACGGCGTCATTGCTGACAATCCCAGCAAGATCGATCTGAACTATGGGCGTGATGGCCGGGCTGACTGGTTACATGTCAATGCCATTGATTACAACGAAACACTTGACCAGATCGTCATCTCCTCCCCGTTCGTCAACGAGATCTGGATCATCGATCATGACACGACGACCCAGGAGGCTGCTGGTCCTGCCGGTGATCTGCTGTATCGCTGGGGTAACCCTCTGGCCTACGATCGTGGAACCGCAGATGATCAGACGCTGTTCTTTAATCATGATTGTCGCTGGATTCCCGAGGGCTACCCCGGTGCGGGCAATATCACCGTTTTCAATAACGGCAGTACTCGGCCAGGCACCCGGTATTCCCGCGCTGATGAAATCGTGACTCCCCTTCTGTCAGATGGCACCTACGAGCTCGTTTCCGGAGGCACCTATGGCCCAGAAGATGCCATCATCATCTACGAGGCGGATGTGCAAACCGATTTCTATAGCAGCGGCCTTTCTGGAGTCGAACGGACCGAATCAGGCACTACCCTGATCTGCATGGGTCGTGGTTCTGGCACTGATCCTGTTGGCGGGCAGTTCTTTGAGGTTGACGAAAGTGGTGAAGTGATTTGGCGGTATATCAACCCCGTGACGCCGGCGGGTCCTCTGAATCAGGGCGATGTTCCCAGTGGACAGAATGCATTCCGTTGCAGCCAGTATCCCGTTGACTATGTCGGCTTTGATGGACAGGACCTCACTCCACAGGGACCACTTGAAATCCCAGTCCCTTGTCCGGGTGATACCGATGGTGATAACGATGCTGATGTCGATGACATTCTGGCAGCCATTGCTCAGTTCGGAAGTGATGGCAGTCAAGGCGCTGACGTAAATGATGACGGCACGGTCAATGTCGATGATATTCTTCTGATCATCAGCGCCTTTGGAGGCTGCTGAGCGCCGACTTCAAAGGACATCATTCAATTCGATTCTACAGTTGGCTCCCTTGGGAGCCGACCGTTTTTTGCGCACTCTCCATCACATCGGACACCATGACTCCGTGCATCTATCCGACGAAGTTCTGTTCCCTCGGCAATATCTGCGTACAAGTAAGAACAACGCCCAGGCTATCCCGCTGAATCGTTACCGCGAATCCTGCGACTGAACAGCAATACCCTGCCAGCAAGTCATCCCCACATTGATTTCTAAATTTCTATGAACATTGAAGGCTGCAGTGAGTCGGCTGTCCTTTCAATGAATAGGGAAACGCTGTGCAATTTGGCAAAGTGCTTTGGATGATCTCGATGTGTTGGTAGTGTGAAGACATGCGAGGAGCGATGAAGATCGTCTCCGGGGTACACACTGACATGTGAGGGGGGAAGCACGTCCACGGCTTGGACGTCGTAACCGGTGCATCGTGCACGGGGCGGTGTCTCAGCGTGACAACTTGACTGGGATGGCTTCATTTGCGAGCAGGAGAATGACATGGCACGATCACTCATGAATCGGTGTATTGCACCAGGTATCTCGATGGCAGCACTGGTGTTCACTATTGGACAAGCAACCGCCTTGGCCGATACCGAGCAAACCGCATTCTCGCTGATCGAAGGTGATCGTCTGCCGTTGATGGATGGTTGGGGCACCCACCACCCCGGATGGTTGTATGGCTGGGATCCCAGTATCAACTCACCTGCTGTAGGACCGGCCTCGATTGCGCTGACTCGATACGAGGCCTCATACGGTCAAAGTGACTCCTCGGCCCTGTACTGCGCAGACGACGGAGATGTCAACACTCACCAGATGAAACTTCATCGAGATGCTGAGGTGTATCTTCCTGGGCAACAACGCAGTCATCGTTATAACCATCCGGTACTCAATGATGCCCCCTTGCCAACACTTCTGCTCTGGCACTACAAGAAATGGGACAACAAACAGACCTATCTCATCAACTGGAATTCAACACCCCAGAGCCTTGGCGAGGACTACATGATCGACCCGAATGCCTCCTCTGACTGCGTAACCACAGCGACGATTGGCCAGGCCACACTCGGCGGAGGATCCGGGCGTTCGTTGATCCGATATCAGGACAAGACCGTTCTGTTCGCTTCAGAGGATGATGTCATCGAACTCACTGGATTTGAGATCCATCAGCCACTGCCTGGATGTGAATCGCCATGTGAATGGATCATTTCCGATCTCCCTCGAATCGGGATGATCAATACGCTGGATGACGGCTCGATCATGGCTGCGTTCATTGTCACCGCGACGCGTGGCTCGGGGGCCGGGGCTTCCGCGCTGTACCGAGTGACGGTCGGAATAGACAACCAACAAGAGGTGACCCTCATTGCCCGAGAAGGTCAGGACATCGGCCCCGAGATCGGTCGTGATTCAGTCAACCTCCTCACC